>CAYQDM010000004.1:4102-158437 GCA_964416305.1 uncultured Acidaminobacter sp. | reverse complement strand
ATTGGAAACAGAAAATATTTTATTTGGAAATTTTAGTTAGGCGGAATATGAGTTATCAAGTGGTGTGCCTTTGTTATTAGCCAAAAAAAAGAGCCGCAGAAAGCGACTCCGTAAATGAATCAATATAAGGGGGCTGTTGCTTAATTAATATCCCATTATTTGAAAATAAAACAATTTTCAATTTTTCTTATTTACTCTTCTTCTTCTTCTGCAGGCTTATCCATAATCCTGGCAGTTGAAACGACACAGCAAGTCTCGTCTGTCCGCATGAGACGGACTCCACTTGTTGACCTTCCAAGCACAGAAATTTCATCTACACGTAATCTGATCAAAACACCCTGACTGTTGATCAACATAATTTCTTCATCATCTTTGACCACTCTGGCACTTACAACTTTTCCTGTTTTCGAATTCATGTTGTAAGTCTTAATACCTTTGCCGCCTCTGGTTTGGATTCTGTATTCATCAAGCTCGGTTCTCTTTCCGTAGCCGTTCTCGCTGACGATCAAGAGCTTGCTGTCTGATCTAAGGATTTCCATGCACACCACTTCATCGTTGTCACTGAGTCGTATGCCTCTGACGCCCGCAGCGACGCGTCCCATTTCACGAACGTCATTCTCATTAAACCTCACGGACATACCATGACTGGTGATGACTATAGCTTCATCTGAGCCAGACGTTTCACGAACGCTGATTAACTCATCATCTGAATTTAAATGAATTGCAATTAAACCATTTCTTCTTGAGCTGTCAAATTTATTTAAAGCTGTCCTTTTGACTATGCCCTTCTTTGTCATGAGCATCAAGAAGCCTGACTCAAATGACTTAATTGGAATAACCGCTGTTACAGACTCTTCAGGATCCAACTGAATTAGATTGACAACGGCAGTACCTCTTGCCACACGACCACTCTCTGGGATCTGATAAGCTTTTAAGCGGTAAACTTTTCCAAAGTTTGTAAAGAACAAAAGATAATCATGCGTTCTAGTGGTATAAATATTTTCTACAAAATCTTCTTCTTTTGTTGTAACACCTGTTTTTCCTCTACCGCCACGTTTTTGTGCCGCATAGGTGTCAACCGGGGTTCTCTTGATGTAATTGCTATGTGTCAACGTAATGACTACATCCTCGTCTTCAATCATATCCTCAATATCAATTTCGTCATAATTAATGGTGATTTCAGTTCTTCTTGGATCACCATATTTTTCTTTGATTCTGACCAGGTCAGTTCGGATGATATCGAATAGCAACGCTTCATCTGCTAAAATCGCTTTCAGTGATTTTATCAAACCTAAAATTTCATTGTACTCATTTTCAATTTTGTCGCGCTCAAGTCCGGTCAAACGTTGAAGTCTCATGTCCAAAATAGCTTGGGCTTGAATTTCACTCAACTCATATTTTTCAATTAAACTAATTTTAGCTTGCGGTGGATTCGGCGCTGCCTTTATCAATTCGATCATGTCGTCAATATTATTCAACGCAATCATAAGACCTTCGAGAACATGTGCCCTCTCTTCAGCCTTTCTTAAATCAAATTGAACACGTCTCGTTTCAACGTCTTTTTGGTGAAGAATGTAATAATGCAGGACTTGCTTCAAATTCAATAGTTTAGGTTCGCCCTCTACCAATGCAATCATATTTATGCCAAAGGTCGATTGCAACTGAGTATGCTTGTACAACTGGTTCAGAACAACATTGGCATTCGCGTCGCGGCGAAGCTCAACAACAACTCTGATCCCTTCTCTGTTACTCTCGTCCCTCAAATCTGTGATCCCATCAATTTTCTTATCTCTGACTAGTCCCGCGATATCTTCCAGCATTTTGGACTTATTGACTTGATAAGGAATTTCCGAAATCAATATTGCTGTCTTGTCTTTCCTAATTTCTTCAATACTAGCTTTTGCTCGGACAATGACTTTTCCTCTGCCGGTTCTGTACCCTCTTTTTATGCCCTCTGATCCCATAATTTGAGCACCGGTAGGAAAGTCCGGACCATGTACCAAGTCAATCAAATCTTCGATATCAATGTCCTGGTCATCAATCATTGCAAGGGTTGCATCAATAATTTCGGTTAAATTATGAGGAGGTATTGCCGTCGCCATACCAACCGCAATACCGTTTGAACCATTGACCAACAGGTTTGGAAATCTCGAAGGAAGAACAACGGGTTCTTGGAGTGTTTCATCAAAATTGGGCCTGTAATCGATCGTTTCCTTGTCAATATCTTTCAATAATTCAGTGGCAATTTTCGACATACGTGCTTCTGTGTAACGCATTGCCGCCGCAGAATCGCCATCAATAGATCCAAAGTTTCCATGTCCATCAATCAGCTGATAACGGATGGAAAACTCTTGAGCCATTCGCACCATTGCATTATAAACAGAGGAGTCGCCATGAGGGTGAAATTTACCCAGAACGTCACCAACGATTCTTGCGGATTTTCTATAAGGTTTATCCGGACCGAAACTCAACTCGTGCATATCAAATAATATTCGTCTGTGAACCGGCTTCAATCCATCTCTGACATCAGGCAATGCTCGACTGACTATAACACTCATGGCATAGTCAATGTACGATTTTTTCATTTCTTTGCTGATATCCATATTTACTACTCTTTGTATCTCATTCTCCACTTGAGCACACCTCTCTTCGGGATTGCTCCCGAAATTACTTCTGCATTATTTAGTCCAATACCTAATCACTATTATTTAGACATCCAGATTTGTAACATATCTGGCATTTTCCTCAATAAATTCTCTCCTAGGATCTACCTTTTCTCCCATGAGGGTTGAAAAAATCATATCTGCCTCTACGGCATCATCAATACCCACTCTAAGAATAATTCTATTTTCCGGATCCATGGTTGTTTCCCAAAGTTGCTCTGGATTCATCTCACCCAAACCTTTGTATCTTTGGATATCAACATTTCTTCCGCTGTCTTCAAGGATCTTTTGAAGCTCTTGATCTGAGTAAGCGTACTGAATGGATTTGCCTTTGCTTATTTTATAGAGCGGCGGCTGGGCAATGTAAATATACCCCTCTTCAATCAGTGGTCTCATATACCTGAAAAAGAAGGTGAGCAGAAGTGTCCTGATGTGTGCGCCATCAACATCCGCGTCGGTCATGATCATAATCTTATGATATCTGAGTTTTTCGACATCAAACTCATCACCAATACCACATCCAAAAGCTGTAATCATAGCTCTTATTTCTGCTGAATTAAATATTCTTGAAAAGTTTGCCTTTTCAACATTGAGAATCTTTCCACGCAGCGGCAAAATCGCTTGAGTCGCTCTGTCTCTTCCCTGTTTTGCACTGCCACCCGCGGAATCTCCTTCGACAATATAAACTTCTGTTTTAGAAGGATCCCGTTCAGAACAATCAGCTAATTTCCCGGGCAATGTCATGCCATCAAGAAGACCTTTTCTTCTGGTGAGTTCACGAGCTTTACGTGCAGCTTCTCTTGCTTTTGAAGCGCGAATACACTTTTCGCAGATTATCTTTCCTTCGTTGGGATTTTCCTCAAGAAATTCACTGAACATATCTGAGGCAACAGATTCGACAACGCCACGAATATCATTATTTCCGAGTTTAGTCTTTGTCTGACCTTCAAATTGTGGCTCCGGCAATTTAACAGAAATGATCCCTGTAATACCCTCTCGAATATCTTCGCCTGTTAAATTTTCTTCTTTTTCTTTCAAAAAGCCTTTTTTTCTTGCGTAATCATTTATAGATTTAGTAAGCGCGCTTTTAAAGCCGCTCAAATGAGTGCCGCCTTCATGGGTATTTATATTATTCGCAAAAGTATAAATATTTTCAGTATAGCCATCTGTGTATTGGACAGCGATCTCAACTGTATTTCCTTCCACTTGAGTTTCTCTGTAAATGACATTGTCATGGATGGATGTTCTGTTTTTGTTAAGATAAGTGACAAATTCCTTGATTCCGCCTTCGTAATAGAAAATTGATTTTTTCGCGGTTTCAATGCGTTCGTCAGTCAGAGAAATTCTTATTCCCTTATTTAGGAAAGCCATCTCCCTAAGTCTATATTCCAGTGTCTGAAAATCAAAAACTGTTTCGTCAAAAATTTGCGCATCTGGCTTAAATGTTGTTTTTGAACCATTTTCATCAGTTTCGCCTATGATACTTAATTCAGAAGTAGTTTTACCTCTTGAAAATTCAATTTTATAGATCTTTCCATTTCTTTTAACCTCAACGATCATCCATTCTGAAAGCGCATTGACAACAGAAGCACCAAC
This sequence comes from uncultured Acidaminobacter sp., assembly GCA_964416305.1. Lineage (GTDB taxonomy): Bacteria > Bacillota > Clostridia > Peptostreptococcales > Acidaminobacteraceae > Acidaminobacter. Next base: position 154,178 of record CAYQDM010000004.1, on the reverse strand, counting down.
ACCATGAAGACCACCTGATACTTTGTATCCCCCACCACCGAACTTACCACCGGCGTGCAATACTGTATGGATGACCTCTACAGCAGGTTTATTTGACTTGCTGTGCATATCAACAGGCATGCCACGACCATTGTCAGATACCATGATCGTATTATCCTTGCCAATAACTATATCAATCTGAGTGCAATATCCTGCCAATGCTTCATCAATACTGTTGTCAACTATTTCATACACCAGATGGTGAAGCCCTCTAAGACTCGTAGTTCCAATATACATGCCAGGCCGTTTCCGAACTGGCTCCAACCCCTCCAGGACCTGGATCTGTTCCGCATTGTATTCATTCTGGACTGGCGTTATCAATTCAGTTACCTCCTGATGTTTCAAATTCAATAACAGTACCATCAACAACTTTCAATATCTTGCCTCTTGAGAGGTGATCATTTTTGATGGTACCAAGCTCTGTCGTCGTTATAAAAGTCTGTACATTTTCAAAAGTTTTTATCAAAAGATTTTGACGGTGCTGATCCAGTTCTGACATGACATCATCCAAAATCAATACTGGATATTCACCGGTTTCCTCAAAAATGATTTCAATTTCTGACAACTTAAGAGATAATGCAGCGGTTCTTTGTTGCCCTTGTGAACCAAATACTCTGGCATCATGCCCATTTATAGTCAGTTTTAGGTCATCACGATGAGGCCCATACCAAGTAAAGCCTCTTTCTATATCTTTTTCCCTATATTCTTCCAGTTTGTTAGTAATCGCTGACACTATTGTATCATAATCCTGGCCAATTTCATTTGTGATAAAAGACAAATATTCTACACTAAATTTTTCTTTTCCGTTCGTCATTTGAAAATGGATTTGCTGACTGATCCTGTCAAGCTTGCTTATAAATTCAAGTCTCTTCAGGATCACTTGAGCGCCGTATTGGGCCATTTTTTCTTCCCATATTTCATAAAGAGGCCACTGAGTCGATTTTGCTCTAAGCAAGGCATTCCTTTGATCCAATGCTCTATTGTAATGAACGAAGGCCATAAGATATCTGGTGCTCATTTGGGAGATTTCCCGGTCGATGAAGCGTCTTCTTTCGATGGGAGACTCTTTGACCAATTTAAGGTCTTCAGGCGTGAACGAGACAATATTTAATCTGCCGACCCATTCGCTTAATCTTTGGATGGGTGATCCGTTATAGCGTAAAGACTTTTTCTTGTCCTCTAAAAAGCGCATCTCAAGTAGACTTTCAATTCCATGCTGATGGAATTGAATACCGAGATACGCTGTATTGAGATTGAATCGTACCATGTCTCTTTCTCTGGATGTTCTAAAAGATCTGCCAAATCCACCTACAAAAAGTGCTTCGATCAAATTTGTCTTTCCCTGCCCATTATCACCGATAATTAAATTCAAGTATCGATCAAATTCGAGCTCAAGCTCATCATAATTTCTGAAATTTTCGAGCTTTAGCTTTCGAACGTACACAATTTATTCCTCCTGGCCAAATACGACCTCAATGGTATGAGTCTCTACGATCTGGTCCGATTCATCTCTGATTTCAATTTCAACGACGTCTCCGGGTCTTATTTTTTTTCCTCGTTGAAGCTCATAATCACCGTTTAATTTTACCATACCATCGGCAATAATCTGCTTTGCGAAGCCCCCGGTCTGAACCATGCCCGACAATTTAATAAGCTGATCCAATTTAATAAATTCTGTATTTATCATGACTTGCATAAGCGTCTCCTTTATGCCATTCTGACTGGCAGTACAAGATAAGTATAGAATCCGTGATTGACCGGCTTCATGATGCATGGACTAACGTTAGTTGAAAATTCAAGAACAACCCATTCGCTTTCCATCACTTTCAAAGCATCAATAAGATATTTTGGATTAAATCCAATATCGAGTTCTGGTCCACTTAAGTCAATTGAGACTTCTTCGTTGACACTGCCAATTTCGACATTGGATAGGATATTCATTCTTTGTGGTTTTAAAGACAGTTTTATTGAGCTGTTTTTACTTTCTTTAGCCATAAGCGAGGCACGCTCAAGTCCGCTTAAAAGTTCATCTGTTTTTACCTTTGCAGTGGTTTTGTTATCTTTTGGCAGAATTTGAGCGTATTTAATAAATTCACCTTCCAGCAATCGACTTACAATCCTGATTTGATTGAATTCGAAAAGAATATGGCGGTCAGTAAACAGAACATGTAAAGTTTCGGCATCAGGAACGCCTGACAGAATTTTCGCCACTTCATTGAGTGTTTTTGCCGGTACGACAACTTTGCCGGTCAATTCCGAATGAAGCATTGCCTGTCTCAGAGCCAATCTATAACCATCTATAGCTACAACTGACAAACGATCTGGTTCAAATTCAAAAAGTGCACCTGTCAAAATTGGTCGTGATTCATCCAGAGAAGTAGCGAATAATGTCTGACGAATCATGCCCTTAAGCAGACCGCATTCTATTTGAACGCCTGAAGCTGCATCCACTTCAGGGATCTCAGAAAATTCAGCATCAGACATGCCCATAATTTTGAAATCTGACCGGTCACAGGTTATTCTGGTTTCATAATTATCACTGGACTCAATCATAACGTTAAGTGGCGCCAATTTGCGAATAATTTCTCCGAAGAGTCTGGCAGGAAGAACGACACTTCCCTCCTGATCCACTTCAGCAATAAACTTTGTCTCAATACCCAGGCTAAGGTCATTTCCGGTAAGCGTAACTTCACTTCCACTGGCTTCAACCAATATTCCGTTCAAAACAGGATGGGTTGATTTTGAAGAGACAGCTTTTGAGACGGTTAGAATAGCTTCAGACAGTACAGATTGCGGGCAAGTGAATTTCAATGTGGAAAACCTCCTCATTTGCGATCAATTTTTGGTTTAAAATTAACTAAGTAATATTATTAGTCATAGTAGTAGGGGCTGTTAGTATGTTGAAAACTCACAGAACCATTGATATCAGGTCATTAAACTAATTTGTACACTGTGGATAAATAGCTTGAAACCAAGTGTTTTATCCACAGAAAAAGATAAAAACAGGCGCCCGTTTTTATCCACAGGCGCGCCTAAAGTTTTACACAGGATTTTGTGAGTAATTTTTATCTGAGTCTATTCGCCTTGGATTTCCTTTGTGATTTTATCGAGTCTCGATTTAAAGGAAGCACTTTCTTGGATTTCTTTTGAAATTTTATCATAGGCGTGAATGACAGTGGTATGATCTCTGCCTCCAAACTCTTCACCTATTTTAGGCAAAGACATGTCCGTCAGTTCGCGGCATAAATACATTGCTATCTGTCGTGGATATGAAATTGAACGTGTACGCCGTTTAGTATCAAAATCTTCAGCTTTGACATTGAAATGCTGGGCAACGATCGATTTAATCAATTCCACATTAATTTGTTTTGGTTTTGAGGAAGCGATTATGTCTTTTAGAGCTTCTGCAGCGATATCCACTGAAATTTCTACATTTGCGAGGGAGGCATAAGCGATGATCCTCGTCAGCGCACCTTCGAGTTCTCTAATATTAGATTTGATCTTGCGGGCGATGAATTCAAAGACTTCATTTGGGATTATAATGCTGTCCAATTCTGCTTTTTTCCTTAATATAGCTATTCTTGTCTCAAAATCCGGTGCTTGAATATCAGTGATTAATCCCCATTCGAAGCGTGATCTTAGACGGTCTTCTAAAGTAGGTATCTCTTTTGGAGGGCGGTCACTTGAGACAATTATTTGTTTATTCGCTTCGTACAAAGCATTAAAGGTATGAAAAAATTCTTCCTGGGTTCGTTCTTTGCCTGCAATAAACTGTATGTCATCTACCAAAAGTACATCTACATTCCTATATCTGTTTCTGAATTCTGCGTTTTTATCATCTTTAATTGAATTGATTAATTCATTCGTAAATTTCTCTGAAGTGACATAAGCAACTTTGGCTTTCTTGTTCTGATCCAGAATATAGTGGCCGATGGCATGCATAAGGTGCGTCTTTCCAAGGCCAACGCCACCATAAATAAACAATGGGTTATAGGCTTTCGCAGGTGATTCTGCGACTGCAAGTGACGCAGCATGAGCAAATCGATTGCTGTTTCCTATGACAAATTCGTCAAAAACGTATTTAGGATTGAGTCGGATTTGATTGATATCATCATTAAAAGAATCATCTTCTCTAGAAGATGAATGAGCTTCTTTTTCATATTTTGCCGATTCGCTGATAAGTACGAATTCAATTAGAAATTCTCTGTTGGCAGCTTCGTGTACGGCATTAGTAATAAGAGATAGATAACGGTTTTCAAGAATCTCTTTGTTGAAATCATTTGGCACAGCCAAAATTAATCGATTGCCTCGGACCGCAATGGGAGAGATCGACTTTAACCATGTATTGTAGCTTACTTCTGTCAATTCTTTTTTGATTAATGCCATAGTCGCTTCCCATAACTCCCGGACATTCAAACTCATTTTATTACCTCCAAAAACTTTTATTCACAAATCATCAACAGGTAAGATAGGATAACTTCCTGAGTTCACCTGTGTCTAAGCTATCAACAGTTTTGTGTGCGTTATGTGGATAAAGGTGCATAAAAAAATGCGCATCGATCAATTATCCACATGTGACTGCGTAGGCTTTATCCACATATTCATATAGCCCAACGCACATTCAAACGCGATTTTGCGCAATTAAATGAAAAATATTCACAGTGTTATCCACAAATCGTGGATAAGTGTGAATGTTTTGGATTAAAAAATTCACTTATCAACAGTGAGATAATAATATCAAATTATGACGTCTATTTCAATTCAAATAACGAAAATATCCACAGCCTGTGATTTTAGTATTTTGTGGGTAACTTTGTGGATGATCATTTTATATTAATTGCTTTTTACCCGATCTCTTTTGAAATGGTCATGTGCAGGAGTATGTGTGAAGCATTCAAAGGCACAAATCGGTATTGACAAGGTCTGTCTGAGAAATTATAATGACATAGCAGACTTTTTGTTTTGTGAACCCATTGGTTTAATAGATATCTAATTTCAAGGAGGTGTTCCTAGTGAAAAGAACTTATCAACCTAAAAAGAGACAGAGATCAGTCGAACACGGCTTTAGAAAGAGAATGAAAACTAAATCCGGAAGAAATGTATTGAGAGCTCGTAGAAGAAAAGGAAGAAAGAGTTTGACTGCTTAAGACCGCGACTAGTGGTCTTTTTTTGCAATTATAGGCCTTGGAGGTTCATAGTGAAGATTGAAGGGCTTAAAAAGAGCGGTCAATTTGCTGAGGTATACAAACATTCCAAGTCGACAGCAACACGATTTGTCGTGATGTATCATAAACCAAATGGTCTGACAGTGAATCGGGTTGGTTTTTCTGTCAGCAAAAAAGTTGGAAAGAGTGTTGTGAGAAACCGGGCAAAGCGCTTGATCAGAGAAGCATACAGATTAAATTCTGACCGGGTGCCAGTGGGATATGATCTGGTATTTATTGCGCGTGTCAGAATCGTTGAAGCAACCTATCAGGATATTGAAAAGAGTGTGCGTCGGTTGTTGAAGGAGCTGCGTCAGAAATGAAAAAACTGCTTCTAGCGCTGATCCGCTTTTATCAGGGATACATATCGCCGCTTCTGGGACCTAGATGCAGGTTTCATCCGACTTGCAGTCATTATGCATTCGACGCCGTGTCCAGGTATGGTGCTTTAAAAGGTTCTTGGCTCAGCATCAAACGTATTTTAAAATGCCATCCCTTTCATCCTGGGGGATATGATCCACTAAAATAAAATTGTGTTAATGCTGGTCAGGAGGAAAAAAATTGAGTTTTTTGTATGCAATTTTTGGTAAAACATTGGGTTTGATCTATAATTTTGTCAATGATTACGCATTATCAATCATCGTATTTACAATCTTGGTCAAATTGTTGCTGTATCCGCTGAATCTGCAGCAAATTCGTTCATCAAAGGCTATTAACGAAATTCAGCCAAAGCTTAAAGAGTTGCAGGAAAAGTATAAGAATGATAAGGAAACGCTGGCTGCCAAGCAAATGGATCTTTACAAGCAGCATCATATCAATCCAATGGCGGGGTGCCTTCCCCTTTTGATTCAGTTGCCAATCATTTTCGCGTTGTTTGGAACACTTAGAGATCCAATTCAATATGTATTCAACAACGATGCCGCAATGGCAAATGAGGCGCTCAGCAAAGGATTTTTGTGGATAAAAGATCTTGCAGCGCCAGATACATTGAGCCTTTTGATTCCATCGGCAACAGGTTTTATAGGCGCGCTTCCAGGCATCATGCCTATTCTTGCAGCTGCGATTACTTACTGGCAGATGAACTCTATGTACGATGGCCAACAGGTCAATGAGCAGATGAAAACAATGAACAAAATTTTGCCGTTCGTGATTCTATTTACTGGGCGCACCCTTTCTGCAGGCGTGCTGATTTATTGGATCATTAGCAGCTTGTTCCAGCTTGTACAGCAAAAGCTTACTGGTCACCTGAAAAAGAAGGAGGCTTAACACGTTCATGTATGTTGTCGAAAAAACCGCGAGAACTGTAGAAGAAGCGCTAAAATTAGCGCTGATTGAATTGTCAGCAACCGAAGATCAGGTTAAAGTAGACGTCATAGAAGAGTCTTCGAAGGGTTTGTTTGGACTCTTTGGCGCAAAAGAAGCAAAAGTTCGTGTAGAGCTCAAGGAAAAAAGCGATCGAATCGCAGTGGAGTTTCTAGAAAAAATTCTCGATAAGATGGGCATCGACGGTACAGTTGTAGCTAAATTGGATGGAGATGCTTTGAATCTTGACATACTTGGAAATGATATGGCGATCCTTATAGGACGCAGAGGCCAAACATTGGACGCGCTTCAATATTTGGTGAGTCTGGTAGTCAACAAGGAAAGAGCGGATTATCTTCGAGTGACACTGGATACGGAAAGCTACCGCGCGAAGCGCAAGGAAACACTTGAAAAATTAGCGCATAGACTCGCTGCAAAGGCAAAGAAAATGCGCAAAGATATTGTGCTTGAGCCTATGAATCCATATGAGAGAAGAATCATTCACGCGACGTTGCAGGGTCATCCTTACGTCAGCACAAAAAGTGAGGGCGAGGAGCCAAATCGCAAAGTCGTTATTTTCCTGAATAAGTAACCTTGAAAAACCCAGTCAAGCTACTGGGTTTTTTGTATCCGAAAGGAGGACAGACATTGTTCAGAGAGGATACAATTGTAGCAATTTCAACACCTCCAGGTGAAGGCGCCATAGGTATTGTGCGGATGAGCGGCGAGTTGAGCGTGGAGATCGCGAATAATATTTTCAGACAGAAAAAGGGTGGCGCTATCACGTCCAAGGACCATCGGAAAATGCTTTACGGTCATGTTTATAAGGGCGAAGTTGTTGTTGACGAAGTGCTGCTGGTCCCGATGTTCGCTCCAGCCACCTATACGCGTGAGGATCTCGTCGAAATTCATTGCCATGGTGGTATGGTCCCGCTAACGGAGATTGTGAAGTTAATTCTGGAAAAGGGTGCGAGCATGGCAGAGCCCGGTGAATTTACCAAGCGTGCATTTTTGAACGGACGCCTTGATCTGGCTCAGGCTGAATCTGTGATGGATTTGATTCAAGCCAAGACACCGCAGGGTTTTGAGGTGGCATACAATCAATTGGAAGGTCATTTGTCCGGCAAGGTTGAAACTGTGAGAGCAGCACTCCTTTCTGCAATGGCACAACTCGAAGTCTGTATAGATTATCCTGAAGAAGATATTGAAGAAATGACTTATTCGGAGATGACAGACCGGTTCAAGGCAGCTGAGAAGTCCGTGTCTGCACTGCTTGAAAACAGCGAGACGGGACGTATTTTGAGGGATGGCCTCAGTACGGTTATAGTAGGCAAACCCAACGTAGGTAAATCTTCGCTTTTAAACGCACTGCTGCGCGAATCCAGGGCTATAGTCACGGATATACCAGGTACAACGCGCGATGTCATTGAGGAAACCCTCAATGTGCGCGGTGTGCCGGTAAAACTCGTGGATACGGCAGGAATTCGCGAGACGGAAGATTTGGTTGAAAAATTAGGTGTTGAAAGAAGCAAGGCTTTCTTTAACCGCGCGGATCTTGTCGTCTTTGTATTAAATGCTGCTGAAGCACTTTCCCTTGAGGACGAGGACATAATGAAATACCTCAAAGATCGACGCGCTATAGTCTTATTAAACAAGAGCGATCTTGATCCGGTACTTGATGAAAAGGCATTGCGGGAGCGTCTTGGCAATGAGATTCCGGTTATTAGAACGTCTCTCGTTCAAGAAGAAGGAATCCAGGAGCTTGAGGATGAAATCGCCAAAATGGTTTACGGCGGTCAAATATCCCTTGCAGAGCGTTCGGTGGTGACAAATCTCAGGCACCAGGATGCCTTAAGACGAGCTGCGAAATCCCTTGGTGATGCGCTCATCTCTTGCAATGGTGGTATGCCGTATGATTTTTTACAAGTGGATGTCAGAAACGCATATGATGCGCTCGGCGAAATAACTGGTGAAACAGTTGAAAACGATTTGATCACGAAGATTTTCAGTCAGTTTTGCTTAGGCAAATAGAGAGGTGTTTATCTTGCCAGAAGAATTTTACAGCGGCACATACGATGTTGCCGTTATCGGTGCCGGTCATGCCGGCTGTGAAGCTGCCCTAGCCAGTGCCAGATTGGGCATGAAAACTGTCATGTTCTCAATTAACCTGGACTCATTGGCAATGTTGCCTTGTAATCCGTCCATAGGGGGAACCGGAAAGGGACACCTGGTCCGGGAAGTGGACGCGCTGGGCGGACAGATGGGCCTGATCACTGACCAAGCCATGGTTCAGAGTAAAATGCTCAACACCAGAAAAGGACCTGCAGTGCATTCACTTCGAGCACAGGCGGATAAGACGAGATATCATGTGGAAATGAAAAAGGTTATTGAAAATACAGAGGGTTTAGATTTAAAACAAGGTGAAATAATAGAGATTGAGGTTGCCGATGGTTGTGTCAAAAGCCTCTTAACCAGTACCGGTGCCCGTTATGAAGCCAGAGCGATCATCTTGGCGACCGGAACTTACCTGGGAGGAAAAATTTTCATAGGAAGTTCGGTCTTTCAGAGTGGTCCAAACGGCCTGGCGCCCTCGTTAAAGCTGGCAGAAAATTTGAAATCTCATGGGCTGGAGATCTGGCGATTTAAAACCGGCACACCAGCGCGTGTCAATAAACGTTCATTGGATTATTCAAAGATGGAAGCTCAATTTGGTGATCCAAAGCCCGTTCCATTTTCATTCATGAATGACAGCGTCACTTTTGAAGAGCTACCCTGCTGGTTGACCTATACCAATGCAGAGACACATTCCGTTATTCAGAAAAACATTTTAAGGTCAGCAATGTTTGGCGGTCAGATTGAAGGCACAGGAACACGATATTGTCCGTCAATCGAGGACAAAATTACGAGATTCGCAGACAAAGAGCGTCATCAGTTGTTTGTTGAGCCTGAAGGCTATGAAACGAGTGAAATGTACGTACAAGGCATGTCAACAAGCCTTCCTGAAGATGTTCAAACGGCTTTTATGAGGACAATTCCCGGACTTGAAAATGTCGAGGTCATGCGACCAGCCTACGCTATAGAGTATGATTGTTTAGACCCATCCCAACTCAAGAACACACTTGAGTTAAAAGCCATTGAAAATCTTTTTTCCGCCGGGCAATTTAACGGTTCATCAGGTTATGAGGAAGCTGCTGCACAAGGCATTATTGCCGGTATAAATGCCGCCCTCAAGCTGAAGGGAGAGCCTCCTTTTACCCTGGATCGCTCAGAGGCTTATATTGGCGTGTTGATTGACGATCTGGTGACAAAGGGAACAAACGAACCTTACCGCATGATGACTTCAAGAGCGGAATATCGCTTGCTGCTGAGGCAGGACAATGCAGATATGAGATTAACTGAAAGAAGTTACAACATTGGATTGGCTTCACATGAACGTTTTGAGAAGCTTAAGGACAAACTGGAAAGTATCGAAAAAGAGTTGAAGCGTCTGGACAGCGTCACCGTACGCCCTGAACTGGTAAATCCTATACTCGAAAATATTGGCAGTTCATCTATAAAGCAAGGTATGACTCTGATGGAGCTTTTAAAGCGCCCTGAGGTTGACTATAGTTCACTCGCAGAAGTTGATTTAGATCGACCTGAGTTAAGAGAAGATGTCTATGTTCAATGTGAGATACAACTGAAATATCAGGGTTATATACAGAAGCAGCTGCAACAGGTTGAGCGATTTAAACAGCTTGAAAACAAACGGCTTCCTGCAGATCTTGATTACCATGATATTGAAGGCTTAAGGATTGAGGCCAGGCAGAAACTTTCACGAATCCGACCGGAATCTGTAGGGCAGGCTTCCAGAATTTCTGGGGTCTCACCGGCAGACGTGTCTGTATTATTGATTTACCTGGAACAGCGAAACAGAAAACGGGGTGTCGTCAATGGACGTTAGAAGCGCATTGAGAGAGGGGTTACTGTCTCTTGGTTACGAAAATCCAGATGAGATGCTTGAACAATTTATGACTTATAAATCACTGTTGTTGGAATGGAATGAGAAGATAAATCTGACAACTATTACGGATGATCATGGTATTGTTTACAAACATTTTCTGGATTCTTTGACTTGTCTTCAAGCGCCGGTAGATTTTAATGGCAAGAAGGTCCTGGATCTTGGAACAGGCGCAGGATTTCCTGGTGTACCTTTAAAAATTGCGCTGCCGGAACTGGATGTGACGCTTATGGATTCTTTGAACAAGAGGATTCAGTATTTGACAGAAGTGTGTAAAGTGCTGGATTTTAAGCATGTCACGTGTTTGCATGCCAGAGCTGAAGAAGCGGCCAGACAAACTGCTCACCGCGAGAAATATGATATTGTTGTTTCGAGAGCGGTTGCCAACATGAGTACTTTATCTGAGTACTGTCTGCCCTTCGTGAAGACAGGCGGCTATTTTATTGCTCAAAAGACAAACGAGGCTTTCGAAGAGATTAAAACTGCTGAAAAGGCTATTAAAGTTCTTGGTGGTGCCAGTCCTGAGATTATACCTACACATGTACCGGGTACTGATTTTGAACATAATCTGGTTTTGATTCGAAAAGTGAAGTCTACACCGGCGTTGTACCCGAGAAAAGCCGGTACACCGGCAAAGAAACCAATTGTTTAGGGAGGTTTAAGTCTTGAATCGAAGTGAGCACTTGATTCATCTTCCCATAGAATATATCCGCCCTAATCCTTATCAGCCCAGACGACATTTTTCGGAGGATGACTTAAAGGAACTCTCTGATTCAATAAAGAGCGTAGGGTTAATTCAACCGATTACAGTCAGGGTCATAAAAGACGGTTATGAATTGGTTGTAGGAGAAAGGCGGCTGCGAGCCGCTTCCATGGCCGGATTAAAAGAAATTCCTGTTATGCTTGTGAATATGAATGATCAGGAATCCGCGACTGTGGCTTTGATTGAGAATATTCAAAGAGATGATTTGAATTATTTTGAGGAAGCCAGTGCTTTTGAAAGATTGATGAAGGATCAGCAATGGACGCAGAAAGAAATTGCTGATATGTTGGGGAAAAAGCAATCAACCATTTCGAATAAGATAAGACTGCTTGCTATCCCACAATCTGTCAGAGACGTTCTAATTCATCATCAGCTGACGGAGCGTCATGCACGCGCGTTACTGAAACTTGATAAAACATCTGATTTGAGAAAAATCGCTTCCAGAATAGTAAAAGAGCAGCTAAACGTTAAGGATACTGAGAAATTAGTGTCTGAATTTGTACAGAAGACGGAATCTGTAGAAGAGAAGTTAGCTCCAAAGAAAAAGATTCGCGGAGTTGCTAGTTTTAGAATTTACCTGAATACATTGAAACAGAGTGTGGAGACTATACGTGCTGCGGGTGGCGATGTAACATATGAAGAAATTACTTCAACAGACGGTGTTGAAGTGAGAATTCGAATAAAAAAGTGAATGTTTCACGTGAAACAAAGTAATTTTTATGAAAGAGCGCAGATTAATTGTGCTCTTTCATTTTATTTGTCCCTATTTCTAGTATAATAAGAGTAATATTCGTTCAGGGAGTGGTTTTTTTGGGTAAGGCAATAGCTGTGTTCAATCAAAAAGGTGGCGTTGGGAAAACGACTACCAATGTGAATTTAAGTGCAGCTCTTGCTGCAATGAAGAAAAGAGTTCTTGTCATTGATAATGATCCCCAGGGAAACTCCACCAGTGGTTTAGGAATTAATAAACATGAAGTAGAAAACAATGTTTATAATGCCTTGCTGGGCGACATGGACCCGAAGGCATGTATTCAAGAAACCGGCTATAAGAATCTTTATATTATGCCGTCTGATGTAGCTTTAGCGGGTGCCGAAATTGAAATGATTGATTTGACAGAGCGCGAGCATAGACTTAGAAAAGTTATCCACGCAGTAAAGGATGATTATGATTATGTTTTAATTGATTGTCCGCCTTCATTAGGGCTTCTTACGATCAATGCATTGGTCGCTGCTGACAGCATCCTTATTCCCATTCAATGTGAATATTATGCTTTGGAAGGTGTCAGTCAGCTTGTAGATACCTATCACAGAATCAAAAAAAACCTAAATTCAAGTCTGGAGATCGAAGGTGTACTGCTGACAATGTTTGATAGCAGAACAAATCTGTCATCTCAAGTAGTAGCAGAAGTAAATAAATACTTTAAAGATAAAGTCTATAAGACTGTTATACCTAAAAATGTTCGTGTAGCAGAGGCGCCGAGTTTTGGAATGCCTGTTGTTGCTTATGATAAGCACTCGAAAGGCGCTAAAGCCTATTTGAAGCTTGCTAAAGAATTCGCCAAACGGTGAGGGGGAAGATAATGTGAGTACAGGTAAGTTCAAGCGGGGACTCGGAAAGGGATTAGGTGCCTTAATTCCAGAAGCAGAATTGGCTTCCATGGGGGAATATAGATCTGCTGAAGTCATTGAAGTAGAAATTGACAGAGTTATGCCAAATCCGGGACAGCCACGCCGACATTTTGATGAAGATGCGTTATTATCATTAAAAGACTCCATTGAAGCTCATGGCATTGTACAGCCAATTTTGGTTCGACATGATGGAACTGGTTATATAATAATTGCAGGTGAACGTCGTTGGCGTGCTGCTCGTATGGCTGGATTGAAACGCGTGCCTGTGATCATTCGCGAAGTGGATGAAATCAGTGTGGCTCAGCTCTCATTAATTGAAAATATTCAAAGAGAAGATTTAAACGATATAGAAGAAGCTATAGCCTATGAGCATTTAATGGCGCATTATGGATTAACACAAGAGGATTTGTCCAAAGCTGTAGGAAAAAGTCGATCACATATTGCGAACACAATGCGGCTGACAAAACTGGACGACCGTGTCAAAGATATGATTGCAGTAGGTCAAATCTCTGGTGGCCATGGCAGAGCCCTTTTGCGTATTGATGATCCTGAACACCAGCATGCTTGGGCTGTAAAAATTATAGATGGCGCTTTAAGTGTGCGCGAAATTGAAGATGCATTGTCTAAACCAGAGAGAAAAGTAAAGCCTAAGAAAAAGAAATCTAAGCCTGACCTTGAAATTAAGATGATGGAAACTCAGTTGAGAGAATTTTTTGGTACAAAAGTTGAAATTAAACGCGGTCGACTAAAAGGCAAGATTGAAATTGAATTCTATAATGATGAAGATCTTGACAGATTGTATAGCTTAATTCAAGGAGATTAATGTTTCACGTGAAACATTGCGGGGTGAAGAATGAGAAAGTTGATGTTTATAATTAATCCTGCAGCTGGCAACGGTTCCGCGAAAACATTGCTGGAACCCATTCATAAGCGTCTTGAAAATTCTGAGATTGAATATAAAATGGTCATATCTCAATCAAAAGGTCAGATTGAAACATTGACAATGCAGGCAATAATTGATGGTTATAATGAGATTGTCGCCGTCGGGGGTGACGGTACTTTGACAGAGATGATTCAAGGAATATGTCAGTCCGGTTCATCTAACATTAAAGCTGGAATATTGCCATGTGGTACTGGTAACGATTTTTCAAAAGTGCTCTATATGTCACAGAATCCTTTGATGATTTTGGAGTCAGTTCTTCTTGGAAAAACAAAGGACGCAGATGTATTCGACTGTAATGGCATTAAATGTATAAACATATGTGCAATGGGTATAGACGGACAAATTGTTATAGATACCGAAAAAATTAAAAAGTTATTTCCGGGACCAGTTGCATATCTTATTAGCACTCTGAAATCACTCATGATTTATAAGGCGAGAAAGATTGAAATTGAAATGGATCAAACAAGAATTCAAAGAAAAACGCTAATTGTTGCAGTTGGAAATGGCAAATATTTTGGGGGAGGAATGAAAATTACCCCGAAAGCAGAAATTGATGATGGGCTGATGGATGTTTGTATTGTCAATCATGTACCGAAGCTGAAGCTTATAGCCATGTTTCCGTCAATTTTTAAAGGTGAGCATCTCAACATTAGGGAAGTTGAGTATTACAGGTGTTCGGAAATATCTGTTGTAAGTTTGGAGAAAAGCTTGTTGCTTAATGTTGATGGAAATATAGTTGGATCAACACCAGTTAGGATCACATTGGCCAAAGAAAAAATCCGTCTTTTTTGTGATTGAAATTACTAGACAACTTGGAGGAATTAGATGGAGTGCGATATTCTTGCATTTGGGGTTCATCCAGATGACATTGAAATTGGAATTGGTGGACTGCTGATTTCAGAAGCACAAAGGGGTGCACGCATTGTTATGGTGGACCTGACTCTTGGTGAAATGGCCAGTAACGGCACACCTGAGGGCAGGAGAGGTGAAAGTAAAGCAGCTGCAAGTTTCATGGGGGTATCTGAGCGATTAAATCTTGGGATGAGTGACCGCGGCATAAAGACTGACAATGAAAGTGTGTCTCAAATTGTATCACTCATAAGACGATTTAAACCGAAGAGACTCTTTTATCCCTATGCAAATGATCGTCATCCGGATCACGGCAATGGCGCATTGCTAATTCGGGAAGCATGTTGGTCTTCAGGACTTATTAAATTTATTTGCGAAGAGCTTATGCCTTATCGACCTGATGAGGTTTATATGTACTATATTAATGATGTTGCTGATGTTACTCTGACTTACGATATTTCAAATGTCTATGAACTTAAAATGAATGCCCTTCGATGCCATGCATCGCAATTTGGTCGTGACGGCAGCGAAAACAAAACCTATTTGAATAGTGGATTTCTGGATGTGATCAGAGCCAGAGACCGATATTTTGGCTATTTGGCAGGAACATTGTATGTCGAATGCCTAACGAGCGTAAACTTACCGAAGATTCATGGATTCGGCGTTGACAAATCGTGTGGAATTCTTTAACATAGTAAAGTAGCTGTCGGCTCAGCCGTTCACGCAATGCGTTCTCAATATGCACTCGTAGCTCAGTAGGATAGAGCAACCGCCTCCTAAGCGGTAGGTCGAAGGTTCGACTCCTTTCGAGTGCGCCAATGCGTGCCGTGCCAAGTTCATTTTCGAACTAGGCACGGCACAAAACTGACACTGGAGGTTAGTATGCTGCATGATGAAATGTACATGCACGAAGCGCTTTATGAGGCGCGGTTGGCAGCAGCAAAAGGTGAGGTTCCCATTGGCGCTGTAATTGTGAGACGAGGCGTGATCATAGCTAGAGGCCACAACTTGAAAGAACTGGGAAAAAACGCTCAATTACATGCAGAAATGATAGCGTTGACAAAAGCCTCAGAATATCTTAAATCATGGAGGTTGACAGGAAGTACGTTGTATGTTACAATAGAACCCTGTCTGATGTGTGCAGGAGCGATATACCAAGCTAGAATTTTGAGAGTGGTTTACGGTGCTCAGGACTGGAAAGCGGGAGCATTTGGCTCACTTTATAATTTGTCTGAGGATCCAAGAATCAATCATAAGGTTAAGCTTCAAAAAGGCGTTTTGGAAGATGAATGTGCTCAGATCATGAGTGGATTTTTCGAAAAGCTGCGCACAAAATACAGATAATGTGGAGAGGTGTCCGAGTTGGCTAAGGGGCACGCCTGGAAAGCGTGTAAGGCTTAACCGCCCCGCGGGTTCGAGTCCCGCCCTCTCCGCCATTTTAATTTAGTCTTTAACCGCGCATGGATTGGGAACCTGGCGGAACCCTATAACCTGCAATCCGCTGAAAGCAGGATCCGAACCCGGATGAGAAATTAAGACTATGCTTTTCCCGCAGTTCGCTGGTACTGTCGGGTCTTGCGCAATAGCACCCTGTGAACCCCGTCAGGTTCGGAAGAAAGCAGCGGTAAGCAGATCGTTCTATGTGCCGCAAGGGTGCCTGATAGTATTTGCGGCTGCGGGAATTCATATGATTTTGATTTCACAGCCGGGTGCGCGTTTAATAGGTAAAAGTGAAAATGAGAGCGGAAGCTCTCTTTTTTTTTAATTCATGAAGTCTTCTGTTATAATAGAGAAGGTATTACTTGATTTTTAATCGTATTAGAAAGGGCGAATTGCCATGAGCTATACTGCGCTATACAGAAAGTGGAGACCTAAAGTCTTTGAAGATCTGATTGGACAGAAGGCCATTGTAGATACTCTACGCAGTCAGATTGAACGCGGCAAATTCGGCCATGCCTATATCTTTTCCGGAACAAGAGGTACGGGTAAAACCTCCACAGCCAAAATACTGGCACGGGCAATCAATTGCCCTGAAAGAGTGGATTATAATCCTTGCAACAAATGTGAGATCTGTTTGTCAATTTTAGATGAGACGTTGATGGATGTCATCGAGATGGATGCTGCATCAAATAATGGTGTGGACGACATTCGAGAACTTAGAGAAAATGTCAAATATCCGCCTTCCAGGAGCAAGTATAAAGTTTATATAATCGATGAAGTACATATGCTGTCGACAAGTGCTTTTAATGCTTTGTTGAAGACTCTGGAAGAGCCTCCTGCATATGCCGTTTTTATACTTGCGACGACTGAACCACATAAGATTCCGGCAACGATTCAATCCAGATGCCAGCAATTTGAATTTAAAAGAGTGGGCAAGGAAGATCTGATGGAGAGAATGCAGTTGATCTGTGAATCTCAAGGTATGGCATATGAAACAAAAGCCTTAGATAAGCTAATTAATAGGGCGGATGGTGCTGTCAGGGATGCGCTCAGTCTCCTCGACCGTTGCCTCACCTCAACAGCAGATGTGCTCAGGGCAGAGGATGTAGATCGAATACTTGGCTTGATTGGCGTCGATTTCATGATGGACTTGATCGATCAAATTGGCAGACGCGAAAGAAATCTGGTGCTTGAAAGTCTTAATCAACTTTCTGTAAGCGGGGCAAATTTGCAGTCGTTCTGCAGGGATATGACATTGGCTTTTCGGGATGTAATGGTGACGGCAGCAGCACCGGATCACCCTGAAATGTTAAAG
Organism: uncultured Acidaminobacter sp.; assembly: GCA_964416305.1. Taxonomy (GTDB): domain Bacteria; phylum Bacillota; class Clostridia; order Peptostreptococcales; family Acidaminobacteraceae; genus Acidaminobacter. Next base: position 136,694 of record CAYQDM010000004.1, on the reverse strand, counting down.
TTTTCAGGACTAATGCCAGATCGCGTCAGAGCACAAGCAAGGATGTTTGGGTTGAATGGCGCAGTAAAATTACTCGAAGCGTTGTCAATGATCGAAAATCAGATCAAATATGCGCAAAATCCGCTGATTTTTCTAGAAACAGGTCTTCTGAAAGCAATGACGCCAGCATCTATCGCAGCTGCTGATGCCATAGAACGGCTTGAAAAATTAGAGGCAGAACTGGTTGCTCTGAAGCGGCAGATGATATCCGGAGCAGGTTTGTCAATGACCGGATCAAACACTATTGCTGATGATCCTCCAGCCTATCAGGCATCAAAGCCGGAAATCCAGACCCATAGATCAAGAAGTGAGCCAGTTCTGAATGAATCGGAATATGATAGTGATTCTGTGAAGCAGTCACAACAAGCAGAGCAGATAAAAACAGATGAAGTATCAAGTCCGAGCTCTATGCTGGATCCTGAGAAAGTTCTTAGATTGTGGCCGGAGATTCTGTTGTATTTACAGAAGAACAATGGCCGTGTCTACGCGTTTCTTGTGGATGGAACACCATTAAAAATGGATAAAGGTCGTTTAGTCGTTGGCTTTAAGGCAGTGCATGATCTGCATATCAAGAAGTTGAGTGAAGAGCCGAATCGAATAGTTATTGAGGAAGCGTTCAGAAGTGTCGTTGGTCATCCTGTTGGTTTCATAATCGAAGTAATTCCAGACATAAAAGGGTCAATGTCGGGGCCGTCAACTGAAGACAGAATAAAGACGCTTCTCGGTGATATGGCAGATTTGCTTGAAATTCAGGACAAGTAACGGACTTTGGTTTTTTAAGTTAAATCAAAAAAAATGGATTAACATTTTAAAGGAGGAACTAAAATGGCTAAGGGTAAGGGTCCAATGATGCCAGGCGGCATGAATATGAATCAAATGATGAAGCAGGTGCAAAAAATGCAGGCAGATATGCAGCGCCTGCAGGAAGAAGCAGAGAAAGCGAATTATGAAGCAAGTGCAGGCGGCGGTGCGGTAGTTGTCAAAGTAAGTGGTAAGAAAGAGATTCTTTCAATCACACTTGATCCATCTGTGGTAGATCCAGAAGATGTTGAAATGCTTCAGGATTTGATACTAGTATGTGTCAACGAAGCTTTGAGAACTGCTGAAGAAGCGGTCTCCAAAGAAATGGGCAAAGTAACGGGCGGTATGAATATCCCCGGTCTTTTTTAGGCAGTCGACATGGTCTATTTGCCGCAGCCACTAAATCTACTGATTGACGAGTTGGCGAAGCTTCCGGGTGTGGGCAGAAAAACTGCCCAGCGCCTTGCTTTTTATCTGGTCAATGAAAAAGAGAATCGTGCCGCTGCTCTGGCGGAAGCGATTATGTATGCCAAACAGAGGATCATCTTTTGCTCAGTCTGCTTTAATATGACGGATGTTGATCCATGCCCGATCTGTACATCAGCAAAGCGGGATCAGAAAATCCTTTGTGTTGTTGAATCACCCAAGGATGTTATTGCCATTGAAAAGACCAGAGAATATCATGGCTTATACCACGTTCTGCACGGTGCGATTTCACCAATGGATGGGATAGGACCAGAAGACATAAAGCTTAAAGAATTGATTCTCAGGCTTCAAAAACATGATGTTGATGAGATTATAATTGCGACAAATCCGACTATAGAGGGTGAGGCGACCGCTATGTATATTTCCAAACTCTTAAAGGGTACGGGGATTATTATAACGCGCCTTGCTCATGGGATACCTGTTGGCGGAGACCTTGAATTTGCTGACGAAGTAACTTTGATGAAGGCAATTGAAGGCAGAAGAAGATTGGACTAACACATCATTCTAGAAAAGTGGAGCTGCACAGTTTTGCGCAGTTCTTTTTTTTGTTTCAAATTTAAATGCGGGCACGGCTTACATATTTCCCGGGAAATAAAGTTGACAATATACCGAATGGGGAATATACTAAAAAAGGAATATGCGAAAACGGACATATGACATTGTTCAGGAGGCTGTTATGGAACAAATGATCAATCGGTATAAAGCGCTCTCAGATGAGACAAGGCTTAGAATTTTAATGGTGCTGCTGCGTCGGGAGTTGTGTGTCTGCCAACTTCAAGGGATATTGGGAGAAACTCAACCTAAAATTTCAAAGCATTTAAGAAAGCTTAAGGATCTCGGTGTTGTCAGAGATGATAGAAAAGATCAATTTATATATTACTCCATAAACAGGGAAGATCATGTCATGGTTGAGACTCTGGGACTTCTATATCAAGAGGCTTCGAATGATGTCGTTCTGACTCAGGATCAGGAAAGGCTTGGCATGGCGGAAAAATTTCTGAACCAATGCTCAGTCCTTTCAAAATTATAAGATAGAAGGTGGAATAAATGTCGGCTCTAGCTGCATGGTTTAATGATCAGATTTTAAAAATGCTTTGGCTGAACAACTTGGTTCAAAGCTTTGTCGAAAATATTTTGGGACTTGATACTGCGGATAGAATTGGTGGAAGTGTGCAATTTTTTCTTTACGATACCATCAAGATCTTTATCCTATTGTCCTTTTTGATTTTCACCATATCCTATATTCAAAGTTATTTCCCTCCGGAACGTACAAAACGTCTGCTGGGTGGGATCAAAGGTGTACGTGGCAATATTCTCGGAGCATTGTTGGGTACTTTGACGCCGTTTTGCAGCTGTTCCAGCATACCAATTTTTATGGGCTTCACCGCAGCCAGACTGCCTATTGGTGTAACCTTCTCCTTTCTTATTTCATCACCATTGGTAGATTTGGCTTCTGTACTCATCCTAGTCAGCTTTTTCGGGGTCAAGGTCGCCATTGCCTATGTTATAGTTGGCTTGATCATTGCGATTGTCGGCGGTACGCTGATTGACAAACTAGGGATGGAAAAATACATTGAAGCCTATGTTCGGGAACTTCCGGACGTCAATTCTGAAGTCATGGAAATGACGAATTCGGATAGATGGCGGTACGCGAAACAACAAGTATCCGAAATTTTTCAAAGGGTATGGAAGTATGTTTTGATTGGCGTTGGCATAGGAGCGTTGATTCATAACTGGATTCCTGTAACAGTGGTTGAGCAAGTGATCGGCGAAAAAAATCCGTTTGCGGTCATACTAGCTGCAGGCATTGGAATTCCAATGTATGCAGATATCTTCGGAACACTTCCAATTGCTGAGGCGTTGTTTTTAAAGGGTGTTGGAATCGGAACGGTACTCGCCTTCATGATGGCTGTGACAGCGTTGTCGCTTCCTTCAATGATTATGCTGAGTCAAGTGGTTCAGAGAAAGCTTCTTGTGGTGTTTGTGTCTATTGTCACCATCGGCATCATAATTATGGGATATACATTTAATGCCATGGATGCGCTGTTTATCTAAAAACCGGGAGGGAAAATCATGATAATAAAAGTATTGGGTTCAGGATGTGCCAGTTGTTACAAACTTGAGGAGAATGTCAGAAAAGCTTTGGCGGAGAAAGGCATGGAGGCTGAGGTTGTCAAAGTGACTGAGTTCAGGGACATTTTGAAGTACGGCGTCATGAAAACGCCTGGCCTGGTGATCGACGAAAAACTCAAAGTCAGCGGACGCGTTGCAGATGTCAAAGAAATCCTTCAGTGGATCTAGTAAAATCGAGTTGAATGAAGGTTTTTGGGGTATGTATACTTCTGAACATAATGATATAAGGAGGTAGCATAATGAGAGAATTGATACAAGCAAATCTTAGGACAGAGGTCGGAAAGAACAAAATCAAATATATCCGAACTCAAGGCTATGTACCCGCAGTCATTTATGGTCATAACAAGGAGACCAGAGCTATTAAGCTGGATCGAAAACAAATGGATCGTTTCTTGCTCTACCATGCAAAAGGGTCGACACTTGATATTGAAATCAATGGGAAAGCCGCAATGGTCGTTCTCAAAGATTTTCAGCGAAGGGGTTTGAAGGATCAGCTGATCCACGTTGATTTCCAAGAGCTTTCCGCGAACGAAACTGTTAAAATACCAGTTCCAATTATAGTTAAGAACCGGGAATACATTGAGAGAATTGGTGCGATTTTAGAGGATCATCTTACTGAAATTGAGATTGAGGCGTTGCCATCTGATTTGATTGAGCACGTTTATGTGGATGTTGAAGGTTTGGCCTTTGGTGATGTTGTTCGAGTTTCAGACCTCGTGTTTGAAAACATGGAAAAAGTTACTTTGTTGACAGATCGCGACTTGACTGTGCTCGCTGTCAGCGCACCAAGCAAGGAAGAGCCTGAAATGGAAGAAGCAGAAGAAGCGCCAGCTGAGCCAGAGTTGATTGGTTCAAAGGAATAGTGAGAGTTTTTTAAAGCGATAGCAGCTTTACGAGGGAAATGGTGATTTGCGCCATTTCCCTCGTTTTTTTTTGTGCGAACTATTGTCATGTTCAAGATAGCGCTATGAATTGTAAAAATATAACTATTGACATTATATGGATATTTAAGTATAGTAATGTTAAAAATTGGAAAGTGGCGATTGGATGATAACATTGTTTTGGTATGAGTCTCATTCAACTGTAGGTCTTGTTAAAACTGTCATGTCCGAGGTCCAGGATCGTACAGGTTCGGGATTGGAGTTAGCCATCCGGACAGAGTTGGAATCGGTCGCAGCGGTTTTGGAGTGTGCACCGGTACGAACGGTTATATTTGAAGTGGGCAACGAACGATTGCCTGACAGGTGGTCATCCATTCAAAATCTTCGTCAGAAGTGGCCCGAAGTGAAGTGGATTGCACTTTTGCCGAATTCTGGATTTGATGGACAACTCATATTTTCGGGTTTTGACGATTTTATTGAAATAGGAGCCTTCGAAGCAGAAAGCTTAATTGAAAGATTATATCGTGTCAGAAGTGTCTATGAGCGGTCTGATGCGTTAGGACTTGAGGGCATTATTGATTTCGAGCGCATCGACGAGATCAGCCGGATAATAACAGAGACGCCGGATCTGCGGCATTATGAAGCAGAATCCCTGATGCGTGGCATCCATGTCACAGAAAAGAAAAAAATGCGTCAAAGATTTGAAGGCATCTTCAAGGTCGCTGAAAAACGTCCTGAATTTTTAAATCAAAGGCTGAAATTGTGTGTCTTTGGAAACAGTGAATACGGCAGTGAACTTGGTTGGATTTTTTCAAAAAAGTTCAAAAAGAGAACTTTAATCATTGACGCAGACAGATTGTTTCCATCATTGGACTTGCTTCTCGAAGTTCGTAAAACGTTGTCGGATTCACTGGAGGGTTATGATTCCTATCAATCAACGGGACTCAATGTGCTGTTGGATGCTATCAGAAAAAATAGTCTGACATCGGAGAAAATCATAGGGACTTGTGCCCGGATCAAGGGCAACCAAGACCTTTACGCTTTGACCGGAAGTTACAACCTCAATGACTATGAGTATTATGACAAAGACGATTTCATGAAGCTTTTGGAGCGGATAGATTCATGCTTCGAAGTGGTGATTATGCTGGTTAATGCCTTTATCTACGATGCGTTTACCGCTGTCAGTCTATTGATGTCGGATAAAAATCTGGTGCCGGTTTCACGCGGTGTCCTTGCTTTAAGATCTGCAGCCTCCTCTGCTGCGTATGTTTCTGAACGACAGAGAATTGATCGTTTGAAGCATCAGTTCGTAGCGTTTGATTCTGACGAGAATCACAGCCTGTCCGCCGAGGATTACGACGCTCTGACAGGGTCGCGGTATCTGGGCAGGATCCCTTCAAGTTTGAAACGAGACAAGGCGCGGATGGAGGGCAGAATGTATGGTCCAATGATGGACCGTTCGGTGGCAGAGGCACATGAAAAAGTTATTCTGAAACTATTGCATGAGATGAGGGGATAGAGGTAATGGGGGTTTTAAAAAGCTTTCACGAACCATTGATTGAGCCGATAGTTTCTGAACCCGCACGAAGACTTGAACGCGAGATCATTAGCGTCATTGAGGAATTGGTTGAGCATCACTCAGATTTACTGGCTGATGTGGAAGGAAAGCGTATTGAAAGACGTATTCTGGAAACGGAAGTGATCAGGATTGTAGACCGTCTTGGAAATCTGGCCAGACGGGACAAGATGATCAAGCAGATCATGGATCATATGTTTGGCTATGGCATTCTCCAAAGCACTCTGGAGGATGAATCTGTTTCAGATCTGATCGTGACGCGGTATGATCATCTTTATGTGAAACGGTCAGGTGAAGCTTTCAGATTGCCATTAAAGTTTGAATCTGCCCGTGAATTTGAAAACTATTGCAAGCTGATAGTCATACGAAATGGAGGCCTTCTAAACGAAACGGACAGTCATGCCAGGGTTTCGGATGATGGTCTCAGGCTCAGAATCAATGCAACTATAGCACCCAGAAGCCAGGGTGGGCCATCTTTAAGCATTCGAAAGCACAGATTCTCCAGCTACGACTTGCAGACACTGATGAGCATGGGGATGCTCGATTCTGCCTCATATGAAATAATGACCCGAATGGCAAAGTCGGATCTAAGGTTTGTCATAGTTGGAAAGGGCGGGTCGGGGAAGACAACTTTACTGAGAGCCCTATTGAATAACATTGGAGAAACTCAGCGCCTTCTGATCTGTGAGTCTGAAACTGAGCTCTTTCCTGACAGCCCTACGTTTGTGGTACAGAGAATAGTCAGGCATCGTCAGCCTGACTTTCGAGTGACGCTGGAACACCTAGTCCGCGACGGATTGACCATGAGTTTGGATGGTTATGTCGTGGGTGAGTTGACGGGTCCAGAGGCATGGGAGTTCATCAAAGCGGGATATACAGACCATAGAATTATGGGAACCCTCCATTGCGGTGGCATAGAAGAAACCCCCATCAGAATCATGATGCTCTCTGATTTGTCTCAGAGAGGGATCTCAGAAAAAACTGCCTTGAATGTCATCACCTCCAGTCTGGACAGGGTCATCTATATGAGAAATTTCAAGGTGGAGCGCATAGCAGAGGTTTTACGGCCTGAGTTTGGTACCGATGCGGGCTCAAACTTCAAGATTCTATATGAAAGAAGGTCGTGAATGCTGTCTTTCTATCATTTGCCGGTTCTCATGCTGGCACTCAGCTGTGGAATGATGATTGTTGGAGTGGGAGGCATTTCAAATGTTGATTGGATACAGAAAGTTGATAGACGTTATGGGATGCCCATTAGGATCGTCTATGACACACCCTGGGTAAACGCAAACAATCTTGCAGTCGTGACACTTTTGGCCGGACTTATTGGCTATGTCAGTCTGCGAGGGATGACTAACAATCACATAATTGGGATCATAGGTTTTTTGGCTGGAACGGCACTGCCTTTGCTGTCAATTGAAATGGTCATTCAGAAAATCATTACGGATCAGGAAGCTTCCTTATCCTTGATGTTTGGGATGTTAAAGCGCTGGGCGTCCATACATCCAGATTTAATCCAGTGCCTGTCGAGAGTGTCTGAGGAACCGTTGACGCCCGCATTGAAGTTGGCATTAAAGCGTCTTCTGCAATCTGTTCAACATGGGGTGGAGATCGAAAAAGCCTTTGATGATTTTTCCTTGGCACTGGACATCCCTCTTTTCAGGGATTTCATGATTCACCTTAAGTTCTCGGCGAGAAACCGCGGTGATTTGGTAAAACTTTTTGACAGCTTCGAAAGAGAATCATACAGACTCTTTTTAGAGCGGAATAAAAACCGTCTCGAAAACAGAAAATATAAAATGACAATATTTTTACTCGATGGTACAGGGCTTGCATTATTTTTGATGATGATCTCTGAACAACCCCACGTCCGAAGGTTTTATTTGGATAGTGCAGCAGGTCTCAATGTCACAGCGGGACTATCCGGCATGATTTTGTTGACGATTTGTCTGGCAATTTTTTCGGGATCCAACAGGGGGACGAGCAGATGATTAAAGTGCTCCTTTTGATGACGGCCTTAGCCTTGATATGCTGGGATCTAATAACGGCCTATATGCTGGCAGACTGGGGCGTAAAAAGACAATGGTACAAGAAGGTGGCAATATTTGGCCCTGTTTCAGAGAAACAGGGCGGTGTTAGAAACACGGAAAATCCAATCAGGCGCTGGGTAATTAAAACAATGAGCCTCTATCAGCAAGCGGGGTATTCCGTGGAAGAGGCTAAAAAACTGGTTTATGGTTACGGAATAATCAATGTAGTGCTGCCAGCCTTCGCAGCAGTCATTAATCCGGCAAGAGCTTTGCCGGTCTGGATCCTGGTGGAGCTGATCCGAAGGGGCCGGCTCAAGCAGCATAAAAGAGACTTTGAGGCCAGGTTCAATATGAACCTGTATAAAATTTACCGTTTCCTATGCACTCAGCTGCTTGCGGGTCATTCAGCCGTCGAAATTCTGAGACATGTGCATCTGGCTGCGCCGGATAAGGATATGAGGAATGCGCTGAACGCTTTCACTGGCGTGTATTTCAGGACCTTGGATTTTGAACGCGCGTCAAAGGAATTAACCCAGCGCTATCCGGTAAAGGCTTCAGAGACGCTGCTCACCATTCTCAGACAGGGTATTGAATCCGGAGAATCGGTGGAGCTCATTCAAAGACAGGAGGAGGTGATGATCCAGAGATATCTGGAATCAGTGGCATTAGAACAGGAACAGATTCAATTTAATCTGATCCTTTTGATTGCTGCATCAGGCAGTGTTGCTTTTGCAGTGATTGCAATCCCGCTGGTGCTTCAGATGATGGAAGCGCTGGAGTCGTTATTTATCTAATCAATTAAAAAGGCTTAGTGAGAAAAAGTGTGACAACCATTAAAAGGAGGCATTCATTTGAACATTGAAATCTTTAAAGCTTTGTTTGGGTTAAAAGCGGTTATCGGTGAGAATCTCAATAATGACCGGGGACAATTTGCGGTAGATATGATTATTGGGATTGTCGTTTCCGTTGTACTGGCTGCAGTCATAGTTATGCCGAGTATGGAAGGCTTAGTCGAAAGCATGGTTACATCATTGTCTGGTTGGTGGACCACCATTGAATCAACTGTATTCAAAACAGCGATGCCATAGACTTAAATGCGTGAGGGCGGACTAATTTTGGTTGGATTTTGCCTGGTGTTTGTGCTTGGTACAGGCATAGCACTGCTCGAAATGCTGATGCCTGTGGTGACAAAAGCCCGTCTGGATACGATCTGTGCGTCTTTCAGCGAGCAGATGGCAATCAGTCAAACCTTTGAAGCTTCTAATCAGGCAGAATTGGTGCAGAAGTTGAACGATGCGGGATTAACTGCAGTGGAAGTTGATGCGGAACCTATGGCAGCACTGAAACGAGGAGATCGGGCACGTTTTTTAGTCACCGGTGAAATTAAAGGGAGGCTGCTGAGCGCGTGGATGGCGTTTAGTGACCGGCGCTATGCTTATCAATTCGAAAGATTTGTCGTATGCAGAAAAATTTTAAACTGAACCGTGGGGGCTTCATTGGACTTGAGGTTTTGTCGTTGTCCATGCTTATAGTTCTCATCCTGATCCTGGTTTTTGTGGCTGCTTTTGAGTTTTACTTGTTTTACATACGCTTCAGTCAGTCTGAGAGCGCGCTTAAAAGTGCTTCTGAAAGGATTCAAACAGAGCTTGACAATAACTATGCTGCAGGGGCTGTCGCGTCTTTTGACCCGAACCTGGAGGGCGTTATGGCCGCAGAAATTGAAGCCCAGTTTGACGACTCGGTGGAAATTCAGGTCATCTCCTGGCATCCCTCCGGTCTCTGTCCTTTGGGAACAATGCGCGACGACCCCATCCTGCATCTGGTCGTCGCGTTTCCTCATCAACCCTCGTTTTTGATGGAACAGTTGGCGAAAGAAATGGGTTTCTCTGCAACGACTATCAAAATTCATCTGGACCGCGAAATAGAAATAGATCGGTAAAGGAGGGCGAGGATTTGAAAAAAAGGCTGATTATATGGACGTTCGGGCTTATGATTGTGACCATGGCGCTTCAAATCAGTTTGATGAGAGCAGCCACAGCCTCGGAAAAATTTCATGAGGTTTTAATTGCCAAAGTGGATGTGTACCCCAGTGAAGCTCTAACCGAGGACACATTTTCAGTCGTCAAAATTTCTGAATCATCCATGGAGCCGTGGATGATCAAGCCTTCGGAATTGGTGATGCCCGCCTGGTCTTCACGTCTGATCAGAAAAGGAGAGCTTTTAACGTGGGAAGGAATCAGTCTGGAACCAATACAGGATTATGCGGAAGTTGCACTGAAAATGGAGCCGCAGGATGCGGTGGCGTATCACCTTTTCATAGGAGAAGAAATCGACTTGTTGGGTATTCGGGGTGAAGAGAGCATGATTCATTTCAACTCGATGAGGATCAGCGGGATTCTTGGTCAGGATTTAAAACCCTCCGACATGACGTTGTCCCAACCTGTCTTTTTGATCCTTAGAGGTGAAAAGAAGGAGATTCTGGAACTTTGTCGAATTAAATCCACACATACATTTCAGATTATTAAAAAGAAGCCGCCGGGATAGAAAGAGGGTTGACGAAGTTGAAAGGTATGCTTGTAAGAGGTGACACAGACGGAAAAGCAGATAAGACAGCATATTTGGAGGAAATACTTGACAGCATACCGGATTTGGTAGTACGGCTGGATCTTGATTACACTATTGAATGGGCAAACAAATCGGTTCTAAGAATGGATACAGAAGCCATCGGCAAAAAATGTTTTGAGGTCTTTCAATCTTCTGAACTGGGGTGTCTGAATTGTCCGTGTGTTCGTGCAATCAGAGACGGATCGGCAGCGGATGGCTTGGTGCCAAAAGAAAATCCAAGCTGCGTGGGAGCGGTTTGGACCAAGCATGCCGAACCTGTCCGCAATTCAGAAGGGATCATCACCGGCGCCGTTGTCATCGCGAAAGATTGGAAAGTCCCGTTGGAGCCGCTGGAGCAGTTTGTGCCGGAGGTCGACCAAGACTTAATAAATATCAGGGTCAGGGAAGATAAGAACAGATCCCTGTTCTATGACATGGTCGAATCGCTCAAAGACATCTTTGAGACGATCAATAATGACATTGACCGCCTTAGAGTCATCGAGCTGTACAGGGATGAGCGGGATACAATCGAACGGTTGATGAATCAATCCGACAGGGCTTATAGGAAAATAAGCAATCTGCATGAGATATATGCTATTGAGGAAGGCCAGCTGGTCTTCAATATTGAGGAGTTCTCACTTGCGGATTTTGTGGATGACCTCTATCACCGTTTCAGATTCTTGTCGAAAAAGAGAAACGTAGACTTTACCATTCAAGTGGATGAGAATTTGCCTGGTGAGTTGATCGGTGATCCGGTACGCCTCGGTAATATTGTGAGAAATCTATTGGAAAACGCTTTTGAACATACGGAACATGGCAGCGTTCAGGTGCAGTTCGCAAAGGTCAGCATTATTGATGATAAGCTGAAGATGAGGATTGGCGTGAAAGATACAGGCATCGGTTTCTCGGAGGAGAAACTGGACTGGCTCAAAAAAATGACGGAAAATCCACAGCCTGAGGATATTCTTGCCTCTCTGGGGGACACGACGGGATTGGGTTATGTTACGGCGCTGACACTGCTGTCCAAAATGGGAGGCAGGCTCGAAATTGAAAGCGCTTACGGTCGGGGCTCAGAGGTCAACGTTTACATCTATGTTCAATTCAATGGTGCTGACAAAGAAGAGCGCATGGACATAGTCGAGGATCGACCTGTCGTGGATGAGCCTCACAAGCCTCAGCAAAGAAATCGTATTCTGATTGCTGAAGATGATGTTATGGGCAGGGTATCGCTGAAGCTGCTGTTACAGGAAGACTATGACCTGGACTTTGCCAGAACCGGAAAAGAAACAGTGGAACGGTACATTCGCCACAAGCCTGATCTGGTGCTCATGGACATTATGATGCCTCACATGAATGGTTTTGAGGCTTTTGATGAAATTGAGAAGGCAGATCGATTCAGATGTCCCATAGTGGCCATTTCCGCAAAGGTTATTGATTCTGAACGGGATTATCTGACGAGCTACGGGTTTGACGAGCATCTGTCAAAGCCTGTAGAAGAGTCCGCTCTTAAAAAGGCGCTGGACAAGTTTTTCAAATGACTGTACCGTTTAAAAACTGAAACATCTTTCACCACTTATGTTTGAAGATTACCAGGTTACTGTCAGGACTCCTGTGTTATAATGTTTGAATAAGACATGATAACATGGGAGTTTTTATGATGATAAAAAAGTTTAGAGTTCAGGCAACAGCGGCGTTTGGTATAGAATCTGTAGTTGCGGACGAAGTAAAGGCCCTTGGCTTTGATCAAGTTACGGTGGAGAACGGCAGAGTGGAATATGATGCGGATCTGTCAGGCATAGTGCGATCCAACTTATGGCTGCGCAGCGCTGACCGTGTTTATATCAAACTCGCTGAATTTAAAGCAGATACTTTTGAAGCGCTTTTTCAGGGAGTTCGTCGCGTCGACTGGGCAGCTTATATTCCACAAGAGGGAACTTTTCCGGTCAATGCAAAGTCCGTCAAATCGACTTTATTCAGTCTGTCGGACATACAATCCATTTCCAAGAAAGCAATCGTTGAGAAACTTAAAGAAACTTACGCTACAGAGTGGTTCAAGGAAACGGGTCCGAGATATAGTATCCTGATCTCCATTTTGAAGGATCAAGTTTTGGTGCTGCTGGACACATCCGGAGACGGACTGCATAAACGTGGCTATCGCGAGAAGGGGAATGAAGCGCCTCTCAAAGAAACCTTGGCCGCGGCGCTGGTTCAAATCAGCAGGTGGAAGCCATTTATTCCCTTGATCGATCCGCTTTGCGGAAGCGGGACTTTGTTGATCGAAGCCGCTATGATTGGCCGAAATCAAGCGCCGGGCCTGAACAGGCAATTTGATGCCGAACATTGGAACTGGATGCCTGCATCTATTTGGGATTTTGAAAGGAACTCAGCCAAAAACGCAATCAGTGAGGACGCCAGCTTTAAGCTGGAAGGTTATGATATTGATCCAAGGAGTATACGTATTGCCCGGGAAAATGCTGAAAAAACAGGCGTAGCAGACTTCATACATTTTCAGGTCAGAGATGTCGCTGATTTGAGTTCCAGGGACAAATACGGGTACATTCTCACGAATCCTCCCTATGGTGAGCGGCTTTCGGACTTAAGAGAAGCTGAAAAACTCTATGGGGTCATGGGCGACAGGTTTAGCCGACTGGATACTTGGTCCTGGTATGTCATCACAGCCCACGAAGGCTTTGAAGCGTCCTTTGGAAAAAAAGCCACTAAGAACAGAAAGTTGTACAACGGAAGAATTAAATGTTATTTCTATCAGTACTTTGGACCGAGGCCACCGAGGAGACCAAAGGAAGAGATTCAAATCGATTAGAACTGGGGTGCGTCGGCATGCTGCTGGAAGAAATTGAAGGTCAGTTGATGGGATCATTACCTATGGTGATTTCTCTTTGCGGTGCAGGCGGAAAGACCAGTGCGCTTTTTGACCTGGCCGCGGCTCTGAAGCAGCGGGATCAGCATAGCAGGATCGTGGTTCTGACAACGACTCGAATGATGGTTGAGAAGTCACCCAGAATCGATCATTTTATCTCTGCAGACACTCTGACCCAGATAGGCATATTAAACCCTGGCATTACCATGGTGGCACGGGGCATGGACGAGCAGGGAAAAATTTATGGTTTTGAACCTGAGGACATTGACCGTTGGACAGAGGATCCGGTATTTGGACAGCACCCAAGTTTCTTGCTCGTTGAAGCAGATGGAGCCAATAAAAAGCCGCTTAAAGCACCCAGGGAAGGTGAACCTAGATTTCCCGGGAAAACTCGGGTTGTACTGGGTGTCCTTGGCGCTGATGTCTTTGATCTGCCTGCGGTAGAGACAAGAATCCATCGGCTGGCACTCTTTTTGGAACTTACCGGAATGAAAGAAGGAGACGTTGTAACTCCGGAGGCATTGACAGTATTGATCCACTCTGAAAATGGCCTTTTTAAGTCTTGTCCGCCGGAAGCGTTGAAAATCATAATGGTGAACAAGGCGGAACCGCGTCATGAAGCCTTTATACAGAAGCTTAAGTCGCATACGAATCTGCCGGTCATTATTGTGGAGCGGGGCAGATGGGTATGAAACGGGCAGTTGAACAAAGTACAGCTACGCTCCATTCAAACAATCGCACAGACGATCATGCGTCCGGAATTGAGCTGATCGTCATGGCAGCGGGTCTGTCCAGACGTTTTGGCAGTAATAAGCTCATGGCGGACTTTCGGGACAGACCACTCGTCAGTTGGATATTTGAAGCAATAAAGTCAGCGGGCTGTGCACCCGGAACGGTAACTGTGGTCTGGAACGATCCAGACATTGCGGTTATTGCAGAGTCCTTTGGATTTAATACCTGCTTTAATCCCGGCCCGGACGAAGGGCAGGCAGCTTCGATCCGGCTCGGTCTGGCAGCGTCAAAAGAGGCGGATGCCTATATGTTTATGACAGCTGACCAACCGCTATTGAGAACAGAAACCATATCAGGGATGCTGGAGTCGTTTCCTGCAGGGCAGGGCAAGATCATGTTGGCCGCTTACAGGGGCAATACAGGAAATCCCGTTGTTTTTGACAGAAAGTATAAGGCTTCGCTGATGCAGCTAAAGGGAGACACCGGTGGGAAACAAATCATCCGGCAGCATCCCGAGGCGGTAGTATGGTACGAAACAGAATACGCGGAGGAATTGATGGACGTCGACCGTGCTGAAGATCTGGCGCATTTGTCTGAGATCCTTAATTCCGATTCAGATAGAAGATAGGGTGAGCATCATGACAGAAAACATCCATGAGAAGCTGGATCAGATTAAAAAAAGAAGAAGACGGCGGCGAAGACTATCTCTGGCTATGCTGGTGCTGTCGTTTACCATTGTTTTTGGCGCCGGTTATGTCATATCCCTGATTCGGGAAGCCAGCGGACTGGGTCCGATTTCGATCGAAAAAATCAACACTATCAATACGACGGCGGAACCGACGTATAAAAAGCAGAGTTTTTTTTATCCGGTAGTCTCCGGCATTATTATGACCGGAAATGAGCGACTCACCTACATGACGGTCAGAGGTGAAATCGTTTGGGAAAAAGAGTTCTTTGGCAGCGATATTCTCGCTCACGAGCGAAATGACAGCTTCTATATCTGCGACAAGGCTACAGGGGACTATTATGTGCTGGACAAGAAAGGACAGATTCTGTCCAAGATAGAGGGATTAGGAAAAGTCGATCGATTTTTGGTGGGATCAGACGGCTATACTGCGCTATATTTGAAAAACGATAAGAAAATTGCCTTGATCAATCCACAAGGCGTCATGTCGGCGACGATTCCCGTGCCTTATGATGACCTTCTGGATCTCAGGTATTCCGAAGCCATGAAGCTCATTGCCATGTCCGTTCTCGTGGTAGAAAATGATTACTTTCATACCAATGTTCTGATGTTCGGTACTGACGGGAAGATGAGAGGCGCAAGAAACTTCAACAACGCCGTTCTTTATAGACTTTCGGACGCCGGTGAAGGTTTCATTGGATATTCAGATGATATGATCATTGCATTTGATGATCAAAATGACGAGCTTTGGAAGAAAATTATTGACCGCGAAGTAACAAGGCTTGCTTTCGATCCTTTTGGCAATACACTTCTGAATCTGACGATCCAAAACAAGGCCATTGATGATACCCGGGATGACAATGTGCTTTCCATGTACAATATTTCCGGGGATAAGGTCTTCGAGCGTAAAATGGAGGTCGTGGTGGACCTGATGGCCATGGGGCCTGAACGAATCGCCTTTCTGGGTGACGGTAAGCTTCACATTCTGAATTTTTCAGGGAAGCTGCTGGGAGCCAAAGTGGTGGACAATAGTATTCTTGCTTTGGAATGGCTGGATGAGACCCATTTGGG
The DNA here is from genome assembly GCA_964416305.1 of uncultured Acidaminobacter sp. Lineage (GTDB taxonomy): Bacteria > Bacillota > Clostridia > Peptostreptococcales > Acidaminobacteraceae > Acidaminobacter. The sequence continues at coordinate 120,778 of CAYQDM010000004.1, read as the reverse complement.
CGTCGAGTACGAAAATCGCTATGAAATTTATTCCTGCAAATATTGATGAGAGCACAGGATTGAAGCCCTTCTGATTTATAACAGGAAGTGAAACGGCAAAGCTTGTCTGAGGGTTTCAAGCAGGCATGAAGAGGCATGAAAAGGAGGCGCTGGGATGGGCTTTAATTTGCTGGATCTGATTGTGTTGATCGTGATTTTGGCTACCGTCATAAACGGGTTCAGAAAGGGATTTTTCAGGATGCTGCTCAACTTGACCGGCGTTTTGGCGGCTTTTCTGGTAGCGCTTTACTTTAGAAGCGGTGTTGCCAATTGGCTGCTGTTGAGATCTGAATTTTTTGGATCCCTTGAACAACGCATATTTGACAAATTGACGGAACATTTCGCTGCCCAGGCATCAGCCTCTTGGGTGCCATCGGATTCAATAGCAAAGGCGTTGACAATGCCTGAGTTGATGACAGCGGGGCAATCAGCCTCAGACGTTGTGAACCGTGCCTTGTTTGGAGAAATTTCAAAGAATCTCGCAAATGCAGTGACCCAGGGGTTTGCGTTTATCCTCGTTTTTCTGGCAGTTATGCTGGTCCTCTTGATCCTTGGGATCATAACCTCCGCACTATCCGAGCTGCCGCTGCTCAAGCAGGCGAACAAACTGGCCGGACTGGCGCTGGGAGGGGTCCTGGGACTGGTCAATGTATGGATTTTAATGATGGTGATAACCTTTCTGATTCCTCTGACAGGGAGTGAATGGCTTATTAATTCCTTGAATGGATCAACATTCGCCATAAATTTTTACAATCACAATTTATTGCTGTATCTGTTATATTATTTTGTTAGGACATAGTTTTTTAAACCTGATAGATCCAGGCAATGTACCTTTGATTGAGGAGGACTGTAAGTTGAATCATAAAACGGAAGTGGACGCAAGGGGTCTCCTGTGCCCTAAACCTGTCATACAGACAAAAAAAGCGGTGGATCAGCTTGAATCAGGCGTTGTGACCACTATTGTCGACAACGATACCGCGCGTGAAAATGTCATCAAATACGCCAAGAGCCAGAATTATCGTTACGAAGTGAAGCAAGCCGATGGTTTTTATTACATCGACATTTACAAAACCGAAGTCATGTTTGACTCGGAGATTTTGCCTCAAACAAAGCCTAAACTCTCGGAGATCGTCATTTTGGTCGGGAAAAATACTTTTGGAGAGGGCGACGAGACCCTTGGCGAAGTTCTGATCAAGGGTTATTTTTACACGCTTACTGAGATGGAGCCATACCCAAAATCCATCTTGTTTGTCAACAGCGGGGTACATCTGACAGTAGAGGGATCACCGGTTCTGGAATATTTGAGGGCGCTGGAATCCAATGGCGTTGAAATCCTTTCCTGCGGTACCTGCCTTGACTATTATCAAGTCAAAGAGAAGTTGGCAGCCGGTGGGATTGGAAATATGTACGCTATCGTTGAAACCATGCACAAGGCAAAAAATACAATTCGAATTTAGGAGTACTTATGTTGGAAAAGAAGTTTTATGTTATTGCATTTGATTCAACCCATTATGCCATCAGCACTGAGAAAAAGCTCGCGGCGGTTGGTGCCCCCATCACCATGGTGCCAACACCCCGCGAAATTTCGACAAGTTGCGGGCTTTCCATCAGGATCCTGGATGAGAATCTTGAGAGAGTGCTTGAAGCGCTGGACGGCGTTTCAAAGGAAGGCATGAAATTGTTTAGAATAGATCGGACTTCAGATGAGAAAAAGTCAGTCATGTTGGAATGGAGGGATTGAGATGCCGCTTGAAATCCAGATCGGGGACATAATTGACACCAAGAAGCCACATCCCTGTGGCAACAATCGTTTTGAGGTCCTAAGAATTGGGATGGACTTCAGAATACGCTGTATGAAATGTGACAAGCAAATCTGGATTTCCCGGACCAATCTCGAAAAAAGAATTCGTAAAATTGAAAGACAGGGGAACCTGCTTAAGCCTGAGGATGTCAAAAAATGAAATGCTAAAAATTTTGAAAAGAACTTAAAAAATTGTAAACTTTCAATCCCAATCCTCGGAGTCGTGATATAATGAGGCTAGTGTCATGTAAACACTGAAACCAGACCTCTTACACGCTTAAATTCCGAGATGCCGCGTTGTCGTCAATCGCAATACTGCTTAGTATTGCTCATTCCTCCGCCTTGTCTTTCGAAATTTTATCGCTGTATGTTGTTATAGTTTTAGAATTTACAAGACACCAGGGATATAACTTTTTGAACAAAATGGAGGTCGATGTTGTGGCAATTAAGTTCGCGGATAGAATGGAAGGGATTAAGGCTTCTGAAATCAGAGAACTGTTGAAATTGACTGTAAGACCTGAGATCATATCATTTGCCGGCGGTTTGCCTGCACCAGAGTTGTTCCCGGTAGAAGAAATGAAGGTAGTTTCTGTCAAAGTACTGGAAGAGGCAGGGCGCCAGGCACTTCAATACAGCCCGACAGAAGGCTTTGCGCCGCTTAGGGAAAAAATTGCCTCCCGCATGATGAAAGTAGGCGTCGCGGCCAAAGCTGATGAAATTTTAATCACAACCGGATCACAGCAAGGCCTGGATTTTGCAGGAAAAGTTTTCCTTAACCCGGGAGACTATGTCGTTTGTGAAAGTCCTAGTTACCTCGGCGCTATCAATGCATTCAAAGCTTATCAATGTCAATTTATTGAGGTTGAAACTGACGACGAGGGTATGCTGATCGAAGATCTTGAGAAAAAACTGGCCTCACATGATAATGTTAAAATGATATATGTCATCCCCGATTTTCAAAATCCAACAGGCAGAACCTGGAGTCTCGAAAGAAGAAGAGGCCTTTTGGAAGCTGCGAGGAAATTTGATTTGCCGGTCGTTGAAGACAATCCTTATGGTGAACTTCGATTTGAAGGTGAAATGCTGCCATCCATCAAGTCTTTGGATACGGATGGGCGGGTGATTTTTCTCGGTACCTTTTCAAAGACTTTTTGTCCTGGGCTTCGCGTGGGTTGGGTATGTGCTGAGGACAGCATCCTGAATAAATTTATAACGGTCAAGCAGGGCGCGGATTTGCAGAGTAACTCCATGACGCAGCGCGAACTCGACATGTTTATGGAACTTTACAGCCTGGACGACCATGTTGAAAAGATCAAAGAGGTTTACCGCAAGCGCAGAACGCTGATGCTGGATACCATGAAGCAATATTTTCCTGAAGAGGTTACCTATACCTATCCGAACGGCGGGTTATTCACCTGGGCAGTGATGCCGCCTGAGCTGAATGCGAGAGACTTGATGCTGAAAGCAATCGAAAAAAACGTTGCTTTTGTGCCGGGAGGCTCATTCTTCCCAAATGGCGGACAGGAAAATACTATGCGCCTCAATTATTCAAACATGCCGGAAGACCTGATTGTCGAGGGGATCAAACGGTTGGCTGATGTACTGCATGAAGCATTGAGAGCCATGAAGGAAAAGAAATAGCAGCAAGGGTGTTCGGTGAACATAAAGATGAATGCAGCCAAGGCCAACCTACCCAACCTAAAGTGAGCAACATTTTTAGGCTGAGGGTGCTGGCCTTGGTTTTATATTTTTCTTGCATCACTGATACTGACATGATATAATGCCTAGGTATGACGGGAGCCCAGTGGCTCCCAGTACTCTCTGTCCGGTCCAAAGAGACCGGGCCAAACAGACCATAGGGAGGTGCAAAATCAATGAGAAACTACGAAACAATCTTCATCCTTAAGCCGACTCTGGAAGAGGAAGTGAGAAAAGAACTGATCAACAAGTTCACTTCTATCATCTCCGCGAATGGCGAAGTCGTGAAAATCGAAGAGTGGGGCAATCGCAAGCTTGCTTACGAAATCGAGAAATTCCGCGACGGGTACTACGTTCTGGTCAACTTCAATGCGGCTCCTTCGCTGCCAATGGAGCTTGAGCGAAACTACCGTATCGCTGACGACGTTATCCGTTACATGATCGTCAATCTTGACGACAAGTAGTCACCAAGGCAGAGGAGTGAAATCATGAATCATGTCGTTTTGATCGGCCGCCTCGTAAGAGATCCTGAGCTGCGCCATATAGCCAGCACCGGAAGAGCGGTCACCAACTTCACACTTGCAATAGACCGAAGCCTGAGCCGTGATAAGAAAGCGGAATATCAGCAAAAGGGCATACCAACTGCAGACTTCATCCGTGTCAATGTATGGGGTCGTCAGGCAGAAACGGCAGCTCAGTACCTGACAAAAGGTCGAATGGTCGCAGTAGAAGGTTCAATCACTACAGGTTCGTACAAGACGAATACTGGTGAAACCCGCTATACGACTGAGGTTACTGCAAACAACGTGGAGTTCCTCGAAAAAGCTGATTCAACCGGGCGAAGCGGATCCTACAGTGATCCATCCATGGACTATGATCCGGGCGATTTCTCAAACGCATCTGCGGATTTGGACGACGACGAGGTGCCATTCTAGATTAGGGTAAAAGGAGGGGAATTAAGATGGCTGTTATTAAAAGAAGAAAGAAACGCAAAGGCTGCAGCTTTTGCCAAGAAAAAGCTACTGGGATCGACTATAAAGATACCAGAAAACTTCAACGCTATCTGACGGATCGCGGAAAGATTCTTCCTAGACGTGTTACCGGCAACTGCGCTAAGCACCAACGTGCTTTGACTGTTGCGGTTAAGCGCTCAAGAATCATAGCGCTGCTTCCGTTCGTTAACGAATAGAATCAGAGTATAAAGAAGTTGTTGCCGTCAGTATGTGTGCTGACCGGAACAGCTTCTTTTTTTTATGAGGTTGGCAACGGTCAGATTTTGTCGGTTCAAACTGAATGCGGTTCGATTTGCAATCACTGTCGGATATTGTATAATATAAGGTAGCATTTCATTGAACCACTAGAGGAGCTGAGCTGTTGAATCCAAGATCCAGAACCAGATCCATGACAGAAACAGGTATCGTCGCTGCCATTGGGGCAGTTGCCACCATAATGGGATATTATATTCCATTTCTCAATATATTTTTGATTTTCACCGCTATCCCTTTTGCCATTATCACGCTTCGAAACGGGATTTCCTATGGGATCTCCGGCGCTGTCATTGCCTCTGTCATTGTCGCCATGGCCACTAATCCAATATCGGCTTTGATAACGCTTTTTTCCAGCGGTTTTAACGGCATATTTCTGGGGATTGTCGTTCAAAGGCAATTCAAAGCTTGGCCGGCAATTGTCGTGACTACCCTGGCTACTCTCTTCTCACTTTATTTATCCTATTATGTCGTTTTGCCTCTGACGGGGGTTGATCTGAATGTGCAGATGGACCAGATGATCGCAGAAATGAAGGTCACCATGGAAGTCATGCAAAACAACATGAATGCTGACGCTCAGTCAACAGAAGAAAGCGCCAGACTCCTTGAAAGTTATACGCGGAATATGAAGCTGCTCATTCCCTCAGCTATAGTAATGAGCGCGCTTGTGAGCGCATCCGCCAACTATCTGCTCTTCAGAGCCATTTTGAAACGCATGGGTGTCGCATTGTCAGAAATGCAGCCTTTTAGGGAATTCAGGCTTCCGGGCAACGTCTTTTTCGGAATGTTGATTATGATTGTAATGAGTTATCTGGCTGGATACTTTAAGCTGATTCAGTCTGAAGCGCTCCTGGCTAACGTTTACATGGTGTTTTCCATGGTATTTGTCCTCCAGGGCACAGCCGTGATCGTCTATTTTTTCAAGCGCATTCCGGGACAAAAATTGCTCAAGTGGCTGTTGGTCTTCATGCTGGTTTTTACAGGAGGAACCGTTTATTTGGCCCTGCTGGGAATGTCAGATGTCATGCTGAATTTTCGAAAGCGGTATGAAAACCGTTTAATGATGAGGTGATGAAATGGGAAATGCCAAATTCCTCAAATTATTTAAACCGGATGCGAAAATCTATCTCGGCATTATAGGCGTTCTCGTTCTGATCCTGATGTTCTACAACCCCTATATTGGTGCTGTAGGCGTATTAGTTTTGATTTATCTCAACGTCTATGCCTGGCGCTCGAGCAGGCAGAGAAATAAACGCTGGCAAAAGTACATCGAAGAATTGTCAAGCGACATTGATTCCGCCGCAAGGTATGCGATCCTCAACTTGCCCATACCGCTGACGCTGGTGGACTTTGACGGCAGAATCACCTGGTACAACTCCAAATTCAGTGAGATTATCGACGAGCGCGAGCTGATCGGTTCAGAACTGGAAGGTGTGGTACCGAGTCTGGACCTGGACGAGATCTTAAATAAAAACGAGACGCCGGATGTCAAAGTTGGAGAGCGCTTTTACAAAGTTTATGCCAACGTTGTCAAAACAGACGAAAAGGATGCTTCCAGGGTCATAGTGATGCTTTACTGGATTGACGCGACGCCATTCAGAGTGCTGAAGGATCAGTATGAAGACGAACGTCCTGTGGTCGCCTTGATCCAAGTGGACAACTATGATGATGTCATGAGTGAAACCAAGGAGGATAAAAGGCCGTTTCTCACCTCGGAAATTGACCAGAAGGTCAATCTCTGGGCTTCCCGCATGAACGCGTTGATCAAAAAATACCAAACGGACAAATATCTTGTGCTCTTTGAGGAGCGGTATCTGGAGAATCTCGAAGCCAAGCGTTTTTCGATTTTGGATGATATCCGTGAAATTGAAGTAGGCAACAAATTTCCTATGACCTTGAGTATTGGGGTTGGCGTCAATGGCCGAAACCTCAATCAAGCAGAAGAGTATGCTTTCAGTGCACTGGAGCTGGCCCTTGGAAGAGGCGGCGACCAGGCCGTTGTCAGAAAGAAGGGCAATTTTGAATTCTATGGCGGAAAGGCCAAAGCGGTCGAAAAGAGAAATCGGGTTAAAGCAAGAATTATTGCACACGGCCTCAGACCGCTGATCGATGAAGCGTCCAATGTCATCATTATGGGACATAAGTATCCTGATATGGACTGTTATGGCTCCGCAATCGGGATCTACAGGGCTGTCATCAACCGCGGCAAAGATGCGCACATCGTTTTAACGGGTGTCAATGAAGCGATTAAGAGCGTCCACAAAATGTTTTCAGACAATCCGGTCTATCATTTCGTTACAGGAGAACAAGCTTTAAATCTGGTACAGAAGGACACGCTTCTGGTCATAGTGGATACTCATAGACCAAGTTATACGGAATGCCCTGAGCTGCTGGAAAAAATTTCGAGGGTCGTATTGATAGACCATCACCGCAGGGGTACAGAGTTCGTTGAAAATACCGCATTAAAGTACCACGAGCCTTATGCGTCCTCCACATGTGAATTGGTCACTGAAATTTTGCAGTATATGGACAACAAAGTGACGGTTGAAAAAATTGAAGCCGAAGCCTTGATGGCCGGGATCGCCGTAGATACCAAAAACTTTACCTTCAAGACAGGCGTGCGTACCTTTGAGGCAGCTTCTCTTCTCAGGAGATTTGGTGCGGATACCACAGTTGTCCGGCAGCTGTTTCAGGATGATCTTGAGACCTTTATCGCCAAGGCGACTATTGTTGGCAGCGCCAAACTCTATGAGCACGGCATTGCCATTTCCTACTGCCTGGAAGATATCCCGAATGCCCAATTGATCGCGGCACAGGCAGCGGATGAACTTCTCGATATCCGGGGTATTTCAACCTCGTTTGTCATATCAGTCAACAAAGACCAGCTGATTTTCATCAGCGGCAGATCCCTCGGTGACGTCAACGTTCAGATCATTCTGGAAAAAATTGGCGGCGGTGGTCACATGACGGTCGCAGGCGCCCAGCTTTCAGGCTGCACGCTTGAGGATGCTACGGATCAATTGCTGAAAGCCATAAAGGATTATTTTGAGGAAGGTGATAAGTCATGAAAGTCATATTATTGAAGGATATTAAAGGAACAGGAAAAAAAGGACAAGTTATTGAAGCAAGTGATGGCCATGCACGCAATTATTTATTTCCAAGGGGACTTGCCAAGCCAGCGACAGATTCCAGTGTTCGTGAACTCGAGCATCAGAAGGCATCCGCGGATAAGCGCAAGGAAAAGGAAATGGATGAATCCAAAGCGCTGGCACAGCAGCTCGAAGCTATCAGCTTAAAATTTGCGGTGAAGATTGGCGAAGGCGGAAAACTGTTTGGCTCCATTACAACGAAAGACGTTTCTGAAGCCCTCGAAAAACAACATGGCATCAAGATAGACAAGAAGAAAATGGAGCTCGTTCCAATCAAGTCCACTGGAACAACGCACGCTGAAGTCAAGCTGACTCACGGCGTCCATGCCAACATCAAAATCGAAGTCGTTGAAGCCTGATTAAACCTACTACTGTTAACCGACCCTGCTGATGAACGAACTTCTTCATGCAGGGTTTTTTCAGAAGGAGAGTGAATCCACTGTGGTCACAGCACCTGAAACCGGAAATGCCGCAACATCTGAACAGAATCCAAAGGCTTACTGCAGAGCAAGGCTCATAGAAATGGAGCAGTCAATGCGCAGGTTTTTCATGGGACGTGAAGAGACCCTGAAAATGGTGCTTGGTGCTTTTTTCAGTGATGGTCATGTTCTGGTTGAGGATGTGCCAGGCGTCGGTAAAACCACATTGGCTAAGACGCTCGCACAATGTATGGAGGTAGCATTCAGAAGAATTCAATTTACGCCGGACCTTATGCCTTCGGATGTTATAGGGGTCAGTTTGTTCGACCTCAAGTCCGGCACTTTCAACTTCAAGCGAGGTCCAGTGTTTACGAATATTTTAATGGCAGATGAAATCAACAGATCTTCGCCCAAAACGCAGTCCAGTTTGCTGGAAGCAATGGAAGAGAGACAGGTCACCATGGATGGCCAGGTGTATCCCATCGAAAGACCATTTATGGTAATCGCGACGCAAAATCCAGTAGAATTTGAAGGGACATTTCCGCTCCCGGAAGCACAGCTTGATCGGTTTATGGTCCGAATTGACATTGGATATCCGGATGCCCAGACAGAAATCGATATTTTGAAAAAAGAGACTTTGCGTCAAGATTACACTATGAGCCATCCAATCTCCAAGGCAGATCTCCTGATGATTCGGGAGACAGTTGGCGCAATAGAGGTCAGCGACGCCATCTACAGTTACGTGCAAAGGCTCCTGGACGCTTCCAGGCGCCATCACGACCTGCACTATGGGTTAAGTCCAAGAGCGGGCATTGCGCTGGTCAGAATGTCTAAATTTATGGCTCTTATGGCGGACCGACCTTATGTGACGCCGGATGATATCCGCCTGGTGGTCTTTCCTGTCATGGCCCACCGCCTCGTCATTAAACCGGACGCCATGTATCGCGGCATTACAGAGCGCGAGGTTGTTCGTCAATTGATTGAGATGGTTCCGGTGGCGAAAAAACAATGACGAGAGTATTTGAAGTCGACCGCGGCGTCCTTATAAGAATTTTGATGGTGGTTTCAGTTTCGGTTCTATTGGTACTGATCACCGGCGCCAGGTTTTTCTATCTGACAACGTCGCTCCTTTTGGGCGTCATCCTGGTGAATGGGTTAATTCTTTGGACCAATATCATCCTTCTGGTTTCGACTTTTCACATCAGCGCATCCGTCTTGACAGCCGGTGAAACCCTGACAATCCAGTACCGGCTGTTGAATAATTCGATCCTCCCAATATTTCATCTGTCTGTGAAGCCCGTTATTTCAAAGGAACTCGGCGAGGTTGAGTTCGATTTCAGGCACTACACTTTTAGGCCTTACGAAATTCAGGAAATTGAGCGCAAACTGAGATGTGATCGAAGAGGTTTTTACACGGCCGGAGAAATTGTCATGAAACTCAGTGATCCGCTGAAGCTCATGACATGGACCATGACCAGGCTGAAGCCAATTGAGGTTGCCGTCTATCCCAGAGTCTACCCATACCGAAAGCCCAAGCTCGAGGCAGTGGAGCTGTTTGGCACACGTCGTTCCTCGGATCAGAGAAAGGAAGACCAGACTTCGGTGAAATCCGTCAGGAAGTATCTTGAAGGTGACAGCGCCCGCAGCATCCATTGGGCACTCACCGCGAAAATGGCGGAGCTTCAGGTCAAAGAGTATTCGAATGCCAGCAGTAAAAAGACCTATGTTTTTGCCGATGGTTACGAATCCCCTCAAATCGCCGTTAATTCCACCGAAGCAAAAGCTTCAGCGCTGCGTTTCGATGGCATCGCAGAAGTGGCAGCTTCCATCCTGACAGTACTTCTGAGAGAAGGCACCGAAACTGTGATGCTCATTAACGATCGCCACAGAACTGAAGCCCACGGCCGCCAGTATCGCCATCTGGGCCTGTTTATGGACAAACTCACAGCCTTTTTGCCGGACGGGCCTTTGGCCTTCCCGGAATTTCTGAGCCGAGAATCCAGACGCTTTCAGGAAGGTGCTGAGTTGATTGTGATTTGCGGACCTCTCGATCCGGTGATGCAGGAGACGTTGAGAGGGCTGGTGAAACGGCATTTCAGAGTAATCTGCTATAGCTTGGATCCCGAGTGGCACACATTGGATCCGCAAATAACCAATGAGGTGCCTCTGTCGCTTTTGGCAGTCAAAAATCTTCAGATTTTCAGACTGTCTGAAGCGTCAGAGCTGTCGAAGCTATAAAAAAGGGTATCATGTGCATGAGCAATGGTTTGTCTTGCCTTGCATTGACGCATACACAGCCGCAAACGCAATTGCAGCCGCAGGAGGTGAGCTTTCATGCCGCAAAAAGATAGGATCCCCCTGATCCTCGCAGGCTTAATGCTGGCGGGCATGCTCGCACACATCCGCACCGTGACGGGGATTGAGGTGTCGTTCCTCAACATTGCTGCGCTCACAGCCAGTGCTGTTTTCACACTCCGCGGCGCAGAGCGCTTCGCAGTCGTCAGAGTAATGGCGCTCATTGGAAGTCTGATCCTGGTTTTAATGATGCTGGTGAGTCCGGTTAGCCTTCATCCACTCATGCCGGCTTATCAGGCTATGAAGGCTGCCCAAACTTTTGAGCAGGCATTAATGGGTATTCGCGGTTTCTCAAACCTGTTTAACAGTCTTTTTTATTACGCCCTGGATTATGAAAAGTATCCTTTTCAATCACCACAGTCGTTTTTCGTTCTGCTGACCTGGGGACTGACTATAGCGGCCTGGCTGATTTTTACAAGTTCGAAAAACAGGCGTGCAAAGCTTTTTTTGCCGATGCTCGTGGTACTGACCGCCTGGTTTCAAGGCTATAGGATTGACACTGGCTTCATGCTTTACTTTGCAGGCTATGCAGGGTATTTGTTCACCACTTCCGGAGAACGAGGCTACAGCGGTCTGCTCCTGTCAGGGCTGGCCATGCTTATTGGGCTTGGCATTTACACCGTTTTTCCGGTGGAAAAGACCATTCAGCTGCTGGACGAACGTTTTGGACAAGTCGCCTGGCTGAGGTCAGAATATTCACCATTCTCCGGTGGCAATTTCAGTTTCTCAGATACTATTTATGAGCCTCTTGGCGAAAATCGCCTGGGTGGCCCGGTTACTCTGAGACGAGACCGCGTCTTTTCGGTGCGAAGCAGTCACGGTGGTCATCTGTATCTCAGAGGGCGCGTCCTGACGATTTATGACGGAAAGTCCTGGCAGAGAGAGACAGGCGAAATCGAAAACTTCTATCTCGATCAGCCTGCGCCACTCAGAGGATCCGGAGAGGTGCGATATGACATCGAGATCTTTGGAATCAACTTAATTACAAAAACCCTGTTTGCGCCACTTGGTGTCACAGGCATTGACGTTCCGCCCGGGATCCTTCGCCGGGACCGCTATGGGATCATCTACCTGGACCGGCAACTTGAGTCACTCGAAAGTGGCTATCGTCTCGCGACTATAATACCACAGCCCAGCCGTCTGGAATCCGGAACAGAGTATTTTCAGCTTCCTGAGGGTTACTCCGAAAAGGTGAAGGCATTGACAGCCTCTCTTACAGCCCAGTCTACAGATACTCGCGACAAGGCGGAAGCCATTCAGGAGCATCTTCTAGCCTTAACGTACAACTTAAGCCCTTCCGTACCTGGCGATGAAGTGGATTTTGTAGAACATTTCCTGTTTGAAGAGCAGCAGGGCTACTGTACCTACTTTGCCAGTGCCATGGTAGTCATGTCCCGGGCAGCCGGCATCCCAGCCCGCTACGTAGAGGGTTTCCTCACACCTTATGAGTCGAATGCCGACGGTGATTACATTGTCACCGCAGACCGGGCTCACGCTTGGGCCGAGCTTTATCTTGACGGCCGGTGGACCGTGATGGAGACCACCCCTGCCTATGTCGCAGAAACCGTATCGACTAATGATAGTTCCGCGCCTGTTTTGGGGCCAAATGCAACAGATGACCTCCCAGCGCGGCCGGAAGACGAAATGGAAGAAGACCCGTTTGAAGAGAATGGCCAACCATCACAGCGTTTTCCGGCTTACGGGATATGGCTGGGCGGCACGACACTGCTCCTCATCCTGTTGATTTTGACATTTTTTGTTCGCCGATGGTGGCTGAAATCCCAAAGCGAACTTCACCTGACAATCAGGCTGGCGGATGATGTCATGACGCTTCTGATTCTTAAATGTGGCCTTGACGCTTGGACTGGAATGACGCCGAAAGAAGTCATCTATCAATGTGCCTCTCAAATGCCCAATCAGAGCGCAAGTCACTCCCCGGCCATTGATCCGTCAAGGCTTACAGGGTGGGTTGAAGGTGCATATTATGGCAGTTATAGAGATGAAATGACGGCAGCGTCACTAAAGCAATTTAGGGATGACTTCGTCAGGGGCGAACGCAACTGGTTAAGAAAATGGCGGTACTTGTACTGGATTTACTTGAAAGGGGAAAGATCAACATGGAGTTGAATCCGAAACTGCCTCCGCATAATATTGAGGCGGAGCAGTCGGCGCTTGGCGCCATGATCCTGGATAAAGGCGCTATCAGTGATGTGGTCGAGATCATTGAGAGCGGAGATTTTTACAAAGAAGCCCACAGCGAGATCTTCAGCGCCATTCTCAGACTATATGGAAGAAATGAGCCAGTGGACATTGTGACACTATCGGACGACCTCACCAGGGCAGGTATGCTGGAGGCCGTGGGCGGAATTGAGTATCTTTCAGATCTGACGAGTTTTGGCGTCCTGTCGACCAATGCACGTCACTACGCGACCATAATCGAAGAGAAATCCATGCTCAGGACCTTGATCCGAACGTCATCAGAAGTACTTGAGAGAGGCTACGACAACGAAGGTGCGGACACCCTGCTCGAGTTTGCCGAGCAGACCATCTTCGACATTTCTCAAAAGAAAAACAGAATGGGACTCGAGCCAATTAGGGAAGTCTTAATTAAGGCCTACGAGCGCATTGAAGCGCTCTATGCGTCAAAAGCCTCCATCACGGGCTTGTCTACGGGCTTCAAGGATCTGGATTATAAATTGAGTGGTTTGCAAAAGTCGGATTTGGTCCTGGTCGCCGCGCGACCATCTATGGGTAAAACCGCGTTTGCCCTGAATCTTTGTCAGAATGCAGCGCTTCGCAATGACGCCTCTGTCGCGGTCTTCAGCCTCGAGATGAGCAAAGAGCAGCTGGTTCAGCGGATGCTGAGCTCAGAAGCCCAGATTCCCATGCAGAACATGAGAAATGGCAAATTGGCAGAGGATGACTGGGTGGCACTGACAAAAGCAATGTCCAAACTCTCTGCCGCGAAGATTCACATAGACGATACCCCGGCCATAACGCCTCTTGAGCTTAGGGCTAAATGTCGGCGCCTTAAAATGGAAAAGGGGCTGGACATGATCATGATTGACTACCTTCAGCTCATGAACGTATCAGGACGCGCTGAATCACGACAACAAGAGATCTCGACCATTTCAAGGTCACTGAAGGCCATCGCACGTGAAATGGATTGCCCGGTGGTGGCACTGAGCCAGCTTTCTCGTGCACCGGAACTTCGAGCCGACCATCGGCCTATGCTCTCGGACCTTAGGGAATCCGGAGCGATCGAGCAGGACGCAGACGTCGTCATGTTTTTGTACAGAGATGAGTATTACGACAAAGAGTCGGAGCGCAAGAACATCGCTGACCTGATTATTGCCAAGCAACGTAACGGCGAGGTGGGGGATGTTGAGCTGGTCTGGCTGGGACAGTACGCAAAATTCGCCGACAAGGCCCACTATGTGGACGAGCCGGTTTTCTAGGAGGTATGTCGATTGCCTGATGTTGAGGTGCGCCCGCTGAGGCTTAGAGATGTGGCACAAATGGCACGATGGGGAAAGCATGAGGATCTCCGGTTTCAAGCGTACAATTTTACAGGACGAAATTTTTCGGATTTTTTGTCCTGGTACCTCATGAAGCGGCAGCCCTATAGAAAGTGGGTCTATGGCGCCTTTGCGGATCAGCTCCTTATAGGCTATATCACAGTCAAGCAGTACAACAAAGAGCAGAAGTCAGCGGAAATGGGCATCAGCTTCAATCCGGACTGGACGTCCAAAGGGTATGGCACAGAGGCGGTAAAGCGGTATCTTGAACTCGTGTTTGAGCGATTCAACCTTGAGCGGGTTTGGCTCAAAACGGCATCCTTCAACGCCAGGGCCATCCGTTGCTATGAGAAGGCCGGCTTCGTGACCTATGATGTACAGCGTGAGCCGTATGAGGACCAATCCATGCCAATTACCCTGGTTAATCAGTGGCCGGAGTGGTTTGATTATCATGATGAGCTGGCATGGATGGATTATATCTATATGGAGATAGAGAAACAGGTTATTAAAAAATAATGTTCGTTATAAGGCGAACATTAACCGTCTAAGATGAACAAATATACGAAAAACGTTTGACTTTAAGTCATAACTCTGTTACGATAATGCCTGTGATCAATTAAACCAAGAATATCCAATCTAATGAGGTGACCAGAATGGCAACAGTCGTCATAGTAGGCGCTCAGTGGGGCGACGAAGGCAAAGGAAAAGTGATCGACTATCTTGCGCGTGAAGCAGATGTCGTCGTTCGCGCACAGGGCGGCAATAATGCCGGCCATACTGTAGTTGTAGGTGATAAAAAGTACGCTCTCCACCTGATCCCATCAGGCGTTCTCAATCCGGATGCCTTGAATTTGATAGGAAATGGCGTCGTTTTTGATCCCGAGGGCTTTTTAAAGGAAATTGAGGGACTAAAAAAAGATGGCGTTGCTACGGACAAAATCAAAGTCAGTGAGCGCGCGCACCTTATATTCCCATACCATAAAGAAATCGACCGCCTTTCAGAAGAAGCGCTGGGCGATATGAAAATTGGCACGACTAAAAAAGGCATAGGTCCATGCTATATGGACAAAGTGGAAAGAATTGGACTTCGGGTCGGTGACATGGAAGACTGGGATCGCTTTGAAGCCCACCTCCGGAGCAATATCCGCAGGAAGAATGACATCATTGTCAAACTTTACGGTGGTTCGCCGCTTTCTGAGGATGCCATTGTGGCAGATTACAAGGTCTTTGCGGCACAGGTGCTGCCTTTTATTGCAGACACTGGGATTCTCGTTCATGACGCTGTTATGGAAGGCAAAAAGGTACTGTTGGAAGGTGCTCAAGGGACCATGCTGGACGTGGATTACGGCACGTATCCGTATGTTACAAGTTCCCATCCGGTTTCCGGTGGCTTTGCAGTAGGTTGCGGCATAGGCCCAAACCAGATTGAAGAAGTACTGGGTATTGCCAAAGCCTACACAACCCGAGTTGGCATGGGTCCATTCGTCACTGAACTTGATGATGAAGTGGGCAATGCAATCCGTATCAAAGGCAATGAGTTTGGAACGACAACCGGACGCGCAAGACGCTGCGGTTGGTTGGACGCAGTAGTACTCAGGTACTCAGCGCGCGTCAATGGCATGACTTCGGTGGCACTAATGCTTCTGGACGTCCTCGGAGGTTTTGAAGAAATCAAAATCTGTACAGGGTACCGTTACAAGGATGAAATTCTCACGGAGTACCCGGCGAAACTTTCCGTACTTGAAGCCTGTGAGCCTGTTTATGAGGTCTTTGAGGGATGGCAGGAGGATCTGAGCACCGTTACGACTTACGATGCGCTGCCGGTTAACGCAAAGCGCTACATTGAGCGCATTGAAGCACTCATGGGTATTCCGGTTAAAATCGTATCAGTGGGTCCAAAGCGGGACCAGACCATTGTGCGCGGGGCCATTTACAGGGCGTAAATTTAACTGTATAAAATGGAAAAGGGAAGTTTGGTGATTGTTTACACCAACTTCCCTTTAATAGTTTTTGATTACATGTCACTCAACTGTCACACTTCCCAGCGGAGATCCTTGCCATAAAAGTAGAGAAAGCGAAATTCTCCGAACAGCCGGGACGCGACACGTTCACTATAGGTTTCTCTCAGTTGAACCGGCGTCAGGTTGGTGGAGAGAATCATAGGCTTCTGTCTGAGCAGGCGCGTATTGATGAGGTTGAAAATCTCGGTGTTTGTAAAGGTATTCACCATTTCTGTCCCCAAATCGTCGATGATCAGAAGATCAGATTCAAAGAGCATCTGATAGGCATCCGCCGCTTCGGAACGGCCGGTTTCGCTGAAGGTGTACTTTTCAAGCAGTTTGATCAAGCCGAACGCCGTCTGGTAAATAACGGTATATCCCTTATCCAGCAGTGATTTCGCGATCGCATGGCACAGAAATGTCTTCCCCAGGCCTGTAGCGCCGTAGAACAGCAGATTGTCGTATTTGTTTCCAAATTCGTGGACAAAACCCTCGCTTATGGAGAGGATCTCATTCATATTCGCCCGTGGCGTGAGAGTTTCGGCTTTAAAGGGCTCATCACTGAACAGTGACATATCAAAGGTCGAAAAATTTTCGCGGCTCAGGACGCCTTTCAGATTCGACATATCATAGGCATACTCGATGAGTTGCTGGCGGTAGCATTTACAAAGGCGTCCATCAGGCAGATGCCCGGTATCAGAGCATAGAGGGCAGGTATAGTGCAGTTCCGCATAATCGAGAGGAAAATTGTGCTCGGTCATGAGAAAGGCCCGTTCGTTCTTAAGTTTCTTGAGAGCTTCTTCCAGGTCTTTTATAGCTTTCTCAGGATCAACATTGCCATAAAGGACGAGCTTTGAGAGTTTCAAGCCCGTTCTCGAAATTTCCTCATCAATGGCACGAATTTGTGGAACTCTGTCATAGATTTCATTTTTTCGCCGTTCCTGATCGTATCTGGCACGATCACGGCGCAATTGGTAGGCGCTTTGGATGTCGCGGATGCGATTTTTCATATGATGTGTCCGGCAAACAGGCTTGATAAGGCGCTGGTCCAGATCCGATCCCCCTTTTTGATATAGTTAATGTCTTACTTTTTAGACCTCAACAGCTTTTCGAGGTCCTCCGGTGAATAGTCATCTCTCTTTGGTTCGAATTCGTGGAAACGGTTTTTTGATCCTGATTTTACGGGTTCCCTCGATTTTGAGGTGCTCTGCGACTCGGCGTTAGAGGCTTTTGCAGAGGCACGTTCCGCCATGTAGGCTTTATATTTCTCAATTGTATCAATTTTATTTTCAATGAGGTTGCCCACGACCGTATCCATATAATTCATATTGGCGTTCGAAGTTCTTTTGCTGGCTTCCTTGATGACTTCACACAAAAAATCAAGATCCAGCTGATCTCTGTCAATCCAACGGTCGATGATTTCACGGTCTCCGCCGGAAACTGTCCTGTTGGTGTAGCCAAGGACCCTATAGATTTTTCTGTAGGCAGCGTAAGCCTTACCGCTGGACTTCATGAGCTCCTCGGCCTCCTCAGGGGTCAAGATCCCCTGATCATACCAGCCACGCAGGACTGCACCGACGTAATTGACATTCTTCACGTTTTTTTGCTCTACAGAATAAAGGAAGGCTTTAATGATCAGCTCAGGCGACAGATTGAACTCAAATACCCAGCTCAAGACCTCTGTACGCTCGTTTGGTGTGAGCTGCCGCCTCATGATCTGGTCGACGCTATAAAACATATCTCTAATCTCGGCATTTTTCATGGAGTCGATCAAATCGCCTGAAGAAGGCTTGGAATGATCCGGGTCCAAATTCTTAGGAGCGAAATTATTGTCAAGATAGAGCTGTCGCAGAGATAGAAATTCAACATCATAGTCGCTGGAGATCCCGACGCTTTCATCCTTAGGGTGTTTTACAATTATTTTCTTCTTTTCCCAAAAATCCCACGCAGACAAAACATCTTCCAACGGTATGCTTAAATGTCTGGAAATGGAACGATGGTCGCTTTTTATACTTAAATTTGCGTCTCTTGCCAATTTGTATCCCAATAGGTAAACTTTAACATAAGTTCCATTAGCCATTGGCATAAAATCATTAATAAATATATTTTCTATGGAAGTTGTACCAAAATCAACCTTTTCTTCTTGTAGGTGGAATCCCATGGCATTCCCTGCTTTCTATTGAAAATACAACGTTCTTTTTTGATTTCGAGCATTTTTATTATATCACAAAAGAAATTTGATTTTGTAATTAGTTTGGAAACGATTTTTATGGTATACTGATTGAGGATTTATTAAGAAATCATTAAATTCTGATTTCTGTTGTAACAAAATCTGAAGAACACAGGAGAGAATTATGCAGCTTAAACAGATCCAGAAAAGGATTGCAAAGGGTCTTGAATCAGGCGAAGCTATGCTGCGCCGAGCATCAGGCAAAACCTTGAAAAAACTTGACAGCTCTGTTGTTACCCCTGCAGATTTCGATACTCATAAACATGTCGATTTCTTCAAGCGCAACCGGTATGCCACGTCTGTGGTAGCGGCTATGCTTGCTGTCGCCGTATCGAGCGTATTTACGCTGGAAGCCGGTTCTTTTTCAACAGTTCAGTTAACAGACCTTCAATCCGTTGAAGTTCAATCACCAAATCAGATTATGCTTGCATCGACTTTTTCAGAAGCAGGCGTTGCTGAAAAAATGCCGCTGATTCCAGAAGGTGCGAAAAAGGCGTCTGCGGATATTACGGAACTCATAGAGGATGCCGCTTCTTTTGATGCGCCTGCTCTTGAGGGCTATGCTGTCAAAATTGACGGCGAAGAGTATGGTTTCTTTAAGTCAGAAAGTGAAGCACAAAGTGTGATCGACACCTTAATGTCGAACTTCACTGCTGATAAAGACATTGTAGAAGCTTACTTCAAAGAGACGGTTGAAGTTGCTGCGACAAGAAAAGAAGCAGGTTTATTTAAAGCATACAGTGTTCCGGAGAGATCTGTTGAATACATTATGAAGGGCACAGACCAGGAGAAGATCCACGTCGTCGAATCGGGTGAAAACTTCTGGACAATTTCACAAAAGTATCAGATCGCAGTTGAGGATCTGGAAAAGGCTAATCCAGGCATTACGCCTGAAAAACTTCAAATTGGCGCAAAAGTCAGTTTGATGGTGCCTGCTTCGCTCGTTACGGTGTGTACGGTGGAGAAAGCAGTCTATAAAGAACAGATCCCGTTTGAGACCGTTGTTAAAGAAGACGCTTCTACATATAAGGGGACGAATAAAGTCACTACTTCCGGTTCAAACGGCGAACGGGAAGTCGTTGCCAATGTCGTCAGAGAAAACGGCATCGAAGTCAACAGAGAAATTCTCAGTGAAAAGGTTATTGCAGAACCTACCACAAAAGTCGTTGTGAAGGGTACCAAAGCCAGACCTGCAACAGTGGGTTCCGGCGTCTTGGCTAAACCTGTATCCCGCGGCACTGTCACTTCACCATTTGGCACCCGCTGGGGCAGAAGACACAACGGAATAGATATTGGTTTATCTACGGGTACTGCTATTAAGGCGGCGGATGGTGGAACAGTTACTTTTTCCGGTTATGACGGCGGTTATGGCTATACTGTTCGCATCAGTCATGGTGACGGCGTAGTTACTGTATATGCACACAATTCGAAGCTTCAGGTGAAAAAGGGCGACAAAGTTTACAAAGGTCAGCAAATCGCACTGAGCGGCAATTCCGGAAGCAGCACAGGTCCGCACCTTCATTTTGAAGTCAGAATTAATGGTGTGCCTAAGAATCCTTTGAATTATATTAAAATGTAAAATTGTAAGAAAGCTTCCGGAAGCATGCCTTCCGGAAGCTTTCTTTTTCTATGGAGCGCCCTCACGAGCCCATTTTTTTGACCTTGTGGACAATTGAACATTTGTACGTTAGAATGATATTAATCCTACAGAAACGGGGTGGCACCAATGAATCCACGCAAAGTTCTAGTTGTAGACGACGAAAAACCGATTTCGGATATCATACGTTTTAACCTGACCAAAGAGGGTTATCACATTATAACCGCCTTTGACGGTGAAGAAGCGCTGCAGCAAATGAAAGCGGAGCAGCCGGACTTAGTACTTCTGGATGTTATGCTGCCACGGCTGGATGGCTTTCAGGTCTTGAAAAAAATTAGAGAAGGCAGCCAAGTCCCCGTGATCATGCTGACGGCAAAAGAGGAAGAAGTGGACAAGGTACTTGGGCTTGAGCTTGGTGCTGATGATTACATCACAAAGCCCTTTGGCATGAGAGAGCTGATTGCCAGAGTCAAGGCCAACCTGAGGCGAACAGAGCCTGCAGGGGTTGACATCACAGGGGGATCTGTTCAGAGTCTGATGCTTGAGGCCGGAGAATTAAAAATTGACTTTGAACGCTATGAAGTCACCAAGAGGTCCACAGTTATTGAACTGACGCTGCGTGAGTTTGAACTCCTTAAATTTCTGGCGACTCAGGACAATCAGATTTTCACCCGTGAACAGCTGTTGAAGGATGTTTGGGGATATGAGTATTTTGGCGACATTCGTACTGTGGATGTCACTGTGCGCCGTTTGAGAGAAAAGGTTGAAGATGATTCCAGCAATCCAAAATATATTTTGACCAAGCGCGGTGTCGGTTACTATTTTAAAAGGTTTTAAAGCTTATGTTCAAAAGCATACGTTGGAAGTTTACCACCATATATTTTATGCTGGTTTTTATCGGCATGATTATAGCCGGAGTCATTATTGTGGAATCCTTTGAACGCTATCATATGGATGACGTTTCAAGGCGCCTGATGAACCTGACGGAGCTGATCAAGCCTCAAATTGAGCGCTATGTGGACCAGGGTTTCGACAGCGCTGAGATCAGAACGATCATTCAGAACCAGAGTGAGTTGGGCTTTAGAGAAGAGATTTTCATAATCAATGGCGCAGACTATAAAATTGCGGCAACCAGTACGCAGAATATTGGCAGAAGTGCTGAAGAATTTTTGGATTTTGAGCTTCTGGTGGAAGGGCTTAACGGGAAGACCGTTGAAAAAAGCATCACAATTGAAGACGATGGCTACCTGATCAGGACCATGGACCGCGTTGAACCCATTCGAAATGGGGGACAGGCGGTCGTCGGACTTCTCTATATCAGGTATGACCTGACAGATGTCTACAAGAGCCTTTCGGAATCCAAGGCGACCATAGTCCGCGCTACACTGGCAGCCCTCGGGATCACCATTCTCCTGGGCTTTATGATCGCGCGTACTATTACGGAGCCAATTAATGATGTGACTGAAAAAGCGGCTAAAATGGCCGCGGGTGATTTTGACCAGAAGGTTGATGTTAAATCCAATGACGAAATAGGTAAACTGGCCGAAATGTTCAACGTTTTGACCAGTGAGTTAAAAACCAGCATGGATGAAATCTCACGTGAAAAGAGCAAACTTGAAGCCATTCTGCATTACATGGATGATGGTCTTGTCGCAGTGGATCGGGACGGGGACATCATCCATCTGAATCCAAAGGCCCTGGAAATGTTGGAATTGCCATTTCGTGCGGAACGGATCGATCAGATTTTAAAGGAAATTGACCCAAATCTGACTATGAACCAGATTGTAGAAGACGGAACGCGTTGGTCCGGCAGCAGGATTATCGATTACAAAGGATCCACCTTGAGGGTCAACTTCGCGCCGTTTGAAAATGTCAGGGGCATTAAATCCGGGTTTGTCTTCGTGCTTCAGGACGTCACAGAGCAGGAGAAGCTCGATCGCATGAGACGGGACTTCGTGGCTAATGTATCCCATGAGCTGAAGACACCACTCACAAGCATTAAATCCTATACCGAAACACTCCTGGACGGCGGCATTGACGACCCGGAAACCGTACAGCAGTTTCTCGGCGTCATTGATGGCGAGGCGGACCGCATGGCGCGTCTGGTCAGGGACTTGCTTCAACTTTCAAATTTTGATGCCAGGACAGCCAATCTTCATTTGGAAGAGCACGATATGCTGCATTTGATCCGTCAAAGCATCAAAAAACTTGAAACGGCATACAAACCAAAAAGACAGTGGATCAAAGTCAATGCCCAGGAAGAGTCCATGGTTTCGATCTTTGATTATGACCGTATGGAGCAGGTGTTGATTAATGTCATAGGCAATGCGGTCAAGTATACACCGGAGGAAGGCAAGATTACCATCTTTGCTTCTAAACTGCCCAAGGAGCTTGTTTTGAGAATCTGCGACAACGGCATGGGTATTCCGGAGAAAGACTTATCGAGAATTTTTGAGAGATTTTATCGAGTGGATAAAGCCAGATCAAGAGCGCTCGGCGGTACGGGACTCGGTCTGTCAATCGCGCAGCAGTTTGTAGAGGCGCATGGGGGCAGTATTGCCATTGAATCGACGGTTGATATTGGGACGACTGTCACGATTCGGCTTCCGGTTGTAGCACCATCGGCATAAACTGCTTTTAAAAGAAGCCGAAAAGCACCGATCATGGCGAAAATGGGGACCGTTCGCAGAGAACGTCAAAATTGTGTAAAGAGTTCTTAAAACTGATGTAATGGAACTGTAACATGCATGGGTTATAATGAATTTATCCAAGTTGAAAGTGCCGAAGTGCGCCGGTGATTTTTTAAGTGCATGGAAATCAAAATGGCGGACTTCTTTCTGGATAAATGATTAGCACTTGAGGTGAAAATTATGAGCATGCATGTTCTTTCGCTGATCCTTACAGCAATCAGGTCACGGGGCATGGCAATGGTCAGGGTGGCAGCGGTATTTGTGCTGCTGGCTGCGTTTGCCGGCGTCCCTGGATATGCCACGGCTGTTACAGATCGTGAATTGGCGGGATCGATCGATATTCTGGAACCTAAATATGGCATCAGCAACGAGGTCTTCATACGGGACAATCTGTTTCTTTCTGTACGCCTTCTCAAAGACATGGACGTGTCTATGAGTATAGTGCGCTGGGACGGCTATGACATCGTTAGAAACCTTGAAAAATTGAGGCCGGTCAAGCTGGCTGACAGTTTTGCGAACGAATACAGAACAACGGCCTATCGCGGTCAGGTGATTGATGATTTTGTAAGTGCTTACGAAAAGCGAATCCGTGCTGAGTTTGATCTCAACCGCGTTCAGGAAGAAATCAAAATGAAGACCGGTTTTATCAGCCAGTATGAAATGGATCTCCTCGTCGAGCGCCGCAACAAAGCCTCTCGGGATTTGAGCGCCATCATGATCGAGTATGATGCGGCGGCCTATCAATTCAGAAGGATTGCCCAAGTGACGGTTTACAGTTGGCAGGATGTCAAAGTAGGCGCGATTCCGACCTTTAGAGTGACCCTCGAGAAGCCGGCTGTCGGAACCTATCTGATCAACTTCAGGCGCAATGACGTGAACCGCACCATCAAGGTGGAGCGTGTTACCGTTCGCGCAATGGACTCCGCTCAGGATCTTCCGAACAATGCCTATAATGTCATCAAGAGCAGTTTGTCTCAATAAGCCTATGACCCCACGCGCAGCGCAGACGTGGGGTTGTCGATTTTACACAGAAATGTTATGTGCAGCTGTAAGCTGAGAAACTATGGAGGGTGTCGGATGCTTCTGGAAAAAGCGAAATCCGCAATACTGATGGTGTTATTTGCCATCTGCGCCTATCTGGCGGGACAATTCCTGCTGGACACCAGTTCCATAAGTGCTCGGGCCGGTTCCGTCGGCGGAAACGTTCAGGTGAGCGTGAATATCGAAGACCTTTTAAACCCCCAAGGCTATCAGGTCAGCTTTGGGGGTGGCTTGTATTCAGGGCACTTCGATACCGGTCTGAAAAACAGCCTCTGGTCAAGTGCCAAGGGGCTTATTCGCAGTGCCCTTGAAACCTCTGATTACACCGAAGCGGACCAGACCGCCTGGGATAAAGCCGTGACTCAGCGCAGCGTGATATTGAAGCTGCCTTTCGCCATGACTGCGGATCAGATTCTGGTCGCCAGCGGTTCGAAGGAGCCCCGTGAACTTCTTGATAAAGCAGCCTTTGATGTGATCATTATTCCTACGTCCGAACCGGGCACCCTGTTTCTTGGCAATCGTGCAGAAGCGAGATTTGTCAGTTTCGCCTATAACAGGGAGAGTACGGGCAACTCCCAAATTTCTGACTTGGCTGCACTCCTGACACAGATTGAAAAGGATGAGGGAACCATTGAATATAAGCGGATTGAAGACACGTTCTCCCTCAGAACCATACTGGAAAAGCCGGATCAGATCTACAGAGAAAACCACATCATTGAGCCGATTGTCGCCATGCCAACCTTTGACCGGGTTCGGGTCCAGAACGAGTTCAGTCTGGAAACCCTCAGCGAGGAGCAAGAGCGTTATTATGCGGATATTGCCTTTGGTGCCCGATTTGACTTCGTTAAGCGCGTCCGGGAAGTAGACGGATCTGTCGTTTATCTTTACGGCTACGGTGACAGAGCGCTCAGATTTGGCACGCAGGGGCGTCTGGAATATCAGGAGCGCTTTCGGGGGGGAAGTACCTCAGATGAGATTCTGAGCTTTAAAGACAGCCTGACAAAAGTGGTTGCTGAGCTCAGAAAATACGGTGCATTTCCCGAGGGCTTCTATCTCAAATATTTCACCGAAACGGAGGATGCACCGGGTGTCAGGGTCAAAACATTCCACTTCAGCCATCGCCACCAAGGCCTCCCAATAGATTTGTCAGACCGTGACGTGTCATATACGGCAACGGTTGAAATTACAAATGACCAAGTGACCTACCTGATGAAGAACTACGATACGATTCAGAGGATCTTGCCTGAAAACGATCCCTCAGATCAAGTCCTCAGCTTGGATATGCTGATCGAGAACCAGTATGACCTCATCTTAAGTGACTATCTTACGCTGAATCCTGAAGCAGCAGCTTCAAAGGATGACTTCGGCTTTGTCTATCAGATTTTGCATGATATAACTGAATACGAGCTGATTTATTTCCTTTCCCGCGACAATAATGTGCTCACGTATTTACCTGCATGGCACCTGGGAATTGGCGACAACCACTATTATTTTGACTTATACACCGGCGAGCTGCTTCAGCGCGTTCCGACACAGGCGGTGAAGTAATTATGGACTGGAAAAAATCTAAAAACATTCTTATCTTTGCTCTGATTCTGACCAATATCGCTTTGTTCGCAATGATGGGAGGACTGGACAAGCTGATTCAAAGAGATGAAACCCAGGATCCGCTGCTGCCTTCAGTCATAGCACTCTTGAACGGTCGGGGCATAGGCATCAATGCGCTCATTCCCTCGATCCCGCTGAACATCAGGGCGATAGACCTGGAATACAATGAAATTGAGGCGGCAGAGCTTGCGGATAGGCTTCTCTCAGAAGGTTACGAGGAAATCAATGGCTTGTTCGTCGGACGAGACGGCGCGCTCCTGGTTGTCGCTCTCGAACGTGAGATCCGCTTTGAACTGCCTATGGAACAGTGGCTGATCTCTGAGCCCCTTGAAACGGAAGCGGCCTGGCAGGCGGGCGAAGCGTTTCTTGCGGCTCACGGCTTCGATCATGGCGATCGCCAGCGCTGGGACCTCAGCGTTGAACCCGACCATGTCATCCTGGAGTGGCGCCAGAAGTACGGCACCTATTTTCTGGAGGAGGCCTTCATGCGTATTCGCTTGACAGGCAACAAAGTGGTCTCCTTTGAACGCCGATGGTTTAATGAACCACAACCCCAGGAAAACGTTCACACAGTCATACAGCCTTCAAAAGCCTTATTCATGGCTGCAGAGGAAATCGCTGCGACCAGCATGGGACCTGATACGTCTTTAAAAATCGATTCCATCGAATTGGGGTATCAGCTTGAAACAGGCTCTCTGACCAGCGACATCACTTCCGGTGAAGCTTCGCCTTACTGGCGTATGCGGTTGTCCGATGGTCGCGTCATCTTTGTGGAAGCGGTGGAATAGCGGAGGATGGGTGGCGAACGCTGTGAAGCGTGGCCTAAGAGACAGCGCTTCACCAACTGCCAATGACCAATGACCAATAGCCTATGGCCTGCGGTCTATGGTTTACGATCACCGGCCTTTGGCCTATGATCAAAAGGTTAACATAACAACTCGGCCTTTCCTCGCGAGGTCATTTTGAGGTATAATGGATATCATGCAGTTAAGGGGTTGTCCCAATGAGTTTAAAATTTTGCTCCCTGGCCAGCGGCAGCAGCGGCAATTGTCAGTTCATAGCGGCGAACTCAAGCCGGGTGCTTTTGGACGCGGGTCTCAGCGGTAAATATATAAAAAACGCCATAGACAGCATTTCGGAAGATATTTCTACACTGAGCGGCATTCTGGTGACCCACGAGCACAGTGACCATATACAAGGGGTCGGCGTGCTGATGCGGCGCTATAATCTCGACGTCTACGCCAACCAGAGCACCTGGGACGCCATGATGCCCAAAATAGGCAAAGTGGATCCGGAGCGGGTCAAGGTCATCCAGAATGGGGTGCCATTCTCCATTGGCGACCTGGAAGTCAAATCTATAGCTATTTCCCATGACGCCGCGGACCCCGTTGCCTACCGCTTTTCAGATGGTATATCCCGACTGGCTGTAGCAACAGATCTGGGTACCGTGTCGGAGGAGATTCTGCAGGAGCTGCTTCAGGTCGATTTTTTGATGCTGGAATCCAACCACGACATTGAGATGCTGAAGATGGGCTCCTACCCTTATTATCTGAAGCGCAGAATCCTGTCTGAAATTGGCCACCTTTCCAATGACAACGCCGGAGAGATTGCCACTTTGGCCGTTCAGGGCGGCCGGGTTCAAAACATCCTGCTGGGTCACCTCAGCAAAGAAAACAATTTTCCGGAACTCGCCTTTGAAACTGTCAGCGGTGTATTGAGGGAAAATCATATTCATGTAGGAACGGACGTGTGTCTTGATCTGAGCTACAGGGACCGGGTCGGCCGCGTTTACAGCATAGGCCGCTGAAGGGCAGGCGCTTTGACGCGGCATGAGTCAAGCGTCACAGGGACGCCATGGAGGTAGAGTTTGAGAATCACATTGATTGCAGTTGGTAAAATTAAAGAAAAGTTTTATACTGAGGCGCTTTCGGAATATTCGAAGCGCCTTTCGAAATATGTGAAGCTTGAAGTGATCGAGGTAGCCGATGAAAAGACCCCCGACCAAGCTTCCGAGCGGGAGAAGGCACAAATTCTGGATAAGGAAGCCCAGCGAATCCTGGCGAAACTCCCAAATGGCGCCTATGTGGTGCCCCTCGCCATTGAGGGCAAGATGCTGAGCAGCGAAGGTCTCTCGGAAAAGCTGGCCGAACTTGGACTTCAGGGCGACAGTCATGTGGCGTTTATCATAGGCGGCTCATTGGGGCTTGCGGACAGCATCCTGGACCGTGCAGACTTCAAGTTGTCCTTTTCTAAAATGACCTTTCCACATCAGTTAATGCGCGTGATTCTGCTGGAGCAGGTTTATAGGGCGTTTCGGATCATGAGAAATGAACCTTATCACAAATAATTCACAACAGACGCAATTTATAAGATGATTGGAAACTAATCATCGGCAGGAGCGTTTGCCGATGGTTTTTTGTTTTCATACTTGAACAATTTACCAGAGTGGTGTAATATGAAGTTGCAATACGATGTATTACAATTTTGGAGGTGCACCCATGGGCACAGTATCTTTAAGACTGAATGACCGAGACGACGCGTTGATACGCAAATACGCTGAAATTCACAATTTGGATCTCTCTTCATTTATACGGGAAACGGTTTTGGCCAGAATTGAGGAAGACTATGATTTGGCCTTATTTGATAGGATATGGGAAGAGACCAGGGAAGAAGAAAGGTATGGCCATGACCAAGTCAAGAAAGAACTTGGCTTATGAAACTATTCCGTGTTGAATACACCAAATCTGCGCTGAAGCAGCTTAAGAAACTGGATAAGCAAACCGCGTTCTTTATCCTGTCCTATATTGAAAAAAATCTTGTGGACTGCGATAATCCAAGGCTTCATGGAAAATCGTTGCAGGGGTCTATGAGCGAAAAATGGCGTTATAGAATAGGGGATTACCGGATCCTGGCGAAGATTGAGGAGGATCGGGTCGTGATCCTGATTGTTGAAGTGGGGCATAGGAAAGATATTTATGGGTGAAGGGAGACCATCGGCTGAGATTTTTTGGCCGATGGTTTTTGCTCACCACGGAGGTAATTGTGGCCGATTGGCGATGACAGGCGAAAGTCGCAGCCGCTGACGCCCTCTTTCAATCTTTCGAAGGTTTTATCCTCATTTTCAGGTATTTCCTTTTTTGTTTTAGAGTTTTCAGTCAAATGCCTTGTTTCTTGCATTGTCGGAAAGGGAATAATACTGATATAGTCATTTTGAGAGAATCGAGCCTGTTTCAAAGGGCTTCGACAGAAGGAAGGTTTATATGGATTATACAGCTTATTTGAAGAATCTGGCCATTTACAATGTGGGGGACGTGTTTGACAATCTGCCGCCGGCGAGGCTGGTGGAACAGGCGCTGATCAACAGGGAGGGTGTCCTCTCCAGTACCGGGGCGCTGGCCATCCGGACAGGGAAATACACGGGGCGCTCGCCGCTGGACCGGTTTATTGTGGACTCAGCTGACGTGCACGACAAGATCTCCTGGGGCAAAATCAATCAGCCTATGACGGAGGACGTGTACTGGCGGATTTATTACCGACTGACCGCCTATCTTGAGGACCGTGATCTTTACATATTTCAGGGCTACTGCGGCACGGATCCGAAGCACCGGATTCCCATTTCAATCATCAACCAGTACGCATGGCAGAATCTGTTCGCCAGGCAGTTGTTGGTCAGACCAACCGAAGAGGAACTCGACAACCACGTGCCTGAGTACACGCTTCTGTGTGTGCCGGGCTTCAACGCGTTTACCAACGTGGACAGGACGCGGTCCGAGGCGTTTGTCATCCTGAATCTCAAGGAGAAGACCGTCATCATAGGCGGGACGCGGTATGCGGGTGAAATAAAGAAAGCCATATTTACCGTGATGAACTATCTGCTGCCTGAAGCCGGCGTTTTTCCAATGCACTGTTCAGCCAACATCAATGCCAAGGGGGACACCACACTGTTCTTTGGGCTGTCCGGCACGGGCAAGACGACGCTGTCTGCGGATCCCCACTGTCAGTTGATTGGAGACGATGAGCATGGTTGGAGCGACGAGGGCGTGTTCAACTTCGAAGGCGGCTGCTACGCCAAATGCATAGGGCTCACCAGAGACAAAGAGCCGGAGATTTTCGACGCGGTGCGCTTTGGGGCAGTCCTCGAAAACGTCATCATGGACCCGCTGACGCGGATCAGCGACTTTACCACGGACCGGGTGACAGAGAACACAAGGGCGGCTTATCCGCTGGAGTTCATACCTGGCGCCGTTTCCAGCGGCAGGGGCGGACATCCCAAAACTATTTTATTCCTGACGGCGGACGCCTTTGGTGTCATGCCGCCAATTTCAAGGCTGACCACGGAACAGGCCCTCTACCACTTCCTCTCGGGCTACACGAGCAAGCTGGCAGGTACCGAACGGGGCATCACGGAGCCTGAAGCGACTTTCTCGACGGGATTTGGCGAACCATTTCTCCCGAGGGATCCCATGGTCTATGCAGGTCTCCTGAAAAAGCGCATGGAGACCTATGGCACCAAAGCTTATCTGGTCAACACCGGTTGGGTGGGCGGCGCTTATGGCACCGGGGACCGCATCAAGCTGGCCTATACCAGGGCTATGGTCAACGCCGCCATGAACGGCGATCTGGATTCGGTAGAGTTTGAAACGGAGCCGTTCTTTGGGTTAAGTATTCCCAAGGCTTGCCCGGGGGTAACCTCCGAAATTCTGAATCCTAAAGCCACATGGGCGGATCCTGCTGAGTACGACAAAGCAGCCCAGTCATTAGCGGCGCGTTTTCGCAAAAATTATGAAAAATTTGAAAAGACTAAAAAAGATGGCCTTGACAAAGCGGCGGCCTCAGCAGTATAATTCTAAAAATCGATTATCTATATTTGATCCTGAAGCAAAAGTAAGTAGTAGGCATCAGCGAATGTCACAGAGAGCCGGCGGTGGTGGGATGCCGGCACAGACGCCGCGTACGAATGGGTTTGTGAGGAGCATGGGGAACCGCGTTTGCCCAGTTTGGCAGGATTGACCGGCTGAGGCGGACTGCTGAAGTATCCATCGCCGCGTGTCTCGCGTTATAGGGACAGGATATCGCACAGGTTGAACATGATCCCGGACGTCGCAGCAAAAGACCCGGGTACGCCACGTGCTGTATCTGAAACAAGGAGAGCACTATTTCTTAAAATTGGGTGGCACCACGAGTCTATCGTCCCAAACCGGGAGGATAGGCTCTTTTTTTGTATGAAAATCTGGATGAAACTTGGTGTCAGACACCGAGTTATGCCTCAAGATGAAACTTGGTGTCTGACACCGAGTTGCTCAGTGGTCTTTGGCCTATCGCCCCCCGCTTCCAATCCCCACATCCACCAAAATGACTATACCCAAGGAGTGACAACCATGATTTATCCTGAACTCGAAAAGGCTAAGCGCATCTCAGAGGGCTATGACCTTGTACCGGTCGCCGTTGAGCTGATGGCGGACATGATGACGCCCATTCAGCTGTTCAATGCCATTAAGGACGACGCGACCCACTGCTTCCTGCTGGAAAGCGTTGAAAACGGTGCCCAGTGGGGCCGCTACTCCTTTATAGGCCGCTGCCCGGAGGCGGAGATTTTGCTCAGGGATGGGATCATGACCATTAACGGAGAGCGTGTGGCCGATGGTCGCATCACCGACCCGTTTACCGTCATAGGCGACTTTCTCTCGACGCGACGCAGTCCCAAGCTCCTCCATCTTCCGCCTCTGACGGGCGGCCTGGTGGGCGTCTTCGGATATGACGCGGCAAGATACGTGGAGACGACTCTGGGTCCGGGTCCTGAAGATACTATAGGGCTCCCGGAGATCCACCTGATGTATTTCGAAGAGATCATCGCCTTCGACCACCTGAAGCACAAGGTCGTATTGATGACCCACGCCAGGACGAAGAGCGACGCCGGTTTCGAGGCAGAATATGCGTCAGCGGTTCAGAGGCTGCGGGACTTGTCTGAGGGGCTTTCGGTCGCCATCGGCAGAGCAGGGGGCCAGAGGTTTGGCAATGGGAAGAAGCTTCGAAAGCGCGAGGCTGAGGCCACCAGTGACACGACGCGTGAAGCGTTTATGGAAAAGGTGCGACGGGCCCAGCATCACATTTACGACGGGGACGCGTTCCAGATCGTGCTGTCCCAGCGTTTTGAGGTGGACAATCCGCCGCCGGCCTTTGACGTCTACAGGGTGCTGCGGGTGCAGAATCCGTCGCCGTACATGTATTACTTCAAGTTTCCGTCTTACGAGATTGCC
Organism: uncultured Acidaminobacter sp.; assembly: GCA_964416305.1. Classification (GTDB taxonomy): domain Bacteria; phylum Bacillota; class Clostridia; order Peptostreptococcales; family Acidaminobacteraceae; genus Acidaminobacter. The sequence continues at coordinate 89,111 of CAYQDM010000004.1, read as the reverse complement.
GGGGCGTCGCCGGAGCGGCTGGCCAGCGTCACCGATGAGCGGATCATGACGCGGCCTATCGCCGGGACGATCCGACGGGGGCTGGACGCGGCGGAGGACCTGCAGCTGGAGGCCCAGCTGCTGAACGATCCCAAGGAGCGGGCGGAGCACATGATGCTGGTGGACCTGGGACGAAACGATGTAGGCAGGGTCGCCGCCTTCGGTTCCGTGGAAGTGACGACGCTGATGAAGGTGGAGCGCTACTCCAAGGTCATGCACCTGGTGAGCGACGTGGAAGGCAATCTGATGCCTGGCCTGGGCGGCCTGGATGTCCTGAAGTCGGTACTGCCGGCGGGGACGCTGTCCGGAGCGCCCAAGGTCAGAGCTATGGAAATTATAGATTCTTTGGAAAGCAGCCGCCGGGGGATTTATGGCGGCACAGCGGGTTACCTGGCGCTGAACGGGGACATGGATACGTGCATTGCCATTCGGACGGCGCTGTTTACGGGCGGGAAGGCCTATGTCCAGGCGGGGGCCGGGATTGTGGCGGACTCAGTGCCGGAGAAGGAATATGAGGAGACGGTCAACAAGGCGAAGGCCGTTATTCAAGCTATAGTGGAAGCGGGGGATCTCCAGTGATCTTGATCATAGACAACTACGATTCGTTTACTTATAACCTTTACCAGGAGATTGGATCCTTTTATCCGGACTTGAAAGTAGTCCGGAATGACCAGATCACTTTGGCGGAGATTGAGGCTTTAGGGCCTGAAGCACTGATCCTGTCCCCTGGACCTGGCTTTCCTGCCAGCGCGGGGATAACCATTGAGGCAATCCGGCATTTTGCCGGCAAGATTCCTATGTTGGGGGTCTGCCTGGGTCTGCAGGCCATAGGTGAGGCTTTTGGAGGCCGTGTGGTTCACGCGTCGGAGCAAGTGCATGGAAAGTCCAGCATGATTGAGGTGGATCCGACGTCTAAGCTCTTTGAAGGACTGCCGGTTAAACAGGAGGTGGCACGGTATCACTCGCTGGTGCTGGATCCTTTGTCCTTGCCTGAGACCCTGAAAGTGACCGCCAAGACCGCCAAGGGCGAAATCATGGCGGCGGAGAATGAAGCACTACGGGTTTATGGGGTGCAGTTCCATCCAGAGTCTGTGCTGACGCCACATGGCAAGTCCATGCTGTATAAGTTTGTCACAAAGGTGGCAGGGGTGAAGGCCACCAGCCAAGTCATGCAGGTTCCAGTGTCCAGCGAAGAGAAGTCGGCGCTGAAACGCTATCTGCTCACGGTTGCGGAGGGTGAGTCTCTGAGTGCCGCTGAGGCAGAAAACGCCATGGGCTGCATCATGGACGGCGGCGCGACGGATGCCCAGATCGCGGCATTTATGACGGCGCTGCGGATGAAGGGCGAATCTGTAGACGAGATTACAGGCTTCGCCAGAGCCATGATCAGCAAGGCGGCCACGGTTAAAACTACTTTGCCGGCAGTGGATATTGTGGGCACCGGCGGTGACCTCAGCAACACCTTCAATATTTCGACGACGACCGCCCTTGTGGTGGCGGGCGCCGGGCAGCCGGTGGCCAAGCACGGCAACCGCAGTGTCTCCAGTCGCTCCGGCAGCGCGGATGTCCTGGAACAGCTGGGGGTCCGGCTCAATCTGACGCCGGAACAGGCCCTGGACTGTTTGGAGAAGACGGGTGTGACCTTTATGTTTGCGCCGGCCTTCCACGGCTCCATGCGCCATGCGGCGGCGCCGCGGCGGGAGCTGGGACTGCGGAGTGTCTTCAACATTTTAGGACCGCTTTCCAATCCGGCGGGAGCCCCGTATATGCTCCTTGGAGTCTATGATGAAAAGCTCGTCGAAGTTCTGGCGAATGTTTTGGTTCAGCTGGGCGTCCAGGGCGCCCTGGTGGTTCACGGCTCAGACGGCCTCGATGAGGTTACTTTGACGGGCGCGACGACGATTTGTGAGATCCGGCGGGGTCAGACCCGCACCTATAAAATTACCCCGGAAGAGGTCGGGCTGACTTCAACAGAGCTCGTGAACCTGGTAGGGGGAACGCCTGAGGAAAATGCCAGGATCACGCTGGATATTTTGAACGGCATGCAGGGGCCGAAGCGGGACGTGGTGCTCTTGAATGCAGCAGCGGCTCTGGTGGCCTCCGGCAAGGTGGATAGCTTTGAGGCAGGCATAGCGGCAGCGAAGGCATCCATCGACAGCGGCAGGGCTCTGGCGAAGCTGAAGGCACTGGCAGAGACGACCCAGCAGTACGGGAGATAGGATACACTAGGAGGACAACCATGATATTGGATGAGATTGTTGAAAAGCGTAAGATTCAGCTGGTCCGGGAGATTTCGAGGGTCGGGCGCGAGGAAATGAAACGCATGGCGCTGGAGATCGTTGAAACGGCGTCACCGTCGCTGGCCACCAAGGGCTTTGCCAAGGCACTGGCTGCGGAGGGCCTGTCCATCATAGCGGAGGTCAAAAAGGCCTCCCCGTCCAAAGGCCTGATCCAGCCGGACTTCCGCCCGGCAGAGGTCGCGGCGGCCTATGAGCGCAGCGGTGCCAGCGCCATTTCCGTGCTGACGGAGGAAGCCTATTTCCAGGGCGGGTCCGACTATTTGAAGCAGGTGCGCCAAGCGGTGTCCCTCCCCATCATCAGGAAGGATTTCATCTTTGACGACTATCAGATTTACGAAGCCCGGGTGATTGGCGCGGACGCGGTACTGCTGATTGTGGCGATCCTCAACGACGAGGAGATTCGGTCCTTCATGGCACTGGCAGCCTCCCTTGGACTGGACGTCCTGGTGGAGGTTCACGACGAAGCGGAGATGACGCGGGCCATTGCCTGTGGCGCTGAACTGATTGGCATTAACAACCGAGACCTCAAAACCTTCAATGTTGAGCTCTCCACCACCCAAAGACTTCTGCCGATGGTTCCTAAAGACCGTCTCTGCATCTCAGAAAGCGGCATCCGGGATGCTTCAGACATGGAGATGGTACGGGCCTGGGGCGCCGACGCGGTGCTGATAGGCGAGACCTTGATGCGAAGCAAGGACGTCGAAGGGACGATTAAGGGATTGAAGGGGCTGAAATAGAGAACGTTGAAAAAGGAAGGAAACTGGGTGTCTGACACCCGGTTTCCCTCATTAGAAAGTGAGCTGACATCCAATGAAAATAAAATTCTGCGGACTTCGACGTCCTGAAGATATTGAATACGCGAATCAGACCCGGCCGGACTATATTGGCTTTGTCTTCGCGAAGAGCAAGCGGCAGGTGAGTCCTGAGCTGGCGGGGCAGCTGGGGTTAGGGCTGGCGGAGGGTTTGAAGAAGGTTGGCGTATTCGTCAACGCGCCTCTGGAGGAAATACTCGAAGCAGTGAGATTGGCGAAACTCGACGTGGTGCAGCTTCATGGGGATGAGGGTCCTGAGGAAATTCGGGCAGTTAAGGAGGCGCTGGTGGGTGTGAGTACCGGGACCATCGGCAAAATTCCTGAGATTTGGAAGGCTGTGAGGACCACAGACGCGGCGGTGCTGCTGGCAGCGGACGGGTTAGAGGTGGACCGGCTGCTCCTGGATGCTTTTACGCCAGGTATGGCCGGGGGCACGGGTGTGGTCGCGGACTGGAATATGATTCGCGGCGTCAAAGGGCAGCTCACGAAGCCATTTTTCCTGGCCGGCGGGCTGAATGCCGGGAACCTGGAAGAGGCGGTCTATGCAGTGGCGCCTTATGGGATCGACCTGTCGAGCGGCATTGAGACGGACGGATTTAAGGATCTTTCCAAGATGGAAGCTATCATTAAAATAATTGAACGAGTCAGGGGGCAATGAGCATGACAAAGCCAGGAAGATACGGTGAGTTCGGGGGGCAATATGTCCCCGAGACGCTGATGAACGCATTGATAGAGTTGGAGGCGGCTTACACGAAGTTTTCGCAGGATCCGGAGTTCAGGTCGGAGCTGAAGGCGCTGCTCGAAGGGTACGCGGGGCGGCCGTCCATGCTGTATCCGGCGCGCAAGATGACCCGGGATCTGGGCGGCGCGCAGATTTATCTGAAGCGGGAAGACCTGAACCACACGGGGTCCCACAAGATCAACAACGTGCTGGGTCAGGCACTCCTTGCCAAGAAGATGGGCAAGAAGAGGCTGATCGCGGAGACGGGGGCGGGCCAGCATGGGGTTGCTGCAGCCACGGCGGCGGCGCTCCTGGGCATGGAGTGTGAGGTGTTCATGGGTGTTGAGGACATGGAGCGCCAGCAGCTCAACGTTTACCGCATGAAACTCCTGGGGACCAAGGTCACGGGGGTGTCCAGCGGTACGGGCACACTGAAGGACGCGGTCAATGAGGCCTTCCGCTGCTGGGCGGGGGAGGCGGATACTACGTTTTACATGATTGGCTCTGTTATGGGGCCGCATCCGTTTCCTATGATTGTCCGGGATTTTCAGAAGGTCATTGGTGAAGAGGTTCGGGCACAGCTTGCTGTTGAAGCCGGGCGGCTGCCGGATTGCGTCATAGCCTGTGTAGGCGGCGGATCCAATGCCATGGGGGCGTTTTATGATTTTATTGATTCCCCGGGTGTTCGGCTGGTTGGTGCGGAGGCAGCGGGGCATGGCGTCGACACCAGAATGCACGCGGCTACGGTGACCATGGGGGAGACGGGGGTTTTTCACGGGATGAAATCGCTGTTTCTGCAGGATGACGGCGGGCAGATCATGCCGGTGTACTCCATCTCCGCCGGTTTGGATTATCCGGGAATTGGGCCTGAGCATGCTTATTTGGCGTCCATCGGCAGGGCGGAGTACTTGCCGGTGACGGACGCGGAGGCGGTGGATTCCTTTGAGTACCTGGCGAAGGTGGAAGGGATCATTCCGGCCATTGAGTCGGCCCACGCGGTGGCGCTGGCGAGGAAGATCGCGCCGGAGATGGGGTCGGAGGAGATTCTGGTGATCTGTCTGTCCGGGCGCGGGGACAAGGACGTGCAGTCTGTGGCGAAGTACAGGGGGGAAAACATCCATGAATAGGATTGATGCTGCTTTTGAGGCGCTCAGACATCGCAGGGAGAAGGCGCTGATCACGTTTGTGACGGCGGGGGACCCGGATATGGCGACGACGGAGGCGCTTGTACTGGAGATGATTGCTCAGGGCGCGGACTTGGTGGAGCTCGGAGTGCCGTTTTCGGATCCCATGGCGGAGGGACCGATCATTCAGGCGGCCAGTGCCAGGGCTTTGGAGGCGGGGGCGACGCTGCCGGGGATCTTTGACCTGGTGGCGAGGCTCAGGGAGAAGACTCAGACGCCGCTGCTGCTGATGATGTATTTGAATTGTATTCTGCATTATGGGAAGGATCGCTTTTTTGAGGCCTGTGCCCGGGTTGGGATTGACGGGGTGATTGTGCCGGATCTGCCTTACGGGGAGCAGATGGAGATTTCCGGGGAGGCCAGGGCCCACAGGGTTCATCTGATCAGCCTGGTGGCGCCGACATCCCGGGACCGGATTGATGCCATTGCCCAGAACAGCGAGGGTTTCCTGTACTGCGTGTCCTCCCTGGGGGTGACGGGCACGCGCTCTGGGTTCGCGACGGATTTTGACGCGTTCTTTGGGGAGATTCAGAGGCACGCGACGGTTCCAACGGCGGTGGGCTTTGGCATTTCCACGCCTGAGCAGGCGAAGGCATTGGCGGATTATGCCGATGGCATCATTGTCGGCAGCGCCGTGGTGGATCTGGTGGCGAAGCATGGCAAGGGGGCAGCGGCGCCCGTGGGCGCGTTTGTGAAGGCGCTGAAGGATGCGATAAAAGAGTGATCCATGATGATGCTGGTAAAGTTTGAGAATGAGAGTCGTTTTCGCAAGCTCTGGCACCAAAAAAAATGTTGTCCGCGTCACCAATTTCAAATTGGTGACGCGGACTGTTATATAGTTGGGGACGCGGACAACCTTCAACTCAGCAACAGGCACTCGGTAATTGTTTGTATATTTTGCCATACACCTGCATTGAAATGTCGTATTACCGCATTATTGTATACAAAAAAATACGTTATTACGAACGATAATTAATAATAAATATTTAATGTTAACAAAATGCTGTTCATCCCCTTCTGTTATGTGCTATAATGTGAAAAATTCTGAAAACTTGAATGGGAGAAAAGGTGTGGGTGGGTGACCATCGGCAGAGGTCTTGGTCTTGGTTTTGATCTGGGTCTGGGTCTTGGACCCGGATGAGATCCTGCGCCGGCGGCAGCAACGTCACACCTGACCTGTTCGAGGAAATGGGGGCAATTAGGTTGAAAGCAGTCATCACAGTTCTGGGTAAAGACCGGCCGGGGATCATCGCGAAGATCGCCACGGCGCTGTACGAGCGGGAAGTCAACATCGACGACATCAGCCAGACCATCATGCAGGGGCTGTTCACCATGGTCATGATCGTGGACCTGGGCAAACTCAACACGAACATTGAAGAGCTGCAGGCGAAGATGCAGGAAGTCGAAAACGAATTGGGCATGCAGATCAGAGTGAAGCGGGAAGAGGTTTTCACCGCTATGCACCAGATTTAGGAGGATGTTATGTTAACTATGCGGCAAATCCTGGACACCCAGGAAATGTTCCACGAACAGAAACTCGACATCCGGACCGTGACTATGGGCATTTCGCTCCTGGATTGTGCCGATGGTGACGGTCACGTCATGGCGCAGAAAATCTACGACAAGATCACAAGGGTCGCCGCGCGGCTGGTGCCCGTAGCGGCGGAGATCGAAAAGGAATTCGGGATTCCCATCATACATAAGCGCATTTCGGTGACACCCATCGCCATGCTGGCGGGGGCTTCCGAGGAGGACGTGACGCTGGAGCTGGCCCACGCGCTGGACCGGGCGGGCAAGGCGGTCGGCGTCAACTTTATAGGCGGATTCTCGGCGCTGGTACACAAGGGCATGACGAAGGGCGACATCCGCCTGATTCAGGCGCTGCCGAGGGCATTGTCGGAGACGGAGATCGTCTGTGGCTCGGTGAACGTGGCCACGACTCGAGCAGGCATGAACATGGACGCCATTCGTGAGATGGGCCAGGTGGTCAAGGCGTGCGCGCGGCTGACCAAGGATCACGACAGCATCGCCTGCGCGAAGCTGGTCATCTTCTCCAACGCGGTGGAGGACAATCCGTTTATGGCGGGGGCCTTCCACGGACCGGGCGAGGCGGACTGCACCATCAACGTGGGCGTCAGCGGGCCCGGGGTTGTCAAGGTCGCGCTGGAAGAGGTGCGCGGCAAGAGCTTCGACGAGGTGGCGGAGACCATCAAGAAGGCGGCCTTCAAGGTGACGCGCATGGGCGAGCTGGTGGCCCGGGAGGCGTCTCGCCGACTCGGCGTGTCGTACGGCATTGTGGATCTGTCTTTGGCACCGACGCCTGAGGTCGGCGACAGCGTGGCGCGGATCCTCGAGGAGATGGGGCTGGAAACTTGCGGGACCCACGGTTCCACGGCGGCGCTGGCGATGCTCAACGACGCAGTCAAGAAGGGCGGTGCCATGGCGTCATCCCACGTGGGCGGCCTCAGCGGCGCGTTCATCCCGGTCAGTGAGGACGAGGGCATGATCGAAGCCGTCGAGAAGGGCATTTTGACACTGGATAAGCTCGAGGCCATGACTTGCGTTTGCTCGGTGGGTCTCGACATGATCGCGATTCCGGGGGACACGTCTGCGGAGACGATTTCTGCCATCATCGCGGACGAGGCGGCGATTGGCATGATCAACAACAAGACCACGGCCGTTCGCGTCATTCCGGTTCATGGGAAGGGCGTCGGCGACTACGTGGAGTTTGGCGGCCTTCTGGGCCGTGCCCCAATCATGCCGGTGAACAAGGCGTCTTCCAAGCTCTTCGTGGAGCGCGGCGGCCGGATTCCGGCACCGATTCACAGCCTCCGAAACTAAGAGATCAAGACCAGGGCATTTGCCGATGGTCACCTAAGCGCAACATCAGATTTAAATGGGATCAAGCTGCGATAAAAGGCAGCGGATTGAAAAGTAGTGAAAAAGGGCAATGAAAAAAAGTAATGAAAATAAGTAATGAAAATAAGTAATGAAAATAAGTAATGAAAATAAGTAATGAAAAAGGTAGCGGGGCTTCCCCCGGCTGTTTGCAGTGGACAGCCGGGGGAAGCCCCGCTTTGTTTGGAAGACTTGCGGAACAACCTTCACCACACGGATGGCGGTCGACTGATTTTAATAGTGAACAAATTTACATTCTTGTGTTAAAAATACATTGCCGTCCGCGTCCCCAAGTTGAGAGTTGTCCGCGTCACCAGTTCAGAAACCGTCCGCGTCCCCAACCAACCTTAATCCTTATTTAATGATTATCTCGCCGAATTCGAGGTATAATATGACCAAGAAGTCACATGACTTAGTGGTCATATCGACATAAATTCCGCAATGAAGCAGGAGGTGCAGTTATGCCAAAGGAGACCTTTTTCAATTTACCGCCGGAAAAACGCGCTAAAATCGAAGAAGCTGCCATTCGGGAGTTCGTGGAATACAGCTTCGACAACGCCAGCGTGAACCGGATCGTCACGGGGAGCGGGATACCCAAGGGCAGCTTCTACCAATACTTCGACGACAAGAAGGACCTCTACAAACACATCATGTCCCTGATCATCGCAAAAAAAATGGAGTATCTGTCACCGGTGATGAGAAATCCGTTTGATCACGACTTTTTTGTCATCGTTAAAGAAATGTATGAAACTGGGCTGCACTTTGCCAGGGATAATCCGGATTTTGTGGTCATTGGGAATCGTTTGAGGTCGGATCCGTCACATGCGCTGTTCAAGGAGATTATTGAGGACAACATAGACAAGTCGAACCAGGTTTTCGAGCAGCTGCTGACCTTGGGGATCCAGCGGGGGGAGATCAGGCCGGACATCGATCTGGGGCTCACCGCGCACCTGATCAGCGCCCTCAACGTGGAGATCAGCGAGTATTATCAGAAGCACATTGCCAAGAAGGACGATTATTTTTATGATGATGGGGTTTTAGTGACCATCGGCAAATTTTTGGATCTTTTGAGATTTGGGATTGGGCAGGCTTAAACGGTTCAGCAATTGCAGGAGGTGAAACACATGGTAAAAGTGGAAGGGCTATACTACTCGTACACCAACGACGACAAGTACGCGGTGAAGGACATCAGTTTCGAGATTGCGGAGGGGGAATCCTTCGGGCTGCTGGGGCCGTCCGGGGCCGGGAAATCCACGACTCAGAACATCCTGACGGGGCTGCTGCCGCTGAAGACCGGGTTGGCCCAAGTGGCGGGGTACGACATGCGCGATCCCAAACGGGAGCTGTTCAACAAGCTGGGGGTCTCATTCGAACAGTCGAACGTCTACGGCAAGTTGACGGCGCTGGAAAACCTGGAGTTTTACAGAAAACTGTTCGACGTGCCCACGCTGGACCCCATGGAGCTGCTGAGGCTCGTGGGGCTGGAGCAGGTGGCGTCCAAGAAAGCGGCGACGTTTTCGAAGGGGATGAAGCACCGGCTGACCTTCGTGCGCAGCATGATCAACCAGCCGATCCTATGGTTCCTGGATGAGCCGACGACGGGGCTGGATCCCGCCATCGCCAGTGTGATCAAGGACATTGTCAAGGAGAAAAAAGAGCGAGGCACAACCATTTTCCTGACGACGCACAACATGTTTCTGGCGGATGAGCTTTGCGACCGGGTCGGGTTCATTGTGGACGGGGAGCTCAGGCTCATCGATTCGCCGCGAAACCTCAAACTCAAGTACGGCGAGAAGCTGGTCGAGGTGGAGTATGTGGGGAGCGAGGCTGAACAGGCCGTTAAGGCCGGTGACAGTAATACCGACATTGTGGGTCAGGTGACCATCGGCGGGGGTACTGGTACTGGCGCCCAACTGATCAGGCGGCACTTCTCCCTCGTGGATCCGGTGGAACTCGCGGCACTTCAGGAGGTGCTGGCCACCAGGAAAATTGAGACCATGCACACCAAGGAAGCGACGCTGGAGGAGATTTTCATCAAGGTCACCGGAAGAAAGCTGGTGTAAGCTATGAAATTTCTGACTACCTTTTTGAAGGATTTGAAGCTGTCCTTCCGGACCTTCTACATTTATATTGAAATCGCGCTGGCGGTGATCTTCATTCTGGTGATGCTGTTTGTGCTGCCGGAGAATTTCACGTCGGAGCATGACATCTACACGCTGATCGAACTGGAGGAGCCGGCCTATACCGAAGTCCGGACGCTGTTCGACGAGGGCGCTGAAGCCGATCGGCTGATTTATCTGGACAGCCGGGAGGCGATCGAGAGCGCACTGTTTGAGGACCGGGAAGCCGCTGGAATCCACGTGTTTCGGAGTGCGGCGGGACGGATCACCTATGACTTTGTGCTTCAGGGCTATGAAAGTCCGAAACTGGTGGCGCTGCTGAAGCAGACCTTTATTGGAGATCTGACGACTTACCTGCCGGACTATGAGGACCAGGTGTCGATCACGACACTGGTTGGGTCCAGGGAGAAACTTTCTGACCGGCTGATGGTGCTGCCAGTGTTCCTGGTGCTGAACTCCGCCTTCACCGGGCTGTTCATTGTGGCGGCCTACATCTTTATGGACAAGGACGAGGGGACGATCAAGGCGCTGACGGTGACGCCCGCGAAGATTTCGGATTATCTCCTGGCTAAGATGGGGATGATGCTGGTCATGGGCATGCTGACGTCGCTTTTGGTGACGCTGGCCATAGCCCGGGGGGCTGCCCACTATGGGCCGCTCATGATTTTTATGGCGGCGGCCAACCTCTTTGGCACGGCAATTGGACTCCTTCTGACCAGTTTCTACGATGATCTGATGAAGGCCATGAGCAGCATTTTTGTCGTTGTCTTTGTGCTGGCGTTTTCGACGATTTCTTATTTTATGCCGTCCTTCAGCCCACTCATCATCCGGATGATCCCGACGTATCCTATGCTGGTGTCGATCCGGGAGCTGCTTTACAGGCAGCCGAATCTGACTTACGTCTATGTGACTGCGGGCGGGCTCTTGGCCGGCGCTGCTGTGATTTTCATGCTGGCGCTCTACCGGTTTAAGAAGACGCTGACGGTGTGAGATTGGGATCGGGTTTGAGTATAGGCTAGGATTTGGACTGGAACTTGGTTTTGATCTTGGTCCTGAACTCGGTCAAAGGGGAGGTGACGGGTAATGTTTCGGAAAATTTTGAGGATCACCGGACGGGATGTCCGGAGTGGTCTTAGGGATAATATTATAGTGTACGTTATTTTGGCGCCGTTCCTCAGTGCGCTCATCCTGCGGGGGCTGATTCCGTCCGTGGGGGCCAATGTGCTGCAGATGGCCGTGGATCCGAGTGTAGAGCCGGCGGTGGTGGAATATCTTGAGACCATCGGCAAAGTGGAGGTTCTGGAGGCGGACGGGGAGGCCCTGGAACGCAGGGTCCGAGCCACGGACGACGTGTTTGGCCTGCGCCGGGCGGGTGAGCGGGGCTTTGAAATCGTGAAGGAAGGCAACGAGCAGGAGGGTATGGACGAGATTTTTGAGCTCGTGCTGGACGCTTACGTCAACCAGGACCTGGATCTGCCGATGGACGCGCTCGTCTCCGACATTGGCTGGAAGCTGCCGCCGCTCAAGCAGTTCGGAGCCTCGGTGCTGGTGGTCTTCATGTCGGTCTTCGGGGGCATGGTGATCCTGATCAACCTGGTGGAGGAGAAGCAGGACAATACGCTGTCGGCCATGAACGTGGCGCCGGTGAGCCGGACGGCCTTTGTTATTGGAAAAGGGCTTTTGGGCGTTGTGATTCCGGTGATTCACGCCTTTGGGGTGCTGCTGATCCTGGGGTTTGAGGGGCTGAACTACGGCATGGTCACCGTGGCGATATTTTCTGTTGCTTTGATCAGCGTGCTGATTGGCTTTGTGATTGGGGTCATGAACGACAACGTGATCAGCGCGGCCTCCAGCATGAAGGTGCTGTTTGTGCCAATTCTGGCGTCGATCATGGGCGCGATTTTCCTGGCGGACAAGTGGCATCTTTTACTGTACTGGTCGCCATTTTACTGGGCTTTTGACAGCATGAACCGCATTGTGCTGCTGGAGGCGACCTGGGGTGTGATCCTGCGGAACACCGGGATTGTGCTGGCGATAACAGCGGTGGTCTTCGCGCTGCTGAGCAGGCGGATTGCGCGGGGGTTGAACTGAACTTTCAAAGGAGGTCTATTAAATGGACGGACTCGCACTTTTAGGTATATTTCTCATTCTTTACAGCGTCGCGGTAGTTTGGATTGCGGCTAAAAAGCCTGAAAAGATTTGGGACATGGCCAAAATCAGGCTGTTCAGGAAGCTGCTCGGCGAGCAGGGGACTGTGATCTTCTTTTATATCTTTGCGGTGATCGCAGCGGCTGTGGGAATTTGGCTGATGATGAAGTAGGCAATGGAAAAGACGGCTTAAATGGGGAGAGATCCCATTTGAGCCGTCTTTTTAGGTGCTGGGATTGACCGTTTCCGGAGGTTCCGGGCTCTTGACAAAGCGGTTGATGATAACTGCAATGACAATCCCGACAATGGTCTCAATTGTTCTGATAATGGCATAAGTGTAGGGGTCGCCGGTATACTGCATCATGATGATGACGAAGACCACCGTCGCGAGACCTGAGGCTTCCTTGAAGCGGATGATGTTGCACAGCAGAATGGTCAACACTATACCCAGAGGAATCAGCAGGATGGAAATACTTTCTACCGGGATGTGCCGCGTGGCGTACAAAATGATGACGGACATGAGGCCGCCAACCAAAGTGGCCATAATCCGCATTTTGCCATAGGAAATGGAATGAGCAATACTGTCCTGCATGGTGGTGATCGCTGCAATCCCGGCATACATGGGTGCTGGGTAGTCCATCCACTTCGCGAGGATCAGGATGATCAGGACTGCCAAGGCGGTTTTAAGATTGCGCAGGCCTGGGATATAGGCGGGGTGCTGGGGGTCGGACATGGCCATCGGCCCTCCTTTTCTTTGTCTTTCTTAGCTGATTTCGTTGCTGATTACTTTGCTGATTACTTTGCTGATTATGCGTTCATCATTCGCGCTGAATTGCTGGCGGCGTCAATTTATATAAATACAACGTTACCCAGAATGGCAATACAGCAAACAGATTCGAGGCAAACAGATTGTTTTCGGATTAGAAAAATCGGGTAATAAGGTGAAGCAAGCACATACTCTCACAGTTTAACTGGCTAACCGGAAATGACACCTGAAAGGAGCTTGAACATGGCAAAAGACAAAATTTTGATTCTCACGGACGACTACGCAGAGGATCTTGAACTGCTGTATCCATACTACCGGATGATTGAGGCGGGCTATGATGTGGTGATGGCCTCGGACGCCGGCGGGCGCGGCCTTAAAGGCAAGAATGGCGTACCGTATAAGAGTGATGTCTCCTGGGACGACGTCAGCGGTTCGGAGTTCGTGGGGCTGCTCATTCCGGGCGGTTGGGCACCGGACAAGCTGAGACGCAATGATAAGGTAAAGGCGATAGTGCGGGAGATGAATGAGGATGGAAAGCCCATCGGCATAATCTGTCATGCGGGGTGGGTCACCATATCCGCCGGAATTATGAAAGGGCGCACGGCGACGTCGACGCCTGCGATCCGGGACGACATGGAAAACGCGGGCTGCAAGTGGGTCAACGAGGAAGTGGTCGTGGACGGCAACCTGATTTCGAGCCGGGCGCCCATGGACCTGCCGGCCTACATGAAGGCGTTTATCCAAGTACTGGAGGGCTGATTGTGAAGCTTAAAGCAGCTTTGGTTCAAATGGCGGTGACCTCTGATAAGCGCGCCAATCTGGAGACGGCCGCGGGGTATGCTGCGCAGGCTGCGGAGGCCGGGGCAGACTTGGTGGTCCTGCCGGAGATGTTCAACTGCCCTTATTCCAATGACAGTTTTCCCATTTATGCGGAGTCCGAGGGCGGCGAGACCCATCAGTTTCTCTCCAAGCTGGCCGGGCGCCTGGGGATCTGGCTGGTGGCAGGGTCCATTCCGGAGCGGGCGCGGGACGGGAAAATATTCAACACGTCCTTTGTGTTCGACCGCAGGGGGCGACAGGTGGCGAAGCACAGCAAGATGCACCTTTTTGACATTGATGTGGAGGGCGGGCAGCGGTTCAAGGAATCGGACACGCTGTCGGCCGGGTCTCAGGTCACGGTGTTTGAGACGGAGTTCGGGCGCGTTGGCCTGGCGATCTGCTATGACCTTCGGTTCCCAGAGCTGGCCAGGATGATGGTGGACCAAGGTGCGAAAATCCTGGTGGTGCCGGCGGCGTTCAATATGACGACGGGCCCGGCGCATTGGGAGATTCTGTTCAGGAACCGGGCGCTGGACAATCAGGCTTATGTGCTCGGGGTGGCGCCTGCAAGGGATGTGAACGGGCCTTACGTGTCCTATGGCCATTCGCTGGCGGTGTCCCCGTGGGGGGATGTCATAGAAATGCTGGAGGCGGCGCCGGGCATGATTTTAGCGGAGCTCGACATGGACTACGTCGAGAAGGTCAGGCGGGAGCTGCCGCTGCTCGAGCACCGCAGGCAGGATGTTTATACGCTGAAGCAGTGTAAGGTGTAACCGGTGTGCTGGACTGGGTCGGGCCGGCTAGAGCGGCGCACAGCAGGCAGTGCTTTTAAGAGATTGTACCGCCGATGGTTCCTAAACCCACAGCGCGCATAATTCATCTAAAAATTGAAAGTCCTTCACGCTCCAGTGGCGAACAAGCCACGGAGATGAAGGACTTTTTTTAGTGTTATGACACCAAGCTCTGGCCCCAAATTGAAAACCGTCCGCGTCCCCAAATTGGAATCCGTCCGCGTGGCCTGTGGCTTATTGCCCCAAAACAAAAACCTATGGCTTAATAAACCCCGGAACCTTGCAAAGACTGACCTCGACGGTCCTCCAGACGTCGCCCGTGATATAAGGCTCGACCTCCAGCCAGGTGTCCAGCGCCGCGCGGTCTTCGAATTCCATAATCATTGAAGAGCCGACCATGCGCTCGCTTTCGTCCATCAATGCAGCTGCATAAAGCAGTTCGCCTGTGTTCTTCATCTGCTGGGCCAGGGCCAGGTGGTTGTCTCTGACAGCCAGGCGTCGCGCCATGGCGCCATCGTCTGAGCCGTCGCGTCCAATAACCAGAAATTGCATGGGTATCTCTCCTTCACAATAAAATAATTCGCGAGTTCTGTGGTGATTGACGTCCTATGGCTAAGTTCTCCGACCATCGGCCGCGTCTTACTCAAACCGACCTGTGAGACCGGCCATTACCGGATCCAGTCAAAGACATCCTTTTGCCTGGACGGCTTAGGAAGGACCTTTTTCGGGTCCTCGTAACCGAGGCACACGGCGTAGAGCGGTCTGTAACCATCACGGATTTTCAGGGTCCCGCTGGCTTCCGGAAGCTGGAAGTAGGCGCTGATCAGGCCGACCCACACTGAGCCAATGCCCAGGCTGTGGGCCGCCACCAGCATGTTTTCCACCGCTGCGGAGGCATCTGCCGTTGGAGAATAGACGTCGCTGCGGACGGAGACAATGACCACTGTAGGTGCCTTGTGCAGCAGGTGGTAGCGCTCGCTCGCGCCAAACTTGCGGATCCAGTCGATCTCAGAGTCTCGCATGACGTTCTTGGCAGCGTCGTTGATGTGATCGATCAGCGCCTGATCCTGAAGGATCGTGAAGCGCACCGGTTGGGTGTTGTGGCCGCTGGGCGCCTGGTTGCCCGCCTCAATGACCGCGAGAATGTCCTCGTCCTTCAGCTGGTCCGGAAGAAAGCGCCGGACGCTTTTTCGTTCGTATAGAGCTTTTATAACGTCGTTCATAGTAACCTCCTGTAAGGGCAGTGATTTTTTTAGCCGATGGTCAGCAAGCAACTCTGTCACCCATCCAGCCACCGAAGCACAGTAAATTTGACTATATTCATTATAATGCAGTCATTGGAAAAAAACATTGTTTCTGTGTAAATAACAAAAAAACACGCGAATCTTGAGTATAATGTACTTAAGATGCCATTTCGCAGGGTAATCCAAGCAAACAATTGAGCGGCAAATGGCAGGTTGAATGACAATCGGCAAAAAACAAAAAGAAAAAAAGGAGGCCACACAGTGAAATTCATCAGATTCAAAACGGGAGACCAGATTCTGCTGGGACTCTTCAATAAGGCAGCGACCCATATCTATGACTTGAACCACTTGATTCCCGGGAAGCAGTTTGAAACCTTGAATGCGTTTATTGAAAGTGTCACTGAGGACGAACTTGCGGTACTTAAGGAAATCAGCTGCTGCGCCGCACTGCAGGAATTTCCTTCTTATGCGGCTGAAGACGTGGTCCTGCTTGCGCCCATTCAGAAGACCAGGCACGATGTGCTTTGCCTCGGACTCAACTACAGGGAGCATGTCAAGGAAACCGCCAAGAATTTGAACCACGCGCCAACCATGCCGGAGCACCCGGTCTATTTTTCGAAGCGCGTCCTTGAAATGATGGGCCCTGATGATGAGATTGCTTATTCCACGTCCGGATCGACGCAGCTGGATTATGAAGTGGAGCTGGCGGTCGTTATTGGCAAGGCGGGCCGCGACATTCCTGCGGATCAGGCCGAGGACTACATCTTCGGTTATACGATCCTGAATGACCTTTCTGCCAGAGACATGCAGGCCAGACATTTACAGTGGTTTAAGGGCAAGAGCCTTGATGGTTTTACGCCCATCGGCCCATGCCTTGTGCACAAGTCGGAGCTGCCGCTGCCGCTGAGCCTCGATTTGAAGAGCTACGTCAACGGCGAGCTGCGTCAGGACGGCAATACGTCGGACTTTATTTTTGACATTCCCATGGTCATTGCGGACCTGTCGACGGGCATGACGCTGGAGCCGGGGGATATAATTGCCACTGGGACGCCGAAGGGTGTTGGCATGGGCTTCAGTCCGCCGAAATACCTGACGGCTGGGGATGAGGTCATTTGCGAGATTGAGGGCATTGGGATCCTGCGGAATGTGATTCGCTAGGAAGAAACTCGGTGTGAAACTCGGTGTCAGACACCGAGTTTCATGAAAAGGGGGCTCTGGGGCAAGTTCTTACTTGCCCCGGAGCCCCCTTTTTACGTTTTTCGCTACATTGTCAAATTCACTTGCAGCCTCACAATGGTATCATCCTTAAGTTCCGCGTGGAAGAGGTAGTATTCGCCGGAGAGGTCAAAACTGTGGAGGGCGTTGCCGTTTTCAAGGGTCTCGATCACGGAAGCCTCACCGTAGAGCAAGGTGAGGGTTTCCAGGCTGTCGCCGACTTTGAGGCCCCGCGGCGTAGGATAATCGGGATTGTCCGTGGAAATCATGAAGACCTCGTTTTCGATGATCATGATTTCAATACCATTTTCATAATAGCGCGTTTCTTCATAGCCGTTTTGGGCTATTTCAGTCTGGTCAGGCTGTTGAGCCATGCGGAAGTCGAGCTCCAGGGCGGCTAGTCTCACGGAGAGGTTGCCAAGCCGGAGGTCTTCTATGGTCAGATCGTCCACCGGCGTATCCGTGACAACCGGGATGGTGCGCTGGGTGATGTTGAGAGGTTTTGGGCTGCCGTCCTGGAGGTATAGCGATTCTTTTTCAAGGCCGGCGACGAAGCCCTTCATGACTATATCCGTGGTGCCAATTTCCGGCAGGTACTGCTCCAGAGTGACATCGATCAGATAGTCTGTAGCTTCAGCTTTTCCAAATTGATATTGAACACTGCTGGAGCCTTGGTCCGCGAAGACGAGCAGGAGCGCGTAGTTTTCAAAGTAAGCATCACCGTAGTTCAGGGTTTGACCTTCCCGGGCGCTTTCAAAGCCGTAGGTCTCAATGGCTTTTTCCCACGCAGCGGTGTTGTCTATGAGAAGCCCAAACAGCTGGTCTTCTCCTTTTTCGCGAAGTGCTTGCTGCGATTCGGCGAGGCCCTCATGATAGTCGCCTTTGATAGGAAAGGCGAAGGGCGGCGTAGTATAGGATTGGTCTTCGACCGGAGGGGTCGTGACCGGCGGCTGCTCGGGCGCTGGCTCCGGCTGTGCGGGCGGCGTGGCGCAGGCGGCGAGGGCGAAAACAAAGATCAGCATAATGCTGAGAATTGATAGTTTTTTCATCAGTGAGGTCTCCTTTCAGAACTAGGCCAGCTTGAGTATGGGTATTAGAGCGCTGCTGGCCGCAATTGTTTCGGTTTATAATAACTGGAATATAAACTTAGACGTCAGAAGTCTGAAAAAGTTTCACCGGATGAAAATTTTGAAGGGCGTAGTGAAGAACCCTTAATGGTGTAAATTTACACTAAGCTCTGGCACCGGATTAAAAGCTGTCCGCGTCCCCAATTCTGTTTTTGTCCGCGTCACCAAATTGATACCTGTCCGCGTCCCCATCCTCAAAAACGGCTATTTACTTGCCACCTGAAACCTCAGCACCGTCTTCAGCTTGGAGGTTTCGGTCTTTCGCGGGTCGGACAGATAGATTTCGCGGTGCGTTTTGGAGGCCCGGATCCATCCATGCTCAGCACAGTAAGCCTCCATGGCGGCGAAGCTCGCGGGTTCGTCAGCATAACTGCCGAGGTGGAGCATCTGACAACAGGAACCTTCCGTCAGAGTTGTCAACTTCACCCGCGACAGCGGCAGTCCCGGCTTCTTCTTTCCTGCCTCAGTCAGAAAACGCTCAAACAAAGCCGGTGTCAGAAAGTCCGGCTGCCGGATCATCAGGGTATACTTGAAATTCTCCTTTTCCAGCGTCACAGCCGTATAGTCGATCAGATCCCAGACGCCCTCCAGGGGGAAGACGGTGTACTCGTAGTAACCGTCCGGAACCACTGCGCTCTTGTAGGACATCTTGACCGCATAGCTGAGGGCGTACAACGCTTCCACCGCCTCGGAAAACTCAGGGGCATCCGGGCTGCCGGAGCCTTCGATGGTCAGGTACAGCAGCTCCGGTACCTCAACCAGCTCCGGTTTTTCCTTTGGCAGGTAGAGCCATTTGAAATCCTTTTTGTAGTCCACTTTCTTGGGAGACTCGAGGGCGGTGCTGACAGACATTTCATAAAACCCCTTTCAAAGTGTAGGATTCAGTCGGATCAACGACTATCGGCGGATTGTTCTTGTTTTCACAATTTTTGCGGGGTAAAATGGAACTAAAGTTAACCTTTGAAATTCCATGAGCTTCATTCACGAAATCCAAGGCCCATTCGGGGCATAAATTCGAATGAACTTTCCAACCCGCAGCGCTGTGCTAGTCCGCGCTGCCAACCCCCAACGTTCAAGGAGGTCACCGACCCATGTCAAAGGAATCGTACCACCTGAGCGCTGACCAGGCGCGAACCCTCTCTGAGCTCGAAGCCCTTGCCTATGAACGGTTGGCGAGCCGCGGCCTCGGTGGCCTGGACCTTCCCGGGGCTTACCTGGCAGCTGCCCAGCGGCTCCTGTGCGCCAAACGCATCCTGATTTTGACCGGGTTTCCAATCCGGGGTGCGGCCCTTGGTGAGACGGACGGACCTCCGGGTGCCCTGGCCCTGGGCATTGCGCTGGAGCGTCTCGGCATCCAGGTGGCCTACACCACCGACGACTTCTCTGCACCGCTCCTGGCGCTTGGCGGCCCAAAACTCAACCTGCGCGCCGACATTCATTCCTTTCCGGCCGAGGTCGACGAGCCGACCCTAAAGCGTCTCTACACCGACTTTGATCCCGACCTGGTGTTTGCCATCGAGCGCCCAGGGAAGGCTGCCGATGGTCTCTGCCACTCCATGCGCGGCGAAGTGATCTCCGACCTGACGCCATCCCTTGACCTGTTCTTTGAACTGGCGGCCATGGACAACAGGCCTACCCTGGCTATAGGCGACGGCGGCAATGAGATTGGCATGGGCCGGCTCTATGACGCGGTGGTGAAGCAAGTGCCAAAGGGCGAGGCAATCGCTGCTGTGACAGCAGCGGACATCCTGATGCCGGCGGCCGTCTCAAACTGGGGCGCCTACGTTTTAGTGGGGGCGCTGTCCCTCCTCGGCGGCCACAACCTGCTGATTTCCGCTGAAACCGCCTCCGACCTCCTCCACACCATGGTCGACATGGGAGCTGTCGATGGCGCAACCAAACGCCGGGAATACACCGTCGACGGCTACAGCTTTGAGGAAAATCAGGCGGTGATCCAGGCGGTGCACGAGCTGCTGAGGCAGTGGGTTTGATGCCGTCTTGAAAATTGGTGTTGGAAATTGGTGATGTCAGACGCAGGCCGCTGACGCCTGCTTCCACTTCGGCGGCAATCGACTGAAGTCGCAGCTTTCTTATGCTGCCCAAGACCATCGGCTAAAGCCGTTCTCACCATTTTTACCCTCATTATTTGATTTCGATCACAGTTTTTCCGGCGCGATTTCGTTAATATGGAGTCAGAAAATCGTTACGGAGGGTACAAATGGGTATATTAGATTTGAATAAGACGGTTTATAGTTTGTGCGAGGAATATCCGCAGCTGGTCGGCATCCTGCAGGGCCTTGGCTTTGAGAGCATAGGCAATCCCATCATGATGAAGACCGCGGCGCGGGTCATGACCATCCCCAAGGCCGCAGCCATGAAGGGCATGCCTATGGTCACCATCATCACCGCCTTGCAAGAGGCGGGGTTTGTCGTTGAAGGAGGAGAATGACTTTGAGTGAGTACATTGACAACCGAAGCAGTGAAAAAAGCAACCGCGCGGAGCGGCAGAAGGTCCTGAAGGACATCATCCTGCAGCTGCACGAGGGCAAGGATCCGGCAGACGTCAAGAACGAATTCGCCAAGCTGATCGACGGCGTGTCGGCCAGCGAGATCTCCGAGATGGAGTCCGGCCTCGTCGCGGAGGGTATGGCCATTGAGGAAATCCAGAAGCTGTGCGACGTCCACGCTGAGATCTTCCGTGGTGCGGTCACCCAGATTCATACGACATCCAAGGAAGAGGAAAAGCCTGGACATCCGGTTCGGGTGCTACGTGAGGAGAACTTTGCCATTGAGAGTCTGCTGAAGAATAAGTTGATGCCAAAGGTCGCGGCGTTGACGGATGCGTCTGTGGCGGAGAAGCGTTATGAGCTGCTGGAGGATGTCAATCTGCTCCTGGATATCGACAAGCATTACAGCCGCAAGGAGAATATTTTCTTCCCTTACATGGAAAAGTACGGCATTTCGGCGCCACCAAAGGTCATGTGGGGCGTGGATGATGAGATTCGAGCGCTGATCAAGGGGTTCAAGGCACTGCTGGCTGGTCCGGGTGCGACGGCTGCAGAGCTTCAGGAAGCGGCGGATGCCATGAACGCGAAGATTCTTGATATGATTTTCAAAGAGGATTCCATCCTGATCCCAATGCTGCTGGAGACCCTGACTGAGGATGAGTGGGTCGAAATTGCTCTGGACAGCGAGGAAATTGGTTATTGTATCGTTAGCCCGGAGGCGAAATGGAAGCCATCCAGAATGGTGCCTTTTGGTGCGCCTGGAGAAGCGGCAGCTGCTGCTGAGCCTTCAGCTTCTGCCGATGGTCTGGTTCTGAATGGAAACGGGCATTCTCAGCGTGGATGAGCTGACTCGACTCCTGAACACCCTGCCAATTGACATGACCTTCATAGATAAAGACGACACAGTGAAATACTTCTCCCAGTCCGCTGAGCGGATCTTCCCTCGCACCAAGTCTGTCATTGGCCGCTCCGTCCAGAATTGTCACCCACCTTCAAGTGTTCATGTGGTGGAGACGATCCTGGAAGCTTTTAAGGCCGGCCGTAAGGACCACGAGCATTTCTGGATTCAGATGGGCGACGCCATGATTTACATTCGCTATTTTGCGGTGCGGGATGACCAGGGTGCGTATCTGGGTACACTGGAAGTTACGCAGAACATCGCGCCAATCAAGGCAATTGAAGGGCAAAAGCGTTTGTTGTCGGAAGACTTTTGCGAAGGCTAACAGAAGTGCATAAACTGGAGAAGAATTGCCTAAGTGTGAGCTTGCTCACACAGAGGTGATTCTTTTCCAGTTTATATAGGGCGCAGCCCGGAACCGAAGCGCAGCCCTAAACCACGCGCAGCGTGGTTTGGGGAGGAGCGAGGTTGCACGTCTGTTAGTGTGTGAGATGCCCGAAGAAGAATTGCCTAAGTGTGAGCAAGCTCACACAGAGGCGATTCTTTTCCAGTTTATATAGGGCGCAGCTATAACCGAGCGAAGCAAGGGCGCGACCGAAGCGCAGCCCTAAACACGCGCAGCGTGGTTTGGGGAGGAGCGAGGTTGCACGTCTGTTAGAGTGAGGTGAAGCTTGCACTACGGCAGGGAAACAGAAAAATTCTAGCCGTTGTCAGTGATTGTATAAAGTGAGTCAAAGCCGCAGGGTTAAAAGCCTTAGCGGCTTTTTTCGAGGTGTAGGTCTGGCACCAAAGTTGAGTTGGGGACGCGGACTGTAATATTTTTTGTCCGCGTCCCCAAAACAAAAGTTGTCCGCGTCACCATAGAAAAAGGGTAACATAGACACAAGGAAACATGTTATTCAAGCCAAACCTTCGAGGTGATTCATGACACATCCAACCGAATACAGCGTTACATTCCTTGAAGCAGAGGAAATCACCCGGCGCGGGTTATGGAGTGAGCTCCAGCGCTTTGCCCAAGAGGATCCAGCGAGGCATTACTTTATTTTGCTGGGGCTGCTCAACCCTGAGAAGACATTTCAAGGTGTCATCACCCTGCGCGACTGCGACGGCACACTGACAGCAGCCTATTTACAAAGGTCCTCAGGCAACGCTCAGCTGATGATGTCCCCCGACCTGCTCAACTCAGCCATTCAGCATGATAGCCTGCGTCCCTTCGCGGAGGCCATTCGGCGATGGGGCTTCAATCAGCTCATTGCGGCAGCGTCCTACTGCAGGGTCCTTGAGCCGTATGATTTATTTGTCAGTCACTTCATTGGCGCGGAAATCGCCGTCATGTCCCCGGAAACAGCAGCTTCTGAGGCTCTCAGCAAGGAGATCCTTTACAACCTCGAGCCCCTCAAAGTCGAAGACCTGGACGAGATCATAGATCTTTACCAGCGCTGCTTTCATTCCTTCACACCCCGGCCTATCATGGAGGAGAAGCTTCTCACAGGGCGCGGACATGGCGTCGTCGTCCGGGAAAACGGTCGGATCATAGGCTGTGCTCAAAGTGAATTTGAATCCTACCATCAAGCCTTGATCGTAGGTGTGGCCACAGAGCCGGAAGCCAGAGGCAGGGGCATCGCTTCAGCTTGCGTTGCAGGGCTGACAAAAGGCCTGGTCACACCGGAAAGATCCTTCGCCCTCCAATATGACAACCCGAGCGCCGGAAGAATATACAAGCGACTGGGTTTCGTCCCGGTAGACCATGTAGGACACTATCATTTCAGAAGGGAGCAGTAAAAATGGCCATTAGAGAAATCCTGCTTCTGGGACACGACCACTTGAGAGTCGAGTGCGCGCCCCTGGAAGACAACCAAAAAGAGCTTGCGGTAAAAGTAGCAGAGGACCTGAGGGATACCCTCCTCAACTTCAGAAAAAACTTTGGCTTCGGGCGAGCCATAGCAGCGCCACAAATTGACGCCTTAGTCAGAATCCTTTACATGAACATAGACGGCGAAGAGACAGTTCTCGTCAATCCGGTCCTTGAGCCCATTGACAAAGAAACCTTTTATGTCTGGGACGACTGCTTCAGTTTTCCGGGACTCGAAGTCTGGCTGAAGCGCTACAAACACGTGCGCATCAATTACCTCGACCTCGGCTGGAATGAGCAGGTCCTCGAGGTCGAGGGCGACCTCGCCGAGCTCCTCCAGCACGAGTATGATCATCTGGATGGCATTCTCGCCGTCGACCACGCCCAAACGTCCAAGAGCCTCAGGTTCAACAAAGACAAGATGGGAAAAGCATAATTGACCAGCATCCCCGAAAGGAGCCGAAAATGCGCATTGCCTACAATATCATGATCCAAACTTTCACCGACATTCTCATGCATCGAGGCGTTACGTCAGAGGCTGCTGCCCTTACCGCCAAGATTATGGCAGATAACAGCCTGGATGGCGTTTACACTCATGGTGCTAATCGCTTTCCAAGACTGATCCAATATATTGATGAAGGCTACATCGATATTAATGCCAAGCCGGAATGTCTTCTCAGCGCCGGTGCTTTTGAGCGGTGGGATGGGCACCTTGGCATGGGTGTTCTGAACGCCAGAGCCGCCATGGCCCGGGCCGTCGAACTGGCCTCCGAACACAGCGTCGGCATCGTTGCACTGGGCAATACCAACCACTGGATGCGGGGTGGTGCTTATGGCTGGCAGGCCGCTGACGCAGGCTGCGTGGGGATCTGCTGGACCAACACCAGACCAAATATGCCCGCCTGGGGCGGCACGGATAAAAAAATAGGCAACAATCCCTTCGTCATGGCCGTCCCTCGAGGCGATGGCCGCCACGTCGTCGTCGACATGGCCATGTCGCAGTTCTCCTACGGCAAAATTGAGGAAGCACGACTCCAGGGCAAAAGGCTTCCAGTCGCAGGCGGCTACGACTCAAACGGTCAAATCACAAATGATCCCATCGAAATCGAAAAGACCATGCGCGTTCTCCCCACAGGTTTTTGGAAGGGTTCCAGCATGTCCATAGCACTGGATCTGATCGCTGCGCTGCTGTCCGCGGGCCTCACCACCTCGGAAGTCGGCCGCCGTTACACGGAAGAGTATGGTTTGTCGCAGGTTTTCGTCGCCATCGGCCAAAATCAATTCAACACGGCGGAATTTTCAGACGGCCTGATTGAATCCGTGATCCAAGACCTCAAGAGCTCTATGCCGATGGTCGAGGACACCACCCTCCGTTACCCCGGTGAACGCGATTACAAGGTGCGCATGGAGCAGCTGGAAAATGGCATTGAAGTGGTGCCGGAGGTGTGGGAGAAGATTTTAGGGTTATTGGGATGAAAGAAATGAATAATTATGTCATACATCAATTTCCTCTTAGGATGAAAAGAGCCGATTAATAAACAAATCAGCTCTTTTCTTTTTTGATGAATTTTAGTACAATACTAGTATACAAGTTGAGGGTTGAACTAACCGATTGAATGACCATGGAGGAATAAGGATGAAAGCGGTATATCTTGAAGCACCCGGTGTGATTTACATGAAAGAAATTGAGATGCCAGAATCCAAACCAGGCTATGCGCTTATCAAAGTGAAGGCCGCAAGCATATGCGGCTCTGATGTCGGTGCATTTCGAGGAAACAATGTGTTGGTCACTTACCCGAGAATTTTAGGTCATGAGGTTGCTGGTGAAATTGTGGAAATTGGACCGAATGATAATGGGCTAAAACCCGGAGACCGTGTCATTTTGGACCCCTATGTCTACTGCGGTAAATGTTATCCTTGTTCGATCGGGAGGACTAATTGCTGCGAAAATCTTGAAGTTTTAGGTGTACATCGGGATGGTGGCATGGCTGAGTACTTTTCTCACCCGGACCATTTGCTGCACAAAGTTCCCGAGGGAATCGACTGGGATCTGGTACCACTGGCAGAGCCACTGACTATATCGCTTCACTCGATTCACAGAGCAGGATTAAAGGCCGGGGAGCATATTACAATCATTGGTGCCGGGCCTATTGGATTGGTTGTAGCACTTGCAGCAATTGAGTATGGCGCAGTCCCAATTCTGATAGACGTATTGGATGAACGACTTGACTATGCAAAAACACTTGGTATCTCTAATACGATCAACAGCTCAAAAACAGATGCTCTTCAAGCCATTAAAGATTTGACGTTGGGTGTCATGTCACAGGCTGTGGTAGAGGCATCGGGCTCAAATCAAGCAATCCGAGCGACATTGGATTATGTATCCTATGCAGGAAGAATTGTGTTTACAGGATGGCCAAAAGCAGACACCGAGTTGCCAACTGCTTTGATTACTAAGAAAGAACTGGATTTGAGGGGATCTCGTACGAGTGCAGGTGAATTTCAAGAAGCCCTTGAACTGATATTGAAATCAAAAGTAGATGTTGGCGCAACGATTTCAAAACGAGTCGCATTTGATGAGTTGGCCCAAGCCGTTGTTGACCAATCTACAACACCCGAGAAATATCTTAAAATCATTTCTGTATTTTAAATTCATAATTGAATATAATTCAATTAATAACAAATAATGCAAATAACGGAGGCGTAATCATGATTTTTGGAAATCTAAATAATCAAGGCATAGAAGCGACCTATCCGGAACCAGTCAAAATTGCATTGAATTACTTGAGCGCCAATGACATGCTCGCTATGACAGCTGGGGTATATGAACTGGATGAGAAGAGGATGTACGTTCAGGTGATAGACACAACCACAAACTTGATCGAGAACAAGCGGCCAGAAGTTCACAGAAATTATGTTGATCTTCAGTACTCGCCTGCGGGAAATGAGTTAATTGGTTTTGTCCCTGACCTTGGCAATTTTAAGTCTTCAGAGGGTTATCAGGAAGACAGAGATATCATGTTCTACGATTGCGTTGAAGATGAAGTTTTCTTAAATATGACCGCTGGCAGTTTTGCTGTATTTTTCCCTTGGGATGTGCATAGACCGGCTTGCGCTATGGGCGAACCTGCTTCCATTAGAAAAATTGTCATTAAACTTCATATGTCGTTATTTGAGTAAACCTCAAAGATCAAGATTGACAGTACAGGCCCAGTAAGAGATTGTTTTAGGATTGACCCAACCATTCTTGTATGGTAGTATAGTTGTGAACAAGAAAATTCTGAATATTTGATTTCTGAAGATAACATAATACGAATCAGTGCGATCTGAAAATAGGAGGCACACCATGAAAAATGTTCGTTGGGGCATGATTGGACATGGATCAGTCACTGAAGTAAAAAGTGGTCCAGGTCTGTACAAATCAGAACATTCCACCTTAAAAGGAGTGTATGGGCGAAATTCTGAAAAAGCACATGACTATGCGGCGCGGCATGGCATAGAGCATGTCTATGCCTCAGTGGATGAAATGCTGGGGGATCCGGAAATAGACGCTGTCTATTTGCCCGTACCGCCAAAATTCCACAAAGACTACGCTTTGAGATGCTTGGAGTCGGGAAAGATTCCTTACATTGAAAAACCTATGGCTCAAACCTATGAAGATTGTCTTGAAATTATGGAAAAAGCTGAGGAAAAAGGACTGCCGGTTTACGTGGCATTTTATCGCAGAGGTATGGAAAAGTATATCAAGATTAAGGAAATGTTGGAGGATCAGCTTATTGGCAAGGTTCGCTGCGTGGAGGTCAGGCATCTGATGCCGCCAGAAGCTGTGGATTTTGACAAAGAGAATCTTCCGTGGCGTTTAATATCGGATATTTCCGGCGGCGGAAAGTTTCTGGATATGGGTGTCCATGTGCTGGATATTCTAGATTTTTTCTTTGGAAGTATTATTGAAACTAATGGCGTTGCTGAGAATTTGGGTGGACTCTACGAGGTTGAAGACACCGTTTCAGCGAGTTTCAAGTTTGAGAGCGGCGTTGTAGGCAATGGACTGTGGTGTTATGTTGCAGATCATGCGGAAGAGGTTGTTCGAATTATTGGGGATTCAGGGACAATGACATTCGAGGGCTTAGGCTATGGACCTGTAACGGTTGTGAACAGTGATGGAGAAAAGCAAATTTCTTTTACGCCACCTGAGCATGTTGGGATGCCATATATTCAGACCATAGTCAACGAAATTGCAGGATATGGGAAAAGTCCGGCCAACCTTAAGAGTGCTGCAAATGTTATTAGAGTCACTGATCAAATCCTGGAGGAATATAGAAAACGGTACAAACGCAAGAAATCGAATGTGTAAGCTTTTGTTAAAGGAGAGTAGTCAATGAGAATTTCACAAGAAGATATGATCCAAGAATTCAAACGAGTCCTTGTCAGCAAAGGCTTCAGCGAGAATGACGCTTTTGAGTCCGCAAAGCTTTTTACAGAGAATAGTCTGGATGGGGTTTATTCACACGGTGTCAATCGATTTCCACGCGTCGTAAGTTACATTGACAAAGGCTATATTGACCCCAAAGCTAAACCAGAAAAAGTATCGTCCATAGGAGCGTTCGAGCGCTGGGACGGTAAACTCGGAATGGGGAATCTCAACGCTAAACTTGCTATGGAACGTGCCATTGAACTTTCCAAGGAGTTTGGAATAGGGCTTGTTGCCATTGGGAATACAAATCATTGGATGCGTGGCGGCGCTTATGGCTGGCAGGCAGCTAATGCCGGTTGTGTTGGAATCTGCTGGACGAATACACTTCCCAATATGCCTGCATGGGGCGGCAAAGACCGTCGAATAGGCAATAACCCTTTTGTCATTGCTGTTCCTAAATCCAACGGTCAACATTTGGTTGTCGATATGGCTATGGCACAGTTCTCCTATGGAAAAATAGAAGAGACGAAATTCAAAGGTGCACAACTGCCGGTTGCAGGCGGTTATGACCGACGTGGTGAATTGACCACAGATCCTGAAGAAATTGAAGTAACTTGGAGGGTACTCCCAATTGGTTTCTGGAAAGGCTCCGGTATGTCCATTGCACTGGATCTGGTCGCTGCAATTCTGTCAGCTGGAATGACCACAACAGACATTGGGAAGAAATGTGAAGATGAATACGGGCTGTCACAGGTGCTGATTGCTATTGATCCAAGACATTTCAACACAGAGGAATTTACGGATGATGTCATCAACCGGGTCATTGAAGACGTAAAAGGTTCTATTCCAGTCACTGAAGGTTCCAATATCCGTTATCCTGGAGAACGGGACTATCAAACGAGACTTGAAAATTTGAAAGATGGCATTCCGGTACTGCCTGAAATTTGGGAAACTATTAAGGCCCTTTAATTACCCGAAATTTTGGCAACAACGGCGAAAGCCGCATGATATCAAACAAAACAAAGGGGAGAATCAGATGAAAAAGTACTTATCATTGATCATGGTGTTACTACTGGCTGTCAGTGTGTTGGCCGGTTGTGCGCCAAAGGCCGAGGCACCAGCTGAAACGCCAGCTGAAACACCTGCAGAAGCAACACTCGAACCGGTTAACCTTGTCGTCGCTCACAACCAAACTTCAACAGAAAATCCTTACCAATATGGTCTCTTGAAATTTAAAGAAGTTGTTGAAGAACTCTCCGAGGGCAATATCACCGTAACGGTCCATAACGGTTCAATTGGCACAAACGAATCCGAATTGATCGAGAAGTTGTCCCTTGGCGCTGCTGATATGGTCGTTGCTTCTCCTGGTTTTATGACGGCTATCGGCGTCAATGAAGTGGATATGCTGTCACTCCTTTATCTGTTCAATAGCTTTGATCACTGGGAAAAAGCGCTTGATGGCGAGTTTGGCATGAAGATGAAAGAAGTCATTACAGAGAAAACAAACAATGAATTCATGATCATGGATTACTGGAGTTCAAGTGTCCGCAACTATTATGGTAAAGCGCCAATCACTGTGCCACAGGATGCTGCAGGCTTTAAAATCAGAACGCAGTCTTCCCCTGTTCAACAGGAATTCTGGGCAAATGCTGGTGCGATCCCGACTTCAGTCGCGTGGGGCGAGCTTTATCAGGCACTTCAACAGGGCGTTGTAGACGCTGCTGAGAATGACTACACAAACTTTATGCTCCAGGATCACCACAAGACCAAAAATGGCATGTATGTTTCTGAAACTATGCATGACTACACAACGCGTCTTCTTCTTATGAACGGCGATCGCTTTGACGCGCTTCCTGAGCAGCAACAAGCTTG
The DNA here is from genome assembly GCA_964416305.1 of uncultured Acidaminobacter sp. GTDB lineage: Bacteria > Bacillota > Clostridia > Peptostreptococcales > Acidaminobacteraceae > Acidaminobacter. The sequence continues at coordinate 59,384 of CAYQDM010000004.1, read as the reverse complement.
GATTCTTGAAGCAATTGACGCAGCTACAGCTGAAGAAAGAGCCGTCACTTATCGTATGCTTGACGAGTCGAAAGCAAAAGTTATCGCAGATGGCGGCATAGTCAATGAAGTTGATCTTGACGCATTCCGTGAACTCGCTATTCCAATTCAAGACAAATATGCTCAAGAGAATGGCATGGAAGAGTTCCTTGAGATGGTACGCGCAATTAAATAAAAGTTTAAAAGCGGTGCAGTACGGATCGATTTATGATCCTTATTGCACCGCGCTAATTAGAAGTTAACCAAATAACGATTTTCAATAAGAGGAGGCTTAACATGAGAAGCCTTGCTAACGCGCTTGAAAAAATTCAAACTATGGCGGGTGCAATTGCTATTTCAGTTTTTCTCATTACAGTCATTATCCAAATAGCGGCGAGATTTTTACAAGTGCCTGTAATGTGGGCGCAAGATGTATCAGTTTACTCGTTTATTTGGGCTGTTTTTTTAGGTGCGGCCATTGCTGTCAACAGCCACCAGCATTTTGCTTTTGATTCCTTAAGAGACCATTTGAAAGGCCGCTGGAAGACCGCTCATGCAATCTTAATAATCCTTTTAATGTTGATTTTTACAATTGCCATGTCTAAATATGGCATTGACGTTACTAAGAAGTTTTGGAATTATCAGTGGGTAAATATGCCAAGTCTTAAAATGGGTTACGTATGGATGGCGCTTCCGTTAACTGGAATTACAATGACTTTTTATTTGATCACACATTTGTTTGAGGGCATTTATGCCTTTATTAAAGGGGGCGAAATATCGTGACTGAGGTCCTGCTGATTTTAGCTTTTATAACCTTTATTGCGATAGGGGTGCCAATCTCATTTTCGCTCGGTCTTGTTGCCTTCTTTGGTATTGCTACAGTTCCCGGCATACCAAGCATAGTCATTTTCAACAAGATGTTCTATGGACTGAATTCGTTTATTTTGCTTGCAGTTCCACTTTTTATACTTGCCGCTAATCTTATGAATCATGGAAATATCTCTAAGATGTTGATAGATTTTTCAGTAGCTTTAGTGGGTCATATACGTGGTGGACTTGCACATTCAAATATATTGGTATCCATGATATTTGCCGGTGTTTCAGGTTCTTCTCAAGCGGACACCGCGGGTGTAGGCAAGGTCTTAATTCCCAGCATGATCGAACAGGGTTATGACGCTGAGACGGCCGTTGGTGTTACAGCGGCGTCGTCGACCATCGGCAGCATCATTCCTCCAAGCATAGTTATGGTCGTTTATGCGGGCATTACCAACGCCTCTGTAGCGGCGTTGTTTCTGGCGGGCATGATTCCTGGAATTATGGTGGGGCTTGCGATGATGGCTGTTGTTGCGGTCAGAGGAAAAAAATACAATTTTCCCAAGAATGAACGTGTGAAGACCGCGGAAATTGGGAAGTTATTCTTAAAAAGTTTTCCTGCGCTGGTAACACCGGTCATCATTATAGGTGGTATCGTTTCCGGATTCTTTACACCAACCGAGGCTGCAGGTGTTTCAGCGGTCTATGCACTGCTGGTGGGCATGTTCATTTACAAGACAATCAAAGTTCGCCAGATTCCTGATATCATCATTGAAACCCTCAGATTGAGTTCTCTTTCTCTCTTTGCCCTTGCTACAGCAAATGCGCTTGGAGAGTTGATGGGCTATTATGGTGTCACGGCAGTTGTTTCTGAGTTCTTCTTGAATGCGCCAGGTGGAATGTATCTGTTTATCACAATAGTCATTGCTTTCTTCTTGTTTATCGGAACATTCATGGATGGCGTCCCGGCGATGATCTTGTTTGTACCGGTCATTTTACCTGCGGCAGTTGCGCTTGGCATACATCCCGTCCACCTTGGGCTAATTGTGACTATAACATTGTCATTGGGATTGGTAACACCGCCATACGGTTTGTGTCTTCTGATTGCGGGCTCCATTGGAAAAATCGGAATTGAAAGATCGTTCAGAGGTGTGCGTCCTTACTTCTTGGTTGCACTTTTGGTGCTCTTGTTTGTCGCTTTCGTGCCGCAAGTCGTCATTGGAATTCCAAAATTGATTAGTCCTCGCTTATTTTAGTTAACTTAATTAAAGTAAACTATTTGGTTCAAATATGAGCCCAATAGTTTGTGGTTGCTGGTATACTAGATTTAAATCATGTACAACTTGACGATGTGATAATAACCTTTAGGAAGTGATTCAATGAAAATTGATATTTTTCCCCAAACCGAAAAGACAACCGTAGGGGAATACGTTTATGACGTATTAAAAATGAACATTGTCAGAATGAAACTTGAACCCGGCAACCGAATCAGTGAAAATGAAATTTCAGAACTGCTTGGGGTAAGCAGAACGCCTGTTAGGGAAGCTTTTATTAAGCTTTCGAGAGAAGGCCTATTATACATTTTGCCTCAAAGAGGGACGTATATAGCAAAAATTGATCTTGATCAAGTTGAAGAAGCCAGATTTATCAGAGAAGTCCTAGAAAGTGCAGTTCTGAAAATCGTTACAAAGGGAATTGCGGATGAATATCTTGATCGCTTGGATGCCAATATCGAAGAGCAGCGAAATTGTTTGGTGACCAGGGATCTTTCCAAGTACTTTGAACTTGATGAAGCTTTTCACAGGATCATTTTTGAAAGTGTCAATAAGCTTAGAACTTGGATCGTTATTGATCAGGTGAATACGCAATATAAACGCGTCAGAATTCTAAGTTATACCTTTGATAACATGATTAACAGTTTGATTGACCAGCATGCACAGCTTGTTGAAGCGATTAGGCAGAAAAATGATGAAAAAGCACAACTTGTGATAGGCAATCACATTCGTAAACTCATTCATGAGCAGGCGGATTTGAAAGCACGCTATCCTAAGTATTTTTGAGAAACGAGACTGATATATACAATTTGAATTCATTGCCATACTTGAATGGCAGTTGTATTGAAGGAGGTAATCCATTGCAATTATCATTTAGATGGTATGGTGCTGATGATCTGGTTACTTTGGAGAAGATTCGTCAGATTCCAGGTATGTATGGGATTGTCAGTGCTATTTATGATGTTCCGCTCGGTGAAGTCTGGCCGTCAGATAAAATTGAATTTCTGAAGGGTGAAGTAAACCGTCATGGTCTTGCTTTGGAAGTGATCGAAAGTGTTCCGGTACACGAAGAAATCAAATTAGGTCTGCCAAGCCGGGATCAATTTATCAAGAATTATCAAGAAACATTGAAGAATCTGGCAATGGCCGGTGTAAAAACTGTTTGCTACAACTTTATGCCTGTGTTCGACTGGACGAGGTCAACTCTGACTAAACGTCTCGAAGATGGATCATTAACTTTGTCCTACACTCATGACGATATATTGAAAATGGATCCCACCTCAGGTGAGCTTGATCTGCCAGGTTGGGCGACGGATTATACAACTGAAAAACTTAAGGCACTCTTGCAAGCTTATGCCGAACTTAATGAAGATGGATTGTGGGAAAACCTTTCATACTTCTTGAAAGAGATTGTTCCTGTAGCTGAGTCCCTCGGCATAAAAATGGCTATCCACCCAGATGATCCTCCTTGGTCAATATTTGGACTGCCACGTATTGTAAAAAACAAAGAGGATCTCAATAGGGTAATAAAGATTATTGACAGTCCAAGTAATGGCTTGGCGATCTGTACAGGTTCTTTAGGTGCTGATCCAAACAACGATATGGTTGAAATTGTTGGACATTTCTCATCAGTTAATCGCCTCAATTTTCTTCATATGCGAAATGTCTTAATTTCTGAGAACCGAAATTTTGATGAAGTTGCGCATCCTTCTAAGTACGGTTCACTTGATATGTATGCTATTATGAAGGCTGCCATTTCAAATGGATTTGACGGGCCAATCCGTCCAGACCACGGCAGAATGATATGGGGTGAGACCGGGAAACCTGGGTATGGTCTCTTTGACAGGGCACTCGGCGCCACCTACTTATATGGACTTAATGAAGCTATTCAAAAGGAATTAGGCAATAGATAAACAGGATAGTATTGGAGGTTTTAATTATGAATTTGCCTTTAAACGTTGATTTGAAGGGAAAAATCGCAGTAGTAACTGGCGGCGGGGGTGTTCTTGGCAGTTATTTTTGTGAAGCGCTGGCGCTTTCCGGCGCAAAAGTTGCGGTTGTAAACCGCACGAAAGAAAAAGCCCAGACGGTAGCTGACCGCATTGTTGAGGCTGGAGGCGAAGCCATTGCAATCCCTGGTGACGTTTTGGACACTTTAAGCATGGAAAATGTCAGAGAAGAACTTCACAAGACTTTTGGCTCTTGTGACATCTTGATAAATGCTGCTGGCGGCAATCATCCAAATGGTATTTCAAGCCAGGAATACTTCAGAATTGAGGATCTCGACAATACCGAAGGAAGAACCACTTTCTTTGATCTTGATCCAAAGGGCGTCAGCTATGTTTTTGATTTAAATTTCATGGGTACGCTTATTCCTTCACAAATCTTTGGCCGTGATATGGTCGGAAAAAAAGATGCCACAATTATCAATATTTCATCCATGGCAGCTTATTCTCCTTTGACTAAAGTGCCAGCATATAGTGCGGCTAAAGCGGCTATCAGTAATTTTACAGAATGGCTGGCTGTTCATTTCTCAAAAGTCGGAATCCGGGTTAATGCTATTGCACCAGGCTGGTTTATAACTGAGCAAAACCGTAAACTCATGCTCAATGAAGATGGCAGTTTCACTCCGCGCGCTCAAAAAGTTATTTACAAATCTCCTTGTGAGCGTTTTGGGGAACCTGAAGAGTTGATTGGACCATTGTTATTCCTGGCAGACTCAAAAGCATCAGGATTTATTAATGGCGTGGTTATACCGGTGGATGGCGGATTCAACGCTTACTCTGGCGTTTAAGATTTTAAGGGAGGATTTTCATGAAGCGGATGGCACTCATTGGAAAGATCGTTGAGAGCGGCGTTGTAGCTGTGATCAGAGCAGAATCCAAAGAACAAGGCATTAAAATAACAGAAGCTGTTAAAAAAGGCGGCATTAAGGCGTTGGAAGTGACAATGACAGTGCCTGGTGCAGTTGACATAATTAAAGAACTGGCAGAGCGATATAAGGACGAGGATGTCATCATAGGTGCCGGAACCGTTTTGGATCCGGAGACTGCACGACTGTGCATCCTCGCAGGCGCTCAGTACATTGTTAGTCCAAGCCTGAACGTTGAAACAGTAAAATTGTGTAATCGTTATCGCATACCGGTCATGCCTGGTGTTATGACGGTAAAAGAGACATTAGAAGCCCTTGAATTGGGTGTAGAAATATGTAAAGTGTTCCCAGGCAATGCTTTTGGTCCATCCATCATTAGTGCATTCAAGGGTCCAATACCACAGGGCAACTTTATGCCTACCGGCGGTGTGAGTTTAGAGAATGTAAAGGACTGGATAAAAAGCGGCGCAGTTGCTGTTGGAACCGGCGGAGATTTGACGAAAGGTGCAAAAACCGGTGATTATGACCTTGTCGCTGAAACGGCTCGTAAGTTTGTTGAAGCGGTGAAGGCAGCGCGCGAAAAGTAGATCGGTTGAATTGAACACAGTCCGTGTGCCTGTCACAAAGAAAAAGTTTGCAGGAGGGTTCATGAATGTCTAAAAAAGTTGTGACCATGGGTGAGATTATGCTTCGCCTGTCATCCCCAGGGAATTTAAGGTTTAGCCAAGCAAATAACTTTGATGTGATCTACGGAGGTGGGGAGGCCAATGTCGCTGCATCCCTGGCCAACTACGGTCTTGATGCTTATTTTGTCAGCAAGTTGCCTAAGCATGAGATTGGTCAGTGCGCAATTGAAGCACTCCGTAAGCAAAACGTCAAAACTGATTACGTCGCTCGCGGTGGCGAAAGACTGGGGATTTATTTCTTGGAGACAGGGGCTTCTATGCGCCCTTCCAAAGTCGTTTACGATCGTGCAAATTCTGCCATTTCCGAAGCGGAAATTGGCGATTTCAATTTTGATGAAATTTTTGAAGGCGCAGAGTGGTTTCATTTTACAGGCATCACTCCAGCACTCGGTGCAAAAGCGGCTGCCCTTACTGAGGCGGCACTCATAGCAGCCAAGAAACACGGGGTCACTGTCAGCGTCGATCTCAACTATAGAAAGAAACTTTGGACACCAGCAGAAGCTCAGAAGGTCATGACACCGCTGATGCAGTATGTTGATGTCTGTATTGGCAACGAAGAAGATGCGGAAAAGGTTCTTGGCTTCAAACCGGGTGATACAAATGTTGAAAAAGGTGAACTCGAACTTGCGGGATATATGGATATGTTCCGTAGAATGCAGGAAAAATTCAACTTTAAATATGTTGCAACATCTCTTCGTGAGAGCTATTCAGCTTCTGATAACGGCTGGTCTGCATTGGTTTATGATGGTAAGGAATTCTACCATTCTAAAAAATATGAAGTGCGAATTATCGACCGCGTTGGAGGTGGAGACTCCTTTGCTTCTGGTCTGATTTATGGTCTGATTTCAGGTAAAGACTATAAAGATGCCCTCGAATTTGGGGTAGCAGCATCTGCTCTCAAACATACCATCTTTGGCGATTTTAACCTCGTCACTGTAGAAGAAGTTGAAGCACTTGTCGGTGGAGACGCTTCCGGGCGAGTGCAGCGTTAATCACCTCGTCAACAGGATTGTGGCAATTTTATAATAAAGGTACAGGTAAAATAGTTCAGCGGCCCACGGCTTCGCGACATTATTTTGCTTGTACCTTTTCTTTCTGTCAGGGGCTGAGTGTTGTTCAGACTTTCTTAACACTTTTATGGATTCAATATGATAAACTTTTAGCAGGGAAGTGGAGGTTGACAGGCGTAAGCCGTTAAAACCATTTCCACTTGTCTGTCAGTGGAAAGTGGGGTCAGCGGCTAGCGCCTATTGATCCCAGTTTCCCAAAGTCCATCAAGGAGTGACTGCCATGTCAACGCAAACAACCCCACAAAACGTCCTTACCCTCAAAAACCTCAAAATGAGCTTTGGCGCCAAGGAGGTTCTCCGGGGTGTCGATCTGGAAGCCGGACGAGGCGAAATCATAGGCTATATTGGTCCCAACGGCGCTGGAAAGAGCACGACGGTCAAGATTATGCTGGGCCTGATTGAGGGCTACAGCGGAACCGTGGAGATTTTGGGGGAAGACATCCGCACGGCGGGCGTCGGTTACAAGCGGCATATTGGCTACGTGCCTGAGACCGCGGATCTTTATGACAACCTGACGGCCAGAGAGTATCTGACCTTTATTGGCGAGCTCTACGGTATGGCCTTCGAGGACGCGGACAGAAAAGCACAGGCGCTCATTGAGCTCTTCGGCCTCAAAGACGTCTATAATTCCCGCATGACCTCCTTTTCCAAGGGCATGCGTCAGAAGGTCCTCCTGATCGCCAGCATCCTCCACGATCCGGATATTCTCTTTCTGGACGAGCCCCTCAGCGGTCTGGACGCCAACAGCGTCATGATCGTGAAAGAGCTGCTGGAAGCCTTGTCCAGGGCTGGCAAGACCATCTTTTACTCGTCCCACATCATGGATGTGGTGGAGAAGATCAGCCACAGAATCGTGCTGCTTGACGGTGGCCGCATTGTTGCCAACGGAACCTTTGAGGAGCTCAAGGACCTGAACCACGAGGGCTCCCTGGAGGCGATTTTCAACCAGCTGACGGGCTTTGACACCCAGAGCGAGACTGCGGGTCAAATCATGCAGGTTATTCAGGGGGTGACTCGGGATGACTGAAGAACAAAAGAATAAGAGTGATTTGCCGATGGTGACGGAACAGGAACCATCGGCAGAAGCACCTGAATCACTAAAATTGTCTGAAGTCCCCGAAAAAGCGACACCGCCCCAAGTCACCCAAACTAATGACAGCGCGACCCCTCAGAAGCACAAGAAAACCTTCAGCCCACTCAACATCCTGGACCGCTTCGAGGGACTCTTCACAAAAGCCGGCGTCGACTACCCCGTCATGCGGCGGATCCTGGCGCTCAAATTCCTCATGGACGGCCGCAAGGCACCAAGTGTGGCCGGCAGCCAGAGCGGAGCAGCGGGGAAAAGCGGCAACCAATTTCTGAAGTCCCTTTGGGTGTACGGCTTGATGGGAATCATCCTGATCCCGCTTATCATAATGGGTCGCAATTTCATGTTCCAGGTCAGCGCGGCCATGGGTATTGTGCTGTTCATGGTCATGACCTCGCTGATCTCGGATTTTTCGTCGGTGCTGCTGGACCTGAGGGACCGGAGCATTGTCCTGACGCGGCCGGTGGAAGGGCGGACGCTGACGGCGGCCAAGACGATCCACGTCCTGGGATATCTGATGATGATCACAGGGGCGCTGACGGGGCCGAGCATCATCGCGGGTTTCATCCGCCACGGCGCGGCGTTTGGGTTTCTCTATATCTGGATGATCTTTTGGATGGATCTCCTGGTGATCGTCCTGACCGCCATGCTGTACCTGGTGGTGCTCAGGTTTTTCGACGGGGAGAAGCTCAGGGACATTATCAATTACATCCAGATCGCGCTGTCCATTGCCATGGCAGTGGGGTATCAGTTTGTGGGCCGGATGTTCCAGTTCGTTGACTTGGAAATTACCTTTCAGACGGCCTGGTGGCAGTTTCTTCTGCCTCCGGTATGGATTGGCGCAATATTTGAAGTGCTCCTGAACGGAAGCCGGGACCCGGTCCTTATGGCCATGGCTGTGCTGGCAGCGGGTGTTCCAGTTTTGGCAGTCCTGCTGTACGCCCGGGGCATGCGAACTTTCGAGAGAAGTCTTGAAAAGCTGGAACAGCGCGGCTCCAAGGGCAGCACCAGGCTTGGGCTCGGCCACAGACTGTCGGGTCTGATCTGCAGAAATCACGAAGAAGCGCTCTTTTTCCGCTTCGCCCTTAACATGATCAAAACTGAGCGGGATTTCAAGCTCCGTGTGTATCCATCCTTGGGTTTTTCGCTGATTTTCCCGTTCATTTTCATCCTCAACAGTATGCAGGGCAGCACTTGGGCGGAGGTGACCACCGGGAAGTCCTATCTCTTCATCTATTTCACGGCCATGATGATGCCGACCATTCTGCTCATGCTGAAGTTCTCGTCGAGTCACAAGGGCGCCTGGATCTACGCGGCGACACCGGTGCGCGATATAGCAGCGGTTTACAGGGGAACGCTCAAAGCCATGATGCTTCGATTGCTGGTGCCGGTGTTTCTCCTGCTGTCGGCGGTTTTTCTGGTGATTTACGGCACGCGGATCGCACTGGATTTGGTGGTTGCGTTCTTCAGTACAATGCTGTTCCTGATGCTTTGCTTCAGGGTGTTGAGCAAGCGGCTGCCGTTCTCTGAGCCTTTCATTGCCGGCCGCAACGCGGAAAGCGGCAAGATGTTTCCGCTCACTTTTGGCGTGGGCGCGCTGGGCGGCCTTCACTACGGCGCGACGCTGGTCCCTTATGGGACGTTGGGGCTCTTGGCGGTATCACTCCTCCTGAACGTTTATATGTGGGGACCTGGCTTTAGTCGGCATCTGGCTTCGAAGATCGAGCGCGTGGATCTCACCCGTTACCTGGCCGAGTCCCAGAGCGGAAAGTCGAGCCTTGGGCATGAAGAGAGCAAAGACAAGAGCTCTGCCGATGGTCACCGAAAACCACCCTTCAAGCTCAGACGTTCAGACCGGCTGAAGTGGCGAGGCTGAATAAAGAAGGTTTTGCGGACTGTTTTTCATTTCACGACGCTTGAGGGGGCAAACAAATGAGAATAGGTGAATTTTCAACCCACACCGGCGTTACGGTGGATGCCCTGCGGCACTATATGGATTTTGGCCTTTTAGTGGTTGAAAAACGGGGTGGCCAGTATGATTTTGATGAGCGCGTCCAAAGGGATCTGGAGCGGATTTTGCAGCTTAAGGACATGGGTTTTTCTTTGGCGGAGATCAAAAGGATCTTTCAGTTTGAACGCCTTGGGGTCATGACAGATTATCAGAAAGACGTCTACTACCGCGGGCTGTTTTCACAGCGTATAAACACTTTACGTCTTGATATTGAGTCGAAACAGAAGGCGCTTGCAGCGCTGGAAAAAGCTGAGCGAACGCTGACAGCTGCGGCAGAGACCAAGGGTGATGCACTTCGACAAACCGTTGGCCTTCCGCTGGAGGCGTTGCCACTGCTGATATGCAGTTGCTGTGGCGCCAGCCTCTCATTGAGTGAGGGGGATGTCCGCGACGGAAAGGTCGTCAGGGGCACACTCACCTGCAGTTGTGGCTGTGGGGAGAGCGGCGGCCTCATAGTCGAAGAGGGCATTGTCTATGTGCCGGAGGTATTATCTCGTCAGATCTCCGAGTTTGAAGGCCGGCTCAATAGCCGTGATGCACAGGGAGATTTCTCGAAGGCGGATGCGTTTACGGCGGACTTTCTGGAAACTTATTTAACCTCTACTGATCCGGCGTATTTGGACCGAATATACGAGGGGCTCAACTGGGTACAGGGCAGAACGGATTTTTCGGGATGCCGCACTGCCCTGGAGCTCGGCAGCGGTCATGGCTTCTATCTGCGGACTGTGTATGATAAGCTGCTTGATTCCATGATTTATATTGCGGTTGATAATGATCCGGCGCGTCATCGATTTTTGAAGACCATCCTGGAAGGCGCGGCCGAGTCCAGAAAGATAGTGCTGTTGTGCGCGGACTTTCAGGCCTTGCCGCTGAAGGCGGACAGCTTTGACGTGCTTATGGATTTCACCGGAAGCAGCAACTACAGTTTTGAAAGCGACGGTTTTGTGCCAGCCCTTGTGAATCCGCTGATACGGGAGGAGGCCAGGCTCTTCGCATCCTATATTGTCTTTGAACGATTTGGTCTGAATACCCGAATTCCAGCCGAACGGCGGCGTTGGTTTACCGAGGCAGGGGTTCTTGAGGGGTTGAAGGCACTGGGGTATAAGCTTGACGAGACATACAGGACTCAGATCGTCAGCCAGGGCGGCGTGTATGAAGACTATTTTGAGGCGGATGAGAGCGTCAGGACCGTTGTAGTGGTCGGCGCGCGGAGTTCGGCTGAGGCGGACGGCGAATGAAATAGCTGTTTGGGTGTGATGGTGGCGGATACGGTGACCATCGGCACAAACAAAAGGTTGAATGAGATTGGGGATTTGAACAGAGATGGCTTGCCCGGGAATCATGGGGTTAGGGCCATCTTTTTTTGTTTTAGCCTGAAATTTGGTCGAAATTGCGGTTCTATGGCTGTTGACATGGGGTCAGACCCAGGGTGTTCAATAAGGGTAAGGAGGGAGTAACATGAACGCATTGGTGGAACGCAAGAATGTAGGATTATTTTTGGCGGGGAAAGCCGTGAGTCAGAGTGGGTCGGCGCTGTATACATTTGCGGCCGGGTGGTATGTGCTGGCGAAGACGGGTAGTGCGGCGACTTTTGGTCTGACGCTGGCCCTGGGCATTTTGCCGATGGTTCTGGTCATGCCCCTCGCCGGCATCCTGGCGGACCGTCTCAACCGCAAGCGAATGGTGGTGGGGATGGACGCGCTGAATGGCCTGTGGTTTTTAGTTATGGGACTGTATGCGGCAACGTTCGGGTTGTACCTGGGGGCGGTTTACGCGACAGCAGTGGTGACTACGGTGCTGACAACGCTGTTTTCAGTGAGTCTCGAGGCGTCTAAGCTGGCGCTGGTGACAGAGGCAAGGCTGATGTCGCTGAATGCGTCGAGTCGTGTGGTGGAGTCTGTGGTGTCGGTGGCGGGGCCGGTCTTTGGCGGACTAGTCTATGCCTGGATTGGGATAGAGGCTTTCTTGTGGATCAACGGCGTGTCTTTTTTGCTGTCGGCGCTGACGGAGAGCTGGATGCGGTATGAGAGTCCCGGTGGGGATTTAGGTTTAGTGCCGGACAACATGGATTCAGGTTTGAGGACGGTCCAAAATTTGATTTCAGAAGGGCCTAACCATAAGTTGAGCCTGTGGCGCACCCTGCGACGAGAGTTTGGAGAGGGCTTGTCGGCGGTTTGGACTGACTCGGCTATGCGTTCTCTGGCCTGGCGATTAATGGCGATCAATTTTTTCATAGGCTTTTGCGTTTCTGTGCCGCTGCCGTATGTACTGCACCGCGCGCTGGAGGGTGGTGAGAAAGTCCTTGGGTTGGTTCAGGGGGCAGCTCCGGTGGGCGTGATCCTTGGGGCGATTTTACTGGGACGGCTTAAATGGGGTGTTGACCGGGCCATGAAAGTGGCTGGTGTTCTTCTGGCCTCGAGCTTTGTGCTTCTCGGAGGGCTTATGGGATTTATGGAGTGGCAGCTTGTGAATATTGGCACCGCAGTCGAGGATCCTCTGATGCCCATGGCCTGGATGGGATTAATCCCTGGCATGCTGCTGCTCGGTATTGGTATTGCGTGGATTGATCTGCCGCTGATGTACCACTTTCAGCTGGTCGTGCCGGAGCACCTGAAGGGCCGTGTTCTCAGCGTAGTCATGAGTCTTGCGAAACTGGTGCTGCCTGTGGCGCTTTTGGGTGCCGGGGTCTTGGTGGGGCATGTGCCTGCAGGATTGCTGACATTGGTCGGTGGCGCGTTTTATCTGTTGACACTGCTGAAGGATTGGGGAAAAACGGCGTTTGAGACTGGAAACGGCAGAGAAGGTGTCGAGATGTAGAGTATGGGTGAAAGTAAGTGAATGCATGTTTTTGTTGGAGTGTTAGCTAGTGACTTTTGAGATTTTGAGGGTTTTATTATTTTGCGCCTTCAAAAATGGAAAGCCCGGCGCGTGCGGTTGAGAAGCGTCTCAACCACACGCGCCGGGCTTATTTTGGAAGTATCACTCCACGTAGATCATCTTTTTGGTCATGCCCCCGTCCACGACGACATTCTCGCCTGTGATGAATCCGCTATCCGGATCGATCAAAAACGCCGCGGTTCTGGCGATATCCTCAGGAATACCGACCCGCCCAACGGGGTGCTGGGATTTGTCTTCCTCGCTGTGCACCGGCGGGGTCGCTTTTGAGGCCTTTTGCCAGTCCCTGGTCTCGATCCAGCCGGGGCTGATGCAGTTGACGCGAATATCTGGACCAAGGCTGACGGCGAGGGCGTGGGTGAGGGCAATTATGCCGCCCTTGGAAGCGGAATAGGCTTCAGTATTGGCCTCAGACATCAAGGCTCTGGTAGAAGCAAGAAGGACCATTGAACCGCCGCCCTCTGACTGCCTCAGGTGGGGTGCGGCATGCTTCGCCAGGAGGAATCCCGCTGTCAGGTTGACGGCTAGGACGTGGTTCCAGTCTTCGAGGGAAAGGGTCTCCACGGGCTGATTTGCCGTGATGGCGGCGTTATGAATGACGGCGTCCAAACGCCTGAAGACTTGGATCGTTTGTGCGATGGCGCTTGAAATATCGTTTTCGCTTCTGACATCGCTTTCGAGAACAAGGCAAACACCTTTGTCCTGTGTAATTGTGCGAAGTTCTTCGTTGGCTTCCCTGTCAATTTCCATGGCGGCGACAGCATAGCCAAGCTTGAGGAAATGAAGGACCAGTGCCTTTCCAATGCCCTGGCCGCCGCCGGTGATCAGAACGACCCGTTGATTATTTTTGTTCGTTTGTGTCATTTTCGTTACCTCGCTTTTCTATTCATACACCATAGTTACCCATTGTAGACTCTAAACACATCATGAAACCGTAAAAGTAAGCTGTGGGGTATTTGTCGAATTAATAATGAACAGCGGACTTCATTTGTGTTGCAGATTTATTGCCGTCCGCGTCCCCAACTTGAAACCCGTCCGCGTCCCCAACCAAACACGCGTGCCCAACCAACCAAACAAAATTATTTGCGTCGCATTCAGAAAATGCGTATAATGAAAATTAGGTGAAATACACAGTGTTTTTCAGACGCGTGGTGGACCCAAATCTGCTTGAAAGGAAACACTTATGGAGAAATCCTACAAAACCGAAGAAATCTATGAAATCTTAAAGGATAGAATCGTTCATCTTGATTATGAGCCTGGTCTTGTCCTAAATGAAGAAGAATTGGCAGAAGAGTTCAACGTCAGCCGCACCCCCATCCGCAAGATCTTCCAGCAATTGAACGCTGACAATCTGCTCAACATCATCCCGCGTTACGGCGCACAGGTGACCTCTGTTGACTTCCGGAAGATGAAGTCCATTTTCGAAGTGACACGGCAGCTCGATCCCTTCGCGGCACGGCTGGCGGTGGAACGCATTCAGCCTCATCAAATCGCCAAACTCGAGGAAATCATGGGCCGCCTTAAGAGCTATAGGATCCCGGAAGACTACCAAAAGGCCATTGATGATGACGAAATCTTTCACAAAACCATCCTCGAAAGCAGCGGAAATCCGGCCCTGGCAGAAATTCTTTCCAAACTGCACATGCAGACGGAGAGAATGTGGCACTACTCAGAGCAATATATCGACAGCATCAACATTTTCACGGACACCTTGGGTGAGCTTCTGGAAGCCTTGAAAGAACAGGATGTTGAAAAAGCAGAGCGCAGTGCAAGGCAACATATTGATCAATTTGTAGAAAAAATCAAAAAAGAGATGTTATAAACGTCAAAAACCTCACAATGTACTGTTAACTATACACACCTGTGACCTTTCAAATAAAGAAAGGCAACAGGTGTTTATTTTTTTTGTTTTTGATTAAAAAATAATTGAGCGCGATCTGTAAGCAAGTAAAATCAACGGGCTGAAGTTTTCATAACAATTATTGGAAATGCTTTTTATTGTTCTTGTGCAAAAACATAAAGATTGACAATGATTTGACTATTCAGAATCTTTATGGTACATTGTGAATACATTAAGTATTTCAATAAAATATAATTAAAATACGAACAAGGCGTTAAAAAATACATAATCATCCCTGAACAAAAGAGGAGGAAAACACCTTGTCCTATCGCATTGTCACCAACAATCCTTCGGTGAGGGAAAACTTTCAAGACAGCAAGCTCATTTTCATAGACGGCAGCTACGAGGACGTTCTTATCAAAGTCCGTGATCTGGTCCACTCAGGCGTCGAACTGATCGACAGTCCGCTCGGTGCCAGCATCCGAATGCTGCTCTCGCCCTACCGCTCGATTCTCGTTGGCACGGAGCGCCAAGCTATGAATATGGATCAAATTTTACTCATAGAACAGAGCATCCTGAACTACCGTACCCTGACCCAACGACGAAAGTCAGAGCCGCAGCACGCGAACGACTACGCGGTGGTCGACAAAGAGCTTCTAAAAGCTTCTATACAAGCTTATGAAGATATGAACTGCCAAACTCATTCAAAATTTACCGGAGGTGAATTTCTTGAAACTCGAGCTTAGAAAAATCCAGATCAAAGATGTAGTATTCGGAGAGAAAATGGAAGTTAACGGTGGCGTATTGTCCATCAACAAGGATCAGCTCGTCGCAAAACTCATGGAAGACCACAGAGTCAAGGAAATCAAAGTCGACTTGGCGAAGCCGGGTGAAAAGACCAGAATCATTCCTGTCAAGGACTGCATTGAGCCACGCGTCAAGATCGAAGGTGAGGGCAAGGGTTTCCCGGGTGTCACAGGCAAAATGGTTCCCCTTGGCGACGGCAAAGTCAACGTTCTTGACGGCGCTGCGGTTGTAACTATTGGCGACATCGTCGGTTTCCAGGAAGGCGTCGTGGATATGTGGGGCGAAGGCGCGAAGTGGACGCCGTTCTCCAAAACATTCAACATTGTCGTGGACATCATTCCTGTCGAAGGTCTTGAGCCACACGTCCATGAAGAAACGGTCAGACTGGCTGGCCTAAAAGCAGCAGAAGTCATTGGCGAAGCGGGCCGTTATGCTGAACCGACTAAAGTCGAAGTCTTCGAAATGGGCAACCACGCAGAAGAGTCTGCTAAATACCCACATTTACCTAAAGTACTCTACGTCGAAATGCTGATCTCCCAGGGTCTGCTCCATGACGGTTACATCTACGGCGTCAACAGCCAGAAGATTCTTCCGACGCTCATCCATCCGAATGAAGAGCTTGACGGCGCTGTCATCAGTGGCAACTGCGTCGCGGCTTGCGATAAAATCACGACTTACCAGCACCAAAACAACTCCGCGATCCTCGACCTCTATGCGGAGCATGGCAAAACCATCAACTTCCTCGGCGTCATCCTCACTCCTGAGCTGACAACGCTTGAAGGCAAGTTCAGAACCTGCGACTACACCGCTAAGCTTTGCACCATGATGGGTGCGGATGGTGTCATCGTTTCCGAGGAAGGCTACGGCAACCCGGACTCCGACCTCCTGATGATCTGTAAGCGCCTTGAAAAGAACGGCATCAAGACCGTCCTGATCACTGATGAGTGCTCCGGCTGGGATGGCATGTCACAGCCTCTTGCAGACACGACAAAAGAAGCTGTCGCCGTTGTATCCGCCGGCAACGTCAGCCACGTCGTCACCCTCGAGCCAGCTGACAAAGTCATTGGCAGCGCTAAAGCAATCTCGACGCTTGCTGGCGGCTGGGACGGGTCCCTTTCCGAGGACGGCTCCATTAAGTGCGAGCTCAACGCCGTTATTGGCGCAACCTCTGAAATTGGATACCACAACTGCACAGTTAAGCTTTACTAAGACACGAGAGGAGGAAGTCAAATGTCGAATCCATTTAAAGTACTCTACTATGTCAACCAATTCTTTGGCCAGGTTGGCGGCGAAGAAAAAGCCGGCATCGAGCCATTCTATAAAGAAGAAAAAATCGGACCTGCTGCCGGCTTTGAAGCATTGCTTGAAGGCGAAGGCACAGTCATAGGAACCTTGGTCTGCGGCGACAACTACTTCAATGAGCACAACAAGGAAGCGTTTGCTTTCATCATGGACACCATCAAAGCTGCGAAGCCTGATCTGGTTGTCACCGGTCCTGCTTTCAACGCCGGACGTTATGGCATGGCCTGCGGAGAAATTGCTGCCAAAGTTACTGAAGAGCTTGGAATTCCTACCCTCACAGGTATGTACGCAGAAAACCCAGGCCTCGATACTTGCGTCAGCAAGGTTATCGTTGTCAGCACACCTGACTCAGCAGCAGGTATGAGAACGGCGCTGCCTACTATGGCGAAAATCGCCCGTAAGCTTGCTAAAGGCGAAGAACTCGGCGCGCCTGAAGAAGAAGGCTACATTCCTCAAGGACGCCGTCTTACTGTCTTCTCTGACAAGCGTGGATCAAAGAGAGCGGTTGAAATGCTCCTCGCTCGCTTGAATAATCAGGCTTTCGAAACAGAGCTTCCAATGCCGCAGTTTGACCGTGTCGATCCTGCCCTTGCCATCAAAGATCTTTCCAAGGCAACGATCGCGCTCGTCACCAGCGGCGGGATCGTACCGTTTGGCAACCCTGACAGAATTCAATCCGCAAGTGCTCAAAAGTGGGGCAAATATGACATTTCAGCAGCGGCAGCCCTCAAAGGCGGATATTTCACGATTCACGGCGGCTATGACCCTGTTTACGCGAATGAGACTCCGGACCGCGTTGCGCCACTGGATGTCATGAAAACCCTCGAGAAGGAAGGCGTCATAGGCAAGGTCTACGATTACTTCTACACCACCACCGGCACGGGCACTTCCGTTGGCAATGCCCTGACTTTTGGTAAGGAAATTGGCGCGGAGCTCAAAGCGGCCGGCGTGGACGGCGTTATCCTCACCTCGACGTGAGGCACCTGTACTCGTTGCGGTGCAACGATGGTTAAAGAAATTGAACGCTATGGCATTCCTATAGTTCATATGTCCACCATTACGACTATTTCACAAGCAGTAGGCGCGAACAGAATCGTCCCTACGATCGCAATTCCTCACCCGGTCGGCAATCCAAGCATTGCGGGTCCTGGCGAAGAAGCGCTCAGAAGAGATCTTGTTGAGCGCGCAGTCAAGTCACTTGGTACGCCTGTTGAAGATATAACGATTTTTGACTAGAAAAGTGAACCTACCGCAAAAAATGTAAAAAGCTGCTGAGGGTTTGCCGATGGTGACCATCGGCAGGCTTCTCAGCAGCTTTTACACTTTCGGGGTATAGGAGGCGAATTATATGTCAGAGGAAAAACTCAGCTATAAAACGATTGTCATCTACGCGGGCGCGTTTATAGCGTTCTTGATTGGATCGGGCTTCGCTACCGGGCAAGAAATCATGCAGTATTTCACTGCCTATGGGTTCAAAGGGATCTTGGGCGCAGTTGTCGTCTTTCTCTTGTTTCTTTATGTTGGCGTCAGTTTTATCACTACGGGATTTGACAAAAAGTTTCACAAGGGCAGCGAGATCTATGAATACATGTGCGGACCAATCGTAGGTAAGTTCTTTGACTACTTTTCAATAGCTTTCATCTATATGTCTTTCATTGTTATGATCGGCGGCGCAGGCGCGACCCTGAATCAGCAGTACGGTCTGCCAATCGACGTCGGCGGCATTGGGATGGGCATTCTGGCATTCGGGACGGTCGTTTTCGGTTTGAAGGGCATCGTGGATGTCATTGGTAAAATTGGTCCGGTGATCACAGTCATGGCGATTGGTCTTGGTCTGACGGCGATCTTCCAGAATCCAGGCGGCCTCACCAGAGCTGCGGAGATCATCCCGTCCATGAACCTTTTGAAGGCTTCAAGCAACTGGGTTTACGCAGCATTATCCTACGTTGGCTTCTGTATGTTGTGGCTGGCTGCGTTTATGGCCTCAATGGGCTCGGCAGCCAAGAGCCGAAAAGAAGCCAGTTTGGGCGCTATCTTTGGCGCAATAGGCTTCTCGCTGGCAGTCATCATCATGGCACTTGGTCTCATGGCCAACGTCGAGATCGTTGCAGGCACCATGGTTCCGTCGTTGATTTTGGCGGGCAATATCCACCCTACCCTCGCGATCATCTTTTCTCTCACAGTCATTGCAGGGATTTACACGACTTCTGTGCCGCTTCTCTGGTCGGTCGTCGCGAGAATCGCGGAGGAAAAGACAAAGAAATTCACAGTTCTGACAGGTGCCCTCGCTGTCTTAGGCGTATTCGTCGGACTCAAGGTGCCGTTTGACAGACTCGTCAATATTATTTACGTCATCAATGGTTATGTTGGTATTCTGCTGCTGGTTATTATGCTCGTCAGATCTGCCCGCAGAATCGCTGCAGGTAAAAGCAGCAGCGTGAAAGACGCAGCGTAAACTGAATCCGTCACCAAGTTCCAAACTTATAGACCCAAAGAAAAGCCCATGGGCGCAGCTGCAGACCTTAACCTGCTGAGGCGTCATGGGCTTTTCTTTTGGAGTGAAACTCGGTGTCAGACACCCGCTTCCACCGAGCGGGCTAACCACATATGTCGAAATAGACCAAAGCGGCACCTAAAAGTCCGAACAACAGCAGTCCGGCGGCGTTGTAGAGGATAAAGGACTTTAGATAAGGCTTGGCCTCGCCGGGATGATCCTTCAAAAACAACCTGTAGGAAATCACGCTGGCCAGGGAAGCGATCAGAGTCCCCATGCCCCCAACATTGACCCCTAGAAGCAGCGGCGCCCAGTCTTCCGTAAATTCTGACAGGAGTATGGCGGCCGGTACGTTGGAGATGACCTGGCTGAACAGCATGCTGCTGAAATAGACGGTGACTGGTGTACTGAGGAGCGACTGCATCAGCACAATGACGGCGGGGATTTCCGAAAGTCTGGCCACTATGATGAAGAATCCCACGAAGGTGGCCAAGAGCCCATAGTCGACGGCTATCAGAAGTTTTGGGCGGACGAGCAGGGTGATGGCAAGCACCAGACCCAGCGTTGCCAGATCGCTTATCAGACCGAAGACGGAGAGGATAATGGCCACGAAGGATAAGACCCAGGGGAGCAGCTGCAGCGGGTGCGGATGATCCGGGATCTCAAGATCCAAGGACAGCTGACGCGCCGGCAGTCTGGTGGACAGCCAAATGAGCCATAAGCCTCCGAGTCCGGCAAAAGGTGCTACCACCTCAAAAAAGCTGGAAGCCGAGAGGGCATAACGCGTCAGGATAAATAGGTTTTGAGGGTTGCCCATAGGCGTCAGGCTGCTGCCGATATTCGCCGCCAAAGTCGCGAGCACGACGGTACGAATCACAGGGTAATGACCTCGGTGGCCAATGATGAGCGCAATGGGCACCAGGGTGAGGAGCGCCACGTCATTTGTGATGAGCATGGCGCTGAAAAAACTGAGGGCGACAACACCCAGTGCGACACGCCGCTCTGAACCAAGCTGTCTGAGCAGCCGAATGGCTATGGCATCCAGGAGGTTCAGCTGTTCGAAGGCCTTGAGGACAATCATTAAATTGAACAACGTGATCAGGACCTTAAAATCCAAATCAGCTGGGACGGGCAGTTTTATTAAACTCAGCAGTACGGCAGCCCCAAGTGAAATGGACAGGACGAGATCCCGCCGGATCCAGTTTGTAAACTTGTTCCATAGGCGAATTAGTGCGTCGCGAATCATTCTCACCAGCTCCTTAATGCTATCGAAGCGATTATAGCACGGGGCGTTTCGAACAACAAGACGAAGCCAGCATTATGAGTGGATTGGTGTGGGTATTGAATTAACGGATCCGAATATCCCCGCGGAACCACTGAGTGGAACCTATGAAAAAATAATCATGAGGATAGAATTGTTAAAAAATCAACACAAATTTCCGAATCTTCAGTTTAATTTAAGGTGTAAGTTGTATAATATAATTGTAACAAAAGAATGACAAAAGAAGAGCGATAGTTCCAATTTGTTGCCGAACTTCTCGTGGCCACGATAGCAGAATTCACCAGACCTGGGGAGGAACGACCTATGAACAGGCAATACGACCAGAACGAGGAACCGGATTCGGATCAAGTTCAGGAGACCTGCATGGTCACTGAGATCCAGCCGTCCTGTCTTTCTGAGCCGATCTCCATCAAAACGGTTTTTTATGTTGAGAATCTCGATACTTCCAAGCAGTTTTACACCACGGTGCTCGATCAGAGTCCCATTCTCGACGCGCCGGAGCTCGTCGAGTTTCAGCTGATGCGCAACTTCAAGCTCGGTCTGGTGCCGCTGAAGGGGATTGTACATACGCTTAACCTCGCGGTGCGACACCGCCCGGATGGCTGTATGCCGGCTTGCGAGATCTGCCTGAAGCATGAGGATCCGGAAGGGTGCCTGGTCCTGTTCGAAGCTGCGGGCGGCAAGCTGATCCAGCCCTTGAAGCACATGGACTGGGGCGAGGAAGTCGCCTACGGTCTGGATCCGGATGGTCATATGATCGCGTTTTCAAGAGCGTGAAGGCTGCAACCGCGATGAGCTTTGGATGAAGGGGTGCGTGTAACTGCCATCGGCCACACGCTTTTGCTTTTGCCCTTGCTTTTGCCTTTTCATTTGCCCTTGCTTTTGCCGATGGTCACCTTCAAGCACTATCCCTTGATTTCAATCAAATATTTCCAATACTTCTTTGGCATGTGCTGTCGCTGACGTTCGCTGCTCCTACGGCTTTCTATGGCAATGTGCTTGAAATAAGACTGCCAAAGAGTCCTGTAAAATTCTTCTTCATCTGAATAGGATTGAAGTGTGGGCTCCAGCTCCGCCAGCCACCAGGTTTTCTGGTCGTAAAAGGCGGCGAGGTGCCGTCTGACGTCATGCAGGACCCAGGTCTGATCGCCGAGTCGATTCGCGAAGTGCGGTGCCAAAAGCGTCGTGATGTCGTAAGTGGGTTCGTAGCAGCCGTAATAGATCCCCGATTTGGTTTCGGAGAAGCGGAGAAGCCCCGTCATGAGGTGGACTTCCCGCGTCACACGCCAGGAGGCTTTGAAGATAGGTTTGACTGCAGGATGGGCCAGATGCTCAACAGCAGAGGGTCCGGTTTTGAATGCGTATCGTAAAAACTGAAGTATGTCGGTGCCAATTTCAGGGTTTTCGCTGAAGTAGGCGTAGGAGACCCGCTTAAAAGTTTCCATTCCAAGTTTTTGAACAATGGCTTCGATCACCTTGCTCGCCTGGACGCTGTCCGTATGGACGTCCTGAACATGCGCGAGCAAAAGGGGTGCGGGGTCATCATTTTTTTGTATGATGACGTCTCCCCGGAGTCTGTAAGCGGAGGCTATGGCGCACATCAGACCCTCAAAGCTGCCGTCATAGAGAAAGAGCTGCATCATCTGAGGATCAACTCCTTTGAAGGCGGTATCCAGAGCCCGGGATTCAAGTCGAAGAAGGATAGCTGCGAAGTGGGTGACTGAAGCTTTAAGGGTTCCTCGCGCACGAGCAGGGGCCTGAGGATCCGCGTCTCGAAGTTCAAGGTTTCAATTTTTTTGCCGCTGCATTGAATGAAATATTTGGCGCGCTTCATGACGACCCCAAGCCCCTTGAGGTCCTCTGCCCTGAGGGCACTGAAGCGTCTGGACTTGAGGATCCGTCTGGCTGAAACCGGGCCAATGCCGGGGACTTTTAGAAGTGTCATCAGGTCTGCTTTGTTGATCTCTACCGGAAACTGCTCGGGGTGCCGCAGCGCCCACTGGCATTTGGGGTCCAGCTCAAGATCCAGCTGAGGATTAAGTTCATCCAGCAGTTCGCCGGCTGTATACCCATAAAATCTCAGCAGCCAGTCTGCCTGATAGAGCCGGTGCTCCCTGAGCATGGGGTGCTCAACCTGGCCGGGCAGAACCGGGTGGTTCTGAACTACTGGGACATAGGCGGAGAAGTAGACGCGCTTCAGTGCGTAGCGCTGATAGAGTTTTTCGGTGAGGTTCAGCAGAAGGTGGTCTGTTTCACCTGTCGCGCCGACGATCATCTGCGTCGTCTGCCCCGCCGGGACGAAAGTCGGGGCATTCTTGAATTTGTTTTGGTCAGAGCGCGTTTCCAGGATGGTGCTTCGGATCTGGGCCATTGGCGCAGTGATGGTCTCCGGATTCTTTTCCGGTGCCAGCAGCTTTAGGCTTTTCTTGGTGGGCAGTTCAATATTGAGACTCATCCGGTCCGCGTAGCGCCCGGCTTCTGCGATCAAACGGGGATCCGCGCCGGGAATGGCTTTCAGATGGATGTACCCGTTGAATTTTCCTTCAGTCCTGAGGCGCCTCACGACCTCCACCATCCGCTCCATGGTATGGTCCGGGCTTACCAGAACCGCGCTGCTGAGGAAGAGGCCTTCAATGTAATTTCTTCTATAGAAGTTGAGGGTCAAATCGACGATCTCCGTGGGTGACAGTGTGGCTCGCGGCACATCGCTGGAGACACGGTTGACGCAGTAGGCGCAGTCGTAGACGCAAACGTTGGTCATCAGGATTTTGAGCAGCGAGATGCAGCGTCCGTCATCCGACCAGCTGTGGCAGATTCCCGCCGCTGCGGCTGTTCCCAGCAGCCCCTGACTTTTTCCTCTGGAGGTGCCGCTGGAAGAGCATGAAACGTCGTATTTGGCGCTGTCTGCAAGGATTTCGAGCTTCTTTTGCCATTCCATGAGAGGACCTCCTTATGTATAGGTTGGTGTCTGACACTCGTTTGAAGTTGGTGTCTGTCACTCATTCAACTTTGGTGACAGGCACTCATTCAACTTTGGTGTCTGACACTCATTCAACTTGAGTGCCTGTCACCAACTCAAATTCGGTGCCAGAGCTTGAGACTATTCTGAAAATTCAAGTCTGATACGCAAAAGAACACATGTTCTATTTTCATTATACCCAATTCCTGATACTATAGCAATAGCAAGACTTTCAAATTATTGACTTCCCATAAAAGGCTCCAAACACAACCTATCTATCACAGGAGGATTCCAATGAGTGACCAGAAATCAACCCACGACATGATCCAAAGCCCCGAAATCTGGGGCGGCTTGAACCAACCGAAACTTGACATAAAAGAGGCAGATGCCATTGTCTTCGGTATCCCATGGGACGGCTCCGTCAGTTTTAGATCCGGCGCAAAGGAGGCCCCAAGTGCTCTTCGTTCAATAACTTATACAGTCGCCCCTACGACCGAGCGCTTTGAATCCCTGGAAGGTTTCAAGATTAAAGACCTTGGCGACTTCGAAGGCGCCGACCGTGAACAGATTTTCGGTCAGGTGGAAGAAACGGTTGCGGAGCTTGTAAAGGAGAAAAAGTTTTTTACTATGATTGGCGGAGACCATTCTGTGACCATTCCGGTGCTAAAAGGGATTAACAAGGCGGTAGACAAAGCCTTTGGCATCATCCACATTGATGCCCATTTCGACCTCTGCGAAGCGCTGGGTGGGGACACGCTCTCCCACGGCTGCACAGAGCGCCGGGCGCTGGAGCTGGAAAACGTCACCGGGCCTGAAAACCTGTTTTTCATTGGCATCCGGTCCGTGGAGCCACAGGAGCTCGAGTTCATCCAGAAGACACCGGTACCAGTAGTCAGTGCCAGGGATTACTCCAAAATGGGCACCGCGGCGGTTATCGAGAAAGCCAAGGTGGCACTCGCGCACTTGGACGCAATTTACATCACCCTAGACATCGACGCGCTGGATCCAGCCTACGCGCCAGGAACGGGCACGCCGCAGCTGGGCGGGCTTACTGCCAGAGAGCTGCTGGACCTGCTGGAGGGCTTGTTCGAGCTGCCGGTCATAGGTTTTGATGTGGTGGAGGTAGCGCCTGCGCTGGACGCGTCCTGGACGTCTGTTTTCGCAGCGAGAAAAATTGTCATGGAATGTTGGGGCCACGCTCTGCGCAAGCGGGGATAAAGGCAAAAAACGAGAGGCGATCAGGTTTAGTTTGAAACTAGACCGGTCACTTCTCGTTTTTTCAATTTCATAAGCATTTTTCAGCGATCAAGTTTTATATGCTCGTCAACATTGAAATCAAATCGAATCTGGTCGCCCACCGAAAAGGAATATTCCTTTATTTGCTTCGTAAAGGCTTCAGCCACGAGGTCTTGGCCATTCCAATTCAGCTTTATCTTTTGAACACTCCCAAGATATTCAATCCAGGTGACAACACCTTCCTCAGCGCCCTCCGGCGTCAGCTTGAGGGTATCCGGACGGCACATGGAGAGTCCGCTCGCATCCTCGAAAAAATTGCACTCGCCCATGAAGCTTGCCACAAAGCGGTTGACCGGAGTTTCGTAAACTTCTCTTGGCGTGCCGGTCTGCAGGATCTGCCCATCCTTCATGATCACGATTCGGTCCGCAATGGCCATGGCTTCTTCTTGGTCGTGGGTCACATAAACGCTCGTAATGCCGGAGTCCTTTTGGATGCTTCTGATTTCTTGGCGCATGGCGACCCGGAGCTTTTCATCCAGGTTGCTGAGGGGCTCATCGAACAAAAGCACGTCCGGATTGACCACCAGGCTTCGGGCAAGGGCCACCCTCTGCTGCTGTCCGCCGCTGAGCTCTTGAATCCTTCGTTCGCCCAGACCGGTCAGCTGAACCTTTTCCATAATCTGAGAGACCTCACGCTGCCTTGAGGCAGTATCTTTTTTTCGCATGAGAAGGCCATATTCAATGTTTTCTGTCACCGTCATATGTGGAAACAGTGCATAGCTCTGAAAGACCATGGCGGCATTTCTCTTTTGCGGGGGCCAGGCGCTGACTTCCTCACTGCCAAAGTAAATCTGACCTTGATTTGGACTCAAAGGGATCAAGCCGGCAATAATGCGAAGCAGCGTCGTCTTACCACAGCCTGAGGGACCCAGCAGCGCCACGAGTTCGCCTTGTGACACCTCTAAATTAATACTGTCAAGGGCTTTGTGGGTGCCATAGTAATGGGAAATGTCTTTGAGTAGGATTTCGATCTCAATCACCCCGCTTTTCAAATTCGATCAAGACAACCGTGGCGTCATCATGCGTCTTTAGCCTTTGCAGTTTGACTTTTGAAGCATCCTCTATTTCATGCTGTCTGAGTTCAGCGACCATCGGCTCAAGGCCCCTGGCGCGGAAGGCTTCCATGAGTTCGCCTCTGGGATAGAAGCTGTCCAGGGGGCTGATGCCGTCCGTTGTGAGCAGGCAGATATCGACAGCGTCCAGTGGCAGTGTATGATAGATCCCATTCCGAATGGCAACAGGATCATGGGCTAAGATGTAATACCCATCCTTCTGGTTCATCTTCATGCGATGCTCCCGGAGCATGACGAGCTCTTCTTCGGTAAAGTCTTTAAAAACGCAGAAGTTTTCGCGATCTTTGTTGCCGTTCATCAAGGCTATGACTTTGGCGTCCAGGTGCTTGAGGCTGTCATCGGTAATAATCTGGGTATGGCCATTTTTGTCCTTCAGAGAGATTTCCGCATCCCCGAGGACGAAGCATTCCAGGTGATGGTCGATTTTTCGCACCACAGCCAGGGCTGAGGAGACCTGCTCCAGGCTTGAGAGGCTTTCGACGGGCTTGAACTCCGAAAAGGCGGCATTGAAGGCGAGAACGCCATCTTCAAGGATATCATGCAGAGATTTGTCAAGCTCATCCAAGTGCGCCTCCAAATAATCGTGCCACCAGCGGACCATCCAGACCACGTCATTGTGGGCAGGCGTATAGCTGGCATCCACCAGCGCGGAGGCGCCGTCCATGACAAAGGCGCCATATTTGGTTGTGCCGAAGCTATCCTCGTTGAATGGCTTGACGCTGTGTGTGTAAGCCGTAAATTTCATGATCATTCCTCGCTATTCCGTAGAGTGCTGTAATTTTCTAATCAATGCAGAGCCTAAAAAGGTCAAGGCCAGGACCAGGGAGCCGTATGCCATGGCGAGGCCTATATTGAACTCGAAAATGCTGTTGACCATGGCAATTGATATGGGCCGGTTGGACGCGGTGTATAAAAATGCTGAAATCGTATACTCCCCAATACTTCGAATGAAGACGAGCAGCAGTCCGGCCCAAATGCCCGGGGCAATCAGCGGGAGCGTAATTTTAAGGAAGGTCGTTGAGTTCCCGGCCCCCAGTGTTTTAGACGCCTCCGCGTATTCGCCCTTCAGCCGCTGATAAGAAAGGGAGATGGATCGGACAGCCATCGGCAAAAGGTTGACAAAATAGGCGAGTGGGAGCAGGAGCCAGGTGCCGAGCAGGATTTGGCTGAAGCCGTTGATCATATTGATCGCAATGGCGCTGGCTGGCATGGCAAAGGGCAGCATGACCATGAATTCAATCAGGGGCCTCGTCTTTGAGGTTGTTTTTGTGAGGATATAGGACGCCGGAATAGAGACCGCTGCTGCCGATAGTGACGCGAGCAGCGCCATTTTTATGCTGTTGACAAAGGGTGCCAGGCTTCT
This sequence comes from uncultured Acidaminobacter sp., assembly GCA_964416305.1. Taxonomy (GTDB): domain Bacteria; phylum Bacillota; class Clostridia; order Peptostreptococcales; family Acidaminobacteraceae; genus Acidaminobacter. The sequence goes on along the minus strand of CAYQDM010000004.1, from coordinate 32,242 downwards.
CGGCTTTGTAAAAATATTAATATAATTATCGATACTGAATTCCTTTGGATAGATCTCAATCATCCAGGTGCCAGGCTTTACAAACGATAAGAAGACAATGGTCAGTATAGGCAGGACGATCATGGCGATCAGCGCCGAGGCCAAGGTGACCATGAGGGTCTTTGCTGCTTTGTTTTTGATTTTCACCGGTTGGAGCTCTGATTCTCTGACCGAGGAGGCAAAGGCTGCCCTCCGCTCGTAGATTCGCGCCACGCCAAGGTAGCTCAAGGCAAAGAGGGAAAGAACGACGACCTGAGAAGCGGCCAATTCAAGGTACATGTTGGCCTTAGCCAAAAGAATTTGGGTGGTGAGGACTTTGTAGCCTCCTCCAATGATATTCGGCGCCGAAAACGACCCAATGCCGGTCATGAAGGTCAGAATGCTGGAGCTGATCAGCGCGGGCTTAATAAAAGGAATAATGATGGTTGTAAAGACCTTCCAGGGCGACGCGCCTAGATTCATACTGGCTTCAATGACAGAGCGGTCCAGCTGCTTGATGGCGACGGTCACATTCATATAGAAATAGATGTATTGCGTATAAGCGTGTACGAGCAAAATCCCGCTGAGTCCTACAAAGCTGTAGGGTGGTGCCTCAAGGTTAAAAAGGCTTTCCAGCGTTTTGGTCACAAGTCCGCTTTCCCCGTAGAGCTGTACAAAGGAAAAGACGATGATCAGACCCGGGACGACCAGGGGAAGCATCAAAATTTTATCGAGGAGGCGGTTGAAAGGCACATCGAAAAAATGAACAAAAAACGCCAAAAAAGTCCCAATCGCGCCGCAGATCAAGACTGTCAGTATTCCCATCACGAGGGTGTTTTTAATTGCGACTAAGGATCCAGGGGTTTTAAACAAATATTCATAATTAGCAAAAGAAACGCCATGGTCAGTTTGAAAACTGACCATGAGCGTTCTAACAGCAGGATATAATATGAAAATGCCTAAAACCAGGATCAAGCTGATTTTAAGTCCATGCTTCATTATACCTCACCTTATTTTTTTACGTCTTTTTCGGAGCTTTTAATCTCGGTATCCCACTTCTGCATCCATTCAGATTGCTTGGCGGCGAGGTCGGCCCAATCCACGTCCATGACCTTGAATTTGATTTCGCTCATCCAGGCAGGGGCGCCTTCCAAAGCATCAGGGTGGGTCGGCATGCGGTTGAAGGAGTTCGCAAGGAGATTTTGAATTTTAGCGCTGCCTGCGAATTCTACAAAAGCCTTGGCGGCCTCCGGATGAGGTGCATTTTTGATAACAGCGATCCCATCTGTAATAACCGGTGATCCGCTCTCAAGGTCGACAATTTCAATTGGAAGATTGTTGTTGATTTTGTTATCCATGATGTCATTCAGGACGGAGAAACTGATAGAGGCTTCTTTTCTTCCAATGGCCTGCATCATGAGGGAGCCGCTGTCAAAATACTGCTTCGTGTTTTGGTCCATGGCTTTCAAGAATGCCCAGCCTTCGTCCAAAGTCGCATTCTTCTCAAACTGCTGGAGAAGTGCGGAGTACATGACTCTTGCCGATGAGGACAGGGCGTTTCTGAACACCAGCTGATTTGCGTATTTTGGATCTGCAAGATCAGACCAATCCTTAGGAAGATCTTCCGCTTTTACAACTTCAGTATTGTAGAAGAGGACGACAGGTGTTTGGATCGTGCCATACCAGAAATGCTCCGCGTCTTTAAAGAGCGGGTCAATAGAAGCATCCCAGCTGGCTTGATATGGCTCAAAAGCATCCTGTGCCTTGAGGTCCATAAACAGGTTGGAGGCGCCGCCAAACATGACATCAGCCTGAGGATTGCCTTTCTCAGCCGCGACGCGCTCAGAGAGCTCGCCTTTCAGATTTATGTACTCGACTGCGACACCGGTTTCCTTAGTAAATTCAGTCGCGACGAGTTCAAGCAGATCTTCGCCATGAGTGGAGTAAATGACGACTTTTTCCTCGAGCTTAGGGGCTTCTGGCTGTTCAGCTGGAGCCGGTGCTGGTGCTTCGGTTTGAGGCTCTTCCTTGGCGCAGGCGGCGAAGGACAGCGTGAGCATCAGTGCTAGAAAAATACTGAATATTTTCTGTGATTTCACAACATCATCTCCTTATAGATTCATTTTTGGTGCTAGATAAACGTTTATCGCAGGTAAAAAAATTCTATCTTTAAAATTTTACCATTCGAAACTGACATATGCCATATTTATTGATTAATTTGATAGATGCAGAAAATGGATTGAACATTTCTATGAATCTGAAATATATGTTTGTAATTTGGAATTTGCATAATGCGATTTTCATAATAAAAAAGGAAGATCAGCATGCTGATCTTCCTCCCGTTTAATGTATAGAGCCTTGACATATCAACGCCTTCGATAGGCTGTATACCGTCTGTAATCCGTATAAACCACCTCAAGTCCCGTCAGCGCTGCGATCGTCTCCATGGTTTTCAGAGAAAAAAACGAAATGTGCGTCCTGTCTCTGAGATAGTGTGACCTGAGAATTGCCTCGTCCTCTTCAGGATGAAAGAGGGTCATGACCGCCAGCAGCCCGTCTTCGCCCAGATGTTCCCGTGCAAACTTAAAAAACGCCAAGGGTTCCGCGAGGTGCTCCACGACCTCGGTGGACGTGATCAGGTCATAGCGCTGGTCTTTGTACACTTTCTCCGTCGCGTAGAAGAGGTCGTAGATGTCCATGTCATACCCGTAGTCACGCTCCAAAATCTCGGCCAGCACCGGTGACGGCCCGCTTCCAAAATCAAGACCTTTTCTGCCGATGGACACATAACCCACCACCGCAGCGTCGATAAACCGCTTGAAATAATCGACATAGTTTTGGTCCTCAATGGAATTCGTATGGAGGTCGTACTCTTTGAGCTCGTCACTGGCGGAAAGATAATGGGTTTCAGACTTGAATACAAAGTCACATTGTTCGCAGCGGTAAAACCGTTGATCTGTCGCAGGATGGATTAATTCTTTAGTGGAGGCGTTACAAATTTTGCAGAAGATAAGATCAAACTCCTTTGATAAAAGCGGCAGGTGAAACCGGGTGTCAGCGACCTGAAGCCTATTGACACCCAGTTACATCTGACACCCTGTTGCACAACAGACGTCGCTCCATGGTATCTCAATCAGGGGGTGGCTGTCAAACTATCACCTGAAAAGCTTCATGTGTTCCTCAAAAATAACATTCTGGCCAAGCTGATTAGGATGCGGATCGCAAAAACTCCTGTAGAAACCGGTCAGGCTGTCTTTATTGGCATGGGCGTTAAAGGTGTCGTAGACGTCCGCTACTCTGTAATCAAAGTCCTCAGCTAACAGATTGCCCCAGGCTGTGTCTTCCAGGGTCGCTGTATTCTCAATGATATAATTCAGGCCTAAATCCGTTCCGCTGCTGGCTGAGAAATAAGGATCCACCAGGTTGAAGTACGAATCTGTCAAGCGGTATGGATTGTAGATCGTCATGACGACCAGTGTGACATCTGGATTCAGAGTTTCAATCCTATCGATCACCTGAGGCCAGTAAAGTTCAAAACTGTCTCTGCCGGCATCCGCCACACTCCAGTTGATGTCGTACTTCAGCAGGCCTGTACTACCTCTGCCGGCGGCATCCATGATGTCATTTGCGCCGACACATAAGGTTATGACGTCCGCAGCAGAAATTTCATCGATAATCGTATTAATCTGATTGTAAACTTCCACAGTGTTATAGCCACTGACACTGGCGTCGAAGAAGTCGACAGAAGCGACTCCAAGACTGCGTGCAAGCTGCTCCACGTAACTGTCAGTGTCGGTACCTCCGAATAAATAGTTCCAGAGGCTAGTGTAATAGTAACCGTAAGGGATGGAATCGCCCAGCGCGACGTATTTCAGCGGTTGTGGCGTGGATCCGGTGATTGTCACGGTGACAAGAGCATTGGATCCACCGTTCAGTGTATACTCAAAGCTGCCTGTTCCAACAACATCTGGAGTTGGCGTAAACGTCACAGTTTGGTCCGCGTTGAGGGTGACGGCTCCATTTTGAGGATTCGATACCGCTGTAATTGTCTTTGCCCCACCATCGATATCTGTATCATTCGTCAGGACATCAATGATGACTGAGGTATTCTCCATTGTGGAAGCGCTGTCGTTAACGGCTGTTGGCGGATCATCCACTGGAGCGACTGTTATACTAACCATAGCTGGATCAGTGCCGCCCTTGCCGTCCGATACAGTGACTTCAAAGGCATCAGAACCATTGAAGTTCAAAGCTGGTGTATAAGTAACGATCATACCATCTATGCTTGCGCTGCCATTTGAAGGTGCGCTGGTGATGCTTGCTGTCAGGGTGTCGCCATCTGGATCGGTTGCAGATATTGTCCCGAAAACTGATTGATCCTCATCAGTTGGCAGGGAGAGATCATCGGCAATCGGTGGATTATTCGTGGTTGAGCCGCCTTCAACAATGAAGGTAACTGTAAGGGCAGCGCTTTTGGTGCTTCCATCCGTAACCGTTACAACTTCAAAATGAGTGCCCGGTCCGGGATTTGTGAAAGTATACACGGCTATTTCAGAGATGACTACGGCTTTTTTGTAGATAAAAGATAGCGACTTTTGCGTCAGATTGTCAGATTCTGTCCAAATCAATGGTGTCTTTGAGGTTCCATACTTAGCCACCACTTCAAACTCGAAGTCCTCTCCGGCAGCTAATGTCTTGGTGAATGGAAGTGTAGTAATGGTTACAGGTGTGGTTGTTCCTGGTTTAGCCGCGTACGCGCCCAAGTTGAGGGTCGTCATCATCAAAATCAAAACAATCGCAAGTGACAAACTTTTCATCAAATAGCCAGGTTTCATGCTGATCCTCTCCTTCTAAAAACACCGATAAAAAAGGGCATCGGCTATGCTATGCTCAGTTCAAAGAGATCTCTGTCAACACTTGAAGAAGCATTGCATTTATATGCAGTTGTAGACTGATTGTTCGCAAAATATTCTGATTGGAATCACTTGTTGCGCAGACTCTTCTTCGCCAGTATTTATACCCTGAATCAGCTTGGATATTACTTGCGCCAATGGGTCTTGAGCAAAATAAATAATGCATTTTATTTCCAAAATATACAGTAAGATATTTCTAATTTTTCACACGTTAAAGTTTGCATCCCGCATTTGGATTCGCCTATTCTGGATAAAAAGTTTAATAAAGAATTCAAAAAACACTTTACCCCCATGGGGAGGGGGTGTATAATAAAGCCAGCGATAGATAAAAATTAAACGGAGTGATCATATGTCATTTTTAAATGTTGAATTCCCGGGCGGCCTCAGAGTTGATGCCAGACTTAAAAACCACGTTATTAAAACAGACCAGCCAGCCAGAGCGGGCGGAGAAGGCAGCGCGCCATCGCCATTCGAGCTTTTCCTTGGCTCCCTCGCAACCTGCGCTGGTATTTACGCCCTCAGCTTCTGCAAGAACAAAGGCCTCTCCACCGAAGGCATGGACCTCACCATGGATCTAGAAATGAACCGTGAGACCGGCATGATTGCCAAAGTCTCCATGAACCTGACCCTGCCAGAAGGCTTCCCTGAGAAATACAGAGAGGCAGTTCTCCGCTCCATGGATCTCTGTGCTGTCAAGATGCACATGCATCAGCCACCGGAGTTCAACATTACGACGTCGTACAAGTAGAAACTGGGTGTCAGACACCCAGTTTCTTCTCTAAAATTGCAAAATGACTTCCATACCCTGAAGCTTCTTGGATCAGGGCGTGGAAGTCATTTTTTTGTGTGCTGTGGGATGTAGGGAAGAGGGGGCGGAAGTCTCCGTCGATCTGCGGCTTCCATGTAGAGGAAAATGTGGATAGGTGACCACATGAAAGAACGATGTTATTATTTCGTAATGGTGAAATAAATTATATAATATCTGTAAAGTAAACAGAAATCAGAGCTTTGCGTGGTTTGGAGTGGGATATATGACCATCGGCAAAAAGTTCTGGGAGAGTTACAGTTAAAAAGCATTCTATTTAGAGAAAGGTGGAGAAGGAGTGAAAAGCAAGGTTTGGGCAATACTCGCAGTCCTGGTGCTGTTAGTTCTGGTGACGGGGTGCAGTGATTCGGATCAAAACGCTGAGCCTCAGGCGGGCGAAACTGAGCAAGTGTCTGAGGCGCCAGCGGATCGAGAGGTAAAAGTTCAATTTAGCTATGAGGGGCGTTATGCGCCGGATCTGAATGAGTTTTATGTCGTGGCAGGCGAGCACGCGCATATTCCCGTTGGCTATGATGTGATTATCAGCGCGCCCGGGGACGCGGACCGAAAATTCAAAGTGGTGATCACACCCCGTGAGGGCGCGGACCGGATTGAAGGCGTCTATGAAACCAGCGATGAGACCTATAACAAGGACTTCGACGAACACGTCATTATGGTTGAGGATCTTAGGCACCTCTATTCACTGTATGCGCCTAATTTAGAGGCGACTTGTCAGGTTTATGACGTGACAGCGTCTGAAACCCTTGTGTTTGAGGGCACGGCCACCATTCCGGCTTTGGAGGCGCGGGAACTGGAGCTGGTGAGCCTGGAGGTTAAGGCGTCCTCGGTTTCGGCGGCCGTCACCCATCACTCGGATATGGAATACGAATGGCGCATGAACACAAGCAATGACTTGTCACTGCCGCCTCAGAGCGGGAGCTTGGGCTGGAGCAGTGAAAGCTTCAGTCTGGATGATGAGACGGAAATCGCGGTGAGCCTCTATGACGAACAGGGGCGCTTTAATAATTTCCTGTTCATTTATCCAGAATAGCAGAACAAAATAAAACCACTTCAACGTTTGAATTTCAGCGTTTGAAGTGGTTTTTCGGCGTAATAGTACTAAACTACTGATCGCGTCTTACTTCCTCCATCCGCCGGAGGGTCCTGTGGGCATACAGCACCGCCACTGCAGCGGCGATCCAGTTGTCAATGACGAGTCCCGTCCAGATGCCTCGGACGCCCATGGCAAGGGTCGTGCCCAGAAAGTAAAACATGAAGGACGGCAGAGCAATCTGACGCAGGAAGCCAATGCCCATGGCCACATAAGGACGCTTCGAGGCCTGCATAATGGCCACGGAGACGTTGATCAGCATGTAGGCATTGAAGACCAGGACGACAATGCGGATGGCAGTGACGCCTGCGGCGACGACGGCGGGATCATTGTTGAAGGTGGAGATCAGCACCCTGGCCAGCAGGAAGATGATGACCATGCCGGAGGTCATGAGAACGAAGCCGTATTTCAAACACTGTCTGTAGACCTCACGTACCCGGTCCAGGTGCCCAGCACCAAAATTTTGGCCGGCGATTGTCAAAGCGGCCATGTTAAGGCCGAGAGCCGGCAGCGTGGTCAGCTGCTCAATCCGCAGGGTGGCACCGTAGGCGGCGACGACGACATCACCGCCATAGCGCATGGCATAGGCATTGAGGATGAAGAAGCTTATGGACGTCGTCATCATGTTGAGACTCGCGGGCAATCCCTGGTGGAGGATGTCCAGCATGGTCCGCACAGAGAGTCGGGCGCTTTTCAGCAGTTCCAGGTCAAAGGCGGGACTCCGCCAGACCTTCCTTGCCATATAAACGTTGCCGTAGAGCTGGACCAGGATCGTCGCCAGGGCCACACCCGCGGTGCCCATGACCGGGAAGCCCAGCCAGCCAAACATGAAAATAGGATCCAGGATAATGTTGAGCACGAAGGCTACAAACAGATAATTCCGGTTGGAGCGGGTATCCCCCTGGGACGCCAGCATGGCATTCAAAATGTGATTGGTGATGAAGAAGATTGCACCAAAAAAGATCACCTCTGTGTAGCGGACGCCGTGGATCACTGCCTCACCCTCCGCACCCATGAGCTGGAACAAGTGGCGCCCGGCCAGCAGCCCAAAGGCCATGAGACCTAGACCCAGGATCCAGGCCAGGACCAGGGCGTTGAGTCCCAGCCGGTGGTAATCCTCTCTGGATTTCCGGCCGAGGGCATTCGAGATCAGGGCGGTGGAACCGGTGCCCAGCCCCGAGCTGAACGCGATCACCATGAAGAAGATGGGAAAGGACATGGAGAGCCCGGCCAGGGCGGTGGTGCTGATCTTCCCGGCATAGAAGGTGTCCACCACGTTGAACATGGTATTGAAGAACCACCCAATGCTGGCGGGGATGGTCAGGCGCTTGATGTGGGCTTTGATGTCGCCGGTGGTGAGGTCGGTGTGGGTCATGGCGGGGCCTCCCTTCATCCGTTTGACGTCTGTTATATCCGCTTCTCGTTACTTTCAGTATAGCACGAAGTCATTTCTGTAAAAGAGATTAGGAAAAGATTAAGGACTGTGTTCTGCCGATTGTAACCGTCTCAAAACGGGTATAAATCCAAAGTGAGTTTAAGTCTCGTTGTTGCGTGGTTTTTTTCAATGGTCTCACTGGAGATCAGGAGGTATAGGGCTATGAGTAACCGGTTAGGTGAAGGATTTTGGCGTCGCAGGACTGGCGGGGTCGCTTTTGATGGCGGGGGAGTGGGTGGAAGTGACCATCGGCAGAGGAAATCTTTGAGGGTTTTTGGGGTACTGGGAGTTTTGGCGCTGGTTCTCGGAATTAGCGGATGTGGGGGCCAGGCACCGGCTGTCGGGGCGGAGCCGCTTCCTACGGCAAAGCCCGCTCTGGACCTGGAGGCGCTGGAGGCCTATGAGTCGGCGGTATTCGCGGGCGGGTGTTTCTGGTGCACGGAGTCGGACTTCCAGAAACTGCGGGGAGTCGTGGAGGTCGTGTCGGGCTATTCAGGCGGCGCTGAGGACGACGCGAACTACGAGGCGGTGTCCAGCAAGGAGACGGCCCATTACGAGGCTGTCAAGGTGTTCTACGATGCTGAAAGGATAGACTATGAGCAGCTGGTGCGGTATTTTCTGACGCACATTGACCCGACGGACGATGGCGGCCAGTTTTACGACCGCGGGCCGCAGTACCGGACGGCGATTTTCGTGGCGACCGCGGCGGAGCGGGCAGTGGCTGAGGATCTGGTCGCGCGGCTGGACGCGACGGGTGTGTTCGATGCGCCTGTGGTGACAGAGGTGCGGGATTTGACGGGATTCTATCTGGCGGAAGACTACCACCAGGATTTTTGTGATGTGAGTGCGGCGAACTATGAGGCTTACCGGACAGCAAGCGGCCGGGATGAATGGCTGGCTGAAATCTGGGGGGATCAGGTGGTGGACGGGTTCTTCCATTTTGAGACGCGGATTGAGTCTTTGGATGCTTTGGCGCGTGAGGTGACGCAGGAGGATGGAACGGAGCGGGCGTTTGACAATCCGTATCATGATCTGAAGGATGCCGGGATCTATGTGGACGCGGTGTCCGGGGAGCCTCTGTTTAGTTCTCTCGACAAATTTGACTCAGGGACGGGTTGGCCGAGCTTTACCCAACCTATTGAGGCCGGGGCAGTGCGGGAGTTTGCAGACCTGACCCTGGGTATGGCCCGGGTGGAGGTACGCAGCCGGCTGGGGGATTCCCATTTGGGACATGTCTTCGAGGATGGGCCGGATCCTACAGGGCTAAGATATTGCATGAATTCGGCGGCTTTGAGGTTTGTGCCGGTGGAGGCTCTTGAAGAAGAGGGCTACGGCGTCTACCTGACGCTTTTCGAATAGCGCGGAACGTGCTAGTATGAGGGTGAGGCGGTTTGCTGGAAGTTTTTTGTTTTGATTATGGTAGGCAGCCCCGGGGGCTGCCTTGCTTTTTGTTTGAATTGTTTCAACATGCGCGTTGTTTGGATCTGGAGGATGGTGTGCATTGTGGCTTTTGTGGAGGGGGTGGACGCGTGGAGAAAACGAACAGAACAGAGATTGAGGATGTGCCGATGGGTCAGTCGCGTGCATCTCGGCCGCACCGGCTCCTGGAATGGTATTTTTTAAATGCCCGGGATCTGCCGTGGCGGGAAAGTCATGACCCCTACAGGATCTGGCTGTCTGAGATCATGCTGCAGCAGACCCAGGTGGTGACGGTGATTGGATATTTTTTGCGCTTTGTTGAGCGATTTCCGACGGTTCAGTCACTGGCGCAGGCTGAGGAGGATGAAGTTTTCAAACTCTGGGAGGGCCTTGGTTACTACTCCAGGGCTCGGAGGCTGATCCCCTGTGCCCGGGCGGTGGTGGCGCAGCATGGCGGGGTTTTTCCTGCTTCTTTGGAAGAGATGCTAAAGCTTCCAGGCGTGGGGCCATACACGGCGGGGGCGGTGCTCAGCATTGCGTATAATCAGAGAATTTCGGCCGTGGATGGAAATGTCCTGCGGGTGGCATCCCGGTGGTATGCCTATGATACGGACATTCGGCTTCCGGCTGCCCATAAGGCCATTGAATTGCGGCTGATGGCGGAAATGCCCGAGGACGCACGGCACTTTAATCAGGCGCTCATGGAGCTTGGGGCCTGTGTTTGCACGCCTAAGAATCCGGCCTGTGACCGGTGTCCGGTGGCGGAGTCGTGTGAGGCGCTGTCGCGGGGATTGGTTGAGGTGCTGCCTTTTAAATCGAAGGCGAAGGCAAAGGTTGAGTCTGAGAAAGTGGTGGCTTATGTCACTTGTGGGGATCTCGTTCTGATTGAGAAGCGGGCGCCGGATGTTCTTTTGGGGAGTCTGTGGGGATTTCCTGTGGTGGATTTGCCTGAGGGCGTTGACCCGGGTTCCGGGAGTGCGGGTGATGCTTGGGCTGAGGCGGCTTATAGGGCTGTCGAGGCGCTGCTGCGTGAGGACTATGGGGTTGTGCTTGTTGGGCAGTACGGCGATGGTGTAAAGACAGATGCTGGGCCGGTCAGCAGGATTCTGGGAACCGCGACCCATGTGTTCACGCACCGTGTGTGGAAGATGCATTTGATAGGCTTTGAGGCAGCCGCAACCGTGGAAACGGATCTGCCGGAGACGCGGTGGGTGCGACCATCGGAAATCAAGCACTTTGCCCTGCCTACAGCGTTCAAAAAGCTCCTTCGCGCGGCGAAGCTGGACTAAAATGTCGATTGGTGACGCGGACAGTTTTGAACTTAGTGACGCGGACAACATTCAACTTGGTGACGCGGACAGTTTTGAAAACGGGGACAGAGCTAAGTGTAATTTTACACTTTTAGGAGGGCGACAATCATGGAAAAACTGAACAGCCGGGGTCAGACCCAGGTGGAATTTCTGGCGGACTATCACGCCAAGCCCCACGCGTATCCCAAGCCGGCGCTGACGGCGGACCTGGCTGTTTTCAGGCGCGCTGACACCGGCGCTGGTGAGGCTGCTGAACGAACTCCAAAGTGGCAAATCCTGGCCGTGAAGCGGGGCAACCATCCCTGCATAGATCAGTGGGCGCTGCCCGGTGGCTTTTTCGACGTCAAGACGGACGAGACGCTGGAGGCCTGCGCCGTGCGAGAGCTTTGGGAGGAGACGGGCCTGGTGGCCGGGACGGTGTTTCCCCTCGGCGTTTACAGCCAGATTGGCCGCGACCCGCGGGACCGGATCGTGTCGCAGCTGTTTGCTTCAGTGATGCCCAAAGATTTCAAAGAAGTGCTTGTTGCCGATGATGACGCCGCCGACGCCCAGTGGATGGACCTGGAGGTGTTGTGGTTTGAGACATCGGAGAAGGCGACTAAAGCCAATGCCGAAGCCGAAATCGAAACCGAGTCGGAAGCAAAGCGCTACTGCAAGATCGTCCTGCGGCATGGGGATGAGGTGGCGGAGCAGTCGCTGGAGGTCACCGAACGCTGGGTGGATTTGGGTGTGAGGAAGGGCAGGAAGGTGGGGGTTGTGACCATCGGCAAAGGAACTCTTGCCTTTGATCATGCTGAAATGATCCTGGAGGCTTACAGGTGGCTGACGGGGGAATAGCGGTCAAGCCATAATCTGTAGAAGAAAAACAATAAAACGCCGACTTTGGAGGATATAACCTCGAAAAGTCGGCGTTTTTGGTTTTATTGTTTATAGACTTGTTGGAACTTGAAGCCTTGAAACTGGTGTCTGGTGAAACTGGGTGTCTGCGACATTTGGCCTATTGACCCCGAGTTTCATGACCCCGAGTTTCATGTTAGAGCGCGCCCAGCTTCTGCCCCATTTCGAAGCAAGCCTTGATGGCGTCTTCGTCCGGGTTCCAGAGGGCTTTCATACCGTCATCCACCAGCTCGAAGCCGGCTTTCTTGAGTTCCTCATTGAGGATGCCCACGCTCTCGCCGCTCCAGCCGTAGCTGCCAAAGGCGGCCGCTTTCTTGTTCTTGAAGCCGAGACCCTTGACCATGTCGAGGACGGCGGCCATATTGGAGAGGATGCTCTTGTTGATGGTGGAGGAGCCGGCGAGGACCATCCGGGATTTGAAGACTTCCGCGACGACGTCGTTTTTGTCCGAACGCCCGACGTTGAAGAGTTTGATGGTGACGTCCGGGTTGACGGACTTGATCCCATCGGCTATAGCCTCTGCCATGCGCTTGGTGGCATCCCACATGGTGTCGTACATGAGGGTGATCTGGTTCTCCTGGTAGTTGTCCGCCCACTTCATGTACTGCTCGACGATCTGGACCGGGTTGTCGCGCCAGATGATGCCGTGGGAAGTACAGATCATGTTGACCGGGAGGTTGAAGCTGAGGACCTGCTCGATCTTCTTGGTGACGAGGGCGCTGAACGGGGTCAGGATGTTGGCGTAGTATTTGAGGGCTTCCTGGTAGAGCTCAGCCTGGTCGACCTTGTCATTGAACATGAGCTCGGAGGCGTAGTGCTGGCCAAAAGCGTCATTACTGAAGAGGATGCTGTCCGCGGTGTAGTACGTGAACATGCTGTCCGGCCAGTGGAGCATTGGGGCTTCTACGAAGATGAGCTTGCCTTTGCCTATGTCCAGGGTGTCGCCGGTCTTGACTTCGACGAAGTTCCAATCCTGATGGTAGTGGCCTTTCAGGGACTTGACGCCGTTTTTCGTGCAGTAGATTGGCGTGTTCGGGATTTTCTTCATCAGCTCCGGCAGCGCGCCGCTGTGGTCGACCTCCGCGTGGTTGGCGATGATGTAATCAATGGAATTCAGGTCAATTTCATTTTCCAGCTTGGCGACGTATTCCTTCGAGAATGGCATCCAGACGGTGTCAATCAGGACGGTTTTTTCGTCGCGGATCAGATAGGAGTTGTAAGAGGACCCGCGGTGAGTGGAGTACTCCTCACCATGAAATTTCCGAAGTTCCCAGTCAATTTTTCCTACCCAAGTAACGAGATCTGTGACTTTGAATGACATAAAGACGCTCCTTTCGAAATGTGGTTGTTTTGTTTTGTGTTTCGAAGACTAAAGACTAAAGATTAAAGACTAAAGATTTAAGACGAAAGATTAAAGATTAAAGAGAGGCTGCCGATGGTCGCGTTCCTCAAATTGTGTCCCAATTGTGTGAAGCTCTGGCACCAAATTCGAGTTGGTGACAGGCACTCAATCCGAAACTGTCCGCGTCACCAACCCGTGGAAATTGTAAATTACTGGCGGGCGTGCTTAAAGAGGATGTTATTCTCTAAGTGAACGTGGTGGAAGGTGTCGACTTCGAGCTCGGCAAGCTTCTTGTAGGTCACCGCATAGGTGGTGCAGCCGTCCGCAGGAACCGTGTAGTGGTCAGTGATTTCGCGAAGGGCTTTGAGGAGATCGCCAGCGCCTTCGTGCTCCGCCTCGAGCTCGGTGATGAGGGCTTTATACTTCTCCTGGCCAAGGGCTTCGTAGCTTTCCGCGCTCTTGATGGCCGGGAAGAGGATCTCTTCTTCTTTGACCAGGTGGCCTTCAAGCTCCATTCTCAGGAGACTGAACTTTCTATGAACCTCAAAGAGTTCCGGATGATGAACGCCGTGGACTCTCAGGATCTTGAACATCAGCTCGGAGATCATAGGGAGGGTCTCCTTGAGGAAGCGGTGGTGGGTGAGGACAATGTGGTTCACCAGCTTGACCGGGGATTCCTTGACCCAGTCCGTCCAAGCGGCGTCGCGCTCCTGACTTTCCTTATAGGAAGCTTCCAGCGCAGCCAAAATTGTCTGGGGATCCGCGCCCGCCTCCAGGATCCCGGCTTCCAGCGAGCGTTCGCCGCCGCAGCAGAAATCGATCTGATTCGTGATGAAGGTATCCGCAGCAAGTGGGAAACGTGCAACAATATCACCAAGGCTATCTGTTAATTTAAATTGAGTATTCATGGTTAAATCCTCCTGTCAATTTTTATGATGGTTTTTTGGATGGCCGATGGTCACCCATCCCACATCCATTTAGCCCGCTTACCGCCACAATCGGCAGCAAGTGTTTTTGTTTTCTGTGACTCCATCATACGACAGGATGAGAAATAAGAATGTGATTTGAATCAAATTTTGATAGAATGATAAAAGAAAAACCAAAAAGGTGGAACTGGGTGTCTGCGGCCTTTGGCCTATTGACCCCGAGTTCCTTCTGCCAAGAGGTGACCCCATGGACCCAAAATTCATCATCAGCCAAAATCAATGTCTGACCTGCGGCCACAAACACTGTGCCAAGAAGGTCTCCCTGTTCGCAAACCTCAGCGAGGAGGACCTGGACCAAGTCGTGAGCCTGGTCTCCAGACGCCGTGTGGCGAAGGGCGAAACCGTCTTTTCCATAGGTGACCCCTCTGAAAGCCTGTACATTGTCAATAGCGGCAGTTTAAAGGTCTATGTCCTCAGCCGGGAAGGCCGGGAGCAAATCCTCTACTTCTTAAAAGAAGGTGAATTTCTGGGGGACGTCCACCTCCTGAAGACCGGAACCTTCGACTATGAAGCCATGGCCCTCGAGGACACGCATCTTTGCATCATCCACAAAAAAGACTTTGACAGACTGATCCTGGAGCGGCCGGAGATCGCCATCAAGCTTCTGGCCTACGCCCACGACCGAATCGTGGACCTGGAAGAGCTGATCCAAACCCTGACCACCAATGACGCAGAGGCGCGTCTCGCAGCGCTGCTGATTTCCCTGGCTGAATCCTCAGGCGTGGAAACCCAGGAAGGCGTCGAGGTCACCTTAACTATCAGCCGCGAAGACATGGCGAGACACATCGGACTCACCCGGGAGACCATCAGCCGAAAACTGGGGCAGTTCGCCAGCGCCGGCATCCTCTATTTCAAAGATAACAAGCACCTGATCATCAAAGATATGGAACGGCTGTCGGACTATGATGCCATCGGGCGGAACTGACGCGCGAAATTCAAGTGCTTTCAATAGTTAAAAACGCTAAAATATTCAGACAATACCGCCAAAAAGAACTAAGTATTAAGAAAAAATGACACAATAGCGCATCTTGACGCCCGGGACACCGGCGCTCAGGGTGCGTTTTTTTACGGAAACGTAACAGATGTTGACATAATATTCTGGCAACCACTCTCCCAACCCATTTTATAAAAATAAACAAATTCGCTCACATCCTAAGTTATACCCATTTTCAACGATATAAACAAACTCTCAAATCAAATTGGAAATCCATAGGGATTATGAATAAGTCGTAACAACTCTAAACCATTGAAAACACACATTTCTTAAGAATTCGACCAATTTCGTCACTGCCGTTGACGCCCCATAAAGTGCTGGTTAAGATGAGAGTGTCTTTCATTTACCTCATTAAAATCATAGGAGGCAATCATGAGCGCAGAACTTAGCATGAAACAAAAAGCGAAAGAAAACGACAATAACAAAAAGGGACTTTTTATGAAGTTTCTCGACGTCGTCGAAGTCGTCGGCAACAAACTTCCACACCCGGTCACCATTTTTCTGATTTTTAGCGCATTGGTCGTCGTGGCATCTTCACTTGCTGCGAACGCGGGCGTCTCGGTCGAATTCATGAAAATCGACAACAAGACCTTCGAATCCGCTCTGACCACCGTCACTGCAGTCAGCTTGCTCAGCGCGGACGGCATCCGGTTCATGTTCGAGAGCGCGGTGAGAAACTTCACGGGCTTCGCGCCACTGGGCACAGTGCTCGTCGCTATGCTGGGCGTCGGCGTCGCAGAGGGCACCGGCCTGATCCAGGCACTCCTCCGCAAGCTCGTCATCAGCACCCCTAAGCGTCTGATCACTCTGGTGGTCGTCTTCGCGGGCGTCATGTCCAACGTCGCTTCTGACGCAGGTTACGTTGTCCTCGTCCCACTCGGCGCCATTGTCTTCCTCAGCTTTGGACGTCATCCACTGGCAGGTCTCGCCGCGGCGTTCGCCGGCGTTTCCGGCGGTTTCAGCGCCAATCTTCTCATCGGCACCATTGACCCGCTCCTCGGCGGCATCAGTACGGAAGCGGCTAGACTCCTCGACCCGACTTACGCAGTTTCGGCTACAGCAAACTGGTACTTTATGATCGTTTCCACGTTCATCATTATGATCGTAGGCTCCTGGGTCACCGAGCGCATTGTCGAGCCGCGCCTCGGTGAATACAAAGGCAGCGAAAAAGCAGACCTCCACGACATCAACGATGACGAAAAACGCGGTCTCCGCTTCGCCGGCATCACTATGATCCTCTTCATCGCCGGTATGGCGGCCATGGTCGCACCTGCAACAGGCATCCTTCGCGACCAGACTACCGGTGAAATCCTCGGACACTCACCGTTCATGAACAGTATCGTCCTCGTCATCGCGCTCTTCTTCTTCCTGCCGGGCCTCGCGTACGGCCTCGGCTCAAAGTCCATCAAGAACGACAAAGACGTCGCCCACGCCATGGGCAAAGCGATGAGCACCATGGGCGGCTACCTGGTCCTGGCTTTCGTTGCAGCGCAGTTTGTCGCTTACTTCAGCTACACCAACCTCGGCACCATCCTCGCCGTTAAAGGCGCGGCGTTCCTCGAGTCCACCGGCATGGTCGGCCTCCCGCTGATCCTGGGCTTCATCCTGGTGTCCGCGTTCATCAACCTGTTCATTGGTTCCGCATCAGCGAAATGGGCCATCATGGCGCCTGTCTTCGTCCCAATGTTCATGGCCCTCGGCTTCTCGCCGGAGTTCACCCAGGTCGCGTACCGAATCGGTGACTCTTCCACCAACATCATCTCGCCTTTGATGTCCTATTTCGCCGTCATCGTCGCCTTCGCGGAGAAGTATGACAAGAAAATGGGCATTGGCACCATCATCTCCACCATGCTCCCGTATTCAATGGCATTCCTGTTCTTCTGGACGGTCCTCATGATCGTCTGGTACGCCGCAGGCTGGCCAATTGGACCGGACGCGTTTATATTCATGAAGTAGAATTATTTGTTGGGATGAATGACTATCGGCAAAAGCTTTGAAAGCTTTTAAAAACTTTTAAAGACATTTCCGCCGATGGTCACCCCATCCAAACCTCGCCAATGGAAATCATTGGTGAGTTTTTGTATAATGGAAAAAGAGTTAGGACAAGGACTAGGACTAAGACTAGGGACAAGGAAGGAAAATGGGCAGAGGAAGTCGTTCCGACTTCCTGCCAGCGCCATTTTCCGTTTCAAGCGTGCAGAAGGAGGCATTCCAGTGGGGATCAATCAGGATCGTATCGTCAATGCTTTTTTGGACTATGTCAAAATTGACAGCCCGACCAAAAGTGAGGGGCAGTTCGCGGCGTTTATTGCGAAGGAGCTGCGGGACCTCGGATTCGAGGTCTATGTGGACGATGCCGGCGAAAAGGCCGGGTCGGATACGGGCAATGTCATTGGTGTTTTAAAGGGTGTTAAGCCGGTGCAGCCGGTGCTTTTCAGCTGCCATATGGATACAGTGTCGCCGGGCGTGGGCATCAAGCCGGTAATCCGGGACGGGGTCATTTACAGCGACGGCACAACTATTCTCGGCGGCGACAACAAAGCCGGAATCGCGGCAGTCATTGAAGCGGTGCGTGTTCTCAAGGAAGAGGGCGTGTCTCATGGCGACATTGAGGTGTCTTTCAGCATTTATGAGGAAGGCGGCCTCTTTGGCGCGAAGTATCTGGATTATTCGAAACTGAATTCCAAGATTGGCTTTGTTCTGGACAGCGGCGGGGACCCGGGTCAGATCATCATTCAGGGACCGGCACAGGATAAGATTACAGCGAAGATCATAGGCAAGCCTGCCCATGCGGGGGTTAGCCCGGAAGAGGGCATCAGCGCCATTCAGGTGGCGGCGGCGGCTATCAATGAGATGAAGCTGCTCAGGATTGATGAGGAAACCACGGCCAATATTGGCAACATTGAAGGCGGCGTGGCCACGAATATTGTCTGTCCGGAGGTTCTGATCAAGGCGGAGGCGCGAAGCCTCAGCAAGGAAAAGCTGGCGGCCCAGTCTCAGCATATGGTGGATTGCTTTAAGCGTGCGGCGGAGAAATTTGGGGCTGTTGCCGAGGTAGAAGTAGAGCGGATGTATGATCCGTTTGTGATTTCCGAGAGCGATGAGGTCGTTGAGATTGTCAAAGAAGCCTGCGGCATGATTGGGCTGAAGGCATTCACGGGTTCCACCGGCGGCGGCAGCGACACCAACGTGTTCAATGCTAACGGCATCAAGGCGGTCAACCTGGGCATAGGTGAGCGAAAGCCTCATACCCTGGAAGAGCATCTGCGCATTGAAGATTTGGTTAATTCGGCGAGATTAGTGCTTGGGATTGTACAGTCGGTGAAGTAAGTTAAGTGGAATTGTAGTGAATTGTTTGAAGCTCTGGCACTGAGATGAACTTGGTGACAGGTACTGAGTTGAACTCGGTGACAGGTACTGAGTCAAACTCGGTGTCAGACACCGACATAAATGTGGGAACAGGTACAAAAAGAAACTTTGTACCTGTCCCCATTCTCATTTACAGCAGCGGTCTTTTTGCAATTATTTATGCGATTTTGCATCATTCATACCAATTGAGGGGGTAATTGGATCGGGGTATTGGGTATATATTGAAGACAAAAAAGCGACGGTTTTAGTTTTTTCTGACGGGTGGTGCTGGTATGAGTCCTGGGTTGAAGGGTGGATTAAAGATTGTAATTGCAGCGGTCTTGTCAGCTGTGATAGTGTCTGCTTGTGCCTCAGAAGTACCGGAGACCAATGCGCCTGCGCCCCAGCCAGCAAGCGAAACCGCTGTATTTTTTACTTCCATGTCAGAGAATGTTGAAAAATACAGGATTTTGATTGGCCTAAAGCAATCGAGGATTGAGGCTATGTTTGATGAAACATCAAAAGATATCAATGATTCGGGCATAGAATTCACATCTTCAGGCATTAGAATTTGGTTTGATGAGGCCCATGGCCGTGCGGTGCACGTCATGATTCTGTCAAAGGACGTCGATTTCAATGGCGCCAGGATTGGCGGCAGCGAGCAGGCTTTTGAGGACGCCTTTGGAAAGGTCATTGACAATCACCCTGGTTCAGGGTATAAGGATTATGAATACGAGGACCTCATTCTCAGGCTGTATTACGACGCCGCCAGCGGCAAAACAGAAGCAGTCAGCCTGATGTTGGAGCCACCTGAAGGAGGCACAGAGCAATGACTTTCAAAAAACCAGTTAAGAGAAAATATATGCTGGGCACAACGCCTGTTGAAATGTTGAAGAGAACCTCCGAGGCCTTGGGCGGACCTGAGCTCTACATAAAAAGAGACGACATCTCACTTCTGGCTGGAGGCGGCAATAAATCCCGCAAGCTCGAGTACTTGGTGGCGGATGCTATGCGAAAAGGTGCAGATACCCTCGTCACCTGCGGGGCGTACCAATCCAATCATGCCAGACTGACGCTGGCCGCAGCTAAGAGAGAAGGCTTGAAATGTCACCTGGTGCTTTCGGATCCCACGGGCCATGGCCGTTCAGATAAAGACGCCAGCGGCAATCTGTTTCTCGACCGACTTATGGGCGCGGATAAAATCCTCTTGATGCCAAAAGACACAAACCTGCTTCACGCCTTGGACGAAGAAGTCGCTTCCTGCGCAGCGGACGGGCTGCAGCCTTACGCGATCACCCTTGGAGGTTCCAATGTGCTGGGCTGTTTGGGTTATGTGGACTGCGCTCTGGAGATAGCGGCGCATGAAATTTCCAACAAAGTAGAATTTGATTATGTTGTTGTTCCGGTTGGCAGCGGCGGCACTATGGCAGGTCTGGTTGCCGGTCTGCGCGAAACTGGAAGCAGAGCGAAAGTCTTGGGCATTAATGTCCTCATGAAGAAATCCACTCATGAACCGCGGATCTGGCAGCTGATCCATGAACTTGCTGACATCTACAAGGTTGGCCGCGCGGCTGTCCAGGATGACGTCCAGTGCTTTGATGATGGTCTCGGTCCCGGCTACGCCCTTCCCACGGACGAAATGACTGAAGCCGTCAAACTTCTCGCCGAAAAGGAAGGCATCCTCCTGGATCCCACCTACACCGGCAAGGCCTTCGCAGGGCTGATTTCACTCATAAGAAAAGACTTCTTCAAGCCAGAGGACAAAGTGCTGTTCATCCACACCGGCGGTTCACCGGCACTGTTCGAACATCAGGAATGGTTCGTGACCGGCAGGGAATGAAGCTGCAGCGTGTGAGAAAACAAAAAGATTAAGGATAAAAAACCTTTCAATAAATCGAAAGCGAGGCCCCTCATAATGACCTATGTCGATGCCGTCCGTCACTTCAGAAACAAAGAAAAATACGACTACAGCTGCTCGGAGACCATGGTGGCCGCAGCAAATAAAGCCTACGCCCTCAATTTGCCGCCCCAAGTGCTTCGAGTTATGGCCCCCTTCAGCGGCGGACTGCTGACTGAAGACGTCTGTGGCATCCTGACCGGAGGCCTGGCGGTGATTGGGCTGCTTTACACCAATCACGTCGCCCACGACAGCGATCAGATGGTGGAGGTCTCAAAAGCCTACATCAGTCAATTCAAAGAGACCTTTTCGACCGCTCAATGCGTCGATTTGAAAGCCGTTTACCGAGATGAGCAGACCGGCTGCACGGATTTGATAATTCAAGGTGCAGCGGTGCTCGAAGCCATCATAGAAGCGAATCCAAGGGTGTAAGCAGTGTGAGAACCGAAAGGGGGGGCGGTAGTCCCCCTCTTTACGTTTTTTGAAGCAGGAGGGAAGCCGGCAAAGAAATGAGGGGAATTTTTAGCCGATGGTCACCCAATCACCCTCCTCATCAGGGCAGACTCCGGTGTGCTGGCTTCGCTTCCTTTGATAAAAAATTAAACACTCAAGGCCATTGACAATTGTACTAATTAGTAATAAAATGAAGCCATGGACAATCAAGAACGCAAATCCAAAACCTACAGCCCGCAGGAAACTTTGAGTCTCAGGGCGCTCGTGGCACTGTCTAGGGGATCAACCTCCATGCACAGGCGAGAATACCGGACCATCAAGGAGGGTGGCCTGACGGTATCACAGTTCGCCGTTTTGGAGATCCTCTATCATAAAGGCCCGCTGAATATTCGCGCCATCATTGAAAAGACCCTTTCAAGCGGCGGCAACATGACCGTCGTCATTGACAACCTCGTGCGGGAGGGCTTGGCCCAGCGCCAGCCGGATCCGGAGGATGCCCGTTCTTCCATCATCTCATTGACAGAAAAAGGGCATGAAAAAATGGAGAGTCTATTTCCGCTGCATCTTGAGAATATTGTCGAGATTTTTAGCGCCCTCAGTGACGAAGAGAAACTGACGTTGATCTCTTTGATGAAAAAACTCAGCAGACTCGGAGAATAAGACTAATAGAATCTGACCTTTAATCCCCTAAAATTTAATGGGACCATCACACACAAAAAGGAGAAAAACCATGACATTAGATCAAGTTTATGACAGCCGCAGGGCAGTAAATTTCTTTGATAAGGAGAAGCCGCTCGCTGAGGCGACGCTGAAAAATATTGTGAATATGGCGGTACTGGCACCATCGGCATTCAACCTTCAGCCTTGGGACATTATTGCAGTGAAATCGGATGAAGCAAAGGCAAAACTCCACGCCGCCGCCAACAAGCAGCCCAAGATCCTGGACGCACCTGTGACCCTGATCATTGTGGGCAACCGCAAGGGCTTCGAAGCCTCAAACCCGGTCTGGCAGGATAAGATCGACGCGGCGGGCGGCGACCCATCCAAGGTCAAAGGCGCCATGGAAGCGGCTGCCAGACTTTACGGCTCCACTGAAGAGCGCAGTATCAAGTTTGCAGAAAGCAACGCTGGCCTGATCGCCATGTCCATCTTGTACGCCGCGAAATATTACGGTGTGGATTCCCATCCAATGAGCGGCATAGACTTCGCCGCTGTCAAAGAAGCCTTCGAATTAGGCGATGGCAAAGAGCCCGTCATTCTCATCTCCCTGGGCTACCGGGATGAGTCCAAGACCCTCCACAACCGCGCCAAGCGCCGCGGATTTGACGAGGTTGTGACGGTTCTGTAAGCCTTAGGTGAAAGAGGGCGTTGATGCGGAAGATGGGGTTGATAGTCCGTAGGCTGCAGACACCAAGTTTGCCTTCAAAAAACAATAAAGACACGTTCTCCGTTCATTTTAGTGGACAGAGGCCGTGTCTTTTCATTATGAAGAAGTCGTCAACTGGCTGGAGAATGCAGACACCAATTTCAAAGCGCCTATTTTCATTAAATGAAATGCCGATGGTTACAACACCTCATATCCCGCCCAGTCCAACGCCTGCTGCACCACGTGCCTGATCCAGTCGGACTTGCCATCCTGATAACTCACGGGATCCAGCTTGTAGAGGGCGGCGAGCCTCGATTTCAGCGCCGCATATTCCGTCGCAACTTCAGGATGTGCTCTAAGATAATCACGAAAGGCAAGATGCCTCAGAATCTCGATATGGCCTACTTCATAGACGTGCAAATGGTGCGTTGGATTAGGCGCGCCTTTCACGAAAAATTCTCTGCCTTCAATCCCGTAGGCGCCCCGCGCCTGAAATCCCAGGGATTCAAAAGCAGAACGCGTTTCTGTGACAAGCGCGAGTGACTTCACTACACCCAGTAAATCCAGTGTCGGTTTCGCAGCCAATCCTGGGACAGAAGTACTGCCTATGTGGTGCAGATCAATTAGATTGTCACCAAAGACAGGGCGAAGCGCGGCGGCTGCCGCTTCAAATTGCGGCGGCCAGTTTGGATCATAGGGGACGACAACGATCGTTCGAACCTTAGGCGTATCACTCATGAGGATGCTCTTTGGGGGAACCATCGGCAGATTCTTGATCTTTATTTGCCAAAATCCTGTCCAGCATCTCCTCCAGCGCGGTTTCGAAGACCGTATCCGGCGCCTTCTTCGCCTTGTGGCCTTTTGGATAAATGCCGTGCTTTCGTCTGAGCAGCTGGCCGGTGAAGCGGCGGTCCATGAGGAGATCAATGTTGTCCTCCGTAAACTCCCGGCCCATGGGGTGAATGGCGTAGGCCTTCCTGGACATGACCAGCGCTGCGAGGCCCGTGTCCTGGGTGATCACCACATCCCCGGGCTTAAGTTGGTTAATGATATGAAAGTCCACACTGTCCGGGCCTCCTGAAACCGTTTGGATCTCCAGGTCGGACCGGTCGTAGTGATGATGGATGTTTTTCACAAGAATGATTGGCAGCTGCCTGGCTTTACCGACGCGCACAATTGCGTCGACGACGGGGCAGGCGTCACCATCGATCCAAAGCTTCATGAGCTCACCTCGATTTTGGATTTGTTCAGCGTGACGTGCAGGAAAACAGGGTAAAATGAAAGGCGTAAGATTAAGGTTAGGAGGCGTTGAAATGTCAGATCACCTAAAGCAGAGAAAAATCTTATTGGATCTCGCGGTGTCTTTGGACGGATTTATTGAAGGCAAGCATGGCGAAATTGACTGGTGTATAATGGAACCTGACATGAAATTTACGGATTTTCTAAACCGAATAGACACGATTCTGTATGGCAGAAAAAGCTATGAGTTGTGGGGACAATATATCCCAGAGCCCAATGTTTCTGCCGATGATAAAGAAATCTGGGACTTAATCCACGGCATGGAGAAAATCGTTTTTTCCAAAACGCAAGCAGGGACGAATCAGGAAGCTAAATTCATAAGCGATAATATTTTAGAAGAGATCGACGCGTTGAAGCGCAAGCCAGGCAAGGACATCTGGCTGTACGGCGGGGCGAGTCTGATCACAACGCTGTTGAATTTGGGCGTTGTTGACGAATTCAGACTTTCCGTTCACCCGGTTATTTTGGGAGAAGGGAAACCTCTATTTGCTGAGATCAAACAGCGTGTGAATTTGAAATTAATTGAATCGAAGACGTATGCTTCCGGCGTAGTTCAACTCATTTATGGACTTGAGGGATAGGGATTCTCTTTGGAGGGTCCGACTTCCAATAAACCAATGCATTTACTTTCTTAGGTTAAGTGTCTCCTAATATCAGACAATATTCAACTTCAATTTAGAAATAATCCAAAAAAAATGCAGCGCTCAAAGGCGCTGCGAAAATATAAAAAGGAAACATCCAGATTGCCGCTTTGGGGTGCTTGCGTATTACGTGTCGCGCGCTTCGACCGGAAGGCGCAAGTTGCCGGGACTGACGGCTGTGTTTAAAGCTGCGGGAGTCGCGTCGAAATTGCTAACGCAGTAGTCAGTCCCTCTGTATAAAATTCGCCTCTCTTCAACCAGTTGGAAAGATTAGTAGCTCTTCAGTGTCGTAAAGTCAGCCGCGCTCTTGATCATGCTGACGGCTTTGCCTGCTTTGAGGTAAGCACTGTCAAAAGTGGTGTCCAGTGTGATCCACTTGTCAGTGGACTTTATGTAGACTTCGTTCCAAGCGTGATATTCAGCGATGTGCTTGCTGTAGCCCATATTGATCTTTGTAGGGATGCCAACGCTTCTCAGCATGGCAGCCATGACAGCCGAGTAATCGTAGCAGATGCCGGCATTAGCCGCGAGGACTGCGTCCACATCAGGCACGTAGCCGCTTTGGACCGTTTTTGCACGGTTGTAGTCGTATTTGAAGTTCTTGGTGACGTAGGAATAGATCGCTTTGATCTTCTCATCGTCGGTTTTAGCGGTGAGGGTCAGTTTCTTTGCGAGGGCGACAACGTTGTCATCAGCAGCAAAGTCCACAATTGGGTTAGAGGTCATATACGGTTCGAAGCTTTGGATTCCCTTAGCTTCGACCGTTTTTGCGTCCAGACGCGTGTAGCTGGTGCCTGAAACGTTCTTGAGCAATGCGATGGTGTAAGTGCCGTCGCCCATCTGAAGCGGGATGGATTCATCCGCGAGGGACTGCACGTCATAGTAATACTTGGTGTCGCCTTTTTGAACGAGGACTTTGAGTTTAGCAGTCGTACTGACATTGACTTTAAGCTCAACGACGCCGTCTGCGGCTTTGGCACTATTCACAGTCCAGTCGGATGGAGCGGCAAAGGATGCCGCTGGTGCAGCCAAGACAGCCGCTGCCACGATCATAGACAGAAGTTTTTTGAACACAAAAAACTCTCCTTTCGGTAGCTGGCTGCCATTTTACAGGCCCTTTAGCTTTGCGTCCCAGCCTTTCGACTGGTTTGCCTTTATCGGTGGAAAGTAATCTAACCCACCTATTAATTTGTGAGTTCAGTCTAGCACAATTATCAGACAATTTCAAGTGGGAATAATGCGATAATTCAAATGTCATGGTGTTGTAACAATGAGTGCATAAGGGGTGAAGAAACTGGGTGTCAGACACCGAGTTTCATTTCAAGAGGTTTGCCGATGGTCGACCATCGGCAAACATTCCTCAAATTTCTCAGTTTACTAATTCCCCCTTGATAATCAGGCGCTGGGTCGCGGTCCGGATTGGGGTACAGGTCACCAGAGTAATCTCATTCTTGCTCTTGTCGCTCTTCAGCACCCAGGTGTCCTCCGGATTGACAACGAAGGATTCAGTGACACGGTAAGTGAAGGTCTCCTGCTTCACGGTGATCTCGATCAGGTGGCCCGGGGCCAGCTCGTTGAGGCGGTTGAACATGCGGCCGTAGGTATAGCTGCGGTGGCCGGCGAGGGAATAGTTGCCTGCGCCGCCCGGGACAACGCCGTTGTCAAAGGTGGCGGCAGCGTAGCGCAGATTGTCGTCGGTCATGCCTTTCAGAACCGGCATCAGAAGATCGATGGCAGGGATTTTGATGAAGGTATCCGTCTTAGGTTTTTTGACGACAGGCTTTGGTGCCGGTTGGGCTGCCGCGGGCTGATTTGGGGCTGGAGTTGGTTCAACGGTGGATGGTGTGCCGGTTGGTGTTTCAGTCTGACCCTCAGCAGGATCTGGAGATTCTGAACCGCCATTTGCGGCGAGGACGCGCTGCTCCTCCAACATGGCTTCATAATCATCCGCATAGTCAAGATCCACGACCTGTGCGTCATCAATTTCCTCCAGCGCCGCTATGTCCTCCTCAAAGGATGACAGCAGCTTATTCATTTGATAGTCGTCATAAGCGCGGACCGCGGAAGGATAAAGAATAATCAGCAGACCTGCGATGATGAGAAGCGTCGATAGTTTTTTCATGGGTGTCACCTCTTTATTGGCGATGGGGTGTGGCGGTGGCGGTTGTGTGTTTTGTGGAGGTACAGACAATTTCTTTTTTCCGTACCTGTCACCGTGAATGAAGTTGATGAAGATGTTTTTGCTGAAAGCAAGTAATTTCAAACTTTTCAAGATTGTTTAACGTCGTCGTTCCGAAAAACGTGCCAGGTACGGGCCGGCGAAATTGTTTGTCAATTTACTTAACTATAACGTATTAGACGTAGAAATTATAGATTTGATACCCTATTTTAAAGAAAAATATCCGGGCCACCATTTAGATGACCCGGACGGGAGGTTGAGAAAGGTTGCTCAATCTATGGTCTTAAGGATTTTAGACGGTTTGTCGAGTTACCTTTAGGACACTTTATAGGTTATAACATTTAATTGAAGTTAGTATTTGCGTTTCATGAACAGTCCTGCAAGAACCAGAAGTGATCCAAAGCCATATGCGAAGTATGGTGGGAGCTCGCCGGTTTTAGGAAGGGCTGGAATTGCGAGTGGCGGAGCTTCTTCTTCTACTTCTTCGATGATTGGAGGAGGTCCGAGAGGTGGTTCTTGAGGAGGGATGACTTCGCGGTAGTTGCCGATAGAGATTTCTGTTGTCTCATCTTCCTCTACTTCAACTGCGATCATACCGTCTGCGTTAAGTTCAGGTGTCGTAATGGTGTAATCACCGCGAACTTCTTTGATGAAGTAGTCACCAGCTTCGAGATTGGAGAAGACGGCATAGCCTTGGCTGTTGGTGGTGGCTGTTCCGACCAGATCTTCTTCTTTGTCATAGAGTTGGAAGAGGATGTTGGAGAATGGAAGGTCACCAGTGTTGAATGATGCGGAATTGTCGACATCGAGGAATTTGAAGATTTCGATGCGGCCTGGGTCTGGATCTGGTCGCGGATTGCTTGGGACGTAGCCTGTGTAGCTGCTGTCGTCTTGGGCGCTGACTTCTTTTTCGCCTGAAGTCCATGCTGTGACATAAGCAATGTTTTTGTACAAACCTCTAATTGCAGTACCAGTTGCGGTATAGGTCCAGGATTCGCCTGGTTCTAAAATGGTATCGGTATCTTCACCTTTGTTGACGTCTGTTACGGTGAAATCATCAGAATTGTTTAAAGGTGTGCCGTTGTCGTCTGTAACTTCGATATCAAAGAGGTCGACGTTCCCTGTGTTTGTTACAACATACGTCCAGGTGACTGTATTGCCGGCACGGATGCTTGAACTGCTGGTGGTTTTAATGATTTGGATATCCTCATCAGGTATGAAGATTAAATTGTAGAATAATTTTAGCAAGTTGGATCCTTCGTTTGATACTGTCATATTACCGGACACTGGTGTGGCATGATCGTATACATATTCGGAATATGTGTTTTGTTTGTTAGTTGCAGAGAAGATTGTGCCATCGACAGCAGATCCTGTTTCAGTGTCAGCGGCGACGATAGAGTAGTTTGAGCTACCGTAAGCGTCTTGTTTATAGTGTTCGATGGTGTAGCTATAGGTTGGTTCTGTGGTAACGTTATAGTAAAGCTTAAGGACATTATTACCTTCAGCGGTTACAGTCATGATGCCAGATTCAGGATCGGCATGATGATAAACAAAACCAGTGTACGCATTTTGTTCAGTTGCAGCAGAGAATGTTGTGCCAGCAACAGCAGATCCGGTTTCAGTGTCAGCGGTGACGATAGAGTAATTTGCACTGCCATAAGCGTCTTGTTTGTAGTGTTCGATGGTGTAGCTATAGGTTGGTTCTGTGGTAACGTTATAGTAAAGCT
>CAYQDM010000004.1:0-4002 GCA_964416305.1 uncultured Acidaminobacter sp. | reverse complement strand
TTCAGGATCGGCATGATGATAAACAAAACCAGTGTACGCATTTTGTTCAGTTGCACCAGAGAAGGTAGTTCCAGCGACAGCAGATCCTGTTTCAGTGTCAGCGGCGACGATAGAGTAGTTTGAGCTGCCATAAGCATCTTGTTTGTAGTGTTCGATGGTGTAGCTATAGGTTGGTTCAGTGGTAACATTATAGTAAAGCTTAAGGACATTAGTACCTTCTGCGGACACAGTCATGATGCCAGATACAGGATCGGCATGATGATAAACGAAACCAGTGTATGCATTTTGTTCAGTTTCAGCAGAGAAGATTGTTCCAGCGACTGCAGATCCGGTTTCGGTGTCAGCGGCGACGATAGAGTAATCTGTGCTTCCATAAGCATCTTGTTTATAGTGTTCAATGGTATATGGATAAAGGATTGGTGGTGTATCAGCTTCAAATTTTGCTTTGAAATTATCGTTCTTTGCATTTGAAAAATTTATAGGATCGATACTAATATTTACACTATATTCTCCGCCTTTATTTGTTGTGGTATTAAAACCTTGTTCAGTGAATAAATCAGCTTTTTTAACCAAGTCCCAAAGTCTATATGCATGAGCTCCATTTGGAAGTAATGTTGGGCCAGCAGAATCTCCAGATCCATCAGTTTGAAAGTTGGCTGACAAACTTTTTCCTAAAACTGTACCACTTGGAACTGATACTTCAACATAATAGGATGTATTAGGAGTTAAACCTTGAGCATAGACATAAACATCAGTTTTGTACATATAACTTACGTTTTGATTAGTTGAGCCACCTATATCAGTGGTAAAAAGACTTCCTTCCGCCATGAAAGACGGAACTGATCCTGGCAATAATAATAGCATAACTAGAAACAAAGCTAATATTCTCGAACTTCTTTTCATAACTCTCACCTCTCTAAATAATTTGAAATGCCTTAAATCTCTCTCTGGATGTAACCTCTCTATATTTCCGATTGGGTCGAAGTGGAATGGTCAGCCTTTTTGAATTTCTGTAAACAAAAAGACTGCCATGACAACAACAGTTTCGTTGTGCATAGCAGCCGGACGATCGTAGTCTATTCCCTTAGACTCCTGGCTTTGCGTCCCCGTCTTTCGGCGGGTTTGCCCTTGGTATGCGGTTTGTCGTGATGAATTGTATGTTTTCAGCAGAAATTTTTTTCCAATCCCCTCCTTATTTTTCTTATAAGTTCAGCCATTTAGGATTTGGTATAATATTATGTTAACCAACATAAGCATTTCCAATGCTTCCACTGATTAAATACCCTTTTCTCAAAATCTCATGCATCAAATGTACAAAATAATTAATTTAAATTTGTGTTAGTAACAAAGTGATGCAACGCTTTTTGAAGTTGAAAAAACGGTGGTATTTAATACTTTCGTCTATATCAATGAATATTTCGGGGTCGGTCTGAATATTTTGAAATTTTTTTGAAACTATTTTGGGAGTATGTTACAGAACCATCGGCGGGGAGGGGTTAAAAAGGTGGGGGGAAATCAGGTTGGAGAGGCTGATTAATTGGCAGACAAAAACCGGACCATCCTAGGACGATCCGGTTTTGGGGTTTTCTTTTCAATACTGGTATTTCAGGAATGCTCCTGCGAGGAGGAGCAGGGTGCCGAGGAGATTGAGCATGCCAGTCTGGGCCTCACCAGTTGGTGGGAGCTCATTTGGCGGCTCCCAAGGCGGTGCACCCAGAGGAGGCGGTTCATCCTCGACGATTTCCGTTTCAGGTGGTTCATCAGGCGGACCAAGTGGTGGATTAGGCTCCGGCGGAACGTCTTCCGTCGTTGTGTCCCTGTAGTTGCCCACGTTGAAGGTCATGGCCTGAGTTGAGTTGATGGTGATTGGTGGGGAGAAACCATCGGCGGAAAAGGATGGGGAAGTGATGGTGTAATCGCTGACCTCCCGCAGATAATAGGTGCCATACCGCAGGTTGGTGAAGGTGAGGTCGCCGGCGGCACTGGATTTCTTAGTGTGCAGCAGGGTGGTCTTGTCCGCGGCGTAGAGTTCGAAGGTGATGCTTTGCATGTCGAACTCAGAAGGTTCCTGACGGTTGTTCTGGTTGGTGTCCAGGAACTTGTGGACGCGGATTTCGCCTTTTTTATCCTGTGGTTTTGGCGGTGGGTCGGGCTCTCCTGGTGGATCGGGTTCATCCGGTGGGTCAGGCTCGGGCTCGCGTTCATTGGTGACGGTGACCTCGACGATCTGCGCGGGATCATGGTCGCTAAGGATGATCGAAAGCGCGTTGTCGGTGGTCATGTCGCCGGATTGGATGCTTTTGAGCGTGTATCCCTCCGGGGCGTCCTCGGTGATCGTGTAGATCCCAGGGGACAGGTTGTTCAAGGTGACGGGAGTGCCGTCGCCTTTTAGTATATGGGTATGGGTAGAGTTGTCCGGGTATTTGATGTCAATATTAAAGGAGTCGTTGGTGCTGATGGATTTATTATCGGTGTCGACGACTTTTTTCGTGAGCTTCAGAGCGGCTGGGTAGGTTGGGGCATCCTCTTTCTGGTTGGTAACGGTGACCTCAATTGGGGTGGTGTGATCATTTTCGCTAAGGGTAATCACGCCGTCCGTGAGGAAGGTGTTTCCAAGCTGGATGCTCTTGAGGGTGTAGCCGTTTGGAGTGATTTCGGAGATTTTGTAGTCGCCGGGACCGGGGACCGGGATCGCCGCTGATACATTATTGCCGACGAGCTCGACCGTGTGTTCGAAGGTTGTGGTGCTGATATTTTTGTCGTTGTTCAGTGGTGCAAGGCCGGTGATCTTGATGGCAAAGGTGGTATGGTCGTTAGATAAGATCTGACCCTGGCTGTCCACGACTTTTTTGTTGAGGATGAGGCTCCAGGTTTTTGGGTTGTCCTCAGCACTTTTTCGGTTGGTGACGGTCACATGGTGATCGAGATCAGCTTCGCTAATAGTGATCTGCAGATCGTTGGTGGCGGTCAATATGCCGGTTTCAATGCTTTGGAGGGTATAACCCGTTGGAGCAGCCTCGGAAATCGTGTAGGTGCCAAGGGGCAGGTTGGTGTATGGTGGGGCGGTGCCATTGCCGGTGATCGTGGCCGTAGTTGTGGTGCTGTCTGGATGTGTGATGCTGACAGTAAATGGGGTGTTGTCTGATTCGAGGGTTTGTCCCTGGTCGTTCTCAACGATTTTTTGAATGGTGATGGAGCCGGTCGGGGTGGTTTTTGGTTCGCAGATGGTGACGGTGATGAAGCCATACCACGGTCCTTTATCTGGATCGATGATGTCACCCGGGTAGGCGGTTTCAGTGCCGGAGACCAGGTGGAGGATCAAGTACCTCGTCAGGCACTGTCCTGGGGCGAGCTCCGGAAGGGAAAGCTCTATGGGACCTATTGTAAAGTCAGTGGCATTGTCCAAGTCTTCGTTTTTAAGAGGTGCATGACCGGGATTCAGCCTGTCGGTGGGCTCCTCTTCCAGGATGTAGAGGCTGTATTCATCAGCCGGCCAGTCGGCATCCATGGTGACATGGATGGTCAGCATACCACTGTCGATTGTGACATTGGCGCTGCCGATCTGTTCGTTCTGGCCGGCAATGACCTGGAAGGTTCTTTGGAAGTCGTGGTGCTCATCTGCCATGGATGGGACACTCATGAGGATCATGGCAAAGATCATCATGAGGCTGACCAGGGTTTTTACTTTTCTTTTGATGCCTGACATTATACTCACCTCTCTTGTGGTCGGCACCGGGAGCTATTGAAATGGGTTGTGTACAATTGAATAAAAAAAGACTGCCATGACAACGAGACGCTGTACATAGCAGCCGGTCGACCATCGGCAGAGGTACTGCCCTTAGGCCTTGGCTTTGCGACCCAGCCTTTCGGTCTGGTTTGCCTTTATATGGTTTGACGTTCTGGTGATGGATGTTTAAGTTTCCTTGTGTATTGATATTCTGGTGCTATTATGTTACCCGAAAATGAGGGGGTTGAAACAGGGCGGGGAGCGGGAGGTGGAGG
>CAYQDM010000003.1:0-171954 GCA_964416305.1 uncultured Acidaminobacter sp. | reverse complement strand
GCCATTTCCAGGATGGTATCCACGGATTCCGCCTTGGCGCTTTCAATAAAACCACAGGTGTTGACGACAATGACCTGCGCCTCTTCCACATGTCCTGTCAGTAAATACCGCTGCTGATCCAGCAGCCCAATCATAATTTCTGAATCCACCTGATTTTTTGCGCAACCAAGGGTTTCAACGTAGACTCTATAATCCATGAGCGTTGTCCTGCTCCTTCCACAATATTCCATTTGTTATATTTTGTCAATCGTTTTTTCAGATTTCTTTATTCCGTCATAGTTATTAATATGAGGTCGAGACTTTTTAAAACCATCGGCAAAACTTTTATTTGGCCGATGGTCGCAGAAGACAGCGCATAAACTGAAGTGACATGGTCAATTAACCTTCAGTTACGACGATCACGACTTATTTTGCCACTCCTCAAACTGAACACGGTCGATCAGAACTTCCCGCGGCTTGCTGCCCATACTCGGACCCACGATGCCCCGTTCCTCCATCTGGTCGACCAGCCTTGCGGCGCGGTTGTATCCCAGCCTGAATTTACGCTGCAGCATGGAAATTGAAGCCTGCTGCGTATCCACCACCAGACCGATCGCGTCCATGAGATGCTCATCCGCCTCACCAAAACCATCTTCCGCCGTCTCTTGATCGAGAATTTCCGTCTGATACTCGACATCTTCGACCTGATTTTTGATGAAATCGACGATTTTTTCGACCTCCTCATCCGAGACAAAAGCGCCCTGGATTCGTATTGGCTTGTTGGCGCCGACCGGGTGGAACAGCATATCTCCTCTACCCAGAAGTTTTTCAGCACCTGACCCATCCAAAATCGTCCTGGAATCTACCTGCGAGGATACGGCAAAGGCAATCCGAGACGGAATATTGGCCTTAATCAGACCCGTAATGACATCCACAGATGGCCGCTGTGTGGCCACGATCAGGTGAATGCCGGCAGCTCGGGCCATCTGGGCCAGTCGGCAGATAGCGTCCTCAACCTGATTGGGCGCAACCATCATGAGATCCGCGAGTTCGTCTATGATGACGACAATATAAGGCATTGGCGCCATATCAGGATTTTCCTTGGCCTTCTTCTGATAGGATTTGATTTCCTTAACTCCGGTGTCCGCGAAGAGCCTGTAGCGGTTGGTCATTTCCTGTACCGCCCAGTTCAGTGCTATGGAAGCTTTTTTCGGATCCGTGACCACCGGGAGGATCAAATGCGGAATGCCGTTGTAATGACTGAGTTCCACGACTTTTGGGTCGATCATCAGCAGTTTGACGTCTTCGGGAGTCGAGTGGTAAAGAATCGACTGAATCATGGTGTTGATGCAGACACTCTTGCCGGAGCCGGTCGCGCCAGCCACCAGAAGATGGGGCATCTTTGCAAGATCACCTATGACGACGCGCCCGGTAATGTCCTTGCCAAGCCCTATTGAGAGTTTGGATTCCGCTTTTTTGTATTCCTGCGACTCCAGAACCTCCCGGAAGGAAACCATGGTGGTGTCCTTATTGGGGATCTCAATGCCTATAGCGCTTTTTCCCGGGATTGGCGCGATTATGCGAACCTGAGATGCCGCGAGAGCCAAGGCAATATCATCACTCAAAGCATTGACCTTGCTGACCTTGACGCCGGGACTGAGCGACATTTCATACATGGTGATAGCCGGGCCTTTGCTGACTTCTATGACCTTGGCTTCGACGCCAAAGTTCATGAGGGTACTCTCCAGACGCTTGGCATTTTCAATAATTTCACTTCGGTTGCCGGCCACTTTGGCGGCTATTGGGGAAAGCAGCGAGAGCGGGGGCATTTTGTATGGTTTGGGTGGCTTTGGCGGCACTTGAGGCTTTACCCCAATCTCAGCAGCTCTTTGCCCGGCTGCACTCGCTTGCGCTTCAACAGGCTCCCCCTTTGAAACTGCTTTGTCCATTTTTGCCGATTGTGACTGTGCCGCTCTATTTCCAGGAGCTCCTTCGTGCACACCTGACTCCTCAGCCAATTCAGAGTGAATCGTGAATTCAGGAACATTCGGTGTGTTTTCTGATCCATGCAGCCCTTCATTGAATTCTTCCATAGAATTCTGCCTGTTAGCTGCCGCAAGTTCTGAAAGTGCCGCTTTCAATTCGGGCGACAGTTCTTTCCTGGCGTGTTGGGGTTCAGTCTCTATCTCTGGCTGACCGTCATTAAATTTGATTTTTTCAACATCATCCAGCGTTTTAGCCGGTGCGTCGATTTCAAAATACAGATCTGAATCGTATTTCTTGAAAGGTGTTTTTTTGGTGTTCAACTCGCTTTCAAGGGATTGATCCAGCATTGAGTTTAATTTTCCAGCCATGGGCTTCACCGCTTTGGCTGCCTGAACAGTCTGATCTGCCACGTTGCTGGTTATTGACACATTAAAGGCTAATACGCCGCCCATGAGCGCAAAAAAAACGCCTATAACGTAATAACCAAATTTCCCGATCATCAGTATAAACAGTTCTGCCAGAAGCATGCCAATTGCCCCGCCGCCTGTGCCGTCCAGCGCCGACCCGTATGCAAAACCAATGCCTTTCAGACTCAGGAGACTCGTCTCCGTCTCGAACGCAAACAGTTTGAGCAAGTCGTGACTGCTGGCTGACGTAAAGACGAGCAATGCCATAAAAAAGGCCACCAGCATCAGATACCAGCGCAGGCGCTGGCCTTCCAGGCGCTTGCTGGTCGTGATCAGGACTACAGCGAGCAGCACATAAGGGATGACGAATCCCGCAACGCCAAAAAGCCCGAGCAGTAACCCTTTAACCATATCCCCAACGACGCCAATCTTATCCGTATGCAGTGACATGACGGCGATTATGGTCAGAGCGATCCAGAGCAGTCGTTCGAGTTCACGTTGAATCATGGACTTTTCTTTTGAAGCTGATGACTTGGCCTGTGCCTTGGTTTTTGTCTTTTTCTTAGTCGAACCTGTCTTTGAGGGTGTACGACCCATAGAACCACCTCACCTTCACCATTATAGCACATTTTTACAACACCTAATCACACAAGAGGCATCCGATCTGTCACATTTAACGGACAGACCGGATGCCCGTCTGTATTCTGGTGGTGTCGCTTCAGCCGATTGGCCGGTTAGTCGTTTGAAGGTTCAGGATCGCGGCTCAGACCAAATTCAGCATGGAGTGCATTAAGCGCTTTTCCGACTTCCTCAACGTGCACCAGGCATGCAATAGTCGTATAGGAGTCAGAGGTCTGAAGGATTTCGACGCCTGCCTTGGCCAGCGACATGACAATACGGCGCATAACGCCAGGAATGCCATGAATTTTGTGCCCTACCAGAGTCAACTTTGCGCACCCCTGCGCAAACTTATGCTCCAGGTTCAGCCGCTCAAGAACCTCGAGGACTGCCGGCAGTTTAGCGGTTTGAATAGTAAATACCTTTCTGTCTTCAAAGAAGTTGATCATATCGATTGAGACTTTATTCTGCTCCAGGGACTCAAGGAAAATCTGATTTTCAGGGCTGGTCAGGCTCATGTTGACTGTAACCTGGACGAGACCGGTTTTGGATGTAATTGCCGTGATGAGGTCTCTGTCGTCTTCAATGCCCAGCTTGGCAATGACAGACTCTGGTCCAATGACAGTACCAGGTGCATCATTAAAGGTATTTCTGACAATCAGAGTCTTCCCTGCGCGCTTGACGGCATCAATGGCCTTATGATCGACCACTTTCGCACCGTCCAGAGCGAGTTGATAACAT
Source organism: uncultured Acidaminobacter sp. (assembly GCA_964416305.1). Taxonomy (GTDB): domain Bacteria; phylum Bacillota; class Clostridia; order Peptostreptococcales; family Acidaminobacteraceae; genus Acidaminobacter. The sequence goes on along the minus strand of CAYQDM010000003.1, from coordinate 168,223 downwards.
TCCTCATAGCTGATGGCATTGAGGACGCGTGCTTCACCCACAATGCGGGGATCCGCCGTCATAATGCCATCGACATCCGTGAAAATCTCAATACTTTCAGCGTCCAGGGCAACCCCGACGACTGCTGCTGTGGTATCGCTGCCGCCTCGGCCAAGTGTCGTCAGCCAGCCGGTTTCAGTGACACCTTGGAAGCCGGTGAGAACTATGATCTTTCCGTCTTCCAGCGGTCTGAGCATCTTTTCCTTCTCGACGCGGATGATGCGAGCATCACCAAAATGGTCATCTGTGATTAAGCCTGCTTGCTGGCCAGTCATACAAATGGCCGACGCCCCAAATTTTTCAATGGTATTTGCAATCAGGGAGGCCGAAATCATTTCGCCGCAATTCATGAGAAAATCAAGATTTCTCGGCCGATAGTTTTCGTTCTGTGCTTTAAAGAGAGAAATCAGGGTGTCTGTGGCATAGGGATCGCCGGAGCGCCCCATTGCAGACACGACCACCACGACATCTTGTCCTTCTTCTTTATGGCGAATCGCTGTCTTCGCGATCCTCTCCCGGGATTCCGGCGTGGTGACACTGGTGCCGCCATACTTCAATACTCTGATGCTCATAAGATATCACTCACTTTACAGTTTAATATACCTTGTATTTAAGGTATTTTATTCCATATTTATATAGTCTCAATAGAAATTCGAGCTGCTGTTCCAATTAGTGCTTTCCCGTCGAACCAAATCCACCCTCGCCCCGCTCTGTTTCAGATAGGTCAGCAGCGTCGCTGACTTCGACCACACGAAGCTGTTCACATCTGGCTAATATCAGTTGTGCAATCCGCATGCCATTTTCGAGCGTGACAGACTCCTGTCCAAGATTAATGACAGGAATGCAGAGTTCGCCTCTGTAGTCGCTGTCAATGGTACCGACACAATTCACCAGGGTAAGTCCGTATCGGATCGATAGTCCTGATCTGGGACGTACCTGACCTTCGAACCCTTCCGGAATTTCAAGATAAAGCCCCGTCCGAACAAGAGCTCGTTCCAAAGGCTTCAGTTCAAGGGGCATTTCCAGCCACGCCCGAAGATCCATTCCGGCAGAACCTTTTGTCTCATAGGCTGGCATTGGATTGCCTGAGATGTTTCTAATTTTCAGCGTCATGGCATCACCCCTGGATTATGTCTTTCAGTATTTGATAAAGCCGTTTCTCTTCTTTAGCACTGGTTTTTCCGACGATAGAGAGTGCCATGTTCTCTTTGGAAAGCAAAGACCCCGCCATAGCATTGACCTCATCAAAGTCTATGGAAAGGATACCTTCCATAACATCCTCTACAGTACGGATATGCCCGGACAAGAGTTCTGATTTTCCAATCCAGTTCATAGTCTGTGTTGGACCTTCCATGCCCAGAAGAAAATTGCCTTTGAGCTGATTTTTGAATTTGACGAACTCGTTCTGTTCCAGACCATGTGCCCTGAGTGCTTCAATCTCTTGAGCAATGAGCTCGACGACGCGGTCCACATTTTCAGGCAGCATGGAGGCATAGACGGTCATTATGCCCGTATCGTGATAAAAGCTGGGGTGAGAATCAATGGAATAGGACAGGCCATAATCCTCTCTGATCTTTTGAAAGAGCCTGGAACTTGAACTTCCGCCAAGGGCATTGTTGAGAAGCATCAGGGTAAACAGCTGTGGCGTATCATACCCAACGCCTTTGAAGCCTAATATGACATGAGTCTGCTCAATATCCTTTTTTGTACGGATGGAGCCGCTGTGAAATGGAATAGGCTTTATTTTATCAACTTTGTGTGATTCAAAGACGTGCTGTCCAATACCTGCATCCAGAAGTTCCAGGAGGGGCGCTTCATCATAATGACCTGCAATGGAAATGACCAGATTTTCGGCGTTGTAGTGACGCTTAAAATAATTCAGCATGAGGTCCCTGTCTATGCCGCTGATACTTTCGACGGAGCCCAAAATAGGCCTGCCCAGCGCATGACCTTTAAAAAGGACTTCTGAAAGTCGATCGTAAATCAAATCTTCCGCAGAATCATCATAAAGATTAATCTCGTCCAGAATGATCATACGTTCCTTTTGGAGCTCAGCATCATCAAAACTTGAATTCAGAATCATGTCACTGATAATGTCAATGGCGACTGCAGCATGCTCTCCCAGGACCTTGACATAAACACAGGTGCACTCCTTTGAGGTAAACGCATTCAATTCTCCGCCCAGATCGTCAATTTCAGCCGCAATTTGTTTAGCACTCCGCTTAGGTGTCCCTTTAAAGAGCATATGTTCAATGAAGTGGGAGATACCGTTTTCATGAGCGGTTTCATAAAGCGAGCCCGCGCGGATCCAGAATCCTATGGACACGGACTGGACGTGGGGAATGGGTTCCATCATGACTCGGATCCCGTTCTTGAGTAGGTGTTTTTTATGCATAGTTTCCGCTTACCTCACGATCTAAATAAACAGGGGGAGCCTAAGCTCCCCCCTGATGTCATCTGCAGTGTATTACAGCATGACCTTTCTTGAAACGTTGACACGTCCCTTGGAATCGATTTCAATAACTTTTACGACGACTTCGTCGCCAACAGCAAATTTGTCTTCGATTTTTTCGAGGCGCTCCTTAGTCAACTGAGAAATATGGCACATGCCTTCTTTGCCCGGGAGGAGTTCGACGAAGGCGCCAAAGTTCATTATGCGCGTAATCTTGCCGGTGTAGACTTCGCCGACTTCGATTTCCTTGACAATGTTCTGAATATCCTTCATAGCTTTTTCACCACTGATGCCATCCGGAGCCGTTACAAGCACGCGGCCGTCGTCTTCAATGTCGATTTTGACGCCATACTCCGACGTGATCCTGTTGATGACTTTTCCACCTGGCCCAATGACTTCGCGGATCTTGTCAGGATGGATGTTGATCATAAAGACGCGCGGTGCGTAAATAGACATGGTCGGACGTGGTTTATCCATAACTTTGGCCATTTCTTCGAGAATGAAGAGTCTGCCGCGGTTCGCTTGAGAAAGCGCGAGCTCAAAGACAGAATCATCCAGGCCTTTCAGTTTGATGTCCATTTGAAGTGCGGTGATGCCGTCCTTCGTACCAGCGACTTTGAAGTCCATGTCGCCGAGTGCATCCTCAAGACCTTGAATGTCGCTGAGGATCGTGAACTGACCTTCTTCTGCGATCAAGCCCATTGCAATGCCTGCAACAGAATCCTTTATAGGGACGCCGGCATCCAGAAGCGACAGCGTGGAGCCGCAGATGCTCGCCTGAGAGGAACTGCCATTGCAGGTCAGAACTTCAGAAACGAGGCGGATTGCATATGGGAAATCATTTTCATCCGGAATGACCGGGAGGAGCGCACGCTCACCAAGGGCACCGTGGCCAATGGAGCGACGGTTGGTTCTCATCATGCCTACTTCGCCGACAGAGAACGGCGGGAAATTGTAGTGATGCATATAGCGCTTCGTGTCCTCAAGTCCGAGGCCGTCAATGCGCTGAGCTTCACCAAGAGCGCCGAGTGTCGTAATGGTCAGAGCCTGTGTCAGACCTCGGGTAAAAAGGCCCGAGCCATGGGTCCGCGGAAGGAGGCCGACTTCACACCAGATTGGTCTGATTTCGTCAGCTTTTCTGCCGTCAGGGCGAATTTTTTCAATAGCGATCATTTTGCGGACGATTTCTTTCTCAACGGACTTGAAGAAATTATTCATGAATCCGATTTGAGTAGGATAGGTCTCATCAAAAGCCTTGTGCATTTCATCCTTTATGCCTTCAATGGTCTCAGTTCGCTCTGCTTTGTCAGCAATGCGCAGAGCTGAGTTAAGCTTGCTTCTGAGGAAGCTGTCCAGTGCAGCGACCATAGCGTCGTCTACAACAGGAACCTGGATCTCGAACTTAGGCTTGCCAATTTCAGCCTGGATACCTTCAATAAAGGCGACAAGGCGCTTGATTTCAGCGTGACCGAACAGAATCGCGCCCAGCATGACTTCCTCTGAGAGAATGTCAGCACCGGCCTCAACCATAGTGATTGCGTCCTTTGTACCGGAGACGACCAGGTGGAGTGAAGACTGCTCGCTTTGAGCCACGTTTGGATTGATGATGTACTGTCCGTCAACATAACCTACAATGACAGAACCCGTCGGGCCTTCAAAAGGAATGTCAGAGACAGAAAGTGCAATTGACGAGCCTATCATGGCGAGAACGTCCGGTGCGTTATCCTGGTCTACCGAAAATACCGTATTGACGAGCTGGACTTCATTTCGGTAGTGCTCCGGGAACAGAGGACGGATCGGACGGTCGATGAGCCGCGCCGTCAAAGTCGCCTTTTCGGAAGGGCGTCCTTCACGCTTGATGAAGCCTCCCGGAATTTTTCCTACCGCGTACTGTTTCTCTTCATATTCTACAGTCAGCGGGAAGAAATCAATGCCTTCCCTTGGCTTTTTGGTGCCGGTCGCTGTAGAAAGCACTACAGTATCACCCATGCGAATCATGCAGGAGCCATTGGCAAGGTTTGCGACTTTGCCAAATTCAACTTCCAGGGTTTTTCCGGCGAAATCATACTGATACCGTTTTACATTGGGTTCCATAAATTTCCTCCTATGAGTCTGTGCTTAGACCGGCTGAGAAATTTATCCTACTTGACCAAAGCGCCGACGCCCACCGATCATTGGGCGTTTCGACACTTTCGTCAAGTAGGACAAACCTAAAATAAATTTCTTTTGCAGCCGGTTGTCGCATTCAGATGATAAAATAAGTGAGCGGGGCTTTTCCGCTCACTTAAGTGATTGACCAGTCAGTGGCCATGTTCAGTCACGACATGGACAGTACGCCGCATTACCGCGTCCGTGCTGTTGTGACAGGCCCTCAGGTCAAGCAGCCTCGTTCACATTACTTTCTGAGTCCGAGTCTTGCGATCAGCTCTCTGTAACGCTCGATGTCATTTTGACGCAGGTAGTTGAGAAGGTTTCTTCTCTTACCGACCATTTTAAGAAGACCTCTGCGTGAGTGGTGGTCTTTTTTGTGCGTCTGAAGATGACCGTTGAGTTCGTTGATGCGCGTAGTTAAAAGCGCGATCTGTACCTCAGGGGAGCCTGTGTCACCTTCGTGGGTTTTGTAAGCTTCAATAACTTCGTTTTTCTTGTCTTTTGTGATCATTAATCACACCTCCATAATTATTCCAGAATCCGTGAAGACCGTCGGTGTCTTCGGTCATCTCAGACTAAGGCTTTAACATTAAAATAATACCACATAGGACACGGGTTTACAATGATTATCCTTGAAACTTATAGTGGCCGATGGTCAAAGTAAAAACGCTTCGCCCGTTCGACATCCGCGTCTATAACCTCTACCAGTTCCTGAACGCTGTTGAAATGGGCTTCATCTCGAAGCCGATCCACTAAAAAGACCGTCAGCATCTCGCCGTAGATTTCTTTGTCAAAATTCAATATATAGGTTTCAATGCTCAGCTCGTGCTGATTGAAAGTCGGATTATAGCCGACATTCGTCAAGCTGTGATAGCGTTCGCCCTTGTATTCCGTCTCAGAAACGTAGACACCGGGCTTAATCAGCGTCATTTGACTTGAAATCATAAAGTTCGCAGTTGGATAACCCAGTTGACGGCCAAGCTGCTTGCCTTTCTTGATTATGCCGCTGACAGCGTAGGGTCTGCCAAGCAGGCGCTCCGCTTCCCTGATCTCACCGTGTCTGAGATGCTTTCGAATCAGTGAGCTCGATACCTTCTCGCCTTCTATTTCAACAGGATCGAGGATAAAGAGTTCATAGCCGTACTTTTCAGACAGTTGTTTGAGCAGTCCGGCATTTCCGGCGGCACGTCTTCCAAATTTAAAGTCGAAGCCGATGCTGATGAGACGTACATCCATGCCGTCAATCAGATACCGCTCGACAAAGTCTTCTGCTTCAGTTGACATCAAGGTCTCATCAAATTCTATCAAAACGAGATAATCGACGCCAAGTTCTTCAATGCGCTGAATTTTTTCTTCCACTGCTATGAGCCTGAGAGATTTGAGCTCGGGATTGGTCAGCTCTCTGGGGTGATTTGAATACGTGAAAACGACACTCTTCACGCCCAGGCGTTTACAGGCTTCAACATGGGCCTCAATCAACCTTTTGTGACCAACGTGAAGTCCGTCAAAAGTTCCCAGGACTATGCCGACTTCCTTGTGGAGGTCAGTTATTTCGTGGATGGAGTCAAATATCAGCATGATCATCACCACTCATCAACAATTTTTCCAGTACAGGCTTGCCATCCGGCCCTTTCAAAGTACCAAGGCCAATAAACACAGACCCTTGATAGATTCTGAACTGATCGCTGTCTGTTCTGTCAAGACTTTGGGTCAAGCGGGTTAAATCTGTCTTAACGCCATTCATCAGCAATCGGCCAACTCTCTCATCCACCTGAATGGACGGCAGATGCCTGAATGGCGCATCAATACTGTGGAGCGCCGCCTTAATGGCTGCTTTATCCATAGTTTCAAGGGCTTCAAGGGTTATTGCGTTTTCCAGGGTGAACGTACCGCTTGCCGTGCGCTCAAGTGATGACATGACAGCACCGCAGCCAAGCCTGAGGCCAACATCATGACACAAAGTCCTGATATAGGTTCCTTTTGAACAGACGACGTTAAATTCAACAATGCCTTGATTCTCATCAAGAGACAGGATTTCTATAGAACGAATCCAGCGGATTCTGGCTTCGCGTTCAATTTCTATGCCTTCACGGGCCAGTTCATACAGTTTTCTGCCGCCGACTTTAACTGCGCTGTACATAGGTGGGATCTGGCGGATTTCTCCTACCATAGACATCAATGCCTCACGAAGCGCCTCTGCGGTGGGCAATTGCCCGCCAGTCAAAGTAACCTCACCCCATATGTCCTGGGTGTCACTAACCTTGCCAAGACTCATTGTGCATCGATAAGCCTTGTCTTCTGACGATAGAAATTCCACAATGCGGGTGGCCTTCCCCAAACAAACAGGCAGTACCCCTGTGGCCATGGGATCCAATGTACCGGTATGGCCAATACGTTTCATTCTCGTCAGGCGTCTGAGGATCGCCACAACGTCGTGAGAGGTCATTCCGGCAGGTTTATAAACGTTTAAGATGCCATTCAAGACTGCCCCACCGCCAATACTATCTGCTCCAGGATTTTATGGCGGACTTCCTCCAGGATGCCCGTCACTGTGAATCCTGCAGCACGGGTATGTCCACCCCCGCCAAAGTGAAGAGCCAGGCGGCTGACGTCAAAGTCATGCTTTGACCTGGCGCTGATCTTAAAGACCTCCGGTGCGGTCTCTTTAAGAAAGAGGGCCACTTCAACGCCGGAGATATCCCGCAAAAACTCACAAATGCCATCTGTTTCATAATTTTTGATCTCTCCTGCCTCTGCCTGCTGCAGCAGAACATGAGAGACCGCAATTTTTCCGCCTCGCGTCATGATCAGATTATCCAGTGCTATACCAAGCAGCTTAACGCTGTCAAGAGGTTTGGTATGATACAGTTTCGCGTTTATTGCTGCTGTATCAATGCCTGAATCGATCAGGAAGCCAGCGAGGCGCATGGTTTCTGAAGAGGTATTTGAATACCTGAAGCTCCCTGTATCCGTTGAAACAGCCGCATAGATAGCTTCAGCCGCCCTTTGGGTCAGTGGTTTTTCATGGACTTGAAACAACCGAAAAATCATTTCACCTGTAGAAGAGGCATGACCGTCCACCTGATTCACTGACGCAAAAAAATCGTTGGTTACATGATGATCAATATTATAGGTTGTTCTGGCTTGGGTGAACAGTTCTGATTTGTCGGCAATTCTCGACAAATCACTGCAATCCACCACAAAAACGTCAAAAGGCATTGAGGATTGATTCAGCCTCACCTCCGACACCTTGACAAAACGATCATCCCTAAGCCATTCCAATGACTCCGGAAGGACATCCTCCATGACGATTCGAACTGGAATGTCCATGAGTTCCAGCAATTCACAGAGCGCAACCACAGAGCCCACAGCATCCCCGTCAGGGAGGCTGTGGGTCATAATTAATGCAGATTTGGGATAATCTTGTTTGTTGACATAAAGTGGTTCCACCTTGACGACACCTCCAAGTGACGTCAGTCTCCGGGCACTGCCTGATGCTGCACGGCCTGCCCCCTTCACTGACTAAACGTCGCTGTCTTCGACTTCTGCATCCGTATCTGCAGCCTCATCCATGTCCTGTTCGTCTTCCTCGGCTTCAAGGTCCTCCAAGATTTCTTCAGCATCATGAACTGCAGTGGCGTCATCATTTTCATTGACTTTCTTGATCAGGTTGGTCAGATAAACCCCTTTTTCAATGGATTGATCTTTAATAAAAATTGGTTCAGGCGTATATCTCAAATCAATGGCTTTGCCTATCTCTTTTCGGATAAACCCTTTGGCCTTATTCAGGCCTTCTATGGTTTGGTCTATGTCCGCTTTGGGATCATAGACGCTGATGTAGATATTTGTATAGCGAAGATCGTTGGTTGTATCCACCGAAGTGACACTGGTCATTCTTGAAATTCTTGGATCTTTAAGCTCAAACAGCAGGAGATTGCTGACGACTTTTTTGATCTCTTCTGAAATTCTTCTCGTTCTTGTGATTCCCATAATTTACACCTGCTTTCAATATCACCCATAGGTGTCCGGTGCCAGGCTGCAGAAATATCCTCAGACAGGCTGCATTGCCTTACCGGACGCCTGATGTCGGGTGCATTGGTTTATGAACGCTTGACTTCCTCAATGATGAAGGCTTCAATTTCGTCGCCTTCTTTGAGGTCATTGTAATTTTCAATACCGACGCCACATTCATAGCCCTGCGCCACTTCTTTAACGTCATCTTTAAAACGCTTCAAAGAGGACAGTTTGCCTTCATGAATGACAATGCCGTCTCGAATCAATCTGATTTGAGAATGACGGGTAACTTTGCCGTTTGTTACATAAGCGCCTGCAATGGTACCAATATTAGGGACCTTGAAAGTTGCGCGAATAGACAGCGTACCCAAAACGACCTCTTTGTAAATCGGTGCCAGCATGCCTTTCATTGCAGCCTCGACATCATTGATCGCTTCATAGATGATTCTGTAGGTCTTCAGTTCAACGCCTTCGCTGTCAGCCAATGAAGTGACCACTGCAGAAGGCCTCACGTTGAAGCCAATAATAATGGCATTGGATGCCGACGCCAAAAGGATATCCGACTCGGTAATAGTCCCGACGTTGGCATGGATGACATTGACGCGGACTTCTTCATTGGTGATCTTGCCCAGCGTTGTCTTTAACGCCTCTACAGAGCCGTGAGCATCTGCCTTGACGATAATATTGAGGTCTTTGATCTGACCTTGGCTAATCTGGTTAAACAAGTCTTCCAGTGAGATGTGCGGTGTCTTGCGAAGCGAAGAAACGCGTACCTCTGCCTGACGCTTTTCTGCCATAGCGCGCGCATGCTTTTCTTCTTCAGTCGCGTAGAATTTATCACCCGCTGTAGGTACGTCATTGAGACCTGTGATTTCTACTGCAGAAGCCGGTCCGGCCTGCTTGATTTTCTTTCCGTGGGAGTTGAACATGGCTCTGACGCGGCCGTAAGTAGCGCCGGCAGCAACCGGATCACCTATGCGAAGGGTTCCGTTATCAATCAACACCGTCGCTACAGGGCCTCTGCCCTTCTCAACCTTGGCTTCCAGGATTGTTCCCAGCGCCGGGCGTTTAGGGTTGGCTTTAAGCTCCAGCATCTCAGCCACAAGCAGAACCATTTCAAGGAGAGAATCTATACCAATGTTTTTAATAGCAGATACTTCCACCGAAATGATATCGCCGCCCCACTCTTCAATGAGGAGACCTCTGTCTGCCAGCTCCTGTTTGACGCGGTCCGGATTTGCATTGGCTTTGTCAATTTTGTTGATCGCAACAATGATCGGTACACCGGCAGCTTTAGCGTGGTCAATGGCTTCAATAGTCTGAGGCATAACACCGTCATCCGCAGCCACTACGAGGATGGCAATGTCCGTCACCTTAGCACCGCGGGCACGAAGCGTCGTAAACGCCTCATGGCCTGGCGTATCAAGGAAAACTATTTTCTCCCCTTTGAGAGAGACTTCGGATGCACCTATGTGCTGGGTTATGCCGCCGGCCTCGCCCGTTGTCACGCTCGTATTGCGGATCGCGTCAAGCAGGGAAGTTTTGCCGTGGTCAACGTGGCCCATGACTGTTACCACCGGCGCACGCTTCGTCAGATCTTCAGGTCGGTCATCAAAGTTATAGCGCTTTTCTTCAATTTCCTCTTCAGTAAGTTGTTTTGAAACCGCGATCCCGTACTCTACAGCGATCATCTCGGCTGTGTCAAAATCAATCTCCTGATTGAGGGTTGCCATAACACCGAGGTTCATCAGTTTCATGATGATCTCGCGCGGCTGTTTTTTCAGATCTTTAGCAAGATCCGCAATAGAAACGGTTTCACCCAAGACAATGTCATTCTCATAACTGAATTCCTGTGGTCTGAACGCCGGGTTGGTTTCCTGTCGGATATTCTTTTTCTTGCCTTTTCGGTTTTTGGCAGCACGGCCTTCCAACTGTTGCTCGACTTCTTCCTCGGCCTCTTCTATGGCTCGAATTACCTTTTTCGGTTTTTCTGCCTTTTTGTCTATGAGACCCGGAGCAATGATCTCGTCTTCGAGGTCATCCCCATAAAGAACGTCAAGATCGTCTTCCAGCAGTTCTTCGTCGAGGTCATCCTCTTCGAGGACAGCGTCGCTGCCTTCTTCTCCGCCACTGGCCAATAGTTCTTTTAAGACTTCAATGTCGCTGTCTTCCAGCGCACTCATATGATTGTGAACCTCGACGCCGAGCTCTTCGAATTTTTCAATCAATTCTTTACTCGTCAGGTTTAATTCTTTTGCAAGTTGGTATACTCTAATTTTCGACAATTTGCGTCACCTCCGCGATCTATTCACCGGTTTTCTCCTTGCTGTCAGCATCCAGTGCGCTTTCAGAATCAAGTGTATTTTCTGTATCACTTGTCTGAAGCGATGAATATAGTTTCAGCATCTGAGTCGCAAAGCCCTGATCTATAACCCCAATCAGGGCGCGATTGGATTTTCCAATCGCCTGCGAGAGCGTATCCTTGTCCAGCACATCCAATAGTTCAACACCAAACGAGGCTTTCCATTGATTTGCCCGATCCTTCGTATTGTCCGAAGCATCACCGGCTACGATGAGTAGTTTCACTTTTTTCTTCTTAAGGGCTATATGCACTGTATCTTCACCGGCAACCAGTTTGCCAGCCTTTTGGGCAAATCCGAGAAGCGTCAGAAAAGCATTGTTCATTTTTTCAACTTCTCCTCAAGCTGCCGCTGAAGCTCTTCATAGACGGCTTTGTCTATTCTGGTGCCAAGGGATCTGCTGAGAGCGTCACGCTTCTCAGCCTTTTTGAGGCACTCGGGATCCGGGCACAAATAGGCGCCTCTTCCGTTTGCCTTGCCTACAAAGTCAATGAAGACTTGATCCTCATTGTTTTTGACGACGCGGATGAGTTCCTTTTTGGTTTTCTGCTCGCCACATCCAACGCAAGTGCGCATAGGAATTTTTTTTGGTTTCACGGACTTACGCCTCCCTCGTTAGAAACCATCGGAATAAACACACTGATTCACCGACAGTTTTAAAGTTGATGGTGCATTTTATTATGCTTCTGTCGCGTCAGAGCCCGACTTGATTTTTTCATATTGGCTCGCACTCTTGATGTCAATTTTCCAATTTGTCAGCTTGGCAGCAAGTCGAGCGTTTTGACCTTCCTTGCCAATTGCAAGGGAAAGCTGATAATCCGGCACAACTACTGTTGCAGACTTTTCATCCTCATGGACGACGACCAGATCCACTTTAGACGGGCTGAGGGCGTTGGAAATGAAAACTGCAGGATCCTCGCTCCATTCAATGATATCGATTTTTTCTCCACCGAGCTCATTGACGATATTCTGAACCCGCGTCCCTTTTGGTCCGACACAGGAGCCAACTGGATCCAGATCCTGGTTTCTCGCGTAAACTGCCAGCTTGGTCCTTGAACCGGCTTCTCTCGAAATCGCTTTGATCTCAACTTCCCCGCTGAAAATTTCCGGCACTTCCAGTTCAAAAAGGCGCTTCACAAGGCCCGGGTGCGTTCTTGAGACCACGATCTGAGGTCCTTTGCTCGTCTTGTTGACTTCGACGATAAAAGTTTTGATGCGGCCGCCCTGAGGATACTCCTCACCGGGAATCTGCTCACTTGGCATCAGTACAGCTTCAGTTTTTCCGAGGTTAATGAAGATTGTCCCTTTGGAGATGCGCTGTACAGTACCTGTTACAATTTCACTTTCACGATCGACAAACTCATCAAAGATGATGGAACGCTCTGCCTCGCGGATCCGCTGAACTACGACCTGTTTAGCAGTCTGAGCGGCAATGCGGCCAAAATCCCGAGGGGTGACTTCCTCATCAATAATGTCGCCGAGTTCATAGTGAGGGTCAATTTTCCTCGCGTCCTCAAGGGCAATATCGAATGAATCCTCTTCAGGAACCTCTACGACCTCACATCTGGAATAGACGCGAACGTCTCCCGTGTTTTCGTCAATCAGGACCTTGACGTTGTGGGAAGAGCCAAAATTCTTTTTGTAAGCGGTGATGAGCGCAGCTTCTATGGTTTCAAGAAGCAAGGCTTTGGAGATGCCTTTTTCCCGCTCCAGTTGCTCCAGCGCCTCGAGCAATTCGTGTTTCACTTATTCTCCTCCTATCTCATCCAGGTTGTCGAATTTGCCGACCAACCTGATGCTTGAAATCTTGTCTTTGGTAATTTCTACCATTTTAGCACCCATTTCGATGATCAAAACGCCATCCGAATAAGCGCTCAAGGTACCTTTGATCAGTTTAAGCCCGTCCACTGAAGTGTAAAGCTTTGCCTGAACTGTTTTGCCAATGTTTCTTTCAAAGTCCTCTGGACGTTTGAGCTCGCGCTCTACGCCCGGCGACGTGACTTCCAGAAAATACTGCTCTTCAATAGGATCAATCTGGTCGAGCTTGGCATTCAGCTTTCTGCTGACCTCGCTGCAATCATCCAGGCTGACGCCCTCTTCCTTGTCTATAGTCAGTCTGAGGTACCTGAAAGGACCTTCCTTTACAAACTCGACATCAATCAGTTCAACCGCTGCTTCCACACAAATGGGCTCTGCCACTTTGCGGACAACGTCGACGACTCTTGGTTTTTTCAATTTTAAGCGCCTCCTCGTGCCTTTAACAATTTCAAACGCCTTGAAAAAAGCGTTCTTTTGCCTAATAACGACAAAGAGCGGGATTTCCCCACTCTTTGCGCAACGTTTATTCATCCTTAAAGATTATAGCACAATTCATACCTGGATGCAAATTTCTTTACACGTCTTGCCAAGGCTTTGGAAAGTACTCCGACAGTGCACCCAGCCTAGAACAGCGACAGCTGATTGCGCTCCGGCATCTCCTGCAAAGCACCGTGAAGCACCAAGGCATCCACTACGGTTTTCGAAGCTTTTGCCCTCGACTTCAGGTCTTCAATGGACAGGTACTCCCCATGAACGCGTTCTTCTACGATCTTCTGGGCAGCACTGTCCCCGACACCCTGGAGAGACTGCAGCGGCGGTCTGAGCATGCCGTCTTCCTCAATAAAGGCATTTGCCTGGCTTCTGTATAAATCCACCTTGTGAAACTCAAATCCCCTGCTGTAGTACTCGTCAACCAGTTCCAAAACGCCATAGAGATCCTGTTCCTTCTTGGTCAGGCTGTCCCAGTTATCCTCCATCCAGCGTTTCTTTTCCCTGACAGCACGCTTGCCCTGACAAATCAGCTGGGCATCGAAATCCTCAACTTTGCTGCTGAAATAACTTGCGTAAAAAGCCAAGGGATAATGCACTTTAAAATAGGCGATCCTGAAGGACATGGTCACATATGCCACGGCATGGGCCTTAGGAAACATGTACTGAATCGTATTGCATGAATTAATGTACCAGTTCGGCACATCAAACTCTCTCATCAGCGTTTCATTTTCTTCAGTAAGACCCTTGCCTTTTCTGACACGTTCCATGATATTGAACGCCTGCTTCGGCGGCAGTCCCTTCTGAATCAGATAGTTCATGATGTCATCCCGGGTGGAGATGACGTGTTTCAGATCCGCAGTGCCGTTTCGCACCAGGGTCTGGGCGTTGTTGACCCAAACGTCTGTCCCGTGAGACAAGCCAGAGATCCGAACCAGCTCTGCCAGCGTGGAGGGCTGGGTATCAATAAGCATCTGCCTGACAAACTTCGTGCCGAATTCCGGAATACCCAAGCTGCCTGTCTCCGACTTGTAATCCGGATCCACAATGCCAAGCGTTTCATTGCTGGTAAAAATCTTCAATGTCGCAGGATCGTCCAGCGGAATTTTCAACACATCAATTCCAGTCATTTGCTCGAGCTGCTTGATCATTGTCGGGACGTCGTGACCCAGAATGTCGAGCTTGAGAATCCGGCCGCTGATGGAATGGTAATCAAAGTGTGTCGTAACAACATCAGATTTTGTATCGTTTGCAGGGTATTGGATAGGGCAAAAATCGTGAATATTCTTATAGGCCGGCACGACCATAATGCCGCCCGGATGCTGTCCCGTCGTCCTTTTGATCCCGGTACAGCCGCTGGCCAGCCGTTCGATCTCCCTGGAATTCACTGTTTGGTTCTTTTCCTCAAAATACTTTTTCACATATCCAAATGCAGTCTTATCCGCTATGGTGCCAATAGTGCCCGCCTTGTAGACAAAGCCTTTGCCGAAGAGTTCTTCTGTATATTTGTGGGCTGTCGCCTGATAAACACCGGCGAAGTTAAGGTCTATGTCCGGTTCCTTATCGCCTTCGAAACCGAGGAACGTCTCAAACGGGATGTCATGGCCATCTTTGCCGAGTTTCACGCCACATACAGGGCAGTCTCTGTCAGGAAGGTCCGCGCCGCTGATGTCTCCTGCCATGGTCATGAACTCAGAATACTTGCACTCAGGGCAAAGGTAATGAGGCGGCAGCGGATTGACCTCGGTGATGTCACACATTGTCGCTGCCAGCGAGGACCCTACGGAGCCCCGGCTGCCTACCAGGTAGCCGTCTTCCATGGACTTCTTCACCAGCTTGTGGGCGATGATGTACATGACCGCATAGCCGTTTGAAATGATGGAGTTGAGCTCGCGCTCAAGGCGCTTTTCCACCAGTTCAGGCAGCGGACTGCCATACATCCTGACGGCCTTGTCAACGCAGAGTCGGCGCAGCTCTTCCTCAGAGCCCTCTATGATAGGCGGAAAGGTCTCATCAGGAATCGGCAGCAGAGATTCCACTTGGTCCGCAATTTTGTTCGTGGCTTCAACAACGACCTGATAGGCAGTGTCTTCCCCCAGATAATCGAATTCCCTGAGCATTTCGGCTGTCGTTCTGAAGAACAGCGGCGGCTGATTTTCAGCGTCACTGTAGCCTTGCCCAGCCATGAGGATCCGTCGATAAACCTCGTCCTCCGGATCAAGAAAATGGACATCGCAGGTAGCCGCAACAGTCTTGCCAAGCCGCGAACCCAGGTCAACGATTTTCTTGTTGATCGCTTTAAGCGCCTCCTGATTTTGCACAAGCCCTTTCTCAATCATAAATTGATTGTTTCCGAGGGGCTGGATCTCCAGAAAATCATAAAAGCGCGCAATCTTCTCAACATCCTCTTCGCTTCGACTCTCAACGAGGGCTTTGAACAGTTCCCCGCTTTCACAGGCAGAACCCAGAATCAGATGCTCCCTTCGGTCTTCCAGGAGACTTCTCGGAATACGAGGTTTCTTGTAGAAGGTTTTCATATGAGAATGGGTCACCAGCTCGTACAGAGACTTAAGACCCTGGAGGTTCTTGACGAGAATAATGATATGGTGAGAATCCATCATAGTGTGGCTCATGGTTTCTGAAGCGAACCGGGTCAGTCCGTTCAGGTCTGTGACGCCCTCCTCGCGCAGGCGCGCCGCCAGTTTGATAAAGATCTCCGCAGTAGCCGTTGCGTCGTCCAGCGCTCTATGGTGGTTTTCAAGCTTGACGCCCAGATGTTTGGCAACCATATTCAGCCTGTGACGCTTTAGGTCTTTTAACAGCAATCGGCTAAGTCCCAAGGTATCCACCGAAGTCATATCATAGGGGTAACCATGCTGACTGCAGGCCTCCCGAACAAAACCCGTATCAAAACCCGCATTGTGGGCAACCAGAACGGCTCCCCGGGCGAATTCCAGGAATCGCGGCAAAATTTCCTCAATCCCCGGCTGGCCAGTCAGATGCTCATCTTCAATCCCCGTGAGCTCTTTAATTTTCTCACTGAGAGGCTCATGAGGATCGATCAGCGCCGTAAAGGTCTCTGCGACTTGTCCGCCCTCGATACGCACCGCAGCGATTTCAATAATCTTGTCATGCTTTGGATTCAGTCCTGTGGTTTCAATGTCGAACACCACAAAATCCGCGTCCAGGGTCTGACCCTTGGAGGACCTGACAATTTTTACCTCGTCATCAATCAGATACCCTTCCATGCCGTAAAGGATTTTGATATCCTTGCCACGAGCTGTTTCCATAGCCTCCGGGAACGCCTGCAGCACACCGTGGTCTGTCACGGCTATAGCCTTGTGTCCCCAGTCCATGGCACGTTTAATCAGCGTTTTTACAGAGGCGATGCCGTCCATGTCGCTCATGTTGGTATGGCAATGAAGCTCAACGCGCTTAATGGGCGCCTCGTCCTTTCGCCTCAGCGGCGCTTCACCGGTATTGATATTGTTGAGGTAAAGCGCCATTTCCTTTTCAAAGGTATCGTACCTGAGTGTACCCTCAAATCTGTACCAGCCTCCCGCCTTAAGCTTTTCAAGCAAAGCCTGGGCTTCTTTGGCGCTCTTGAGAAAGAGCTTGGCACCAAGGGAACTGGTTCGGTCTGTCAGCGAGAGTGTCAGGAGTGCCTTTCCTGTTTTAAGTTCCCTTGTCTGCAGGGAGAGAACTTCTGCTTCAACTGCGTAGGTGCCCTCCTCCTCTGCCAGCTCGATCAGCGGCGTCAGCGGCCGCTTGATCTTAAACCGGTACAGCACGCTGTCATCCTGAGGTTCAGTCGTTTTCCACTGATTTTTTGCCGATGGTTTCGGTGCAGACTTAGGCGCATTCACAGGGACAGTTGCCATGAAAGACTTCAGATCTGTTTCTTTTTTCGAATCCAGAGCATCCGAGGCCACCTTGCAGCCTTCGACGTCATAAATAGGCATCAGCTTGAAATCCACACCAAAATGCGACATAAAACTGTCCTCTAATAAATCAAGAATTTTTCTGTTGCTTAAATGCTCAGAGGTCACCTGATCCGGAATGTGAAGGCAATATTGGGTTTCATTCTGTCTGACAAACGCCTCTTTCTTGAGGAAAGCCGCTGCGGAGGGCGCCTGCTGCTTCAGCCAATAAATTGCCCAATGAAGCCGTTCATTCGACTGAGAGGCTTCATCCTCCGGAGATACAGGCACTTCAACGGTACAGACCCAGTCAAGTCCACAGACTTCCGGGAGTTCGTGCTTCACGCGCGTCAAAAACGCCTCGAGCTTTTCAGGTTCCGGAAAATAACCCGCAGACAATTGAAGCTTTAAAGTCTCTGGTTTCTTGATCAGGATAGCCCGCTCCAGTCGGAGAGTGTCATCAAATTGTTCCTTAAGCCAGTTCTGAATGGACATGATGTTCTTCCTTTGCTAAGACTACTTATTTTTAGAGCTTCATAATTTCCTCAAGAAGGAGCTCAACAAGATCTTCTTCACGCGCTTTTTTCAGAATGACGCCTTTTTTAAAAATAAGCGCTTCCCCTTTGCCGCCGGCAATGCCCAGATCTGCTTCACGCGCTTCTCCCGGGCCATTGACCACACAGCCCATAATAGCCAGCGTAATATCCTTGTCAAGGCCTTCTATGCGTCGTTCGACCTCGTCCGCGATCTTTTCAAGGTCAATTTGACAGCGGCCACAGGTCGGACAGGAAATCAAACGAATACCGCCTTTTCTGAGGCCGATTGCACTGAGAATCTCCTTCCCAACTCGGATTTCATTGAGCGGATCACCCGTCAACGAGACTCTGAGCGTGTCGCCCATGCCTTCAAGCAGAAGGTGTCCAATAGCTATGGAAGAGCGAATACTGCCTTTGAAAACAGTGCCGGATTCCGTAAGGCCTATATGAAACGGTACATCGGTGAAAGCGCTAAGCTGTTGATAAGCTTTGATGGTCGTCTGAATATCTGAAGATTTCAAAGCGACAATGACGTCTTCAAACTTAAGTGTCTCAAGGATGTCCAGATGGCGTCTGGCACTTTCGACAATGGCCTCAGGCGTGACCCCGCCATATTTTTCAAGCAGTTCTTTTTCAAGAGAGCCGCCATTAACCCCTATTCGAATTGGCACTTGTCGTTCCTTTGCCAGGGCAACAACTTCCTTAACACGTTCAAGACTTCCAATATTCCCTGGATTCAGGCGTATTTTTGCCGCGCCTGCTTCAATGGATTTCAGCGCAAGTCTGTGATCAAAATGAATGTCTGCGACGACGGGGATGGAACTCCGCCTGATGATTTCAGGCAGTTTGTCAGCTGCCTCAAAGTCAGGCACCGCCAGTCGGACAATGTCGCAGCCGGCAGAAGCCAGAGCCTGTATTTGCGCGACCGTTGCGTCAGGATCCCGGGTGTCCGTGGTCGTCATGGATTGAATGGTGACCGGGTGTTCAGAACCAATGCCAACGTTGCCGACAAAAACCTGTCGGGTTGATCTTCTCATGATCTCACCTCATTTGAAATGGACAATGACACCTACTGAAACAGTCTGAGTATGTCCTTATAGAGTACAAACAGCATCAGTGCCATCAACAGTGCAAAACCTGCAAGATGGACCAGGCCTTCCTTTTCCTTGTCAATTTTTTTGCGCAGGATCAATTCCACCAAGACGAAGAATATTCTGCCCCCATCAAGAGCAGGCAGCGGCAGAAGGTTGAAGATACCGAGATTGATTGAGAAAAGTCCCGTCAGTGCAAGCAGATTATAGATACCGCCTCTGGCCGCTTCACCAACCATGCTGGCCATGCCGACCGGTCCGACAATTTCTACGCCTTCCTGTCCGCCTGCGGGAAGTGATGCCAGGAAAGTAATGACTTCAGCGCTCATGATCCAGGTTTGGCGGGCTGCCAGGAAGACTGCCCGCGGCGCGTCACGTTCTGTCCGCGGGCGAATGCCAACGATATAACGGGTATCATCCACATCTCGTACCGCTTCAAGCTGAATGTCGAGCAGTTGCCCATCACGTTCAACAACCATATCCAAGGTCTGCTGTACCGCAATCTGAGCGGTCACATCATTCCAGGTCGGTGTTGGCACATCATTGATTTCGAGGATGCGGTCGCCCGGCATCAATTCCCCGGACAATGCCGCCGGCATATCCGGAATCAGCTCTCCCACTGCATTAACAGGGAACCCTATCCCCCACATCACTATGGTGAAGACGAGCACCGCCAGAATAAAATTCATCAGCGGACCGGAAAACAGCACCGTGAGTCTCTTCCAGGCGGGTGCATTCAGAAAACTTCGAGGATCATCCGAAAGCGTGTCTTCCCCCTCCATTTTGACAAAGCCGCCTAACGGAAAGGCCCGTATTCCATATTCTGTTTCACCAAATTTTCTGGAGACCAACTTGGGACCAAAGCCTAAGGCGAATTCAAGTACTTTAATTTTATGAAGCTTAGCCACGGCAAAGTGTCCGAGTTCATGAAAGAACACGATCACGCCAAAAACGACAATATAACTGATAAAGGTGATCAAAAGCTCACTCCCTGTCTAGGTTGCTTATTATTAAAAATCTGCCTGCGGGTATCTGCATCGATTTCCAAAATCGTGTCGTAATCAGGATTTTGAATTACTGTATGCTGATCCAAAAGTGACTCGATCCGATTGCTGATGTCATAAAAGCCAATCTCGCCGCGCAAAAACAACGCGACCAGCGCTTCATTGGCAGCATTCAGAACAGTTGTCGCCGAACCGCCCATACGTCCTGCCCGGTAAGCCAAATTTAGGCATGGGAAGCGCTCGTGGTCAGGCGCTGAAAAGGAAAGCTGTCCAATCCTGGAAAGGTCAAGTCTGTCAAACTCTGATGGGATCCGCTGCGGATAACCAAAAGCATAAAGTATGGGAAGTTTCATATCCGGAAGGCCGAGCTGTGCTATGACTGAGCTGTCATGATACTGGACCATGGAATGAATTATGCTTTCCTTGTGGACCAGAACATCAATATGGTCATAGGGGATATCAAACAGCCAGCGGGCCTCTATAACCTCCAGGCCTTTATTCATAAGTGTGGATGAATCAATGGTGATCTTGCTTCCCATGGACCAGTTGGGATGTTTCAGCGCTTCTTGAAAGGTCACCTGTTCAAGTCGGTCTCTGCGCCATTCAGGACTCCTGAACGGGCCCCCGGACGCTGTCAGAATCAATTTTTCAACAGATTGCCGCTGATTGCCCTCAAGTGCCTGAAACAAGGCGCTGTGCTCACTGTCCACCGGCAGAAGCTCGACGCCATATTCTGCCGCCTCTTTCATAATCCGCTCTCCTGAGGTCACGAGAACCTCCTTGCTCGCTAAAGCTATGCGCTTGCCGGCACGTATGGCAGAGAGAGTTGGAAGCAATGCCGCGTTGCCGACTATGGACACAAGAACTGTGTCTGCACTCTCCAGGGCAGCAATTTCCTGAAGACCTGCCAGCCCGGCATGGACCGTTATGCTGCTGTCCACCAAGGCCGTTTTTTCTTTCAATTCTCTATAGAGCGCTTCATCCGCAACAGCCACATGTCTGGGCCTGAAAGCTTCAACCTGTGACATAAAAGTTTCAATGCCTCGATTGCAGCTCAATGCTGCCACCCTAAACCTGTCAGGATGCGCACGGATGACGTCCAGCGCTTGCGTCCCAATAGAGCCGGTCGATCCCAAAATTACTATATTTTTCATATGCAGCAGAGTCAGTCAAAATTTTGAAATCCGGCGGATTTAACCTTTGATGCAATAATTGCTCAAAGCCCGGCAGATTGTTAAATTTCGTCTGAGTCCTTCTCTCCTTTACGCGATTATTCAAACTGATAGACTGCAAACCATTACAGCCTATTTTTCATTATACCGCATTTCAACAGGCACGCCTTAAGAATTCCAAAAAAACGTGCAAAAAAGCCGCCTCAATTTTTAAAGGCGGCCTTTCAAGTCAGTTATAAGTAAAAGAACCTGTGAGACTTAAAACTTGCTTCACGCTTAGAACAGTTTATAAACATAGGCGACATAAAAGACGATCGGTGCCGTCATCATAATACTGTCAAACCGGTCAAGGACGCCGCCATGGCCGGGAAACAATTTTCCAAAGTCCTTGATTCCCATAATCCGTTTGATCTTTGAAGCAATCAGATCTCCAATTTGGCCGGAAACACTGCCAAATAATCCGAGAGGGACTGCAAACCAGATGAAGCCCGGCTCCAGAACGGCTGAAAATATTGTCACAAGAATAACCGTTCCTGCCACACCGCCAATAGCCCCTTCTACTGTCTTCTTGGGACTGACTGCAGGAAGCAGTTTGTGCTTCCCAAAGAAACGACCAGCAAAGTAAGCACAGGTATCCGACACCCAGGCGAGCAAAAAAACCAGACTGATGAAGAAGAGGCTGTTGAACTCAGCCACAAGCACAATATGGAAAAACGGGAGAACGACATATAAAAAACCGAGTGCAGTGGCGCTGATGTCATAAATATGTAACGCCTTTCCGAATAAATTGATCAGCATCAGCATGATCACAAATACGGAAACGACGAACAGATAAAAGATCTGATCCAGCACCATGACATAGCCGCCATAGATTGCAAGCACCGCAGCCAAAGTCAGTTTTTCCATAGCGTGGATTTCTATGCTTCTAAATCCCTTGAACAACTCATGCAGTGCAGTCAGCGTCAGCAGCAGCACTGCTGCGGTCAACAGGTGTCCGCCCACATAGATGATGGCGATCAGAATTGGCAGCCCAATCAGGCTGGTGATCACTCTAGATGACACAGGCCCACCTCACAGTTTGCCAAACCGTCTATGGCGTTTGGCGTAAGTCTCCAATGCGTTATCGAGCTCGGTGGCGTTAAAATCTGGCCAGAGCACGTCAGTGAAATAGAATTCAGAATAAGCCAATTGCCACAGCAGAAAATTTGAGATTCGCTGCTCACCACTCGTGCGAATAATCAGATCCGGGTCGGGCTGACCAGAAGTATACAGATACTTTTCAAAGGCGTCTGAAGTGATGTCTTCCACTTTAATCTCTCCGGAAGACACGGATTCTGCCAGCCCCCTGGCGGCACGAAGAAGTTCATCACGACCGCCGTAATTGAGTGCGATATTGACTGTCAACCCCGTATTGCCGCCTGTCAGGCTCTGAGCTTTTTCCACCTCTGCCTGAGCTCGCTCCGGGAGTGCACTCAGATCCCCAATGCAGCGAATTTTAATACCATTACTGTGAAGCTCAGCGATTTCCTTTTGGAGAAACTGCACTAAAAGTTCCATCAGTCCACTGACCTCATCTGTAGGGCGTTTCCAATTTTCAGTTGAAAATGCGTAGAGCGTCAGCACTTCCACACCAAGGTGAGAACACCGTGAAATCACAGAGCGCAGTGCTTCTACACCGGCTTTGTGCCCAAACAGCCTGGGCATAAACCGCTTTTCTGCCCACCGGCCGTTGCCGTCCATAATTATGGCTATATGTCTCGGCAAATGTTGCTCAGTCTGTTTCATTGGTGTCTCCTCCATCCCGGCAGTCACGACGGTTTCACTTTCCTGAATCCCTTAGGATTATGCTTTTGTGATCAGAACTAAATTTCCAAGATTTCCTTTTCTTTTTGTACTAGAAGGTCATCAATTTGCTTGATGTATTTATCTGTCATTTTCTGAACATCTGCTTCTGCGGACTTTAGATCGTCATCCGTGATTTCAGAGTTCTTGTTCATTTTCTTAAGGCGGTCATTCGCGTCGCGACGCTCATTGCGGATCGCAATTTTAGCCTCTTCGCCCGTCTTCTTTGCGACTTTAATGAGATCTTTGCGTCGCTCTTCCGTCAATATTGGAATTGCAATGCGGATGATTTTTCCGTCATTGCTCGGATTGAAGCCCAAATCTGCAATCAGGATAGCTTTTTCAACATCTCTGAGTGCACTGACATCATAAGGTTGAACTGTCAACAGGCGCGGCTCGGGTGCAGCGATCGTCGCTAAGGACTTAAGCGGCGTTGGAGAGCCATAGTAATCGACAACAACCCGGTCGAGCAGCTGGGGATTCGCTCTGCCGGCACGTATGGCGTGAAGTTCTTCATTGAATACATTAAGTGTTTTTTGCATTTTTTCTTCAAAAGCCTTTTTTACATCCTGAATCATCTTCACTTGACCTCCTTAATGATTGTACCTAAATTTTCACCACAACAAACTTTAATGATATTATGCGTTTCTTTCAGACCAAATACAAGAATTGGAATGTGATTATCCATACAAAGTGTAATGGCGGTTGAGTCCATAACGCCAAGACCACGATTGAGGACATCAATATAAGTCAGGGCGTCAATTTTGACAGCATCCGGATTGACCATAGGATCAGAATCATAAACACCGTCCACTTTTTTTGCAAGCAGTATAACCTCTGCTTCAATTTCAGCCGCGCGCAGCGCTGCTGTCGTATCTGTTGAGAAGTAAGGATTTCCGGTGCCCGCCGCAAAAATAACGACTCTGCCTTTTTCCAGGTGTCTCACCGCGCGACGACGGATGTAAGGCTCCGCAATTTGACGCATTTCAATAGCACTGAGTACGCGTGTTGGAAGGCCGAGACTTTCAATGGCATCCTGCATAGCGAGTGAATTGATAACCGTCGCGAGCATGCCCATATGATCCGCAGTGCTTCTGTCCATTCCACCGCCGGAACGGCCTCTCCAAAAATTACCTCCGCCTACGACAACGCCGACCTCTACACCCATGCCTACCAGTTCCTTGACCTGACTTGCCACATCAAGTACTGTCTGTTCATCAAGTCCGAAGCCCTTATCACCCGCAAGTGCTTCACCGCTCAATTTCAGTATGACGCGTTTATATAACGGTTTCAAGCGAACACCCCCTGTTTCATTGATACAGAATTCTACATATTGCATTGAATATCCTTTTTTTAAATCTGTAACCAAAAATATCTCATTGTCATTTCAGTCATTCTACTGCCGACACTTGAAAAAAGAGAAGACCAAGGTCCTCTCTTTTTATCTTTGATTGGATTTTGAAAACTGAAAATTAGCCTTGAAGCTGCTTTGCAACTTCTTCTGCGAAGTTTTCAGTTTTCTTTTCAATGCCTTCGCCGACTTCATAACGGACAAAACGGCGGATGGAAATATTCTCACCGATCTTTGCGATCAGGTTCTTGAGAAGCTGGTCAATCGTGACATCTGGATCTTTGATGAAAGACTGCTCAAGCAGGCAGACTTCTTTGTAGTACTTTTGTACACGGCCTTCAACCATCTTGTCGACGATTTTCTCCGGTTTGCCTTCGTTGAGTGCTTGATTGCGAAGAATTTCTTTTTCGCTCTCGATGACTTCAGCAGGCACTTCTTCCGGACGAACATAAAGCGGATTGGATGCTGCGATTTGCATTGCGATATCCTTTGCAAACTGCTGGAACTCTTCGTTCTTGGAGACGAAGTCCGTTTCAGAGTTGATTTCGACAATGACGCCAACGCGTCCACCGTGAATATAAGAAGCGACGATGCCTTCAGCGGCAATTCTGCCAGCTTTCTTCGCAGCTTTGGCAAGACCGCGCTCGCGAAGGAGCTTGACTGCTTCTTCCATGTTGCCGTTTGCTTCTTCAAGCGCTTTTTTGCACTCGAGCATACCTGCGCTTGTTGCTTCTCTGAGTTCTTTTACCATTGCGGCTGTAATCGCCATGACAGGACCTCCTAGTTTAACTTCAATTTGTCCTTTGGCCGAATCAGGCCATAGACACGTGAATTGGCCAAAGGGCCAAGTGTTATCGCTTGAACAACGGGTAAGGCGTTCTATATAAAGAAACCTTACCCGCTGGTTTTAGACATTATGATTATGCGTTTTGCTCGCCTTGCTTACCTTCGAGGACAGCGTCAGCCATTTTACCGGAGATCAGCTTGACAGCGCGGATTGCGTCGTCATTGCCCGGGATGACGAAATCGACTTCGTCCGGATCGCAGTTCGTGTCGACGATAGCAACGACAGGAATACCAAGGGTTCTTGCTTCCTGGATTGCAATGCGCTCTTTCTTAGGGTCAACAATGAACATAACCGCAGGTACTTTTGGCATTTCCTTGATTCCGCCGAGATATTTCTCAAGTTTTTCTTTCTTGGCGCGAATTTGAATGACTTCTTTCTTAGGAAGTACATCAAATGTGCCATCTTCTTCCATCTTCTCATATTTATAAAGAAGATCGATTCTTTTCTTGATGGTTTTGTAGTTTGTCAGCATGCCGCCAAGCCATCTCTGGTTGACGAAGTACATGCCGCAGCGCTTTGCTTCAAGCTCAATAGCTTCCTGTGCTTGCTTTTTGGTACCGACAAAGAGGACTTCGCCGCCTTCAGCGACTGCATTCTTGACGAAATCATAAGCGTCGTCAATTTTCTTGACCGTCTTTTGAAGATCAATAATGTAAATCCCGTTTCTCTCTGTGAAGATGTATTCCTTCATTTTAGGGTTCCATCTTCTTGTCTGGTGGCCAAAGTGTACGCCTGCCTCCAGCAGTTGTTTCATTGAAATTACTGACATAGTGCACCTCCGTTTTTTTCTTCCCCGTCGTTCGTCTTCACAGAAGACCCTGGATCAGGGCAACCCTTACTGTAAATCCCGACGAGTGTGGTTTTGGACCTTAGTTAGTATAACACAGACAAGCGCGACGTTCAAGAGATAATCTCAGGATCCGTCGCGCCAAAGTTTATTTGTTTTAGCATTACCGGCAGAACTTATTTTTTAAGACGCTTGAGCTCCGGCATTAGTTTATCATTCATTATGCGAATATAAGTACCCTTCATGCCAAGACTGCGGGATTCAATAACACCGGCACTCTCGAACTTCCTGAGGGCGTTGACGATCACGGAGCGCGTAATTCCAACGCGATCTGCTATTTTGCTGGCCACGAGAAGACCTTCCTCGCCATCCAGCTCATTGAAGATGTGCTCTATGGCTTCAAGTTCAGAATAGGAAAGCGTCCCAATTGCCATCTGAACCACGGCTTTCTTTCTGGCTTCCTCTTCATACTCTTCCGTCTTGGCTCGGATGATTTCCATGCCGACAACCGTTGACGCATACTCAGCCAACACAATATCCTCTTCGGAATAAGTGTTGTCTCTTCTGGCAATGACAAGTGTTCCCAATCTGAGACCATTCCCTATAATAGGCACAATGGTAATGAACTTGGAATAACTGCTGATATCACCTTTAAAAATTTTCATGACAACATCTTGCGGGATGTTGAACATAGTTTGATCAGTCTTGAGCAATTCATCATTGATTTCTTCAGGAAACATTTGTACATTTGTACCCTTCTCAAAAATGAGCGGGCTGTCTTCAGCAATAACCAAGCCATACCCCAAGACCTTACCGCGCTTGCTGATGATGTAAACATTGGCGTCAAGTACTTCCTTGAGCATCATGCTGATATCTGGAAAAGAAACGGGCGCATTGCCGGATTGCTGAAGAATTTTGTTAAGTCTTCTTGCTTTTTCTAGTAGTTTCATGCTCACCTGATAACCTCCCTAAGTTTTATTTAATGCGATGAGACTTCTTTATAATTGCAGCTGGTACTGGAGCATAGGATAGTCTTGTTCTTTTTGGTGATTTTTTCGACGAGAGCCTCACCACAAACCGGGCACGGACGTCCAACAGGCCGGTTCCAGGAGACGAATCGACATTCCGGAAAACGGCTGCAGCCATAAAAAGTCTTCAGCTTTTTAGTCTTGCGCTCGACCACTTTACCCTCTTTGCACACCGGGCAGTCTATACCGATCTCATTGAGAATTGCCTTGGTATAGTCGCACTCCGGATAATTTGAGCATGCATAGAATTTACCAAATCTACCATGCTTAATGTTGAGTGGATGGCCGCACTTCTCACAGAGCAAGTCAGTCTTTTCAGTCAAATCGAGCTTTTCAAGCCGCTCATCTGCTTTTGCGAGGGTTTCACTGAAAGGACCATAAAATTCTCTGAGAATGCTGTGCCATTCCATGTTGCCGGCTTCAACCTCATCCAGCTTGTTTTCCATGCCGGCGGTAAAATCAACATTGACAATGTCTTCAAAGTATCCTGCCATAATGTCGTTGATGATATACCCCAGTTCAGTAGGTTTTAAAGATTTTTTTTCACGCTCCACATAACCTCTGCTGATGATGGTCGCAATGGTCGGCGCATAAGTCGACGGACGACCAATGCCTTTCTCTTCCATTTCTTTGACCAAAGTCGCTTCCGTGTATCTTGCCGGTGGCTGTGTAAAATGCTGCTCCGGTTTGACGTGGAGTCGCTGGACGGGATCCCCTGCTTGAATGTCCGGCAGGCGGTTCTCTTTAAAACTGGAAAACTCGTAGACTTTAAGGAAGCCATCAAACTTGAGAAGCAGCCCATTAGCTTTGAGCAGCGCTTCACCTGCGACTACGGAGACATTCTTGGCATCAAAAGTCGCGTCTGACATGCCGGAGGCGACAAATCTCTGCCAAATTAAAGTGTAAAGTTTTTGCTGGTCTTTAGTCAGAGACACTTCTAGTTCTTCGGGTGTTAAATGGACGTAGGTAGGACGCACGGCTTCGTGGGCATCCTGCGCCGATTTGGATTTCTTTTCAGCGCGGGCTTTTTTATTTTGATAAACTTCACCGTATTCCCTGTCAATAAATTCGGAAAGATGACGCTTCGCCTCTTCAGAAATTCTGGTCGAATCCGTCCTCATGTAAGTGATAAGGCCGATAGTCCCCTGTCCCTTAACCGCAATACCCTCATACAGCTGCTGCGCCACCATCATGGTTTTGCTCGCTGAAAAGCCCAGGCGATTTGCAGCATCTTGCTGAAGGCTGCTGGTCGTAAATGGCGGCTGCGGGGCTCTGGATTTTACCTTGTTTTGAACCTCTGCAATTACCGGGTCCACGGTCTCCAGGTACCGTTTCATCTCAAGTGCAGTTTCTTCGTTTGCAATCTCAATTTTTTTGCCTTTAAACTGTGACAGCTCCGCTTCAAAAGGCAAATCTGAAGGTACGTGTCTGAGATCCATACCAATAGACCAATATTCTTCCTTGATAAAGGCGCTGATCTCACTCTCCCGGTCACAGATCAATTTTGTAGCCACAGACTGTACCCGTCCGGCACTGAGACCTTTCCTCACCTTACGCCATAACAACGGGCTGATCTTGTACCCTACCAACCGATCCAGAACCCGTCTTGCCTGCTGGGCATCCACCAGATTCAGGTCGATCCGGCGCGGATGATGGATGGCTTCTTTAACGGCTTCCTTTGTAATTTCGTGAAATTCTATTCTGCAAGGCTCCTCCTGAGGGAGATTAAGAATAGTTCCCAGATGCCAGGCAATCGCTTCACCTTCGCGATCCGGGTCAGTTGCCAGAAAGACGCGGTCTGCTTTTTTTGCGGCGCTTCTCAGGATCTTGATAACGTCCCCTTTTCCCCGAATGTTAATGTATTCCGGTTCAAAATCCTTTTCTACATTGACGCCAATTTTGCTTTTGGGCAGGTCTCTGACATGTCCCACGGAAGCAAGTACCTGATAATTCTTTCCTAAAAACTTCTCTATGGTCTTTGCTTTTGCCGGAGATTCGACAATAATCAGATGCTTAGCCATGAAATACCTCCAATGTAACCATTATATTCAAAAAATTCGAAAGATTCAATCTTGTCAAAAAATCACCATATTAATTTTTATATGATGCGGATCGATTTGTCAACACTTTCTTCCATGTTGACCTTTCAGCCGTCGTTTATTTGAGCGCTGATTCACATCAAAAATCCTGAAATCCAAACAAAATCCAGACGCCGGATCCATGTCTAAAGCCCACGGATCCGGCGTCTGAACAAACATCTGCAAAGACATCAGTTTAGATTATACCTTCCAAACCAACAGCGAATCAATCTCTTTATTTCAAGCTCACTTAAAAATTCGTAACATTTGCCTGCCGGCCATCCCGTAGCATCGACAAAATCATCAATGGTCATATCGCCATAGCGTTCGACAAGAGAGAGAAGCTGGCCGGCATCCGCAGACAGCTGAGGCCTTTTTCTCTTTGGCAGCCTCCAATTGAGACGTACGAACAAATCATCCGGAGTCGTCAATATTTGAGCCATATTTTGAATTAAATAATTTGTTCCTGCACTCTGAGGCGCGTCAATGTTCCCCGGAACCGCAAAGACCTCACGGCCCTGCTGAATGCCATGGAGTGCAGTCGACATTGTTCCGCTCTTGATAACAGCTTCCACGACGACAATGCCTGCGCTGAGACCGCTGATCAAGCGATTTCGATCCGGAAAAAAAGCGGGATACGCCGGTGTGCCGGGTGGCTTTTCACTGAGGAGCAGTCCCTCAGCCGAGGAGAGAATTCTTTTTCTGAGACCTGCGTTGGCACTGGGATAATTGACATCCAGACCACACCCCAGGACGGCAAGTGTGGCGCCCTCCTGATCCAGGGCAGTCTCGTGCGCCAAAGCGTCAACGCCGACCGCAAGACCGCTGACAATAAGAGCGCTATGCTCCACAGCAGCCTGTGTAAGCATTTTTGTCACCTTCATCCCATATTGCGTCGGATGTCTTGTACCCACTACAGCAAGTGGCCTCGGATGATTCAAGAGCTCAAGATTTCCTCTTGCATAAAGCATCAGGGGCGGATCCTCGAGTTCGTTCAGTCTGACCGGAAACAGCGGGTCTGCCGGGATTATCATTTTTACTGCGCTTTTATCTATTTGAACTAAGCGCTGAATAATGTCATCCGGTTTATAGGCTCTTTGAAGCGCCAGCCTCTGGTCAGGCGTGGCAATGGAGATACGCTCTGGTCCGTCCATAAAGATCGCCTCAAGGTCGTCACATCCTTCGAGCAAGTTTCTGGCTTGTGCACGGTTGATGCCCTTGGCGTCCTCAAACCAAAGGGCGCAGGCTGCATAGGCATTAAATTTCGCCATGGAGCACCATCCCCTCTGAGAGATGCTTGTCACTTATGACAGTATCGTCGTCCAAATCCGCCAAAGTTCGAGCCAGGCGAATGACCTGTGTCGAATCTCGGTAACTGTATCCACGATCCTTAAACCTGGCCTGAAATTGTGTCCTGAGGGATTCAGATTCGAAGGTTTCAAAAATCAGATCAATTGGAACTGATGAATTTTTCAGCGCTGCGCTGCCATAACGCTGCCGCTGCCGCACTGTCGCATATTCCACCATAGATCGCATAATCGATGAATTGAGCGGATCTCGACTCCTCAGATCTTCTTCCATATAAACGCTGGTCATCAGCCGAATATCAAAGCGGTCTCCAAGCGGGCCTTTAAATTTCAGCTGATGTCGCTGGATGTTTTGGATCTGGCAAGTACAGGGTTGATCTGTGCCAAAATAACCACAGGGGCAAGGATTGGCTGTTGCCAGTAACGTAAATCTGGCAGGCAGACTCAAAGTCTGAAGAGGACCGCCAACCACGACCACACCTTCATCCAGAGGCCTTTTCAGGTCTTCTATGACAGCCTTCGAGAATTCTGTCAGTTCCTCCAGATAAAGTACGCCATGATTGGCCAAAGTCACTTCTCCAAGCTTTCCGGCTGCAGTTCCAGTCAATCCGTTTCTGCTCAGTGAGGTTTGAGGCGTTCTGAAGGGCGCAGAAACCTGTATGGTATCGAGATCCGTACAAACCTGACCGTGGATTTTTATGACTTCCCGCATAGCGGTTTCATCCAGTGTCGGAAGGATGGTCAAGAGTCTTCTGGCCAATAAGCTTTTCCCAGTTCCTGGTGGTCCAATCAACAGAACGTGATGCTGTGCCGCAGCGGCGGCCATCATGGCGCGCTTGTGCAGTCTGTGCCCAGAAATGTCGCCATAGTCAGTGTCAAAAACCATCGGCAAAGCACTGTTGCTCGTCATGCCCAGAGGTGATGCCGGCCTGATCTCACGCTGCAGATCGCTGAGCTGGCCGACACCGCAGATCTCAACGCCTGGAAAATAATTAGCCACAGAAATTTGATCTATTGGGATGTAGAATTTTTTGACACCAATGGCGATCAAGCCTTCAATCATATTATATATCCCCTGGACACTGCAGACGGTGCCATCCAGCGAAAGCTCCCCAATATAAGCCTCCTCACTGCCGATCGACCGTTTTCCTTCCGAAAGAAACATAATGGCAGCCGCGATTGCCAGATCAAATTGCGCGCCCTTTTTTGACATGTCCGACGGCGTTAAGCTGACAATGACTTTTTTATTATTGACGCGAAGGTTTACAGATTTTAGAGCGGAGGTAATCCGCATTCGCGATTCTCTGACCACATGATCCGGACGGCCTATGATGTTGAAAACCGGCACGCCTTTGCTCAGACTGACTTGCACACCAATAGGATGTGCATGAATGCCCTGGGGTGAAGCTGACCAAACTTGAATGTACATGACAACCTCCATATGGTAATAGATGTAATAACAATTCCATAATATACCATATGTTAATATTTGTCATCTTTTATTTAGCGGAGGTATTCAATGGGATGTTAAAAAAGCAGGCATAGTGGAAGCTGTTTCTACGCCTTCCAAAACGCCCGCTATACCGATCTGATCCAAATATTGCAATCCGCTCACAGCATCCAAGAAAGTTAAAATTTCATACTTTCAATGGTCTCATGTATAAATACTTTCTTGTTTGACTTATTATATTTGAGAACTTCTTTGAGCAATTGTTCCCAATTGACTATGGACGGCCGTATATAAAGCAAGTTTTGATCATGTCCGACCACGATCCATTTTTTGTGCTTTTTAGTACGTGTGATAAATTGGAGGTCTTTGAAATAGACGACTTGAGTGACTTTATCACCGGTTCGCAATTCAATTCTGTCACCCTTGACTTCAATGACTGTCTTCAATTGTTTGAGGCAGTCTTTGAAGAGCAGGATTGCTATAAAGCCCAGAATCGACAAATAGACCCAGTTGCCAAGCAATCCGCCAAAAAAAATGAACATGATGCCGACTATTGCCTGCAAATAAATATCGCGTTTTCTGTACTGATACAAACTTCACGCCCCCTAATCGGAACCATCAATGAATTCGATTCTTGGAGCTTTGCGCCCCAAGCCCTCAACTGTTATGAAGGCCAACCTCATCTCGGAATAATATAGAGCAGGATTCTCAGACAAGTAACGCCCCGCGGCTTTTTTCATCCGCATGATCTTGCGGCCATCCACGCGTTCCAGCGGATCAAACTCGCCGTCCATACCCTTCGATGCTTTGACTTCAATAATATAAAGCAGATGATCCTTCACGGATAAGATATCAATCTCAGCGCCGGGGATCCTGTAATTGCGACACAGGATTTTATGACCAGCAGCCTGAAGATAGGCTGCAGCCTCATTTTCACCCAATCTCCCAATGGCGTTTGACTCTCTCATTGACTGCTCTCCGGTCCGCCTTTGAAGGATTTTAAGAAGGAGGCACGATGCTCCGAAATTCTGCCATATCGACGGAGTGCTTCATAATGGCGTTCAGTCCCGTAGCCCTTGTGGGTGTCAAAGCCATAATCCGGGTACTGCAGCGCTAGTCTCTTCATGTAATGATCCCGCGTCACTTTTGCTATGATGGATGCCGCTGCAATAGAAACACTGCGCTGATCCCCTTTTACAAGCGACAACTGACTGACCGCGCAGTTGTCAAGTTCGAGTGCATCCAGCAGCAACGCCTGAGGATCGATTTCCATAGTCTCCAGCGCACGTTTTGAGGCCAGTTTGGTGGCCTGAAGAATATTGATCTCGTCGATTTCCACGCTGGTCGCATAGCCTATGCCAACACTCAGCGCCTTATCCATTATTTCTGCATACAAAGTTTCTCTGACAGTTTCAGATAATTTTTTTGAATCATCCAAACCATAAATGGGCACCTCAGGATTGAGCACGACTGCAGCTGCGACAACCGGTCCAGCCAGCGGCCCGCGGCCTGCTTCATCAATCCCTGCAACATAAAGCAAACCTTCCTTTGCGAACTGAGCCTCAAAGATGGACATCTGTTTAAATTTCTCAGTCACCTTTTCCAACTTTTTGCGCTTGGAAGCAATCTTCTGCCGAATGCTTTTGGTAATTTGGGGTTCGAGTTCTGATTCCAGGGATTCCAGCGCTTCAAGCGTCGAAATTGTCTTCAATTTTTCTGCTATGTCGGCAGCCTTCAAGTGAGGTCACCCCGTCTGCCCAGAAAATCGTCCGGCCATTCCAGTGACAATCTGCCCAAAACACCTTTTCGAAACTCGTCCAAAAGAAGTCGGGACACTTTATCATAGTCAATGTCGCCGCCGCCACGCCGGCATCCCCTCCGAAGTGCTATGGCGTCCATCAGTTCAATGGTCGGTGCCACTGGGTCCACCTCCACACCATAGCGAGCTGTCAGCGCCTCGGGGTAGTGGATCTCAAGACGGCGAAGGAGCTCGTAGGCCATGTCTTCAATATTGAGAATGTCATCCTTTATAGCACCTGTCATTGCGAGGTTAAGACCGACTTCTTTAGAATCGATCTTTGGCCACAAAATACCCGGCGTATCAAATAATTCGATATCATCTCTTATGCGAATCCACTGCTTCCCCCTGGTAACACCGGGCTTGTTGCCGGTCTTGGCTGCAGTCTTTCCCACGAGTTTATTGATCAGACTTGATTTTCCGACATTCGGTATACCAACTATCATGACGCGTACCGGACCGGGATTTCGCCCCTTTTCCAGATATCTCGCCCTTTTTTCCTTCATACGCTCGACGATCTGCTTCATCAGACGGTCAATGCCGTCTCCATGAACCGCATCCAAGAGTTCGACGCTGGCGCCCTCTCCTTCAAAATGCTGTTTCCACAGACTGGTGACTTTAGGATCCGCCAGATCGTATTTATTCATACACACGATTCTGGGTTTGCCTTTCGTGAGCTCCGCGATTTGCGGATTTCTGCTGCTTTCAGGGATACGGGCGTCAAGCAGTTCGACGACGACGTCCACAAGTTTAAGATGACTTTGGATCAAATCCTTGGTCTTCTTCATATGTCCCGGATACCAGTTAATTGTTTGACTCATGCTTTATCCCTCCTTTCAGAGAGTTTGTAAAAAATTAAAGGGACTGTTCTCCAGTCCCTCCAATTTCGCTTAGATTCTTTCTTTGACCTTCGCTGCTTTACCAACGCGGTCTCTGATGTAGTTCAGCTTGGCTCTTCTAACTTTACCTCTTCTGGTCACTTCGATCTTTTCGATCTTAGGTGAGTGAAGCGGGAAAGTCTTTTCAACGCCAACACCGGAAGAAAGTTTACGTACTGTAAACGTTTCGCGGATACCGCCGTTCTGGAATTTCATCACAAGGCCTTCGAAGATCTGGATACGCTCGCGCTTACCTTCTACGACTTTAATGTGGACGCGGACCGTATCACCGACTCCGAATTCCGTCACGTCAGACTTAAGTTGCTCTAATTCAAGAGACTTGAGTATGTTTTGATTCATGGGGCTAACCTCCCTTCTCATAAGCGGTTCATCAACGGACCTAACCCGCCAGCGGAACAGCCGTAATTCACAAAACTCATTATATCATTGCTGATTGCTGAGCACAATCTATTTCAAATACTTTTCAACTATTTTTCGCTTTTTTTTATCAGTCAGTCGCTGATAATAGGCGCGCAGCATATCCGGCCGTCTGTGTCCCGTCAATTTGACAGATTCCTCAAACCGCCATAGCTCAATATTCTTATGATGACCGGATAATAGGATCTCCGGCACCTCCATACCTTCGTAAACTGCGGGTCTGGTATAATGCGGATACTCGAGAAGGCCGTCGTAATGACTTTCTTCCATATGGGAGTCTTCAGTGTTCAGAACACCCTCGATCATCCTCGATATGCCATCCATGAGCACCATGGCAGGTATCTCACCGCCGGTCAAAACGTAATCACCAATAGAAATCTCATCCGTGACGAACGTGTCGATCACTCTCTGGTCAATACCTTCGTAATGGCCGCAAATGAGCACTAGTCGGTCAAGTTTTGAAAAGTCGACCACCATACTTTGTGTCAGCGTTCTGCCCTTGGGCGTTAAGTAAACCACCCGGTCCCCGGCATCCAGGTTCAGGCCCCGCAGACAGTCAAATAAAGGCTGAGGTTTCATGACAAGACCCGCACCGCCGCCAAAAGGCGCGTCGTCCACGCGCTTGCTGGGGGAATCCGAATACTCTCTGAAATTGACGCATTCCACCTCAATATGACCTTGCCCTGCCGCGCGCGCCATTATGCTGGTCGAGGTAAACGCTGAAAACATTTCGGGAAACAACGTCAGGACTGTAAACTTCACTCCATCATCCCTTCGATCAGACTGACCAAGACATGGCCTGCCTCAATTTCAACTTTGCGGACAAAAGCATCCACAACAGGAATCATGAAGTCCGGCTTGCCTGCACGGGAGACTACGTAGAGATCCTGAGCGCCATTGGTGATCACGTCTCTGATGGTCCCGACGTGACCCAGCTTTTCATCAATGACCTCGAGTCCGATCAAGTCCACAATGAAATGCTCACCTTCTTCCAGCTCGCCGTAGTCCGACCGGAGTCTGTAAAGTTCGCGATTCTTGAATTTCTCAGCCGCGTTAATGTCATCCATGCCTTCGAACTTAAGAAGTACAAGACCTTTAACATACCGCACGTTGTCAACCTTAAACCTTTTATCGCCCTCTCCCTCGATCAGGAGGGTCTCAAAATCCTCAAAATCATCAAGGGATGAGGTAAATGCCTTGATTTTCAGATCTCCGCGAAGCCCGTGCGTGTTGACAATTTGCCCGACGACAAAACGGTCAGTTTTATTATTTTTCAAAAAAATACCTCCATAGAAAACCGGCCCACTCTCCAGCGAACGCTGAGAAGTGAGCCGATTCAGGTTATTGAATGATTTCGACGACGACGTGCTTGTTCTCACGTGTTGCCGCCGCTTTGACAACCGTACGCAGCGCTTTGGCGATGCGTCCCTGCTTGCCGATCACTTTACCCATGTCTTCAGGAGATACCTTGAGCTCAATGATGACCGACTGAGAGGTGACTGTTTCATTGACTTCAACGCTCTCCGGGTGGTCGACCAGTGCCTCTGCTATGACTTTGACAAGTTCACCCATGGTGATCCCTCCTTCACGAGTCATGCTTTGAAATTACTTGACGAGTTTTTCGTAAACGCCGTGCTTTTTGAACAGAGCCTTGACGGTCTCAGTAGGCTGAGCGCCGTCATTCAGCCATTTAACGGCCTTCTCTTCGTCAATCTTGATCTGAGCAGGCTCAGAAATAGGATTGTAATAGCCGATTTGCTCGATGAATTTGCCGTCTCGAGGAGCTCTCGAATCTGCAACCACCAATCTATAAAAAGGCTTTTTCTTAGCACCCATACGCGTCATTCTGATTTTAACTGCCATTTTATACATCACCTCCAAAATTTTAATAAATCTATCTGGACCGAGGTCGTCAATGACCTCGTGATCCTCCATACGGTAAAACGTTCTAGAAAGGCATTCTCATTCCGCCGCGCTTCATGCGCTTGTCCATGCCTGAAAACTGCTTCATGAGCTTCTTGGTCTGCTCAAACTGTTTCAACAGTTTGTTGACCTCCTGGACGCTCGTCCCGGAACCGGCCGCGATGCGTTTCTTTCTGCTGCCGTTGATCAGATTGGGATCCCGGCGCTCCTTGAGCGTCATGGACTGGATGATGGCTTCGAGTCTGACGAATTCCTTCTCGTCCACCTGAACATCCTTGAGTGCCTTTTGATTGCCAAGACCCGGAATCATGCCGAGCAGATCCCCAATTGGACCCATTTTTTTCATTTGCTGCAACTGACTCAGAAAATCCTCAAAGTCAAAATTGCCCTTTTTCATCTTCTTCTCGAGCTTTCTGGCCGATTCCTCATCAAAAGTGCTCTGAGCTTTTTCAATGAGGGTCAGGACGTCGCCCATGCCCAGGATTCTGGAAGCCATCCGGTCCGGATGGAATTCCTCAAGTTCGCTCAGCTTCTCACCAATGCCCGCGAATTTGATGGGCTTGCCGGTTACCGCCTTGACAGACAGCGCCGCGCCACCGCGTGTGTCGCCGTCCAGCTTGGTCATGATCAGACCGTCAATGCCGAGCTGTGCGTTGAAGCTTTCCGCAACATTAACGGCATCCTGGCCGGTCATGGCGTCGACAACCAGAAGAATTTCAGTCGGTCTTGCGGCTTTCTTGATCTCCACAAGTTCATTCATCAGCGTCTCGTCAATATGAAGCCGCCCAGCCGTATCCAGAATCACGACATCATTGCCATAGCGGTTCGCGTGGTTGATAGCTGCCTTGGTAATCTCCACGGGATTGATCTCACCCATGGTGAATACCGGAATGCTCAGGCTGTCCCCAACGACTTGAAGCTGCTTGATCGCCGCCGGTCTGTATATGTCGCAGGCGACGAGCAAGGGTTTTTTGCCCTGCTTTTTAAGATAATTGCCCAGTTTGCCGCAGGTTGTCGTCTTACCGGAACCTTGCAGACCCACCATCATATAGACCGAAACCGGACTCGATGAAAAGGTCAGCTTGCTCCTGGTCGTACCCATCAACGTTGTCAGCTCTTCGTTGACAATCTTGATGACCTGCTGCCCCGGCGTCAGGCTCGACATGACTTCCTGCCCAATCGCACGGTCCGTGACCTTCTGAACAAATTCTTTGACAATCTTAAAGTTGACGTCCGCTTCGAGTAAAGCCAGTTTGACTTCACGCATGGCAGCCTTGACATCCGCTTCCGTCAGTTTGCCTTTTCCACGGAGCGCCTTAAACGTGTTTTGCAGTTTATCTGCCAAACTTTCAAAAACCAAACGTTAAAACCTCCTAAAACTCGGGTGTCTGCAGCGGCCTATTCAAGAATGGCGTTCGCTTCCCCGATCAGCTCGGAGATTCGCTCAAGCAATTCAGCCGCCTCAGCGTCTTCCCTAATTTTCAAGTCAATCTCCTGCATGCCGTCGACGAGGTGTCGAATGGCTTTTTCTCTTTGTTCGAACCGCGCTGCCAGCCCGAGCTTCTCCTCGTACTGATCCAGCTGTTTTTCAGCGCGCTTGATCGTATCATAGACCGCTTGTCTGCTGATCCCAAGCTCCTCAGAAATCTCTCCGAAGGACAGGTCCAGTATGCAATAGTCTTCCAGGATTTCCTGCTGCTTTTCCGTGAGCAGTTGTCCGTAAAACTCAAACATATTGCCGAGCTTGATTTTTTTGTCGAACATCTGAGTCACCGCCAATATCACCAGTCATGAAGACTGTATCAGTAAAGGTTTTTTACTTTACAGAAGTATTCTATGGGAATGACGCCCTCTTGTCAACTCTTTTTTGAAGTGAAAATAAAGATTTCCAGTGCCTTCAAAGATTATGCCGATGGTGACGGATCCCGCAGCCATCGGCATAAGCCTTTTTCCTCTTTAAATGTCCAGAAGAGCGTTAACAAACTTCTCAGGCTCAAAGGGCTGGAGATCATTCAGGCCCTCGCCGACGCCTATGAGTTTCACTGGAATTTCAACCTCGTGGAGTATGGACAGAACAACGCCACCTTTCGCAGTACCATCCAGTTTAGTGAGCGCAATGCCGGTAATCTGGGCCGTCTCCTTGAAGATTTTCGCCTGCTGCAGGCCATTTTGGCCGGTTGTAGCGTCCAGTACCAACAGGACTTCCCGCTGGGCTTCAGGGTAATCGCGCTCGATGACTCTGAAAATTTTTGCCAGTTCGTTCATTAAATTCTTTTTATTGTGGAGCCTTCCCGCTGTGTCGCAGATCAAAACATCCGTCTTTCGGGCTTTGGCAGCCTGAATGGCGTCATACACTACCGCAGCCGGGTCTGACCCCTCCTGGTGGGCAATGACCGGTACCCCGGAGCGCTCACCCCAGATCTTGAGTTGATCGATAGCGGCAGCCCTGAAGGTGTCGGCTGCTGCCAGCATAACCGTTTTGCCCTCAAGCTTGAGCTTGTGGGCAATTTTTCCAATCGTCGTCGTTTTGCCGGCACCGTTGACGCCAATCACGAAAAGGATCGCCGGACTCTGATCCAGATTCAGGTGGTTGTTTGAGTGCGCCTTAAGGGTATCGACCATGACATCCCTGAGTACACTTTTGACCTGGGAGGCATCCGAAATACGTCGTTCCACCAGGGCTTTTTTGAGGTCGTCGATCAGGGACATAGTCGTTTCCATGCCAATGTCCGCTGTGATCAGAATCTCCTCGAGTTCCTCATAGAGTTCCTCGTCGATCTTGCCGTAGTCATTGAGAAGAAGGTCAATCCGGTCTGTGATGGCTTTACTGGTTTTGCTGAGTCCCGCCTTCAAACGTTCGAAGAAGTTCAGACTTGAAGTCTGTTGCTCCGGCGTTTCGGGGGCATCCAAAATCTCATGGGAGAACTCCTGTTCTTCCTCCACTGCCATGGCAAGTTCCTCATCAGCAATGCCCGTCTCGAGTACTGCGTCAGCTTCAACTTCGACTTCAGTTTCTACCTCAGCTTCAATTTCAACTTCAACTTCAGTTTCGACTTCAGCTTTGACTTCAGCTTCGACTTCAGCTTTGACTTCAGCTTTGACTTCAGCTTCAACTTCGGTTTCAGCTTGAGATTCAACTTCTGCTTCCAGTGACAACTCGGTTGCGCCAGCGACCGCTTCATCAGCTTCCACGGCAGTCACTTCGTCAACTGCCTCGATAGATTCATCCTCGGCAACAATTTCCTGTACCGTCTCATCTGTATTCTCGTCACCCAAGTTCTGCGCCGTCTCAGGTGCTTTCTCCTCAGGCGTTTCCATTAATTTCGAGATCCACTTCTTAAAGATTCCAGCCAAACTGAATCACCCTTCCCTTCTGCCCGAACTATACCGGCCGACATACTTTGCTAACTTACCGCAATTTCTTCCAATTTGACCGAGACTACCCTGGAAACACCGTACTCCTCCATGGTGACACCGTAAAGGGCATCTGCAATTTCCATAGTACCCTTTCGGTGTGTGATAACAACGAATTGCGCCTGCTCCGACACATCTTTCAAATAGAGCGCAAATCGATCGACATTGACATCATCCAGCG
Organism: uncultured Acidaminobacter sp.; assembly: GCA_964416305.1. Lineage (GTDB taxonomy): Bacteria > Bacillota > Clostridia > Peptostreptococcales > Acidaminobacteraceae > Acidaminobacter. The sequence continues at coordinate 127,855 of CAYQDM010000003.1, read as the reverse complement.
CGGCTTCAATTTCGTCAAGAACACAAAAAGGCGCAGGTTTGACCTCGAGAATGGCAAACAGCAGCGCTATAGCAGTCAGCGCCTTCTCTCCGCCTGACAGCAGATGCAGATGCTGAAGCTTTTTCCCGGGCGGCTGCACATAAATTTCAATATCACTTTCCAGCGGATCAGAGGGATCACTTAACCTGACCTGAGCGGTACCGCCACTGAACAGACGTTTGAATGTATTTTGGAAAGCGTCTCCAATCAGTGTGAAGCTGTCTCTGAATTGCTGCTTCATGGCGTGGTCAAGCTCTCTTATGACCTTCTTGAGTGCCTGCTCACCTTGGATCAGGTCGTCCATCTGCCCCTTCATGAACGCATAGCGCTCAGATACCTCTTCATATTCCTTGATCGCACTGATATTCACGTCTCCCAGAGCTTTAATCCTGCTTCGCAATGACTTTGTCTGGGTCTGAGCAGAACTTAAATCTACTTCCAGCGGTTTCTGACGTGCTTCTTCCAGATCCAGCTCATATTTGTCATGCATCTGAATTAAAAGTGATTCCCGCTCGAGCAGACAGCGTTCCCGCTGAAGCTCCACGTGATGCAGCGCTTCCCTCAGTCGTTCCATTGCTTCACTGATCTGGCCGACCGCTTGGCGCAGTTCTGACAGTTCGAGTTTACCGGCGTCCCTTTCGCCCGAAATCTCTGCACGCTGCGCTTCCAGTTTTTGAAGCAGAATTCTCAGTTTGATCTTTTTCTCAAAGCTCTCGCCTTTGAGCCTGAGGGTTTCTCTTCGGTCACTTTCAAGTTGAGCCAGTCTGGAGGACGCAAGTTCAGAGCGTTCTTTAGATCGCTGCAAAGTGTCTTCAATGCGCTTGATTTCTCTGGTAATGCCATTCAAACTCTGTTCGTGAGTGGCAGTCTCAACTCTGACACTGCTAAGCTGTTCAGAGAGCAGCTCATATGCGTTTCTGAGTTCAGAGCGCTTTTCTTCCTGCTCAAAGACGACGCGTTCGAGATCTGAGGAAGCGGCTTTCCATCCTTCAATCTCACTTTCCAGCGCGGTATTCTCTTCCCGGATTCTAAGCACATGGGCATCCTGGTCCTCTTGCTCCGCGCCAAGACGTCTGATCCGGTCCTCCAGGCGCTTTTGATCCTCCTGCAGCGCCGTTTCGCGAAATTCAAAGCCTGCGAGTTCTGTATCCACTGCCGTCATATCCGCTGTCAATTGTACCCTGGCCTGTTCTTCAATTTCCACTCTGGACATCAGCGCCGCGATCTCCTGATCCAAGTCCGTCATACGTTTTGTCTGAGCTTCTATTTGTTCCGTCAGCAAAATTATCTTTCCGCGCCTCGCCAGAACACCTCCGCCGGACTGTTGTCTGGAACCGCCTGTAATACTGCCGCTCGGACTGAAAACTTCTCCGGCTTTAGTGACCAGACGCCATTTCCCTCCAGTCTTTTTGAAGGCGGAAACGGCCTCGTCATAGCTTTCAAAAATAGCGGTACGGCCAATCAAATGTCTAACAGCCGCCTGAATGGTCTCCGACGCCGTCACCAGGCTGTCAGCCATGCCAACAAAGCCTTTCAGGTCAGACAGGCTGCCAAATTGTACTGACGTCTTTCCAATCAAATCGAGGGGCAAAAAGGTCACGCGTCCGAGCTGCTTGGTCTTCAACCGTTCGATCAGCCGTTTCGCTGTCTGTTCATTGTCGCAAATGACATTTTGAGCGCCTCTGCCGAGAGCGACTTCAATGGCCGTCTCATAGCCCTTGCTAACCTGGATCTGTTCTGCAAGGACCCCCAGAACGCCATGTAAGGCATTGCCCGAAGTCTCTTTTTTCAAATCCTGCATCAACCGCTTGACACTCAGGTCATAACCCTCATAATTGCGCTCCAAATTCTCGAGGGCTTCCTGCTCCGCCACAAGTTTGTGCCTGCGGTTTTCTTCCTGTCGCTTTAAGTCTTCCAGCGTTTTCACTTCTTGAGCAGTAGCCTGGCGCACGGCACTCTGTGCCTCTAACTTTTCGAGCATGGCGTTTTTACGCTTCAGGGCATGTTCTTTTTGAACGACCGTTTCACCGAATCTTTGTGAGATAGCCTCCAACTGTGCTTTTGCTCCGGCAGTTTCTGACCTCAGCTCCTGAATTCGCTGTTCGAGATGGGCCATATAATCGCGCTTGACTCGAATTTCAGAAGCTGCTCGCTCTGATTTGGAAATTAAAGCTATAGCCTCACTGCGAGCGGTGGACTCCACTGATTCAAGCGCAGCCATTGAGCCTGTCAGTGATTCCATTGCTGCCTGCCGCTCATTCAGAATGGCTTTTAAGTCCTTTAGTTTTTCAGAAACCTGTCGGTCCGCTTCAATCAGAGCCTGATACTCAACCTCCAGGGCAGCCTGCTCACCTTTTTCCTGATCCAGGGTCTCATGCAGTCTGCCATATTCAATCTCTGCATTTCTGAGTTTTTCATCCCACAGTGCCAGATCTCCGTCCAGCGCCTTGTCCTCATTGTTGAATTTCAAACGATCCTCTTCAAGGCCCTGCCACTGGAGTTCCATGCTGCCCAGTTTCGCCTCAAGCGTCTCAAGGCGCAGCCTTTTTTCAGAAAGCGCTGACTCTTCGGAGGCTTTTTCTCCAGACACCCGGTCATAGTCAGCCAGTACTTTGTCCAGTTTTACGGTCAGCTTGTCATAATCCGCCAAAAATACAGCGACTTCAATTTCACGAAGCGCTTCACTTAAAGCAACATGACTTTTAGCTTTTTCACTTTCCTGTTCCAGTGGACCAAGCCTCGATTTCAGATCCATGCTGAGATCTTCAAGACGCATAAGGTTTAATTCCGTGTTGTCCAGCTTCTTGAGTGCTTCTCTTTTCTTTTGCTTATATTTTACAATACCTGCCGCCTCTTCAAAAATCATGCGTCGGTCTTCCGAACTGCCGCTGATAATGGAATCTATCCGTCCCTGTCCAATAAGGGAGTAGCCTTCCGTGCCCACCCCAGTATCCATGAAGAGTTCTCGAACGTCTTTAAGCCGGCACGGTGCGTCATTGATCAGATATTCACTCTCACCGGATCTGTATAGTCTCCGCGCCAGAACAATCTCGCTGAAATCTATTGGAAATCTGCGGTCTTCATTTGAAAAATGGAGTGAAACCTCTGCCACGCCAAGGGCTGAACGCCTGTGGGTGCCATTGAAAATGACATCCTCCATTTTTGAACCTCGAAGGGTTTTGACCTTTTGTTCACCGAGTACCCAGCGAATGGCATCCGTTATATTGCTCTTGCCGCTGCCGTTTGGCCCTACGACGCAGGTCAGCCCTTGCATCAAGTCTATGGTGGTTCGGTCTGCAAACGACTTGAACCCCTTCAGTTCTATTTTTTTAAGGTACATGCCGTCACCTCCCGCTGCTTTCCATAATATTTATGATATACCTCATGGCGGGGACGGACTCATCCCTGATGACCCTGATTGCAGTCACACCATAATGATTCTTTAAGTAAACCAGATTGCTGCGCTGATTTCCCACAAAACTGCTGAGGTACTTACCACTGACATGTACCTCAATAATTTTGTCTTTCCAATTGCAGCGCTGAGCATCCAGATCCAAACGTGTTTTAAATCTGAAGGTATCCACCAAACTTCTGAAAGCCGGGTGATGAGGTCCAGCCAGAACTTCCCCCGAACCACTCAGCATCTCATTTTCCTGAAGTCCTACCCGAATCAGTTCAAGGTTTGGCTGAATCCTCTCTGCATTTTTCTCATCAACAGCATCCATCATGAGCGCAACACGTTCCACGGCCTCATCCAGTGATAACGGCACATAGTCACCTTGCAGCAGCAGCTTTTCAAGGCTTGTGCCTTTCAGCACTAAAGCCGGATAAATTCTGAGGGTCGTCGCACCCAGTCTGAATGCTTCTGAAATGCCTTTAAGATCCGTCTCCGGAGAGTCGCCCGGCAGTCCGACCATCAATTGAAGACCAAGGTCAATGCCCGCCTCATGAATCCACAGTGCAGCATGTTCGATATCTTCTGCACTGTGGCCTCTTTGGGACATGGAAAGCACCCGGTCGTCAAACGACTGGGCGCCGAGTTCAATCCGGCGGACACCATAGGCCTTAAGCAAATTGAGGTGGTCAGGATCAATTGCATCCGGACGGGTAGATATTCGGATCGCCCGGATCAAGCCTTTTTGTCTGTATACCCCCGCCAGTTCCAGATATGCGATCTGCTCAGCGTAGGGAAGTGCAGTGAAGCTGCCCCCATAAAAAGCCAGCTCGTGGGCTGCCTCCATGTCAGACCGCGCCAGCCAGGCTTCAATTTCTTTTCCTGCAGTCTCTACAGTGGTCAGACTCTCACCCAGACCGGTTATGGTTTTCTGATTGCAGAACACACATTGATTAGGGCAGCCGAGGTGCGGTATAAACACCGGAATAATCATGAGCCTGACAACTCCAGTGAGGCAATGGCAGCCCGAGCGGCTTCCTGCTCTGCTTCCTTTTTGCTTCGACCCTGACCCGCTCCGACGATCTCTTCGTTGAGCAGTACCCGGGTGTGAAAGACTTTGCAATGATCCGGACCTTCCTCACGTATAATCTCATACCTGATCCGGTTGTCCCGCTGGGTCTGAATCAGCTCCTGCAAGTGCGTTTTATAGTCGAGGAACACTTTCCCGCTGATGGCATCTTTAACAGCCCGATCCATTTGTCTGTAAACAAAGTCTGCCGATGCTTCCATGCCGCCGTCCAGATAGATCGCCGCAATCAGCGCTTCAAAAGCATCAGCCAAAATAGAGGCCCTGCCGCGTCCACCGGTCATCTCTTCACCGCGTCCAAAGCGCATCACCTCACCGAGCTTTAAAGTCTTGGCGCAGTCGCTCAGGGTCGCCTCACAGACCACCTTTGAACGAATTTTCGTCAGTTCTCCCTCCGGCAGATCTGTATATTGCTTGAACAAACGCTCGCTGATCGCAATGCTGAGCACTGCATCCCCTAAAAACTCAAGCCGTTCATTGTTTTGTACGTTCTCACCTCTGCGTTCATTCGAATAAGAACTATGCGTCAACGCTTCGGTCAGCAGTTTACGCTGTTTAAACCGGTAGCCAATGACACTTTCAAATTGTTCATAATCCATTGTTATACAGCCCTTTCAGCGGCAAAACGCTTTCTAAACTCACTGCATAGAATGTGCTTAAAAAGCGCTTTTCCAGATCCCTATCAGAGTTATTTTATAGGTTTTAAACGGAAAACACAACTCATAAGAAAAAACCCGCCGGTTTTTTTCATAACCTGCGGGTTTTGGGAAGATCTAACGGAACGAAGTATTAACCTTTATACTTTTTGAGGATGAGCGTCGCGTTATGACCGCCAAATCCGAGGGAATTCGACAGCGCATATTCGACTTCCGCAGTGCGGCCTTGGTTGGCAAGAACTTCAAGGCCAATTTCAGGATCGATATTCTGAATGCCGTAAGTACCGTGCATATAGTCTTCGTTGACCGCCAAAAGGCATGCAACCGCTTCAATGGCACCGGAAGCGCCAAGGAGGTGTCCCGTCATGGATTTTGTGGAGGATACGCAAAGATTCTTCGCATGCTCACCAAAGACGGATTTGATAGCCATGGACTCAAATTTGTCATTATACGGCGTCGATGTGCCATGCGCATTGATATAAGCAATTGCAGAAGGTTCAATGCCCGCATCTGCCAAAGCGCTCTTCATGGATCTCGCGGCACCTTCACCACCCGGTGCCGGGCTGGTGATGTGATATGCATCCGCACTCATGCCAAAGCCAACGACTTCGCCGAGAATGTTCGCGCCTCTTGCAAGAGCATGATCCAGAGATTCGAGCAGCAGGATACCTGAACCCTCACCCATGACAAAGCCGTCACGGTCCACGTCAAATGGACGGCTGGCTGTTGCCGGATCATCATTTCGAGTCGACATGGCCTTCATGCTGCAGAAGCCTGCAATGCCAAATGGCGTGATAGACGCTTCGGTTCCGCCTGCGAGGACGAGATCCGCATCACCGCGCTGAATCAGCCTGAAGCCTTCTCCAACAGCGTTTGTGCCGGACGCGCAAGCCGTGACGACACAATAGTTTGGCCCTTTGGCATTCAGTGCCATAGAAACAGCCCCCGCTGCCATATTGCCAATCATCATTGGAATCAGGAAAGGACTGACACGCCCAGGACCTTTAGCGAGCATCTTGGCATGTTCTTCTTCCATAGTCAAGAGACCACCAATACCTGAACCGACAACACAGCCAAAGCGGTCCGCGTCGACAGCTTCAAGATCAAGCCCGCCGTCTTCAACCGCCAGCTTGGCCGCAGCCACTGCAAATTGCGTGAAGCGGTCCATGCGCTTAGCTTCCTTTTTAGGTATGTAGTTCTCCGGTACAAAGTCTTCAATTTCCGCAGCGACCTGCGTCGTATACTCTGATGCGTCAAACGAGCGGATAGGCTTGATTCCGCAAACGCCTTCCCTGAGCGCTTTCCAATACGTTTCACGGCCTATGCCGATAGGTGTGACAGCACCAGCACCTGTTACAACAACTCTCTTATTCAAACGGCTTCCCTCCCGAGAAATGGTACCTATTGAAAAAGGGGCAGCAAGTGCCCCTCAAGTCCTTGGTTATTCAGCTTTTTTTGACTGAATGAAGTGGTAGATGTCACCAATGTTCTTGAAGTTTTCAGCATCCTCGTCTGGAATTTCAATGCCAAACTCGTCTTCAAACGCCATGATGATTTCAACAGCATCCAATGAGTCTGCTTCCAGATCTGCCATCAGGGAAGTCGCTTCCGTAATTACAACATCTTCATCAAGGCCGAGCTGATCAATGATAATCTCTTTAATTTTTTCAAACATAATGTCCACCTGTCCTTATCTTTTTTTGTTTTTTTTTAGATTTAAACTTACGTGAATAAACTATATCAGCAAATGTCTATTAAATCAACATGCCGCCGTCGACATGAATGACTTGCCCTGTCAAATAAGCGCTGTCCTGTGAGCACAGGAAGCTGACTACTTTTGCGACGTCCTCCGGAGTACCCGCTCGTCCGAGAGGGATCTGTGAAGTAAAGTGCGTGGTCGCGTCCTCGCTGAGAACATTCGTCATGTCAGTCAGAATGTAGCCCGGCGCCACCGCGTTAACCCTTATGCCGCGTGGAGCAAACTCTCTTGCCAGAGATTTAGTCAGACCAATGACACCTGCCTTACTGGCGCTGTAGTTGGATTGTCCCGCGTTGCCCATGATGCCTACAACGGAAGTCAAATTGACCATGGCACCGCTTCTGGCTTTGAGCATCAGCTTGCCTACCGCTTTACTCATCAGGAAAGCGCCTTTCAAGTTGACATTCATGACTTCATCCCAGTCGGATTCCTTCATGCGGATTATGAGATTGTCTCTCGTTATGCCCGCATTGTTGATAAGGATATCAATTTTGCCAAATTTCTTGATCGCTTCTGCAGTAAGCCGGTCCGCGTCTTCAGACTTGGATACATCCGCTTGAACGGCAATAGCTTCACAGCCCATAGCTGACAGTTCTTCCACCAGTGCTTTGGCTTTTTCTTCACTTGAGGTGTAATTGACGACGAGTTTGGCGCCTTTTCGAGCGAATTCAAGGCTGATCGCCCTTCCAATGCCCCGAGTACCGCCCGTAACGAGTACCACTTGATCCTTAAACATGGGCTTCCTCCTTTAATTTCTCTCTGAGCGCCTCAAGGTCTTCTGGTTTTTCTACGTTATAAACGTCGACTTCTTTGTCAATTTTTCGGATAAACTTAGTCAGTGCGTTACCGGGACCAACTTCAATGAAAGTCGTGATGCCGTCTCTGACCATGGCAGCGACGCAGTCTTCCCAAAGAACAGAGTTGAAGACCTGTTTGACGAGGTTCTCCCTGACATCTGTGTCAGAGTCAAGTCGGTCACCCGTCACGTTGGAATAAACCGGATGTAAAGCTGCCTTAAATTCGTATTTCTGCATTTCCTGTCTCAGTTTTTCACCCGCTCCAAGCAGCATACTCGTGTGGAATGGGGCTGAAACCGGAAGCAAAACTGCTTTTTTCGCACCGTAGTTCTTTGAAATTTCAATGGCTTTTTTGACCGCTTCCAGCTCGCCTGCTACAACGACCTGCTTAGGGCAGTTAAAGTTCGCAGGTTCACAAATACCAAAGGCTGAGGCTTCTTCACAGACCTTCAGGACATCCTCACGCTCGACGCCAAGCAGCGCTGCCATTCCGCCTTTACCAATAGGCACTTCTTCCTGCATGAACTGTCCGCGCTTTCTGACAATCTGCACCGCATCCTCAAAGGTCATAGCATCTGCAGCAACCAGTGCTGTGTACTCACCTAGAGAAAGTCCGGCGAAAGCGTCAGGCTCAAGACCTAAAGCTTCCTTGACGGCAGTGTAAATGGCATAGCTGACAGTCAGAATGGAAGGCTGAGTATTTTCAGTTTTCTGAAGCGCTTCTTCACTGCTGTCGAAGCACAGGGCGCTCATATCCATATTAAGACTTTTTCCAGCCAGATCGAAGATCGCTCTGGCACTTTCAAACTGAGCAGCGAACTCTTTGCCCATCCCTACATACTGGGCACCCTGGCCCGGAAAAACTACTCCAATTTTGTTCATTTATTTGCCTCCTACCACTTCATGACGCAGGCGCCCCACGTCAGGCCGCCTCCGAAGCCGACCATGATGACATGATCTCCTTCTTTGAGTTTGCCTTGTATGACCGCTTCATGAAGCGCGACCGGGATGGACGCTGCTGACATATTTCCATATTTATCAAGATTGACTTGAACTTTTTCCATAGGCAGCTGAAGCCGCTTAGCCGCAGCCAGAATAATGCGCTCATTTGCCTGGTGCGGGACCAGGAAATCGATATCTTCAAAAGAAACCCCTGAATTTTCAATGGCTCTGAGCGAGGCATTTTCCATGACGCGCACTGCAAATTTAAAAACTTCTTTGCCTTCCATCTTGATAAAATGCTCTCGCGCTTCAACGGTTTCATGTGTCGCAGGCTTCTCTGTGCCGCCTGCAGGCACATAAAGATATTTACCGCCAGATCCGTCAGATCCCAGGTCAAAGCCTAAAAGGCCGCGATCATTGTCTTCAGAAGGCCCTACCACGACCGCACCGGAACCGTCTCCAAAGAGAACACAGGTATTGCGGTCTTTAAAGTCTACAATTTTTGACATGACTTCGGTGCCAATCACCAGCACATATTTGTGCATGCCGGAGGCGACAAATCGGTCTGCAACGGCGAGGCCATATAAGAATCCCGAGCAGGCGGCTTCAAGATTGAAGGCTGCTGCTTTTGTGGCGCCAATTTTATCCTGCACTATGCAGGCGGTTGCCGGAAACACCATATCCGGTGTAATAGTCGCGACTATAATCAGATCGATCTGATCTGCCGTCACACCTGCATTTTTAAGTGCCATTTGTGCGGCTTGGATGGAGAGTGAGGAGTTGGTCTCGTTACCTTCGGCAAAGCGTCTCTCAGAGATGCCCGTACGGGTGCGGATCCACTCATCCGAGGTTTCGACGATCTTTTCCATATCAAAATTGGTCACAATGCGCTCAGGGAGGGCCATGCCGGTTCCTAGAATGCGACTCTTTCGGTTGATCAAAATATCATCTCCAGATGTTAAAACTTGTTATTTATTTCTCGTATTAGTATCTGCTACTAATATATACGATACAACGCCATATGGCAAGTCCCTGGGCGAAAAAAAACGGGCACTCACATTGAAGTGCCCATTCAAGCCTGTATTTTCAACTGATCCAGCATTTCTTAAATTACTCTTAAGTCTGCTGCTTCCCCGATTGTTTGATCAACTTTCCTGGCTTTCAGGTGCAGAGGATAGTCTTGCCGCCTCGAGGTCCTTCCTTCCAAGCTCTTCGCGGATTCGCTCCACCACTTGGCTCTTCACGCAGACTTCGGCGTAACGGATGGCATTTTTGATGGCCTTTGCATTCGAGCTGCCGTGGGCTTTGACGATAAGTCCTTCCGTCCCAAGGAACGGCGCACCGCCATATTCCGTGTAATCCATTTTTTTCTTAAGCTCCGTAAAGACACCCTTGAGCAGCAAGCCAAGCAACATGTTCTTTTTAGTTTTCATAAGCTGAGCTTTCAACATGCCGCTGAAACTGGAGGCGACACCCTCAGACAATTTCAGAATTATGTTGCCGGTGAACCCGTCACAGACAATGACGTCACACACCCCATCCGGAATATCCCGGGCTTCGATATTGCCAATAAAGTTGAGATCACTGGCTTTCAGAATTGGATAAGCATCCACCACAAGAATGTTGCCCTTTCCCTCCTCTATGCCGATGTTAGCGATCCCTACTGTAGGATTTTCAATGCCAAGGACATCACGGGCATAAATAGTGCCCATAACAGCGAACTCGTAGAGGTTATGGGGCTTGCAGTCAGCGTTTGAACCAGCATCAATCAGGACGCTGAAACCTTTCGATGTCGGATACGGCAGACAAAGCGCAGGCCTGTCCAGGCCTTTGATTCTGCCGACTTTTAAGAGTCCGCCCGCTAAGAGCGCACCGGTATTGCCTGCAGACAGAAGCGCGTCGATTTGTCCATTTTTAAGCATTTCAAAACCGACGACCATGGAGGCATCTTTTTTGCTCTTGATGGCCCTGACGGGCTTATCTTCGTTCTCAATAACCTCGCTGGCATGATGAATGATCAATCGATTTGCATCATACTTTAAAGAAGCGAGCTGCGCTTTGATCTGGTCTTCCATGCCAATCAGCACGAGATCCGCACTGATCATGGAGAGCGCTTCCACAGCGCCTTTGACGACGGCTTCAGGCGCATGGTCGCCACCCATGGCATCTATTCCAATCCGGATTGTCATACTTAAATCACACTCCCGTCCAGGGCAACGAGGATGAACTTGCCCCTGAATACTTGATCTTGATTGCTGGTGATGTTGATGTGAATAAAATACTCAGTGCCTCTGACTCTGACCAGCTCGGCTTTTGCCACCAATTTCTGACCGGCGATGACCGGTACACGGTATTTGATGTTGGCAACGCCGGTTAAAGCGACATGAGCGTCAATCACTGCCATAGCCAACGACTCCGCCATGGCAAAAATGTAATGGCCTTTGACGATCTTGGTTTTTTCGAAAGCGAGGGTTTCGTCTGTCTCAAGGACAGAAATGCCTCGTTTGTTGAGTTCCAGGTCGATCAGTTCACCGACGATTTCTCCGCGCCCAAGGGTTTTCACTTTATCGTAGTTATCAGTCGCAACCTTGCGGACGCGCTCTCTCAGTTCAGGGATGTTTAGCTGCATGCGGTCCAGACGGATGGTCTGAATGCTGACACCCAACTCTTCGCTGAGCTCCTCATCCGTCAAAAACGGATCCTGTGTCAGAATCTCAGTCAGACGGTTCAAACGCTCCTGCTTTTTATATCTGGCCATAGGGAAATCACTCCATTTACTGTAGCTTTTAGCGCCTGGTCCTATTATAACATAAATATTTAAGTTACGGCAGACCACCTTTTGGGCATGCAAAAAGCAGGCTGAGATCAACCTGCTCTGAATACTGTTTGCGTATTCAATTGAATGGTACTGTGTTACTTAACGGATACCACTTCTATGCCTTTATAGTAACCACAAGAGCCACAGACACGATGCGGTACGTTAGGCTCATGGCACTGTGGGCACTCGATGATGTTCGGAGCGTCCATCTTAATGTTCGAGGCTCTTCTCTTGTCACGTCTTGCTTTGGAAATCTTACGCTTAGGTACTGCCATTGATCACACCTCCTTAATTCTGACTAAAAAAGTTCTTGAGGCTCTCGAGTCTAGGGTCGACCCTGTCCTCGGAACATGTACATTCATCCTCATTCAGCGACTTTCCGCAATTTGGACAAATGCCCTTGCACGAAGGATCGCACAAGACTTGAATTGGCATTGAGAGGTGGATTTCGTCGACCACAAGCCGTTCAATGTCGACATTGTAGTCTTCAATGAAAAGAGACTGCTCATCCTCTTCAATGAATTCGCCGCCCTGCCGAATGATCTGCTTTGTCAGGTCCCGTTCAAATTTCAATTCGACCGGAATCAGACAGCGGTTGCATGAAAATTTAAATGTGCCCGAATAGTGGACATCAATTTCCAGCTCCACGCCTCTGCGCTCTACCATACCTTTGACTTGAAAGGGCGAAACACCTTCCGCACCATAAATCTCAAAGTCGGACAGATCCAGAGTAAGCGTCATTTCAAAAGGCATTTGGCTCAGCTTTCCGCTGATCACATTTGTGAGATTGAGAACCATATGACACCTCTAGTTTACAACATGATAATTATATAAGCGGCCAGTTCTTTTGTCAAGCATAATTACTTGCCACTTTCCAACAAGCCCACGGCTTAGTTATTATACACCTAACCGCCGTGCTTTGTACACCAAATTTCGGAAAAAACTCAAATGAAATTGAAATCATAAGAAGACGCGAACCTTTTCAGGTTCGCGTCCAAAACCTTGCGATGTATGATTTATAGATCCGAATCCTACAGGCCTTTGACGATCTCAACTGTGTCGCGTGCGATCATAAGCTCTTCGTTGGTAGGAATGACGAGAACTTTGACTTTGGAATCGTCAGTATTGATGAAAGTCTCTTTACCGCGAACGTTGTTGCGCTCGTCACTGACTTTAAGGCCCATAAATTCAAGGTTTCTGCAGATGTCTGCGCGGTTTGTGATTGAGTTCTCACCAAGACCTGCAGTGAAGATGACTGCATCCACGCCGCCCATTTCAGCCGTGTAAGCTGCGATATATTGTCTGACGCGATCATCAAAAGTTTCGAGGGCAAGTGCTGCGCGCTCATTGCCATCTTTTGCAGCATTCTCAATGTCTCTGAAGTCGCTGCTGACGCCGGAAATGCCGAGGACGCCTGATTTTTTATTGAGGACGTTGTTGATGCCTTCAATGTCAAGATTTTCTTTTTCCATGAGGAAAGTGATGATCGCCGGGTCAATGTCACCGCAGCGCGTTCCCATGATCAGGCCTTCAAGCGGTGTGAAGCCCATGCTGGTCGCGACTGATTTGCCGTGCTTGATGGCTGTAACACTGGCGCCGTTGCCAAGGTGGCAGCTGATCAGTTTCAGTTCTGTCATTGGCTTGCCCATCATGTCCGCTGCTCTTTCTGCAACATAACGGTGGCTTGTGCCGTGGAAACCGTAGCGGCGAACTTTATACTTTTCATAATATTCATAAGGGATTGGATAAATATAAGCCTCAGGCGGCATAGTCTGATGGAATGCCGTATCGAAAACGCCAACGTTTGGAACCGTTGGGATCAGCTCCTGAATTGCTTCAATACCCATGATGTTTGGCGGGTTATGCAGTGGCGCGAGATCGATACACTCTTCGAGTGCTGCCATGACGTCTTCAGTAATCAGAACTGAGCCGCTGTACTTTTCACCTGCGTGAACGACACGGTGTCCGACGGCGTCAATTTCGTCCAAAGACTTTACCGCGCCATAGTTTTCATCCACAAGTGCCTTAAGAACTTCATTAAGCGCATCTTTGTGATTCTTCATAGGTACCATAATAACTTCTTTGTCTCTGCCCTCTTTTTCGTGCTTCAGAACAGATCCTTCAATGCCAATTCTCTCAACAAGACCTTTAGCAAGAAGAGTTTCATCCTGCATATTCATCAGCTGATACTTCAATGAAGATGAACCACAGTTAATAACCAATACGTTCATGATAGACCTCCCAATTAAAATCGATTGAACTTCACTCGTTATTATTATAAATTAAATTAGAAATATTACAAGCCAGAAACACAAATTGTATACATAATGCATTAATATTTTCACAATGTAAGATACATTTTCGTCGAGGGAGGTTCACATGGCACCCATAGCAGCAGGCATGATCACCGAATATAATCCGTTTCACCTCGGACACCACTATCATATCACAGAGACTAAGCGGCTCCTGAATGCGCAGACAGTCGTCGCGGTCATGAGCGGTTCTTTCGTTCAGCGCGGCGAGCCGGCGCTTCTTGATAAATGGTCCAGAGCTTCCACCGCTGTTCAGGGCGGCGCAGACTTGATTATCGAGCTGCCGGCTCTGTTTGCCGTCTCAAGCGCAGAGTACTTCGCTGCCGCCGGTGTTTATCTCTTAAGTCAGCTGGGTTTGGTAGATGTTCTGAGCTTCGGCAGCGAGAGCGGTTCACTTGAGGCGCTTAGAAACTCGGCTAAAGACCTGTCTCATCTCGATGCGCGCTGGAAAACTGCCAGAAAATCACATCCTGAACTCAGTTATCCTGCCCTTAAGGCTAAATTGCTGACTGACTCAGGTCAAAAGGCAGCCGCGACGCCCAATGATATTCTCGGGATTGAATACCTTAAAGCCATTGAGGCCCTTGGCACTTCACTTGAGCCTTTTACACTTCAAAGGGCTGGCCATGGCTATCACGACTTGTCTCTGGAACAAGCGAATCCCCAAAAAATTTACTCAAGTGCGTCTGCGATCCGCAGCGCGCTTTTATCCGGCGAACCACTCTCAACAGTCGAAAAGACAGTGCCGGCTCAGACAATGACCGCTTTAAGCAAGGCATCCGGCTTTTACCCTGATCCACGCACTAGATATGAATTGCTGAGATACAGACTTCTTCTCCACACGCCGGACACTCTGTCACAGATCCACGACATGGAGGATGGACTGCCGGAAAGAATTCTCACTGCGGCCAAAAGCGCTATGGACTACGAAACACTGGTGACAGCCATAAAGAGCAAACGGCATACCAGAAGTCGTATCGAAAGAGTTCTTGCCAAGATATTACTGGACATCCCCAAGACTATGATCGGTCAAAACCGGGAAATGCTGCCTGCCTATCTTCGGATTTTGGCCTTCAATGATCGCGGTCGACAGCTGCTGAATCAGGCTAAAAAAACAGCGTCACTGCCGCTTTTAACCCGAATCAGCCCACATGATCTGAAAGATCCCGTCATTGGCCCTCAGCTCCTGTTTGACATAAGAGCAACCGACCTTAGAGAACTGCTGTGCGGCCGAAATACCTCAGCCCAGGATTTGACGCGGCCACCCGTTTATATTAAATAGCTTAAAGCCAGCTGAAGGCAGTCTAAACACCCCAAAGACACCAATAAGACACGTTGCGCAAAAAAGGGAAAATGAAACCAAGCGTAAAACGGTAATCCGTTTTTCACTCGGTCATTTTCCCTTTTTTTAATCTTGGATCTATGGCATGACCTGTGGCAGTTATCGATTGGCGCCACACGAAAATTCTTCAAGCCATGGTGTTGCCAAAGCCTATGTCTATTTATACTCTTCGAGTTCTCTTAAATTTTTTCGCAGTGTATCCAGGACATCATTGACTTCGCTGGTAGCCCTGCTCATCATGTCGTGAACATACTCAAAGGCATCCTCTTTCATGTTCGCTGAAAACTGTGTCGCTTCCTGAACGATTTTATCCGCTTTTTCCCTGGCCTGGCGTACAATCTCATGCTCGTCGATCATCAGCTTGCGCTTCAGCTCCGCCTCATCCAGCAGCCGCTCTTCCTCTTCGCGAATGCTGTCGATGGCTCTTCGCTCTTCACGCTGCGCATTAGCGAGCAATGCATCTGCGCTTCTCTGGGCTTCCTCGAGAATTTGATTTTTTTGAGATTTAATCCACTTTACGTGCTGATACTCCTCCGGAAGCAATATATGGATTTCCCTCAGAATTTCGAGCAATTCTTCCCGGTCTGCCATTATTTTTCCCGTCAGAGGTACAGAGGTGGCGTTTTCAATTTTGTTTTCAAATTCCTCAAGAAGATCCAAAACTTTTAATTCAAGATGATTGGACGACATGGGTGTACTCCTCCTTATCTCAATCTATGCAGCATATATTCCAAAACATGGTCAGGGACCAATCCCTTAATGTCACCGTTAAACCTAAAGACTTCCTTTACCAGACTGGAGCTCAAATAGGAATAATGGACATCCGTCATTAAAAAGACGGTCTCAGTGCCCTCACCGAGATGTCTGTTCATTGCCGCCATTTGAAATTCCGCTTCGAAATCCGAGATCGCTCTCAATCCTTTGATAATCACATCTATTTGGTTTAATTTTACATAATCTACCAACAGTCCTTGAAAATGCGCAACCCTGACATTCCCAAACGGCTTTACTGCTTCCTCAATCAGAGAAACGCGTTCCTCAGCGGTAAACATGGGGCTTTTGCTGCTGTTGCTGAGTACGCCTACGACGACCTCATCAAAAAGCTTGGCTGCACGTTCGATGACATCCAAATGTCCGTTCGTGATGGGATCAAAACTACCCGGGTAAATTGCTTTTGTCATTCATGTGCCTCCTGTATAAGGATAGCGCTGTGATGCCATAATGCCTTGACTTTAAAAAACTGTAGCCGCTGACAGTCTCCGGCAGCGCTCGGGAAGCTGGGTGCTCAATGACGACAATGGCATCCTCAGACAACAGATTAAATAGGTCAAGCTTTTCAAGCACCAGCGTTTCCAAAGCCGCGTTGTAAGGCGGATCCACAAAGACCAGGTCAAACTCAGAATTTTCAAGCTGAGACAAAGCGGACATCCAGTCCTGTGTCAGAATTTTGGCGGCATCCTGAAACTTTGCCCGTTCCAAATTGCGTGCGATGACGCGAGCGCTCGCACGGCTCTGATCAACGAAAACGACAAATTCCGCACCACGACTCAGCGATTCTATGCCCAGTGCGCCTGATCCTCCAAAGAGGTCCAGTACTTTTGAGCCCTGGATTTCAAATTGTATCAAGTTGAACAGCGCCTCTTTGACGCGATCTGTTGTAGGTCTGGTTTCAAGACCTTCAAGCGCTTCCAGCTTCAATCCTCTTTTTGAACCGGCTATAACCCTCATATTTCCACCTTCTTATCGAATTCTATCATAAAAAAGGCGCTTTTCATACCAAATGTCATTTTTTTGAAATATAGTCTCTCTTCTTAGTATAATCTAAATCGAAAAGCTTTCAAAGACTTCATGACGACGGCGCCTCAAAAGTTCAATTTCATCTTGTTCCAGCTGCTTTATGCGCTCTCTTTGCAGCAAGTCCAGCACCTCTTTCTGACAAAGGGCTAATATGTCAAGATGTCGGGATAAATCCGCGAGCTTCAGAGGTGGAAGTCCGTGCTGGCGCGTTCCGAAAAATTCCCCCGGTCCACGAAGTTTCAGATCCCAGTCAGCAATTTCAAAGCCATCCTGAGTCTCGACCATCTTTTTGATCCGTTGTTTGGCCACTTCTCCAGGTCGATCTGCGACGAGATAGCAATATGAGGCGTGCTCGCCCCTGCCGACCCGTCCTCTGAGCTGGTGCAGCTGGCTCAGGCCAAATCTGTCGCAGTCCATAATGACCATGACGGAAGCATTGGGCACGTTGATGCCGACCTCAATGACAGTGGTTGAGACGAGGAGGTCAAGGTGACCATCGGCAAAAGCAGTCATCACTTGGCTTTTTTCTGACGACTTCATTTTACCGTGTACCAGACCAACGCGTCGGTGCCTGAATGCCCCAGTGCGCAAATCTTCGAAAAGGGACTGGGCAGACTGAAGGCCAGCGCTATTCTCACTGTCCTCTACGAGGGGACAGACCATATACGCCTGGCGTCCGGACTCAATCAGTTGATCCACTTTGACGCACAGTCTCTGAAACTGCTTTTTTTGGACATAGATCGTCTCAATTGGCTTTCTTCCCGCCGGAAGCTCGCGCAGCAAGGAAACATCCACATCCCCGTAAAGCACCAGCGATAAAGTACGAGGAATTGGAGTCGCAGTCATAATCAAGACATCCGGGCTTAAACCCTTTTCCTCAAGGCGGTTGCGCTGGCGAACGCCAAAGCGGTGCTGCTCATCCGTAATAACCAGACCGAGACGGTCAAAGACGACTTCTTCCTCAAGAAGCGCATGGGTGCCAATGATCCAGGCATAAGCACCGCTGGACAGCCCTTCCCGCAGTTTTTTCTTGTGCTTCGACGCAGAAGTTAAAAGCGCCATACGGTCTGCCGACTCCGGAAAAAGCCTTTTCATGGCTTCAAAGTGCTGGGCGGCGAGCAGTTCCGTCGGGGCCATCAATACGCTCTGATAGTCATTTTGGGCTGCAAGCGCCATAGCTGCAAAGGCCACCGCAGTTTTGCCGGAGCCTACATCCCCCTGCAGAAGTCGGTACATGACCTTGTCTTTAGACATGTCTGAATAAATATCCGTTATGGCACTGCGCTGCGCATCCGTCAGACGAAAAGGCAATACGCGCAGATAGTGTTCCAAAACATGCTCTGTTCTGAATGCAATACCTTTGCCGCGCTTGGCATCTACACGCAGAAGGGCGAGATTCAGCTGGAGCGACCACAGTTCTTCGAAGACCAATCTGTATTTTGCCGCTTTATATCTCGCCCGGTCTGTCGGAAAATGAAGTTCCCGCAGTGATGCTTTCAGCCCCGGCATTCTGTGGCGCTTCAGCACAGATTCCGGCAGCGTTTCCTCGAGTTCAGGCAGCCTGGTGTCCAGTGCCTGGCGTATAAGCGCGGCCATATCCCGCTGAGTAATGCCTTCTGTCAGCGGATACAGGGGCATGATCACCAGCTGCTGCTCAAGCTGGTCGCTCTCTTTGAAGATCTCCGGATGAATGAGCGTTACCTGTCTGCCGCTTTTGTGGACCTGGCCAAAGGCAGTCAGCGTTTCACCGATTGAATATTGCTTCTCGAGATAAGCCGCGTTGAAAAACAGCATTTCAAAAGGCGTCATGTCCTCCAGCATCTGAAAGCGCGTCATGATCCTGCCACTGCCTGATCTCGTGGTCTGGATGGATTTAACGATGCCGCTGAGGGTTGCCAGATCCCCTTCAGCAACCTCGTGCACACGTCGTCTGTTGGATTTGTCCGCATAGCCTCTGGGGTAGTGAAAGAGCATGTCTTTAAGGCTGTTGATCCCAAGGCGGGCAAGGGCGGATTTCTTTTTGATGCCAATCCCTTTCACCATAGTCAAGTCCGAATGGGTATGCATGTCTGCCAAGTCACCTCGCCTGAGTTTACTGATTCCTCGAGAACTTCCCAATTTCTTGCCCTGAAGTACAAGAGACCGGCCTAAACCGGTCTCTTGACGGCATTACTCCACTGAAATGACATAATAATACAATGGCTGCCCGCCGTAATGAAGTTCAAGATCCAGGCCCCCGTGCTCAGCGCCAATC
Source organism: uncultured Acidaminobacter sp. (assembly GCA_964416305.1). Taxonomy (GTDB): domain Bacteria; phylum Bacillota; class Clostridia; order Peptostreptococcales; family Acidaminobacteraceae; genus Acidaminobacter. The sequence continues at coordinate 108,658 of CAYQDM010000003.1, read as the reverse complement.
TTTTCGACCAGCGCCTCCGCCTCCGCTTCAGTGACCTCGGCCCCATAGTAAACTGTCACTATGGACGCGTCCTCATCCAGAAGTTTCTCAAGGGCATCCAGCGCTACGGCTTCAATATCCTGGCCCACTGAGACGATCTTCCCGTCACCCACACCCAGGATATCATCCTTTTTGATCTCGATGTCGCCATATTGAGTATCCCTGACTGAGTACGTCACTTGAAGGGTCTTGACGTTGTCAATCGCTTTTGACATAGCCAATTCATTGTCTTCAGGCGCCTTCTCAGAATCGAATTCAATCAGCGTTGCTATGCCCTGAGGAATCGACTTTGAAGGAATAACCGTCATGGGAAGGCTGGAAACCTCTTTGGCCTGATTGGCCGCCAGAATGATATTGCTGTTGTTTGGAAGAATGATCAAGTGCTCGGCATGACATTCCTGCGCCGCTTTGAGGAAATCCTCCGTGCTTGGGTTCATGGTCTGACCGCCTTCGACGATCACATCAACGCCAAGGTCTCTGAAAATTTTGCTGAAGCCTTCGCCCATAGCGACCGATATAATGCCATAGGCCTTCTTCTCCAGACCTTTTTGTGCATTTGCCGATGGTCGGTTTTCCATAGAACCCGGCGCCACTTTCGGCACTGATCCATCAGTAAGGTCAGATCCCGTTTCTTGTCCGGAGCCATGTCCATAACTCAGCGTTTGATCTTGAGCCATGCCGGCACCATGGGTCAGATTGGAATGCTGCTCCCGCATATTTTCAATTTTAACCGTGATCAACGGTCCATATTTCAATGCTTTTTCAAGAGCCATGCCGGGATTGTCCGTGTGAATGTGGACCTTTACCAGCGACTCATCCTGAACAAAGACCATGCTGTCGCCCAACTTCTGAATTTCAGAGCGCAGGATCGGCACATCATCCCGAAGTGTCTCGATAATAAACTCAGTACAATAGCTAAAGGTGATCATTTCCGGTTCCAGCGAAGCGCCGGCCGCTTTCAGTACGTTTTCGCTTCTTTCTACCTGAATTTCCACTTCCTTGCCGAGAATGGCATCTAAAAATCCAAGGAGAATAAAGACCAGGCCTTTGCCTCCGGCATCCACAACGCCAGCAGCCTTTAGGACAGGAAGGTAATCCGGCGTCCGCTCCAGTGTTTCCTCAGAGCGCTTGATCAGATTCTCCAGGAGCTCCTGGACAGGTACTGCCTGTTCTGTATAATCCATGCCATGCTCTGCCGTCTTTCGGATCACGGTGAGGATCGTCCCCTCAACAGGTTTCATAACGGCTTTGTAAGCGGTATCTGAAGCATCCTTTAGGGCGTGGGCAAAGTCAATAGAGTTCAGAGTCTGTTTATCTTGGCAGCCCTTTGCAAACCCCCTGAAGATTTGGGACAGAATGACACCCGAGTTTCCTCTGGCGCCCATCAAAGAGCCCTTCGACATGGCTTTGGCGACGATCTCAACCGAGACCTCGCCTTCGTGCTTCGCAATTTCGCTCAGCGCGGCATTCATGGTTAGTGACATATTGGTGCCCGTGTCTCCGTCTGGCACCGGGAAAACGTTCAACGAATCGACCAGGTTCTTGTTTTTATTCAATGTAGCGGCAGCCTGTCTGAACATCTTGGACAGCAGCACACCGTCAATTTTCATAATATCCAAAGGTCATCCCTCCCAAAATCAGGCTTGAACCCTGACCCCTTCAATATTCAGATTCACTTTCAGGACTTTGAGGCCCGTTTGGTTCTCGACACTGTACTTCACGCGTTCGATTATGTTTTGGGCGACCACGGATATTTTGGTTCCAAATTGAACGATGACAAACAGATCGATTACGATGCCGTCTTCCTCAGAATGAATCCGAACACCCTTTGAGAGATTTTCCTTTTTCAGCAGATTGGCGATCCCGCCTGTAGTGTTGCGCGACGCCATACCCACCAGGCCGTAGCATTCGATGGCTGCCGCCCCCGCAATAGTGGCAATAACGTCGTTATTAATGAAAACTGCACCATGTGCGTTTTCTACTTTTATGGTCATATTGGTTCCTCCCCTTTAACAATCCATATTGATTTTACTATGATTAGAGTAGTGTGACAACCTTATCTGTGCCATTATACCCTAATTTCCTTTAAGATTAACTTGCAAACACAGAAATGATCTGTTAGAATAAATTTGCTTATGTGTTATTTGTTTTAGGGAGGTGTAACAATGGCAAGAGTATGCGAAGTGTGCGGAAAAGGCAAGGTCAGCGGCAATAATGTCAGCCATGCCAACAACCATACAAGAAGAACTTGGGCGCCGAACCTCAGACGCGTGAAAGCGGTCGTTGACGGTTCACCAAAGAGACTTATGGTCTGTACAAGATGCCTGCGTTCAGGTAATGTTGTACGCGCTATCTAATCGGATTTGCCTTAAAGTCTGCCCCAATTTGCTGTGGCGGACTTTTTTGCTTTATTAAAAGGCAAGATCAGAGAAAAATGAGAAATCAGCCCGACTTCGGATTATGAAGTTCGGGCTTTTCTTTTATGCCCTGTCCCTGCACTGCATCAAAAAAACTTTTCCGCTGTGAATCGTCAAAATGCCCTCAGATTCTTTCAGGCGGTTGCTGACACCCATAGTCCCTGTACGAAGGAGGATCAGTTTCTCACCGTCATACTCAAAACCACGCAGCGACACTGTTGCCGATTCATCCAAGGACAGCACCGATACGTTGAATCCCTCTTTTCGTTTCACGCTGTAGGTCCCAGGAAAAAGCCGCTCGACTTCATTGTCAGGATCGAGCGCGCGAATCCGGGGACTTTTTTGTTCCAAACTTCCAAGCAGCATCAGATTGGCGAAGGTGTGATCCAATCGGTTCCCAAAGGCCCCATAGAGATCTATGACGGCCTCCCCTTCACTTGAACCGCAAAGCTCAATGGCCTTTTGCAGTGCCAGCTCAGTATCCGTCCAGTCCTTGACGGACGGGAAAGTCAGAATCTGAGCCTCCGGATAGCGGGTCTCAATGGCCTGATCCCCTCGATAGGAATCAAAATCTCCAATGATCAGATCTGGCGCAAGTCCTAAGACTTCAGTGGCTTCCAGTCCCCTGTCCACCGCCAGGAGCAGGTCATAGCGGCTCAGCTGCGCCTTCAGCCAGCTTAAATCCTCAATTGAACCTCCGGTGACAATCGCAATTCTCATTGTACCGCATCCCGGAACTTCTGAACCTCCGCCTCAAAATTCGGAGCCCCAAACAGCGCCGAACCGGCCACAATAACGTCTGCGCCCGCTTTGACCACCTCGGCCACATTATCCGCCTTGATGCCCCCATCTACCTCGATCTCCAGGGTTAGGCCGCGCTCGACGACCATAGCCCTCAGTTTCGCGATCTTTTCCAGAGCTTGCGGAATAAACGCCTGTCCGCCAAATCCAGGATTAACTGACATGATGAGCACCAAATCCAGCTCCGGCAACAGGTCCTCAAGAACAGACACCGGCGTTGCAGGGTTGAGCGACACCCCTGCCTTGACCCCAAGTGACTTGATCAGCTGGATCGTCCTGTGAAGGTGCACCGTAGCTTCCTGATGGACCGTCAGGATATCCGCCCCTGCTTTGGCGAATGCCTCGATATAACGATCCGGATGCTCGATCATCAGGTGGACATCCTTGACCAGGTTTGTACGCCCTTTCAAAGCCTCCAGGACCAGTGGGCCGATGGTCAAATTAGGCACAAAATGGCCATCCATGACATCGACATGAAGATAGTCACAGCCGCTGCGTTCAATTTTCATTACTTCGTCCTGCAGATTTCCAAAATCCGCGGACAGAATAGACGGTGATAATTTCAATTTCAGTACCTCCTAGATTGCCTGATTTCATTCATGATATGCGTGTATGAGTTGTATCTGGACTGCGAAAGTTTTCCGTCTCTAACAGCTTCACGAACCCTGCAGTCCGGTTCTTCAAGGTGAAGACAGTCATCAAAGCGGCAATTGCCAGGCAAGTGTTCAAAATCAGGAAAACAGGATGAGAGAAGGTCATCTTCCAGATCCCTGAGCTCGAGAGAAGTAAAACCAGGTGTGTCAACGACGAATCCGCCGGTTTCCAGTTCCAAAAGCTCACTGTGACGCGTGGTGTGCTTTCCTCGCTGAATCTTTTCGCTGACAGCACCGGTCTTGAGGGCAAGCCCAGGCTCAATGGCATTCAGCAGTGAGGATTTGCCCACACCGGATGGCCCGGCGAAGACAGAGACTTTGTCGCTGAGCATTGCCCTAAGCTCGTCAATATGATAGCCGCTGAGCGAACAGGTCGTTAGAATTTTGAAGCCGGTTGGGCCGTAGATCTCCTCCAGATTCATTGAGAGTTGGGACTCTTCGTCATCCAGATCCACTTTGTTGAAGACGAGAACCACGTCGAGGCCTTCCTTGACAGCCAGGACCGTCATTTTGTCCAGCAGAACCATGTTCGGATCCGGAAAACGCACCGCGAACACTATGACAGCCTGATCGACATTGGACACCGGCGGCCGCAGTAGTTCGGAAGTTCTCGGCAGGATGTCCTCAATGGACCCGTTCTGTTTGGAGAAGAGGACGCGATCCCCCACCATCGGCACCAGTCCCATTTTTTTAAACTTTCCACGTGCCTTACATTCGAGAATTCCAGTGTGATCCTGAACATAGTAAAATCCAGCAATCCCTTTGACAATCCGACCTTCAGACAGTTTTTCCCCCATTAATTGAATACCTCTTCATTGGAGCTGACCAGGACATCGTCAAAATAAATGTTGATGCCAACAGTGCCTGTCCCGCTGATGGTCACGGAAACCCGCTCTTCTGACTTGCTGTGAACCTTCTGATAGACTATTTCTGACGCGCCGTCTTTGACCAAAACCACTTTGACCTCGAATTCATCTTTCTCATAATCCAAAGGAATGGTCAGCGTTTTCTCTACTGGCTGCGGCGTTGAATTCGGATCTTTGCCTTTGCTGACGACCAGGTTGACCCGGTCAGTCGGCTGTACTTCGCGTCCGCCTTCAATACTCTGGGACATAACCAGATTCGCGGCAAAAGTATCACTGAAGTCATAAGAGACGTCTCCCACCGTGATGCCGTATTGTTCGAGGGTCATCCTTGCGCTTTCCAGTGCACTGCCGACTATGGTCGGCATTATGCTCTTTCCAGGCACCTTGCCTTTGCTGACAAACAGGTCAATTGAAGTGTTCTTTGGCTCTTTTAGGCCTGCAAACGGTGATTGACTGATGACGGTGCCCTCAGGCGCCTCATTTTCAATTTGTTCCACATCCCCCACCTTGAATCCGGCATTCACGATCAGAATTTCGACTTCTGCGAGGGGTTTCTGAACCAGATTAGGCACCTCATAAAGTTCAGTGCCAAGGCTGAGAGTTAGAGAAATAGTATATCCCGGCTTAAGCAGAGTCCCCTCTTCATGGGACTGTGAAATGACCTCATTTGGAGCATAGGAACCGGAATAAATCTTGTCGCCGACCTCGCCTTTAAAACCATGGTCTTCCAGGAGCTGCAGGGCAACCTCTAAATCCAGTCCGGTCACATTCGGCACCGCAGTAGGCTGGCTCTCCTCCAGTAAATTCTTCATAACGAAGCCAGCGCCTATGAAGATGACAGCCGCAATTAAAGCAAGTGCAATAGTTATGAACAGTCTTTTTTTATCCGCTTTCTCCACAACCGGCTGAACTGCTTCCACATTGTCAGTGGATCTGCGATTGGCGAATCGCGTTGGATTTGTATTTTCAATTGAACGGGTTTCGCTAAAAAACAGATCCTCATCAATTTTGGGGATCATCATGGTTTTGGCGTCATCATCTGATCCTTCAATCATGACAATGTGATCCGGCCTGAGAAGAACTTCATCCAGATCGTTCAACATTTCCGTCACATTGGCATATCTGAATTCCGGGTTTTTTTGAATGGCTTTCAAAATCACGCCTTCGAGGCCGACACTCAGTCCAGGGTTAAAATCCGAAGGCGGTCTGACTTCCTCTTTCAAATGCTTCAGCGCGACGGCGACAGCAGATTCGCCCTCGAAAGGCAGCCTTTTTGCCGCCATTTCATACATCAAAATGCCCAGGGAATAGATGTCTGATTTCTCGTCCACAAAACCGCCCCTGGACTGTTCCGGCGATGCATAATGCACTGAGCCCATCATATCCGTTGTATTTATGATGGTCGAAGAGGTTATGGCTCTTGCTATGCCAAAATCCGCAACTTTGACTGTCCCGTCTGTCCCAATCAAGATGTTGTGGGGTTTGATGTCGCGGTGAACTATATGGTTTGCATGTGCATTTTCAAGGGCTCTGGCAATCTGCTTCCCGACGCGGATAATCTCTCTGTTCTCAAAGAAACCTTCATACTCCTTGATATACCGCTTCAGGGTAGCGCCTTTTACGTATTCCATGACGATATAGCGAAGGTCGTCTTCATGACCGACGTCATAGACACTGACGATGGAAGGATGGCTCAAACTGGCAGCCGCCTTGCTTTCCTTGTCGAACTTCCGAATAAATTCCTCATCTGAGACGAATTCAGGCCGCAGGATTTTAATGGCGACATCACGATCAAGCAAGGTATCTTTAGCGCGATAGACGAGTGCCATACCGCCGTCGCCAATTTTGTCCAGGATCTCATACCTATTCTTCAAAATGCGTCCGATGATACGATCCACTAGCGATCACCTCCCAGTTTATCAATCCTGATGGCTACAGCGGTTATATTGTCAGCGCCGCCACGTTCAAGTGCTAGTTCAGTCATAAGATTTAAAGACGCCTCCAGAGTTGTTTCTTTGGAGAGCAAATCAACAATCTCAAAGTCTTTAAGGTAATGGGTCAATCCATCTGAACACAATAAAATAATATCACCCTCATAAACCTCAATTTCATGAAGGTCCGGGGAAATACCGTCGTCCGCACCCACAGCTTTCATGAGCACATTTTTCTGGGGATGGCTGAGAGCAGACTCGCGGTCAATGGAACCAGTTTTGATGAGCTCCTCCACTAAGGTATGATCCCTCGTCACCTGACGAATCCTGCCGTCGTGGATTAAGTAAGCGCGGGAATCACCTACGTGCGCGACATAAGCGAGGTCCTCTACTATCCATGCCGAAGTCAGGGTCGTGCCCATCCCTTTGCAGTCCTCGGTATCATGGGCTTTATTCCAAATGCGTTGATTGGCTTCCGAGAAAACTTTTCTGAACACTTCTGCCGGCATGATTGAATGCTGGTCTTTTATGGCTATTAGGGACGCAATAGCCTCTATAGCAATACTGCTGGCGATCTCTCCCGCTTTGTGACCACCCATGCCATCCGCTACAGCAATCAAATTATGCTGTTCGTTGAGATAATAGGCATCTTCGTTGTTCGTTCTTATGTTTCCAATATGGGATATGCCTGCTGCTTTCACCTGAACCACCTCTTTATATTAGACTCTAACCATTTTAGCGATAAAGAAACCATCTGTTTGATGGACGCTCGGATAGAGTCTGATTAATCCATCTTCATCTGACCACGGCGTATCCATCAGCTTGTACTCGGCATTGGATGCCAGGAAAGCTGTTACGACACCTTCATTTTCATCCGGATCCACCGAACACGTGCTGTAAACCAGAATCCCGCCCTGTTTGACGTAACGCGAAGCGTTCTCAAGCAGCTTCGTCTGCAGTTTCACGAGTGCCGCCAGATCCTCAGGCTGCCGTCTGAAACGAATTTCCGGTTTTCTGCGAATAATGCCAAGACCTGAGCATGGCGCATCCAGCAGCACGCGGTCATACGCATCCACCGCGTCGAGGTCCAGGATCAAACCGTCGCCAACTTCGGGATGTATTATTGAAATTCCCAAACGGCCTGCGTTTTCCTTGATTTTTTGAAGCTTTTTATCTGATACATCCCGGGCAATGATCGTGCCCTGATTGTTCATTTTCTCTGCCATATGTGTCGTTTTGCTGCCGGGAGCTGCACACATGTCCAGGATACGCTCTCCCGGCTGAGGGTCCATCACTTCTGTGACCATCATGGAGGCTATGTCCTGAACGTAAAGCTCTCCTTCAATAAAAACAGGCCAGTCCTGAATGACAAGGTCCTGTCCGGAATGCACGATCAGCGCATAATCAAAGAACCGGCTGGACTCTGAGGTTATGCCACTATTTGCAAGTTTCTCCCTTACCTCATCCGGCTTGGATTTAAGGCGGTTCACGCGGACTGTAAGAGGCGGTGTAAGGTTGTCAGACTTCATCAGCGCTTCACTGAATTCAGTTCCGAATTTGGAGATCCAGCGCTTCACAAGCCACTGAGGATGTGAGGTTGTGATGGATAAATAGTTAATTTCATCTTCAGACCGCTCAGGCAGTTTTAAAGTTTCCTTTGATCTCTGAAAATTTCTGAGTACCCCGTTGACGAAACCGCTGAGGTGCTGACCCTTTTTCTTGGACATTTTGACAGCCTCGTTGACGACCGCAGACTCCGGGATTCGGTCCATAAATAAAAGCTGATAGAGCGACACTCTCAAAATCATATGAATGTAGGGGTCGAGTTTTGAAAGTTTCGTCTTTGAGACCTGTTGAAGCTTATAATCCAATAATAGTTTCTGTTCCAAAACACCATAAATCAACCTGACCGCGAGACGGCGGTCTTCAGAAGACATCACGTGCTGCCTCGACAGATTAAACACCGCGTCACTGGACAATAAGGCCTTATGCTCAATGTCCATGAGCAATTCTACGGCAGCTTGCCGGCTTGTGAGTTTTTGAATGGCTCGCGAATGCTTTGGATTATTCGGGGATGGCATGATGATCTACTCCATTTCAAAGTTCCAGACTGTCGCGGCAGGCATAACTGACGTTAAGCCTGCTCTGCGACGATCCGAAAGATAGATTTCCTTTAAATCAATATTAACTTCAATCAGTCCCTGGACATGCGATCCCGAATCAGCAGCAGACGCACAAGTTCCATGACAGATACCGCAGCGCTGGCAACATAGGTTCTGGCCGCTGCGCCAAGAACTTTTTTGGAATTGGATATTTCCTCATCCAGAATATAATGGCCATCCACCAATTCAGCAATAGCTCTTGAACTGGCATTAAACTCAATTGGCAGTGTGACAATGTGAAAAAGGACAGCGAAGAGATAAAACAGAATGCCCAGATCCACAAGAGGCACAATTCTGAAGAAAAAACCAGCCATAATCAATATGGGAAGAACACCGCTGCCAAGATTTGCCACAGGCAAAAAGGCATTTCTGAATCGGATAGGTTTGTAACCTGTGGCGTATTGTATGGCATGCCCCACTTCATGGGCAGCAACGCTGATTGCCGCAATGCTGTCACTGCCGTAGACCGTTTGAGACAGACGGATCCTGTTGTTCCGAGGATCGTAATGGTCAGTCAGTGAGCCTGCAACAGGCTCAACAATGACGTCCTGCAGACCATTTCGATCCAGTATGGCTCTTGCGACCTCGACGCCCTTCATTCGCCTGTAAGATCCGACACGTGCGAACTTTGTAAAGGTACTTTTAACCTGAACTTGTGCGATCATTGCGAAAATATAAACCGGAATCAGGAGCAAAAATCCCAGTGAACCGGCGGTTCCCATATAACCACTCATTTTGACAACCTCCTAAAGGATTGTGTTGAATTAAATTGTATAAAGCAGCAAAACGGAAGCTTCTATGATAAGCCTCCAATCAGTCATTGTTGTTGCCCAAGAATTGCCTTAGGCGCCCAAACGCGCCCCTATGTCCAGACGGTGTCCCAGCAAATAGTCTGACACCTTCATTCTCCTGGATCCAGGTGCCTGAATTTCGTAGAACCTGACGGCATTCTGTCCGGTCTTCACTGTAAAACAGTCGCGGCTGACATCAATAATAGTGCCGGGTTTGGCCTCCGAGAATTCATCATCTTGACTCAGCTTAATGACGACTGGTTTAAATAATTTCAGGCGGACATCGCCATAGGTAGTCACGGCCGCCGGCCAAGGATCAAATCCCCGGGCTTGAGCGCTAATTTCATCCGCAGTCCTGTGCCAGTCAATTTCAGCCATTTTCTTGTCGATCTTAGGCGCATATGTTGAAAGTTCATGGACTTGCGGTTCCGGACTCAAACCGTTTTCTCTTATGGCTTCCAACGTTTTGGTCAGAACAGCCGCGCCTACTTCCATCAATTGATCGTGAAGTTCTCCCCCAGTCACTGTGGCTGTCAGTTCCACGGCTTCCTTAAAAAGCATATCCCCTTCATCTAACCCGGCACTCATTTTCATAATCGTGACACCGGTCTCGGTCTCACCGCTGACAATGGACCACTGAATGGGAGAAGCGCCTCTGAGTCTGGGAAGCAGCGAGGCATGAACATTGATGCAGCCATGATCAGGCAACTCAAGAATCTCCTGAGAAAGGATCTGTCCATAGGCAACGACGACGATCAAATCAGGCTGCAGTGCTTTTAAAATTTCCATGGCTTCGCTGCTCTTTATTCTTTCCGGCTGATAGACAGGGATACCGGCACGCACTGCAGCCACTTTGACAGGGGGCGGCGTCAATTTGTTTCCTCTGCCGCTCGGCCTGTCCGGCTGTGTAAAAACTGCTGTGACTTCAGCGTCTTCAAAGTCAATACACGCCTCAAGACACGGCACAGCAAATTCAGGCGTTCCCATAAACACAATTTTCATGTTGATTGTTACGCCTCCTCAATGAGCTTGTCAATGAACAAAACGCCGTCCAGGTGATCGATTTCATGACAAAGTGCCCTGGCTAACAGGTCTTCACCTTCAACGACATAGATCTCACCATGTTCGTTGAGAGCCTCTACCCAGACTTTGGCAGGTCTTCGCACAGTACCCGCCCGCTCAGGCACACTCAGACAGCCCTCCACTTCGAACTGTTCGCCTTCTTCTCTGATAATTTTGGGATTGATCAGTACTTTGACACCTGTGTCATCATAAACATCTATGACGGCGATTCGCTTAAGAATACCCACCTGAGGCGCCGCTAAACCTACGCCTTCCGCATGATACATGGTATCGATCATATCTTCAACCAGATCCTTGATTTTTTGATCTATAACCGCAACTTCCTTTGACCGTTTTCTAAGAACCTCGTCACCTTCGGTCCTAATATTTCTGATTGCCATTCTGTAATAATCCTCCTTACCTGTGCGTCACCACAGTTTTGAATCGACTGAAGCCCCATAGTTACAAGACGCTGATCGCTTTGATGTCCACAGTGGATCTTACATCCTGGCGGTCTGCCGGAAGACTTCGAAGAATCTTTTCCAGCACTTGAAGCATCTCTTCCTTATATTTTATTATAATTTGCCATCGATATCTATTTTTTATTTTGCCATAGACTGCCGGATGGGGTCCTAGTATTTCCAGATCACCCTTTTTCAATATTTCAGATGGCAATTTAGACTTTAGCCACTCGTATAAAGACGCTGCACTTTTCTCGACTGCCTCCGGTTTAAAACCCGAAAGGATGATGTTGGCCATCTGTAAATAAGGCGGATATCCAAAGGCTTTTCGGATGCCCATCTCCTCTTCATAAAAGCCAATATAATTGTGCTCAGCCGCCCTGACTATGGCAAAATGTTCAGGGACATAGGTTTGAACGACCACTCTGCCTTGGGTCTTAGCCCTGCCTGACCTGCCGCTGACTTGTGTCATCAATTGAAAGGTTCTTTCAGACGCCTGAAAATCCGGAAGATTCAGTGTCACATCCGCCAGTATGACGCCCACGAGACCTACATTGGCAAAATCAAGTCCTTTTGAAATCAATTGAGTTCCAATTAAGACCCTGGTCTTTCCGGATTCAAAATCCGCCAGAATTTCTTCAAGGGCACCTTTCTTAGCCAGGGATTCACTGTCCATCCTGGCTGTCGAGATCTCAGGGAAATTCTCAATAAACGCCTCTTCAACCTTCTCTGTGCCGCTCCCATAAAATTTAAAATAGCGGCTGCCGCACTCCGGACATATCACAGGGATCGACGATCGATAATGGCAGTAACTGCACCGGGCGTGATTCTGTCCTTTGTGAAAGATCAGGCTGATATCGCAATTCGGACATTTCAGGGCATAACCGCAGCTTCGACATGAAATGAACGTGTGATAGCCTTTCCGGTTGAGGAGCAGCATAATCTGCTGGCCTCGCTCCAGGGTTTCTGTGATGGCGGCCTCCAGCTGCCTGCTGAACATGGAACGGTTGCCCGACATCAACTCAAGACGCATGTCGACGATTTCCACCTTTGGCAGCGGCACCTGACTGAAACGCTTATGCATTTCCACCAGCTGATGCTGGCCGCATCTCGCTTCATGGTACTGCTCGATGCCCGGTGTGGCAGAACCGAGGATCAGCGGCGCGCCATGAAGGCTGCTGAGGGTCTTCGCCACTTCCACCGCATGATATTTGGGCGCCTGGTCTGACTTATAGGAGCTGTCGTGTGCCTCGTCCACCACTATGAGGCCAATGGCTTTGCAAGGCGCAAACAACGCCGACCTGGGCCCTATGACAATATCATAGTCGCCTCTGCCAATGGCACGCCATTGGTCAAACCGCTGAGACGCATTCATCCGGCTGTGCAAAATGGCGATGCGATCTCCAAACCGCCTTCTGAAGCGATCCACCAGCTGAGGGGTCAGTGAAATTTCCGGAACCAGAATTATAACCTGACGCCCCCCAGCTATAGATAAATCTGCGAGTTCCATATAAACCTCGGTTTTTCCGCTGCCGGTGACCCCGTGAAGCAGAAAAGAGCTGGGCTCATTATTTATCACACTGTTGCTGATTACATCATAAACCGCTTTCTGTTCTGAGGAAAAGGCAACGAAAGCATTGGTTTTTCCGGAATCGTAATATGTCGGAAAAGCAAAGGCTTCTTCTGTTTCGGATTGAATCCGCCCTTCTTCCTCGAGTTTCTTAAGTCCTGCTGCGGTGGCTTTTACTTCTTTTTTAAGCCGGGATTCTTCTACACGTCCATAATCTCTCAGCATTTCAAGGACAGCGCGTTTCACAGTCTGGTTTTTTGGAATTCTCTCCAGCCACGAATTGACTTCACCAGGCGCAGTGAGACTGAAAAACCGGTTATAGCGTTCTCTCACCGCGGTAGTCAAATGCTCTTCCCGCAGAATCACGCCTTTTTTCAAACACCGCTTCATCAAAGCTGTCTGAGTGTCGCTGAGCTCGCTCTGCATCAGCGGCTTGGCGCTTAGTCCATCCAGGAATTCGCGCTCCGGATCACTGAGATCAGCCAGTTGCAGCGGGTCAGTGCTATGATTAAAAGTAAGCTTATAATCCCGCTTGATCACAGTCCCGCTTGGAAGAAGCAAAGAGGCTGCCTGTGCATAATTGGTCAAATAATGCTCACGGATCCAAAGCGCCAGCTTTACGCGGTGTTCGTCCAGCGCAGCTGTCATATCACAGACACTTTGAACCGACTTAAACTTTTCCAGTTGTTCACCGTCTTCCGATACCCGCTTATTGACTACAACCGCTTCATGGGTAGAATCACCTGCACCGAAGGGAACAACTACTTTACTGCCGACGACCACCTCTGAGGAGAGCGCCTTCGGGATCCTGTAGGTAAACAGCTGATCCAGTGAACGTGTCATTTTCAGCACAATGACGTCAGCCAGCATGACCGGCTGATTCTGATTCAATGGTTGATCACGCACCTGATACACCTCCACAGCATCATAAAGAAACAGGAGTAGATGCCTCTACCCCCGGATGGTTTATTGGGTTACCTTACTTTATCTGGTCTCGACCGGATCCGAAGCTGGCAATAAGGCTGCCGCCCTTTTCAATATGGCCTTTGCCACTTCAGATTTCTCCATTTGATCAAATGCGGTCTGTTCGCCGTCAGACGTAATAAACGTCACGACGTTTGTGTCGCTTCCAAAACCAGCGCCTTTCACGGTTACATCATTCGCTACGATCATGTCGAGGTTCTTTTTTCTAAGCTTTGCAGCGGCATGCTCTAAGACGTGCTCTGTTTCTGCAGCAAAGCCAATTAGGACTTGATGTGCCTTGACCTTGCCCACCTCAAAAAGGATGTCGGGATTTCGCGTCAACTCCAGCGTCAAATCACCCTCCACCTTTTTAATTTTCTGGGTTTGTTCTGTCTTTGGACGGTAATCTGCAACTGCTGCCGTCATAATGATGATGTCATAGTTGAGGTCGCTCATGACAGCCTCTAACATGTCCCGGGCGGATTCGACGCTAATACGCTGAACGCCTTCCGGTGCAGACAACTCAACCGGACCGGAAACAAGTTTCGTCTCCGCGCCCATGGCTGCAGCGGCTTCCGCAATAGCATAACCCATTTTACCGGTAGAGTGATTGGTCAGATAACGCACTGGATCCAAAGCCTCACGGGTCGGACCTGCCGTGATCAGTACACGCTTGCCTTCCAGAAGCCGTGGCAGCGCCTCTGCAGATTTTTTAGTGAGCAGCTTGATAATTTCGTCTACTATCTGCTGCGGTTCAGCCATCTTGCCAACACCTTCATCCCCGCATGCAAGCCGTCCGCTGCCAGGTGCGACAAAACCAACGCCCAAATCCTGGAGCATCTGCATGTTTCGCTGTGTCACCGGACTCAGATACATTTGAGTGTTCATGGCAGGCGCAACAAGAATGGGTGCCTGTGTCGCCAAAATCGTCGTCGTTAAAAAATCATCTGCGATTCCGGCCGCCATCTTGGCCAGAATGTTCGCCGTTGCCGGCGCGACAACATAGAGGTCTGCAAGTTTTGCCAGTGCAATATGCTCGACATCCCAGGTTCGAGGGGCTTCAAACATGTCCTCCACCACATAATTCTGGGACAAAGATTGAAAAGTGAGAGGCGATACAAAAGCCTTCGCATGCGCTGTCATCACCACATAAACATTGGCATCCAGCTTCTTTAATCTGCTTACCAGATCCGCTGACTTGTAGGCAGCAATCCCGCCTGTGACGCCCAAGACAATGTTCTTGCCCGTCAACACGCCACTCATCAGCTTAATCCTCTTTGTCGAAATCAATGATTTCGAGCTTGTGCTCATAAAGCTCCTGGGTTGCAATGCTCATAGGCTTTTTGATGGATTTGTCATCAATTTTAACTTCTGCGCCGTCGATAATCTGGCGAGCGCGTCTTGAAGTCAGTACTACCAGTGCATAACGGCTGCCTGCGATATCGATAAGTTCATTAATGGGTGGTTTTAACACTTCGATTCCTCCTTGATTTCACGAATCAGTTCTTTCACAGACTGAGGCCTGATTCTGAGGCGTTCAGCTTCAATGATCGAGATCAACCGCGCTGTGGCGAGATCCACACGGTCATTGAAAATAAAGTAATTGTAGTTTTCCATTAAGTCTATCTCATTGTAGGCGGCGGTGAATCGCTTGTCAATGGCTTCCGCACTTTCTGTCCCGCGGCCGACGATCCGGTTTCTCAGTTCATCCATAGTCGGCGGCAAAATGAAGACAAATACGCCTTCCGGATACTTCTCCTTAACCTTCAAGGCGCCCTGAATGTCAATTTCAAGCAGCACATCCACGCCTTTCTCCAGCTGTTCCATAACAAAAGCTTTAGGCGTACCGTAATAATTGTCGTAGACTTTGGCATATTCAAGCAGTTCACCCTGCTGAATCAATCTTATAAAAGCGTCCCTGTCAGTAAAAAAGTAATTGACGCCTTCCTCTTCACCCATTCTGGGCGCCCTCGTCGTCATGGAAATGGATAGCTTAATATCCTCGCGAAGCTTCATCAATGCCTTGCAGATGGTTCCCTTTCCGACGCCGGACGGGCCGGAAACAACCAAGAGCAAACCTTTTCTTTTCATTTTTTACGCGACTCCCCTTCAGATCGATTCTAAATCAGCAAGCTATTCAATATTCTGGATCTGTTCTCTGATTTTCTCAAGCTCACTTTTTAACTCAATGACGTCATTGCTGATCTCAAAATCAGGAGATTTTGAGCCGATGGTGTTGACCTCCCGATTCATCTCCTGTACGAGAAAATCGAGTTTCCTGCCGGCAGCGCCACCTAGGTCTATAATATCAGCAATTTGATCAAAATGAGATTTCAATCTGACGATCTCTTCAGTCACATTGGTTTTATCTGCAAAAATGGCGATTTCATGGGCGATTCTTGCCTCATCAATCTGAATTCCCATATCTCCGAGCAGATCAGTAAGCCGATCTCTCATTTTTTGGCGATAAGCTTCGACAATCTGAGGTGACTGACTTTCTATTTTTTCGAGTCTGGATTTCATTTGGCCAATTCTTTCCAGAATGTCCACAACCAGCTTCGCGCCTTCAGATTTCCTCATTTCTACCATTTGAGCAATAGCTGCAGCAGTGGCTTTTTCAAGGACAGACCAGATGGCCTCCCCATCCACTTCCACATACTCGACTCTAAACGCTTCAGGATGTCTGGACATCAAGGACAGTGTCACATCATCTCTTAGTGCATAACGATCTTTCAGGTGTTTAAGCGCGGCGTAATACTGATCCAGAACAGCATCATTCGGCAATATGGAATAATCCGCACCAACCTGCTCTTCGTAATTGACATAAAGTTCTATTCTGCCACGTTGAACCTGATCCTTGATCATAGATTTGACGCGTTCTTCAAAGGGATTCATTTTCTTTGGCATTTTCGCGACAATTTCAGAATATCTATGATTGACTGATTTTATTTCAACTACGATCTTAATTCTGTCACTGCTTGCCTCGCCGCGGCCGTATCCTGTCATTGAATAGGTCATAGTCCGTCTCCTGCCTTCTCTAATAATTTAAAACGTCACCAGGGTTTCAACCTCTGCGACGGCAACTGCGGGCCCCGTCATAAAGATCTCTTCCCGTTCATCTGCAGAAATTTCCAGTGTGCCGCCCGGCACCTTCACATGGGCACTTCGCTTTAATCTTCCAGCGTGACACAGAGCGTAAAAAGAGGCGCAAGCGCCTGTGCCGCAGGCCATAGTCAGTCCGGCGCCGCGTTCCCAGGTCACAACTTCAAGATCAGTGTCGCTAAGCTGTCTGACAAAATTGACGTTTATTTTTTGCGGAAAGGCCGGATGTTTTTCGAGTGCAGGCCCAAAGTGCCGAATCTCAGTTTCGTCGAGATCGTCCATCTCGACGACCAAGTGAGGCACACCAACTTTTAGGGCTGTCACTTTGAAAGTTTTACCGAGCACATCAATGTCCTCGTCCAACATATATCCTTTTTCAGAAATGACGGGAATCTGATCTGCTGCGAATATTGCCGCACCCATTGAAATTTTGACTTGATAGCCTTCATCAACAACACTCAGTGCCACTTCTTTAGGACCGTCATCCGTCAAAACCGTGAAAAGACCTTCACTGGCTCTGCCCGTTCTGTGGAGATGTGCTGAAAAGCAGCGGATCCCATTGCCGCACATGGCAGCTCTGGAACCGTCAGAATTATAGTAAATCATTCTGGCAGCGCAGTTTTTATCTTCGGCGGGTGCCACCAGCATGACCCCGTCTGCGCCTACACCGAAATGACGGTGCGAAATTTTGGCGATTAAGGCTTGCCACTGGGTTTCTGTATAGTTTTCAGACCAGTCGCCAATCAGAAAATCGTTGCCGGCGCCGTGCCATTTAGTCCATTTCAAAATAACAGCCTCCTTCTGAAAAGCAGTTCCTTATTTATTCTAACATAGACCGGGCCCGATTTCTTTATAATTTGCGGTGTGCGTGCTATACTTATTGTATTTCGGGAGGGATCTCCATGGCCTATGATGGCATTTTTATGGCGGCACTGGCCGCAGAGCTGCAAGAAAAATTAATTGGCGGACGAGTCGACAAGATTTATCAGCCTGAAAGCGACACCTTAATTCTGGGAATCCGGAGTGATCGAAGCAACCATCGGCTCAAGCTCACGGCCTCTGCTTCAATGCCTTATGTTTCATTGACTCATTCAAAACCGGAAAACCCACAGCAGCCCCCCATGTTCTGCATGCTGCTGCGGAAACATTTAACAGGCGCAAGGCTCATTGACATTCGCCAGCGTGGACTGGAGCGAATTCTGGACTTCGTCTTCGATACCTATGATGAGCTCGGCAACCGGGTGGAGCGCATTCTTTGCGCGGAAATCATGGGACGGCATTCCAATTTGATTTTTTATCAGGCGGATTCTTTGATTGTCGTGGATGCTGTAAAACGCATCTCCAGTGCAGTATCCAGGGTGCGTCAAATTTATCCCGGCATAGTTTATCAGCTGCCACCGGGTGGAAAAATGGACATTCGTGTCACAGACCCGCCGCTGCTGTCCATTTCAGGCGGACAGGACGCTCTCGACACTGAAAGCGCCGGCGGAATTTCCGCAAAACCAGTCTCTACTCTAAAGCAATGGCTGCTAAGTACCTATCAGGGCTTCTCACCTGCACTTTGCCACCAGATCTGTCTTGAGGCAGGTGTCGACACAGAGCTTCCTGCAGACCATCTGGACACCGCTTCCCGAGATGCAGTAGAGGCCGTACTGAGGCGACTCAGACAACTATTGGCAACCGGGACGCTTGAAACGAGGCTTATTCTGGATGAAACCGGAAGACCACTGGACTTGACAGCGGCACCGCTTCTGAGACTTGAAATTTCAGGGCTCTTATCCCCGGTCATGGCGCCTTCGCTGTGCGTCAACCGCATGTTTGAAGAGCGTGATCTTCAGGACCGTTTGGAGCAAAAGGCCGCCTCCATGAAAAAACTGGTGGAAAACCGGCTGGAGCGCGTGATCAACAAGAAGAGCCACTTGGAAAATGACTTGCAGCAAGCAGAGGACGCAGAGAGACAACGACAATTTGGCGAGCTGATCCTCGCAAACGTGTACCGACTTTCTAAGGGTGATCACGAAGCCGTTGTAGAAAACTTTTTTGAAGAGGATGCACCTGAACTCCATATACCTCTGGATGTGCGATTGACACCTGTAGAAAATGCCCAACGCTGCTTTAGAAAATACACCAAGCTGAAAAACGGCCAGACAGAAATCCTGACACAACTTGAGCAAACCGAGAATGAAATGGAATACCTTGAAAGTGTTCTCCTTCAGATTGAACAATCCACAGATGCCGCCAATCTCGAAGCCATAAGGATGGAGCTTTCTGAAGAAGGCTACATGAAAAGCAAAGGCCGCAAGAAGGATAAGCGGCCAAAATCAGCGCCTCTGCAGTATAAGAGCACAGAAGGCTTTGAGATCCTTGTCGGACGAAACAATGTTCAAAATGACGAATTGACTTTAAAGACTGCCTCCAATAAGGATTTATGGTTCCATACCAAGTCTGTCCCCGGGTCACACGTCGTCATACGCACCCAGGGAAAGCCGGTTGGTGAGGAAACTCTCTTCGAAGCAGCTATGCTGGCGGCATGGCATTCAAAGGCGCGCCTCAGCGGACAAGTCCCGGTGGATTACACCGAGATCCGCCACGTGTCAAAGCCGTCAGGCGCAAAACCAGGCATGGTCATTTATGTGCATAACAAGACGCTTTACATCACACCGGACGAAGCAGTAGTCAAACGACTTCAAGTCTGATGTACGGCTGCAAGAAAGGAAAGCATACGAGGAGGCAGGTGCTGACGCACCAACCTCCTCGTATGCTTTTGTACATGAGTTGATTCAAGCATCAGCGCTCATAAATACTGACTTCATCTTTTTCATCCTGTTCCGTCAATCTCACCTTGACGATTTCCCGACTCGAGGTCGGCACGTTTTTACCGACATAATCCGCCCTGATTGGCAGCTCTCTGTGCCCACGATCCACCAGAACAGCAAGTTGAATAGTTTTCGGCCTTCCAAAATCCATTAAGGCATCCAACGCTGCGCGCACTGTGCGCCCTGTATAAATGACATCATCCACCAGTACGACGTTGAGTCCTGTGATTTCAAAATTGATATCACTTTCTGCAACGCCTTGGCTGACCTCCTTAGACGACAGATCATCTCTGTATTTAGTGATATCCAGCGCGCCTGTTTGAACCGTGGTACCCTCGATGGCTTCAATTTTAGCGGCAATCCGTCTCGCCAGCGGCTCTCCTCTGGATCTTATGCCAATGATGACAACGTCTTCAATACCTTTGTTGCGCTCAATGATTTCATGCGACAGTCTCGTGACCGCGCGTGAAATGGCCTGCGCATCCATAATACTCGCTTTAAATTCCAGAATGATCCCGCCTTTCAATCTTCTCCAGCGCTGCTTTAAAACGTTCTGGCAGCTCCGAATCGAAGGTCATGAGTTCATGTGTCACCGGGTGAGTCAGGCCAAGGGTCTTAGCGTGCAGAAATTGGCCATCCAGAGGAAACAGAGTTGTCTTGGTGCCATAAAGAGGGTCTCCCGCTATTGGATGCCCTATGGATTTCATATGAACGCGGATCTGATGGGTCCTGCCGGTTTCAAGCCGACATTCCACCAGTGTGTAATGCCGGAATCTCTGAATGACCTTGAAATGGGTGACGGCAGGTTTCCCGCCGGCAACGACAGCCATTCTCAGGCGGTTTTTGGGATCCCGTCCAACCGGTGCCTCAATTCTGCCTTCATCCTGATGAAAATTGCCTATTACAAGAGCCAGATAGCGTCTGACGGACTTCTGATTCTTAAGCTCTTCAGCAAGTGCATGATGAGCGAGATCTGTCTTGGCGACCATCATGAGGCCTGAGGTATCCTTATCCAGTCGGTGGACTATCCCCGGTCTTGCAACGCCATTGATTCCGGACAGTTTTCCGCTGCAGTGGTATAAAAGCGCATGCACCAAGGTGCCTGCAGTGCTTCCCGGCGCAGGATGAACCACCATCCCGCTGGCTTTATTAACGATCAAAAGCGCGTCATCTTCATAGACTATGTCCAGAGGAATATTTTCCGGCTCGAGTTCAAGGGGTTCGGCTGGAGGCAGCTCAAGTGTAATCACATCACCAGTCTTGAGCTTTTCCTTTTTTACATTAACTACTTTCCCATTGACGGTCACATGGCCCTCTTTGATCAATTTTTGAAGATAGGTCCTGGACGTGGCGCCGGTCATACGGCTCAGATAAAGATCCAGGCGCTCGTCCTGAGCCTCATCGAATTCAAAACTGAAAACTTCATTTTGCTGATCCTGCATATGCCTGCCACCTCCTTTTTGGTTTGAATCCTCATTTGCCGGTGAACCTATTAAAGATCCATAAGACAGAGACAGGGACGAGCGCCAAACGCCTAGTCCCTGCTTTGCCATTGGAGGATCCTGCTGTAACTTTAGGGGTTGAGTCAAACGGCAGTGAGTACTTTAGAGCTTTTGAACATAAAGTCTGACGTCACAATCATTCAGGACATAATCCTCATAAGGTGCCTGCTGACCGCGAATCAGTTCGACAGCAAGGGTTTCTCCTTTGATGTAATCCTGATGTGCCATGATGCCGGCATCAAAGCGATCGTCGCATTCATAGAAGATCTTAATCTCATCAAGCACATTGAAATCATTTGCTTTACGCATCTGCTGAACTCTGGAAATCAACTCTCGGGCATAACCTTCCAGAATCAGATCGTCAGTCAGGGTTGTGTCGAGGATCATGAACAGATTATTGTCCATACCCACTGTAAAGCCCTCTTTCGCTGAAATGTTGACGAGGACATTCTCCTGATCCAGCGTGAAGGCATCTCCTTCCAGATCAATGTCAAAGGTACCGCCGCTGTTCAGGATTGGGGCAACTGATTGTGGGCTGACATTTTGCAGAGCTTTTGAGAATGCGCCCATTTTGCTGCCTAAAACAGGACCGAGCACTTTAAAGTTTGGCTTCAGTGAGAAGTTCATGTAAAGGCCCAGGTCTTCAGCAAAGACTACTTCCTTGACATTAAGCTCTTCTTCGATCAGATCAGAAAGATCCGAAATCAGGGATTCATAACGTCCGTCCACGTAAACGCGTTGAATTGGCTGACGCACTTTAATCTTGACGGATTCACGCGCACCGCGGCCCAGGGTCACCAAGTCTCGAATCAAGTCCATTCTCTGCTCGACACGCTCGTCAATCAGCGCTTCATCCGCAACTGGGAACATGGCCAGGTGCACAGAAGTTTCACCTGTCAAGCTGCGGTAAATCTCTTCTGTGACGTATGGTGCGAAAGGCGCAGCCAGTTTGCAGACAGTGATCAGTGTTTCATAAGTCGTGTTGTAAACTGCAATTTTGTCTTCTGACATTTCTGTCTCCCAGAAACGCCGTCTGGAACGACGGATATACCAGTTGGAAAGGTCTTCGTTGACAAACTCCTGAATCTTTCTGACCGCTTTCGTTGTGTCAAATGCTTCGAGGGCTTCTGTGGTTTCGTTTACCAATCGATTCAGTTTGGAAAGCACCCAGCGGTCGAGCTCAGGGCGGTCGGCAGGCGCGACAAATTTAGCCGTCGCATCGACTTTGTCCGTGTTCGCATAGAGACTGAAGAAATTGTAGACGTTCTTTATGGTTCTGAAGAACTTGCTCTCAACCTCGCGGACACCTTCTTCGTCAAATTTGGTTGGCGTCCAAGCCGGAGATACAAAATAGAGATACCAGCGGACAACGTCAGCTCCATATTGATCGAACAACTTGAAAGAATCTACAATATTGCCCCTGGATTTGGACATTTTCTTGCCTTCCTTATCCAGGATCAGGTCGTTGACCAAAACGTTCTTGTACGGTGCCTTGCCCATGACAAAAGTAGAAATGGCAAGCAGCGAATAGAACCATCCACGGGTCTGATCAATGCCTTCGCAGATGAAATCCGCAGGGAAAAGCTGATCGAAATTCTCCTTGTTCTCGAAAGGCCAGTGGTGTTGTGCAAACGGCATTGCGCCGCTGTCAAACCAGCAGTCTATGACATCTGTTACCCTTGTCATATTGCCTTCGCACTTGTCGCAAGTCAGATGAATGCTATCGACATAAGGACGATGGAGCTCAATGTCGAGACCGATCTCTTCCTTTGCACGATCTATCAGCTCTTGTCTGGAGGCGACTGAAGTCGTGTGGCCGCAATCATCACATCGCCAAATATTGAGCGGTGTACCCCAATAACGGCTGCGTGAGATCGCCCAGTCATTGACATTCTCCAGCCAGTTGCCAAAGCGCTTTTCTCCCACGTAAGACGGATGCCAGTTGACAGAATTGTTATTCTCTATCAATTGATCTCTGAATTTGGTCATTTCAATATACCAGCTTGGCTTTGCATAATACAGGAGCGGCGTTTTGCAGCGCCAGCAGTGCGGATAATTATGAGCCATGGTTTGGCGCTTGTAAAGCTTGCCGGTTTCCTTGAGCCAGTCGATAATCTCCGGATCCGCATCCATGACAAATTTGCCTTCCCATGGTGTCTCGGTATATTTTCCGTCCTCGTTGACAGGCTGAAGAACAGGCAAGTTGTAACGGACGCCGGTATTATAGTCGTCCTCGCCAAAAGCTGGCGCGGTATGCACTATGCCGGTACCATCATCTGTAGTAACGTAATCTGCCAAAGTAACAAAAAACGCCTTCTTATCCGCTTTGACAAATGGCATGAGCTGCTCGTATTCGACATACTCAAGGGATTTGCCGTCCATTTCCTCGAGAACTTCATATTCTTTGCCAAGCACAGCGGGCGCCAGCGCCTTGGCGACGTAATATATTTCATCATTTTGTCTGACTTTGACATAGATTTCTTTGGCGCTGACGGTCAATGCCACGTTGGAAGCCAGCGTCCAAGGCGTCGTCGTCCAAACGAGGAAGTACTCGTCCGCATCTTTTCGCTTAAATTTGACATAGACTGTAGCAGTCTTGATTTCCTGATAACCCTGTGCGACCTCGTGGGAAGCGAGACCGGTGCCGCAGCGGGCACAGTAAGGGAGAATTTTATGACCTTCATAGATATAACCTTGCTTAAAGAACTGGTCCAGGATCCACCACTCTGTTTCGATATAATCATTGTCGAGAGTAATGTAGGGATTTTCAAGATCGATCAAATAAGCCATGCGCTCTGTCTGATCCCGCCACACACTTTCGTATTCAAAAACGGACTCGCGACACTGATGGTTGAAGTTTTCAATGCCGTAGGACTCAATTTCAAGCTTGTTGTTGAGGTTGAGGCGCTTTTCAACCTCGATCTCCACCGGAAGACCATGTGTGTCCCAGCCGGCTTTTCGCTTAACTTGATAGCCTTGCATGGTTTTATAGCGGCAAATGGAATCCTTCAGCGCGCGCGCGAGGACGTGGTGAATGCCGGGACGTCCGTTTGCGGTTGGCGGCCCATCATAGAAGACAAAGCCCGGTCTGCCTTCACGACTGTTGACACTTTGATGCAGCAAATCAATCTGGTCCCAATGACCTCTTAATTCTTGTTCCGTTTCGGAAACTGGTTTCTTCGACAATTCAGGATAACCCACGCATCTACACCCCTATTCAAGTAGTTCCGGCAAACAGCCGGACTTAATAAACAAAAAAACCTGAGCAAATATGCCCAGGGACGATCATCAATCGCGGTACCACCCAGCTTGAGCCCCCAGTAAAACAGAGACACCACTCAAAGAACCTTAACGCGGCTTATACGTTCGACGCTAGCCAGATTACAGGCTCACGTGAAAGCTCAGGGGCGATTTTCCTTCAGTATGGCCACCGGTTTCCACCCTTTGCCGGCTCTCTTGAGACACATGCTCTGAAGTACTCTTCCCGTCTACGCTGTATACACTGCAAAATTATATTACAAGTTCCGCTCAGCGTCAACCCGTTTTGTTGAACCCATCAACAGGCGCTTCGTCCAAGCTGAATTCAAAAACCATTGGCCACCCAAAAGGCGCTTAACGAAACCGCTTGAGCTGCATCTTGGTTCTGTCCTTTTTAGAGGTGCCCATGTTCTCCACCAACACCAAACGCCCATACCCCCGCACGGAGATTACGGCATCTTCCGGTACTGCTTTGTCCGGCCTGTTCTGAGGTCTGTGGTTCACCTTCACACGCTCTGCCTCTACGAGCTTTTGCGCCTGACTCCTGGACAGATCAAACCCCGCCGCAATGACAGCATCCAGCCTTGGCGACTTGACTGTCCTGAATAGGAGTTCACCGCCAGCATCTTCTGCCGGAAACTCTGACCACGGCACTTCCCTGACGCTGACCGGATCTCTTGAGACCCGCGCAAGCGCGTTTATGACAAAAGGTGCCAACTTTTCAAGCACAAAAACATAAGCGGCATTCTCCCCCACTCTCAGGTCGCCGAATTTCTCCCTGGAGATGCCGAGCCCCAGAAGACTGCCAAGCAGATCTCTGTGGGACCAGGATGCCGTCTCCTCAAGCGCGCTGATTTCGAGAAGGGCTATGGGTACCGGCGTCAATTCTATCGTTTCCCCCGGCGGATAAAATCCTATTACACAAGATTCAAATCCAGCGTGGCCGCCTTCAAAATGCATCATTGGCAAATCTTTATCTTTTGAAGCGGCAAAGTGATAGTCGCACAGATCCTGGACCACCGGATTGATAAAATCCGTGAAAACCGGCCTGCTCTGGCGCTGACACTGGGACAACTGATCGTAGACTTTTGCCATTTGCGCACGAGTCGTATCCTCTCTTGCACCCTCCAACCACTTCGTCCGATCCATCATAATCCAATAATAAAACTGGACAGAAGTTGCACTGTAATAATCAGCAAAATTGGTGAAAAGTCGATCATGCCATTATAGCCAAGGCGTTGAATAATATGTCTGAAGGGCGAGAGCAACGGCTCCGTCACTTGGTAAACAAACGCGGCGATGGGATTTCTCAAATCTCTGATAAACCAGCTCAGCACTGCTCGAATCAAGATTAAGAATACCACTAAATTCAAAAAATAGATCATGGTTGTTTTGAACAAATACATTTAAATCCTCCTGCTTTTAGAAGCTGTCTTTTCGTGTCGACCAGGCGAAAACGCCTTTGTTTTCCAGTTCACCGCGTACATCCCCTGAAATGTCTACATTGCTGGGCGCCAGGATAAAGATGCCCCTCGACACCTTTTGAATATGACCATCAATGGCATACAGCGCGCCGCTGCAAAAATCGAAAATTTTCCTTGCAAGTTCAGGGTCGAGTTCTTCAATGTTTAAAATGACAGGTTTTTTTGTCTTGAGGCTGTCTATGACAGCACGCGTATCTTCGAAATCCCTCGGTTGATACAACACTACTTTCATGCTTTGGTTTTTATGAAGATTGACGACCTTATTCGGATTTGAATAATTTCCGGGTGCTCCTGCGTAGCTGCGATCGTACACGTCATCATCCTCCGCAAAGTCTTCTTCATACACTTCCTCATCCTGAGAAGTCTCAAATCCCATCATGCTTCTGACTTTGTCAATAAATTTTTCTGCCATGGGTTAGCGCCCCTTTCTCAAATTGCAGTGCTTTTCTTTGCCGATGGTCACTAAAGGTCACTTATTATCATTAACAGGCAGTTCAGTCTTCATCTAATGTCTTTCACCAAATAAGCCCGATCCAATACGTACCATTGTCGCGCCTTCTTCAATGGCAATCTCAAAATCATGGGTCATCCCCATGGAGAGATGTTTCATCTCAACACCCGGAACAGACACGTCTTTCAAATGGTCGAAGATCCGGCGCATATCGCTGAAGACCTGTCTGAGCAGACCTTCATCATCAACAAAAGGCGCAATGGTCATAAGGCCTTGAATTTTAATTCCGGGCAGCAAGGCAGCCTCTCTTACCAGTACCTCAACCTCACTGCTTGAAAGACCAAATTTTGTCTCTTCCTCAGCAGGATTCACCTGAATCAGCACCGGCATTATCTTGCCAATTTTTGTGGCTTGCCTCGATATTTCCTGAGCGAGCTTTAGGCTGTCAACGGAGTGGATGAGCGCGACTTTATCAATGATATATTTTACTTTATTCGTTTGCAAATGGCCAATAATATGCCATTCAAAGCGATTTTCGAAGTTCGGCCATTTGGCTAAAAGTTCCTGGACCCGGTTCTCGCCAACTGTTCTTACCCCGGCATCAAAAGCCTTCTCCAAGGTCTCTATACTCTGCGTCTTTGTGACGGCGACCAGCTGAATAGCCTCAGGTGTCCTGCCGGATCTGATCGCTGCCTCGCGAATGCGAGACTCGACTTGCTTCAGGTGATCCCGCAGCTTCTCCGTTGTCATCATTACTTTCACCTCTGTTCAAATTTGTCTCCTGACTTGACGCCTGTTGGATCAATCAGCACCAAATTGCGAACTTCAAGAGTCTTAACGCGTTCAGAGCCGCTTTCAGCGTCCGAAATCAGGTACCCGTCCTTAACGACGGCATAGTCCTCATTGTAACCCAGAATTTTGACCGGTCTGAAGATTGCCCGGTGATCAATGTCGAGGACGAAAACGCCTGTAGTGCCCTCGAGGGTGACAATGGAGGATTTCAATACTTTCAGACCTTGAAAATTCTCTCTCACAATCCGAACATCCACATAGCGTTTCGTATAAAAAGCCGGATGAAGCTCGTTGATTTTGATAACCAGTATGCCATTTCCGCCGCTCTCAAACACATCCGCAACGGAACCGACTATTTTAGTTCCATCAAACTCAACATCCAGCACTTTGTCTTTTTCATAAAGATCAATTTCTTCCTTCGCGATTTGTGCCGCGATAAACCAGGCAGAAGGATCAATCAATCTGTAAACGATACTGCCTGGTGCGACCAGCGCGGTGGTCAGATCTTTCATCACCGGAGGTGTCTCACTCATCAGCTTGGCATAATTAATGGTGTAGAGATTTTCAATGGTCAGCGTCTGCTCCAAGCCATCAGTCTCATAGGAGACAATGCCCGCATCCTGACTGAAAAACTCGACCACTTCACCCTCGACAGCTTCCAGGGATCCAACATAGGCCTGTTTGAAGGAGGACGCACCTTTTCGCAAAAGACTCTTGTCGTCCAGCAGCTTGATCTTCTTGTCGAGCTTCAGCATCAAATCCTTCCTGAGTTCAGCGACGCGTTCAAAGTTTTGCAGCGCGGCTTCCTCATGGATTGCATCTTCAATTTGTTCAATTTCCTTATTGAGATTGTCAATGTCGCCGGTCAGCATTTCGTCAATTTTAATCGAGGTCAGCGGCTCTTCTTCGACCGATGCCGCGGCAGTCTGTCCATCACTCTGAATTTCCATGATTTTTTCACCGCGTTTTATCCTCGATCCGTCCTCAGCCGCATACGCGGCACTGCCGCCTACGTTGCTTCTTACCAGGGTTTCCCTCCTGAAAATCACGGAAGCATAGGTCTTGTCGATGTCGAGTGTATCATAGGTCACTTCATACGCAGTTTCCTTTAGGAACCAGGTGCGGTAAATCATCATCCCAACCGCAGACAGGGCCAGTACCAGAATCAGCATGGACATAAAAAACCGTCCATAATGTTTGATTCTCATTTCACCCTCTCCTGTTCATGCCAAATCGTTTATTATGTGTTGTCTGTATCAAAACAATCGGCCATATTTGGTTACAATCTTCAGCTTTCGAATTTGCCTGATGTTCAGTTCCACGATTTCGTCCAGTTCCGTGATCAGAGCCAGAGAGTTCAGCTTTTTTCTGGCACCGAGAATGAAGCCTTTCAGCTGTTCTTCATTCTCGAGCACAATTTTTACTTCATCTCCAATATTGACGCGTCTGCCGCCAAGTTTAAAAATTTTCACATCATACTGATCAATCAGGCTCTGAGTGACCTTGCGGCTCTTGAATCGAACCACGGCCCTTTTAAAGTCCATTGATTCCTTTAGCGCAGACATCAGGTAGCCCACCACGGACAGCATCAGCATTAAAATTAGCAGTGCAGTCAATTGATCAAGCATGCCATGTCCCTCCTTGATCCAAACTATAGCTCATTCCTATTGTAAAAGAAGTGAGCAACTCTGTAAAGTTTTACCGTTCTATAAGCTTGGTTCATCCCAAATTTTCAAGGCTTCGGCCGCCTCTTCGAGTTCGTGTTTCTTCCCTCTGAGCATGAGCCGCTTCACTGAGTCCCTGGCATCTTCACCTTCGTAAAGGATTCTGTATAACTCTCTTGTGATAGGCATTTCAACGTTTCCGATCAGAGAGAGTTCATAAGCGGAATGAATGGTATAGTAGCCTTCGACGACCATGTTGATCTCCTCAAGCGCTTTCTCAACAGAAACCCCTTGACCAATCAGCATGCCAAATCTGCGATTTCTGCTGTGAAGGCTGGTACAGGTGACTATCAAGTCACCAATGCCGCTGAGCCCTTGAAAAGTAGCACTGCTGGCGCCGAGCGAACGCCCGAGGCGTGCGATTTCAGCAATACCCCGAGTCATCAGCGCAGCTTTGGAATTGTCTCCAAATCCAAGACCATCACTGATCCCGGCCCCCAGCGCAATAATGTTTTTCAATGCGCCGCCGAGTTCCACGCCAATGACATCAGGATTTGTATAAACGCGGAGCAGTCCGCTCGAAAAGACGTCCTGCACCCGCTCTGCAGCGGCCCTGCTGGTCGAAGAAGACACCAGGGTAGTCGGAATCCCCGCAGAGACCTCCTCTGCATGAGAAGGCCCCGAGAGCACGACATACTTGTTGCCAGGGAAAAAAGACAAAACGATCTCAGAGATCCGCTTATGTGTCCCGAGTTCAATTCCTTTGGATACATTTACAAAAATGGTGTCATCAGATATCTGATTAGCATCTATTTGCGTCAAAAGACTTCGGACTGCTTGAGAGGCAACGGCGAGAACTATTATTTCAGCACCAGCAACCGCCTGCAGCAAATCCGCTGTCACAGTCAACTTTCCAATAAGCTCAACGCCTTTGAGATACTTCGCGTTGTGCTTTGTTTGTCCTATGGATTCGATCTGCTGAGGGTCGCGACCCCAAAACGCTACTTCCTGACCATTGTCAAGCAGCACTTTGACCAGCGCTGTGCCCCAGCTGCCGGTTCCTAAAACCGCAATCTTCAAGATTTCACTTCCTTCTTCTCCCTGACAATAAAGCGGATTGGCGTACCAATAAAGTCAAAATTCTTTCTCAGGAAGTTTTCAATATAACGTACATAGGAGAAATGGGCCAGTTCCTGGTCGTTTACAAACAAGATGAACGTCGGAGGTTTGACTGATGCCTGAGTCATATAATAGATCTTCAGGCGCTTGCCCTTATCCGACGGCGGCTGCGTCAGCATGACTGCCTCGTTGAGAACGTCATTCAGCATACCGGTCGAAATGCGCTTGGCACATTCGGTTGAAACGTGCTTGATAGTGTCAAGCAATTTGAACAGCCTCTGTTTCGTGACCGCTGAAACGAAAAGGATCGGCGCGTACTGCATGTAAGCCAGCTCATTGCGCACCAATTTCTCGAACTGGTTAAACGTGTAGTTATCCTTCTCAATCAGATCCCACTTATTGACGACAATAACAACACCCTTGCCGGCTTCATGTGCATACCCGGCAATTTTTTTATCCTGTTCCGTTACACCTTCTGTGGCATCCAGAACCAAGAGGCAGACATCCGCGCGCTCAATCGCCGTCAATGCTCTCAAAATACTGTATTTCTCAATGCTCTCATTGACACGGCTTTTTCTTCGGATGCCGGCTGTGTCTATAAAGACGTACTGATCTTCACCGTATTCGAAAGGCGTATCAATGGCATCCCGGGTCGTCCCGGCAATTTCGCTGACAATGACGCGCTGCTCTCCTAAAATACTGTTGATCAGTGAGGATTTCCCTGCATTTGGCTTTCCAATGACCGCCACATGGATCGTTTCATCCTCGCCCTCTTCTTCCGATGGTTTGGGAAAATGCTTGACAATCTCATCCAGCAGATCGCCGAGTCCCAAGACGTTGATCGCTGAGATCAGGAATGGTTCGCCTAAACCCAGGTTGTAATAATCATAGTAGAACTCATTCGGCAGCGCGTTGTCCACTTTATTGACCGTTAGAATGACCGGTTTTCCTGCCCGTTGAAGCATGAGGGCTATCTCTTCATCCCCTGTGGTATAAGCAGCTTTGCCGTCGATCATAAACAGGATGACGTCCGCTGTATCAATGGCGATCTGGGCTTGCTCACGCATCTGCGATAAAATGATGTCTTTTGAATCCGGCTCAATGCCTCCGGTATCGATCATGGTGAACCTGTAGTCGAGCCACTCCGCGTCGACGTAGATTCTATCCCTGGTGACGCCTGGTGTATCCTCAACAATGGAAATTCTCTTTCCCGCTACTTTATTAAAAAATGTCGATTTGCCTACATTAGGCCGACCAACGACTGCAACAATTGGCTTTCTCATCTTGTTCACTCCTGAATTTTTGTTTCCACAAGGCTTAGGTGGATGCCTTCTGAATCAGATCAATCAGCTGATCGATCAATGCTTGCCCTTCCACTTTGACAGGTATCACGTCGGCCTCAAGCTTTTCACTTAAGACAGCCACAGTCCAGTCGTCCAAAAATACTGTTTCCTCCGACTTCAGCATGGCTTCCGGCATCAGCACCCACTTGAGATTCTGCTTGGATTTCAGCGTTTCATAGAGATCCGTTCCCGTCACCAGTCCCGCTACCGTTATGGTATCGCCAAAAAAACGATTGATGACCGGGTGAACTCTAAGTTCCAAATTTGGCAGTCGTTTCATAATGGCTTCCGCCAAACTGTTCATAAAGTCTCCAGCTAAGGTACCGGTTACCAGATCTACCGTAACCATCGGCAAAATCCCGTCTGCGCTTCCTTTGCCGGACATTGTCGGAAGATTCTCAAGGGCACCTAGGACTTCGGTACCAAACTTGCGGATTAAACCGACGCCATTTTCGAGTTGTCTGAAGCCCTCATAGGCCTCAAAAGCCGGTACCTCGCGCCCGGCAGTCAGATAAAACTCATCTGATAAATGTATAAACCTGCTGCCTCTCTGCTCCAGGAATTTTTCCTGCCACTGAGACACCTGATCTATAAGGCCGGATGCAGATTTTTGATCATAGAGGGTCAAAAGCGCCAAGCCTTCTCTGAATTTTGTCATACCTACCGGCACTGCTGCGACGCTGACCAGGTTGGGACCAATTTCAGAAAGATCACTCAGCGTTCTGTCGAGCTCTGGGCCGTCATTAACGCCGGGAACAAGAACAATCTGCCCATTGACTTCTATTCTATTGTCGGTCAGCTTTTTCAGCCTGCTCAAAATATCCCCCGCAAACCGGTTGTTCAGCATTTGTTTCCTAAGTTCCGGATTGGTTGCATGGATGGACACATTCACAGGACTCAGCTGATATTCAATCATTCTGTCGAGATCCTGGTCCTTGACATTCGTCAGTGTGACATAGTTTCCCTGCAAAAAAGACAGCCTGGAATCGTCATCCTTGAAATAAAGGGACTGGCGCATGCCTTTTGGAAGCTGATCAATAAAGCAGAAAATACAATTATTGTGGCAATGCTTGGCATCATCCAAAATTGGATTTCCAAATTCAATGCCAATCTCCTCATAAAAGTCCTTTTCGATTTCGAGGGCCCAGACTTCACCATCAGGTTTCATGATCTCAATCTCAATCTCGTCATCACCGGAATAAAACAAAAAATCCAGGACATCCCTGATTTCTTTGCCATTGATAGTCAGCAGGCGGTCGCCTGCTTCAATTTCCAATTCCTCGGCAATGGAACCCGCTTCAACTTTAGAAATGATATGTCCGCGATCTTTGCTCACACCATCACCTCATTTTGATCTTTGAGGCATGCGAACGCGGCCATCCTGCCGGTATGGCCGCCATCTCTTCGATTGGAAAAAAATCTGTCATCACATAGGGTGCACAAAGGGGATACTTCGATGGCTTCTGCAGGTACACCGCAAGATTTGAGTATTTCGGCATTGATTCCCTTTAAGTCTATCTTGTGCTTGCTGCCAAATGGAATCAGATGCTCCGGGAATGCTTCAAAGAGACTGGAAACATCAAAGCCAACTTCATAGCAGCAGACACCCGCAGCCGGCATCACAACAGCGCTCAAGGCTTCCGGACGACTGCCGTACGCCTTGATCATTCCCTTTATGAGCGCCTCAGCCGCACGCAATGACGTCCCTTTCCATCCGCTGTGACAGAGTCCGACAGCTTTATGTTCAGGATCGTAAACCAGGATGGGAACACAATCACCGTAGAAGGTGATCAGTAGTACCCCAGGTTCATTAGTCATCAGGATGTCCGTTTCCGGAAAAACCGAAAAATTTGGTTCAAAGGCCGATTCCGGCGGCTCCTGACCCAATACTGCATACCGCGTGCCGTGAACCTGTCTGGTTACCGCTACTTTCCAAGGACGAACCGGCAATGCGCGGATCATGGCTCTCATATTCACAATAGCCTTGTCGTCATGTTCGCTTGCTAAAATACCCATATTGTTGCTCTCAAAGATTCCTTCGCTGACACCGCCGTGACGCGTCGTCATACCGGCAATCAAGTCCGGAAACTTTTCCAATGATTTAAAAATTAGATTTGACATTATAAGTCCTCACTGCTCGGGGCGTTTTTTTTCATTCAAGAGTTTTGTCAATTCATCTACAAAAGTGTTTATATCTTTAAACTGCCTGTAGACCGATGCGAACCGGACATAAGCAACTTCGTCCAATTCTTTCAGTTTGAGCATCACCAGCTCCCCGATGGCTTGTGACGACACTTCCCGATCCAGTGTATTCTGCAGCTTCTTTTCTATCCAATCTACCAAATGTTCAATCTGCTCCATTGACACAGGTCGTTTTTCACAGGCCCTTATAATACCGCCAAGAAGTTTGTTTCGGTTGAAGGATTCCCTGGTTGTGTCTTTTTTGACGACGACAAGCGGAACTTCTTCAATTTTTTCATAGGTTGTAAAGCGGTTCCTGCATTGGGTGCATTCGCGTCTTCTCCGGATCGACGCGCCCTCATCCGCAGGGCGAGTATCAATGACCTTGGTTTCACTGTCACCACAATATGGACAATTCAAGTACGCTCTCCCCCCTACTAACAAAAGACCACCTGAGAACAGGTGGTCCCAGACTGAAGCAACGTGGTTTTCAGTCGACTTGTTACCTTCTTTTTCTTAAAAATGGTGGAATTTCAAATTCGCCGGACTCATTGCCGCCGGAACTCTTTACAACGTTCTGAACCGGTGCTGCAGCTTCCTGAGCCACTGAAGTTTCAGCTGCTGCAGGCGCTTCTTCCTGGATTGCAGCCGGTTCAGGCTTAGCATCCATGGCTGCCTTCTTAATAACATCTTCAAAGCCGGTGGCAATAACCGTAATTCTAATCTCATCCTTGATCGTTTCATCAATCACAGCACCAAAGATAATATTAGCATCTTCGTCTGCTTCTCTGGCAACAATTTCAGCAGCTTCATTAATTTCTAAAAGTCCCAGGCTAGGACCGCCCGTAATGTTCAGGAGGACGCTCTTTGCCCCATTGATGGTCGTTTCGAGCAGCGGGCTGTGAATGGCCTGCTTGGCAGCTTCAACAGCCCTGTTGTCGCCGCTGGCGCGACCGACGCCCATGTGAGCGAGACCTCGCTCAAACATGATGGTCTTTACGTCTGCAAAGTCGAGATTGACGAGACCTGGAATCGCAATCAAATCCGTAATACCCTGCACGCCCTGTTTAAGTACGTCGTCTGCGATTTTAAACGCTTCGACTATGGAAGTCCGCTTATCTACAACCTCGAGGAGACGGTCATTTGGAATAGTAACCAAGGTATCCACGCGTTTTCTGAGCTCATCAATGCCTCGCTCAGCGTGGGTCATGCGGCGCTTTCCTTCAAATGTAAACGGTTTTGTAACAACCCCAACCGTCAAAATACCCATTTCTTTTGCGATTTCAGCAATTATTGGGGCCGCACCAGTACCCGTACCGCCGCCCATACCGGCAGTGATAAAGACCATATCAGCACCTTGAAGTGCCTGGTACACATCATCACGGCTCTCTTCAGCGGCTTTGCTCCCTATTTCAGGATTTGCACCGGCACCAAGGCCTCTGGTCAGCTTTTCACCAATCTGAATTTTATATTCTGCTCTTGAATTATAAAGTGCTTGCTTATCCGTGTTGATGGCGATAAACTGAACACCCTTCAGGCTAGCCTCAATCATACGGTTGACAGCATTGCTGCCGCCGCCGCCGACGCCGACGACCTTTATCTGGGCAAATTGTTCCATATCGATATCAAATTCCAACACTATTTAGCCCCCTCGTCTATTCTATGTCATTCATCTTGTGTTTTCGCTAAATATTAATTTCATAATACCACAACATATTGTACATAAGAATATATTTAATCAAATTTGATACCTTTTTCACGTATTTTTTGTCATTTTTTGCCGATAACTTGTAATTATATCCCTGCGAATGATCGCCAAATTGTTAAACAGACGTACACCGAAGGCAAATACAGCGGCATAATAAATTGGCACACCCAAATTGTCGCCAATATAGGCAAGAAAAGCTGCAAGTATGGCATTCGTGAAAAAACCGCTCACAAAGATGACCATGTCGAAGGTTCCATCCCTTGAGGTTCGAATGGCACCAAACACAGAATCGATCGCAGCCAGAATGGCGACTGAAAAATAGATTGCAAAGCTGGTTGTAACTGACAATGGTATCAAATAGCCAATACCAAGTCCAACAATAATGCCAATGACTGCAATGATCATGGTTTGATTTCCTCCAACAAGTTCAAATACAAGGGATTTTTATACTCAGCATAAGCCGGAATTTTAACATTGATACTCGAATTGACCTCTACATAAAGTCCAATTTGCCGAAGCAGTCCGGCATAGCCACTGGGACCTTCTGCTATCTCAATCAGCCGGTCTCTGTTGCCTATGGCTGTAATTATATACGGCTGCGCAAAGACCTGATTGTTGATGCGTATGGTAGGTCCTGTGCAATAAAGTTCCGTTTTCCCAAGCAGGATTCTCTGGTTGTTTATGGCTATGGCTTCAGCGCCGGCGTTTCGCAAATCATCGATCAGCGCTCTGATGTCATAGTCATGAACGATCAGCGTATTTGGATCCTCTCCTGCCTGCAGGTCTCTTTCGCCGTCCGAGACAATAATCACGATACCGGGTCCGGCCAGTTCCGAATATCCCGAAAAAGCTTTGTAAAGCCGAATTTCATCTATCAGCACCGATTCGAAGGATACCTCCGGAGCTTGAGCGGCTTCATATTGTTCGGATTTTTCAAGCAGCTGATTCTTAAGTGCTACCAGTCGCTCAATTTCAGCTTTTTCCTTTTCGATAGTCCTTTGAAGTCCATCCAAATCAGAGATCTGAACGTATTTAAATCCGAGGTTGGTGACCTTCAGCTGAAGTGCGATCAGAATTCCCAGCGTGATCATCAGCATCATAATTATGGCTTTACTGCGATTCACTTTCACCGGACTTCCCCCATCTGCGCTACTGCTGGACAATGTTGGCGTAGCGAAATTCAACTGCACCGGCGTATTTCAAAATAGTGACTTTCTCCATGCGTTTTACTTCAACCACATATTTTCGGTCCCTAAGCTCAGATACGATGCCCATTCTATTGGTGATAGCATTTTCAAGCGTTACGCTGTTCCCAATCGCCCGGATGACGAGAGGAAGATTCTGGGGGATTTTGTTGACGTTGATATTCTCCCCCGCTGCTCTGATTTCTGTAGTGCTGAGCACTCTTTGATCATTGATGCTGATAGCTTCAGCACCCGCTGCGTTAAGTTCGTTGACCATGGATAAGATCAGTTCATAATCATAAACCAGATTGGACTCATAGGCTGAATCAATGGATCTTTGAGGGTTGTCAATGAGCACCTCAATACCCTGTCCCGCAACGTCCACAAGGCCTGATAACGCTTTATACTTATTCAGGTCTTCATTCAAGTTTTTAATGAGAACACTGCCTTTGGATTCCGTTTCTTCGATTTCCTTCAACCGGGCATCCAATGTCTCGACCTCGCTCTGAAGCAAATCCCTCTCATTTTTTAACTTTGTCAGTTCCGTCACTAACTGTGTTGACTTTTGAATAGGGCTTAAGCCCTGGAGCACATTTTTTTGTACTGTTTTAAACTGTATGGCCACAAAAATGCCGAGAACAATACAGATCAAACCAATCATCAACTGATCTTTTCCGATTTTCACGCGGGTTGACCTCCTATTGATCAAACGGTTTAAATGTTGGAAGGCCTTCCGTACTGACGTCAATCAGCCCAGTCGTCGTGCCATTCTCTTTTAAATTTTCATAAATTACGACGAAATTATTGAACCTGCGTTCTACGTTTTCAACCTCGCCAAAGCTTCCTTTTATTCCATCTTGTGTTTGAATCAGAACACTTCCATCTTCATACTCTATCATATTTGTAAAGGTCAAGTGAGACTTTTTCATCAAAAATACCAAATCCACAGTGCGTTCCAAAATCGACTGATTCTCGACTTTGATTTTTTCGCCAATTTTAAACTCTTTGAAGCGAAACCCTGAAACACCTGCCGCTTCAGGTGGTGACTCATCGACGCCAAGTACCCGCAGGGACTCATCCAAAAGGATATAAAATCCGCTGTTATAAATACTCAAGAAAGGCGTCCTGTAAGTCAGGTTAAGTTCAATACCCGACGGCAAGATCTTGCTGACTTCAGCTTTTTCTATGAATGGATGCGTCATCAATTGCTGTTCCAGGCTGTGCTCGGACATCAAAAACACGAGATTCTTCCCCTTGGTAAGCCCCATTTGTTCTATGAGGATCTCCTCAGTCATATAGACATTCGGGGTGTAAATCAGCGTCTTCAAGCGAAAATAATCAGTCATGAACAGGCTGACGGTAAATAGTGCCAAGCATGCCGCCAAGACCACAACGACAACTGTTATTGGTTTTGACGGTGAATTTATTGACGCTTCCATGTTCATGCCTCACATCACCTCGCTGACAACACCTGAACGATGTCCTTTACAATAGTCGCTGCAGCATCCTCATGCTGGATCGCCGCGAACTTCGACTTCATTTTTTCCAACTTCTCCGGGTGGCTGATCCACTCGTTGATCATACTGACAATTCTCGTATCACTCAAATGTCGTTCAGGGAGTAAAACGCTGACCCCTGCACGTTCCAGAGATCTTGCATTGTATTCCTGATGGTTTTCACTGACATTTGGTGATGGGATTAAGATCGAAGGGGTCGACACCGCGCAGAGCTCGGCAATTGTCGTCGCCCCCGCACGGCTTATCACCAGGTCTGCCGCTGCCAAATACTGAGGCATATCATACAGATACGGGACGACTTTAAGATGATTGACCAATTTGAATTCATTCTGCTCAAGCAGCTTCATGTATCTTTCATAATGGGCCTTTCCGGTGACATGGATAAACCTGACTCGCGGTTGCTGTCTGTATTGATTCATCACCAGCATCATGGTTTCGTTGATTTTTTTTGCGCCCCCGCTGCCGCCAAAGGAAAGTACCACAAATTCGTCATTTATTCCAATTTTCGACCGACACTCAGCCTTGTCCAGATGCTTAAACTGATCCCTCACAGGATTGCCGGTCAGGAGCGCTTTTTCGGGATGCTTAAGTGAGGATAGCGTCTCCGAAAAACTGATATAAGTCCTTTTCACCCGCTTTTCAAGCATTCGGATTGTCTTTCCGGGATGAACATTCTGTTCGTGCACTGCCGTAAACTTTCCGGACAAAGCACCCGCCAAGACGACGGGCCCGCTGACATAACCTCCGGTTCCAAAGACGAGATCCGGATTGAATTTTTTGATCAGACCATAAGCCTTAAGAAGAGCGCCGGCTGCCTTGTATGTCGTTTCCAGAACATCTCCCGGCGTTTTTTTCTGAAAGCCTTTGACGTCCAATCCCACAAATTGGAACCCTGCCTTCTCTACTATGTCCTTTTCCAGACCGCGTTTTGATCCTATATAGAGCACCTGAAGGTTGGGATCCGTTTTTTGAAAAGCTTCAATAACTGACAGTGCTGGGTAGATATGGCCACCGGTACCACCGCCGGTAACAACAATTCGCATATTCAGGACTCCCTTTGCTTCGTTCGAATGGATTTTGACTGTTTTGAAATATTCAGCATGATCCCCATGGCAATCATGAGCATCAGCAGAAAGTTGCCGCCATAACTGATAAATGGCAGCTGAAGTCCTGTAACAGGCATGGATGACGTCACAACCGCCACATTGATAATGGTGTGGATCGCGAGCATAGCTGTAATGCCCGTCGCGAGAAACATGCCATACTGGTCCGGCGCGTTCATGGCAATGCGGATGCATCTGTAGATCAGAAACAGAAATAGTAAAATGAGAAGGGATGAACCGACAAATCCCAGTTCCTCGCCGACCGTAGCAAAGATAAAGTCATTTTGAGGTTCCGGTATATAGAGCTTGTTTAAAGTACTTTGTCCAAGTCCGACGCCAAAAAGTCCGCCTGAACCTAATGCATAGAGGGATTGGATGACCTGCCACCCGTCCCCAAAAGTATCTTTAAACGGATCGAGAAAGGTCAGGAAACGTCTGGCGCGCCATTCGCTGGATAAAATCGCC
This sequence comes from uncultured Acidaminobacter sp., assembly GCA_964416305.1. GTDB lineage: Bacteria > Bacillota > Clostridia > Peptostreptococcales > Acidaminobacteraceae > Acidaminobacter. Next base: position 69,253 of record CAYQDM010000003.1, on the reverse strand, counting down.
GCGTAGATGCCAGCGCCGCCGGCCGCGCCAAGTGTCAAGAGCTGAAAAATATTGACACCTGCTACAAAGGCCATAGACATGAGGATCCCGCTTATCGTTATGGCGTTGCTGAGATTGGGCTGCTTGTAAATCAAAACGAAATAGGCACCCACAATAATTAGGACCGGCAACAACCCTGATGAAAACTTATGCATTTTTCGCTGACGGTTTTCAAGAAATCCAGCCATGTAAAGGATCGCAGCCATTTTTGCGAATTCACTCGGCATAAATGTCAGCGGGCCTATGTCCACCCACCGCACCGCACCATTAACTTCTTTTCCGAGGGGAGTAAATAGAAGCCCCAAAAAGATAAAACTGGCAACAAACAGGAAAAACGCAATTTTCCTATAAAGTTTGTAATCAATCAAAGAGAAGAAAATCATGGCGACGACGCCCGCGCCTGCCCAGATCAAATGCTTTTCAAGAAAGAGGTACTTGTTTTCCCATTTGGCCATGGCGTAATAAAAACTGGAGCTGAAGACCATCATGACACCTGTAAACACCAGGAGCATCACCACTACCAGCAAAGCATAATCTATGCCTTGTGTTTCATTTTTCAAGACCTTCACCTCAATTCATTGACACAGCGCTTAAAGTGCTCTCCTCGTCTTTCAAAGTTCTCATACATATCCCAACTCGCGCAAGCCGGCGACAGCAGTACCGCGCCACCCTCCGGCACGCAGGCTGCTGCCAGGACCACGGCCTCATCCATAGTTGCGACACGGGACACGTTATCAAAGCCAAGCTTATGCGCGGTCTCTTCAATGAACGCTGCCGTTTCACCCAACACGATAAGTTTGGCAATTCGACCGCCAAAGGCTTCAATCAGCTCATCAAAAGTACTGCCTTTGTCCATTCCGCCCGCAATGAGAACCGTAGGACGTGTCATTGCTTCGACGGCTTTAATGGACGCGTCAGGATTGGTCCCTTTGGAATCGTTGTAGAAATAAACGTTATTAATCTCACGAACAAATTCAATCCTGTGCTCTACCCCTTGAAAAGACTTGAGCACCGAGGCTATTATTTCCGGCTCGATTCCTGCGAAGTAGGCAATTCCGGCTGCCGCCAAGGCGTTTTCGAGATTGTGGCTGCCTGGGATAAAGATTTCATTGCAGTGTACAACCCTTTCCCTCAAGCCGCGTTTTGCATCCACCAAAATCAAATCGCCGGAAACCGGATCACAGCAGACGCCGTCCTCAACCACTTCTTTTCTGCTGAACAGCACAACTCTGGCACCGGTTTCCGACGCACGATCCTTAAGTGCAAACGTCTCCGGATTGTCTGCGTTTAAAAGAACAACATCCTCTGCCCCTGCATTTTCAAAAATTCTACACTTGGCGTCAATGTAATTTTCCATAGTCTTGTGTCTGTTTAAATGGTCCGGCGTCACATTCAGAATGGCTGAGACGGACGGATGAAACGCATGAATGGATTCGAGCTGAAAACTGCTGACCTCTGTGATCCAACACGTCTCTTTCGTAGAAGTCGACGCAAGTTCGACAACAGACTGGCCAATATTTCCGGCTACTATGGCATGTCTTCCCGCCGCTTTGAAAATTTCGCCGGTCAATGCCGTAGTGGTAGTTTTTCCGTTTGTGCCGGTGATGGCAAAAAACATCCCCTCTGCAAGTCTGAAGCCAAGTTCGAGTTCCCCAATAATTTCAACGCCTGCTGACTTTGCTGCCGCAATAAAGGGCAGATCCAGCGGCACACCGGGGCTGACGAGGATCAGATCATAGTTTGTGATTTCTTCAACCTTAGGGTGAGAACCAAACAAGGTGTTCCTATAACTGCCGGCCAAAGTAGGCATAATACTTTCGAAGGCTTCTGCCGACTTCAAATCATTCAAATCAACTGCATACCCTAACTGATTCAATGCTTTAACTGCCGGAATCCCCGACTTGGCAAGTCCAACGACTAAAGCTCTCTTCTCTCCTGTCATTCCAGTGCCCCCTTTATAGACGCAGCAGCCACAAACTGAGTAAACAGCCTAGCGCGGTCACAGCGTTAAATATTACGACTACTTTTGTCTCGTGCCAGCCAGACAATTCAAAATGGTGATGAATTGGGGCCATTTTAAACAAGCGCTTTTGTCTGAGCTTATAGGACCCCACCTGCAACACGACGCTGATTGTCTCTATGACATAAATCACACCAAAAACCAGGATCCAGAGCACTGTCCCCGTTGAAAGCGACAAAGCAGTTACGGCGCCGCCCAGAGCGAGCGAACCCACATCGCCCATAAAAACCTTGGCAGGGTATCGGTTAAAATAGAGAAATGCCATCAAGCCGCCCGCCAAAATTGAGGCGAGCATTCCATTTTCGTATGCCCCCAATTGGTAGGACATCACCGCCAGGGTCAACGACACCAGCGTTGTTACTGATCCTGCCAATCCATCCAATCCGTCTGTCAGATTAATGCCGTTGGAAAGTGCCAGGATCACAAACATCACAAACGGAAAATAAATGATCCCCAGATCCAGTACCTGCCCAGTTCCCGGCAAGATGATTCCGGTTCCAAAAGCCTCGCCGGCATACCAGGCCCCAGCCAACGCAACTGCGAATTGCCCCGCGAGCTTTTGCCACGCGCGGAGACCTAAATTCTTCTTCCGGATAATCTTAAGATAGTCATCCGCAAATCCAACGACACCAAGGCCGCCAAACAGGAGTAAAAACAGCCTGACTTCAGGTCCGAAACTGCCTCGCATCAGTATTACGCCTACGGCAGCAGTCATGAATATCAGACCGCCCATAGTGGGTGTCCCGGATTTTGCCAAATGCGCCTTTGGACCTTCCTCGCGAATGCTCTGTCCAAATTTCATCTTTCTCAAAAGAGGGATCATCGCAAATCCGAGCCCTATACCAACTGCCAGTGTTATAGCACTCACCAGCAAATATGATTGAATCATAAAACGCCTCCAAAATTTCCAAGTTTGCAGATTGGGTATTAATTTGATTTTTTCATACCTATCTAGATCGCTTTAGACGCCATGACAACTTTAAGTGCTTCAAGTGCTTCCTCACGATCATCAAAGTGATATTTGGTCGTCCCAATTATTTGGTAGGGCTCATGTCCTTTTCCTGCCAGGATCAGAACATCCCCTTTCTCCAACCTTCGAATTGCAGCTTGAATCGCGTTGCGGCGGTCGATCTCGACAAGCACTTTGCCCATTAAGGCCTCCGGAATTCCCGCCAAGATCTCTGAAAGAATTGACTCAGCTGGTTCTGTCCTGGGATTGTCACTGGTCAGGTAGACAGCATCCGCCAGAGTCGCTGCAAGCCGTCCCATAACCGGTCGTTTCAGACGGTCTCTGTCGCCGCCGCAGCCAAACAGGACGTGAAGTTTGCCGCTTGTCATTTCCCTGACGATCTCCAGAACATTTCTTAGCGCATCAGGTGTATGGGCAAAATCGACGAAAACATCATAAGGCCAATTTCCTTCAATGCGTTCCATTCTGCCCGGCACAGGGTTTAGACCGGCGGCAGAGCGAATCACGGCATCAGTATCAAAACCCAGCACGTATAATGCCGCAAAGACCGCTAAGGCGTTAAAAACCTGAATTCGTCCCAGACCGGGGACACAAACCTTTGACTTAGTGCCTGGCATATTCAGTAAAAATTCAGTGCCCTTATATGTCCAGGCGATCTCACTTGCGCTGAAGTCACACTTCTGAGACAGACCATAAGTGACTACCGGTTTCCCGGATGCCCGCAGCCGCTCGACCAGACGTTTTCCATAGGCGTCCTCCCAGTTGACGACCGCTGTGCCTTGATTCATATCAAAAAGCTTCAACTTTGCTTGAAAATAGGACTCCATATCCCCATGAAATTCCAAGTGGTCTTCCGTCAGATTCGTGAACACCGCACAGCTGAAGTGAGTATGGTCAACACGTCCAAGTTCAAGCCCGTGAGAAGAAACTTCCATAATCAGGTGAGAGGTGCCTGCATTCACAGCAGTACGAAACAGCCGCTGTAGCGACACCGGCTCGAGAGTGGTATTCTGTGTTTCAAAAGTCTGATCTCCAATACGGTTGCCGATGGTTCCAAAAACCCCAACCCGCGTCCCTTGACTCTCCAAAGCATCCGACAGCATTTGCGCGACCGAGGTTTTGCCATTCGTACCGGTAATGCCAATCACCGTCATGGCCTCTGAGGGATTCTCATAAAAACGGGAACCCAGAAGCGCAAGACATCCGCTCAGATCCTCCACTCGAACGACACATTGAAATCCGAACGAATCGAGATCTTGGTTCAACGCTTCTTTAGTTTTCTCCACGAATGCCGCAGCGGCGCCCTGTCTTGCAGCTTGACTCAAATAATTGTGGCCATCCGTAGTGACACCTTCCAAGGCAATAAACAGATCTCCTGTCCCTACACTTCTGGAGTCAGTTTGCATACCATTTATTTCAACATCCAGGCGTCCGTTAAGACACTCGAAGGTCAGTCCCTCCAACAAACATTCCAGTTTCAAAGACATTCACATCCTGTCCTAAAAATCAATAAAACAAAAAGGCAATTCAGTATACAACAAATCGCCTTTTTATTATAGCATTTTTAATACTATTTTTTAATGCGTCGTATCAAAAGACAAGATTACAATTGAGTGTTGGCGGATTTTTTCTCCCGCAGCAGGATACTGCATCTGAACGATAGCTTCAGGGTCATCCAGATCAATCGGTACCGTATTGAGCAACAACTCAGATGCATCGAGGATCGCTTGTGCCTGTTTTAATGTTTTTCCGTTCAGATCAGGGACGGTAATCATTTTAGCGGCATCCAGAATTTCAGGTTCCACTTTCATATATCTTAAGGTATCCAAAAGAATGTTATGGGCGATTGGAGCTGCGACGACACTGCCAAAGTTGATATCTTTTGGTTCGTCGACGATTACCAGAACAACGACCTTAGGGTCGTCGACAGGTGCAAATCCTACAAAAGAGGCATAGGCGAGGTCCTTGGAATAACGGCCGTCGACCAGTTTCTCCGTTGTACCCGTTTTACCGCCGACACCAATGCCCGGAATGTACGCCTTCTTTCCCGAGCCTTTGAGGACAACCGATTCCATCATTTTACGCATCTCATCGGAGGTTTCTTTTGAAATTACTTGGCGTCTGACTTTTGGCTCAAAGGATTCCACGACATTTCCCTCATCATCAGATAAGGATTTAACTATCAATGGCTGCATCAAATTGCCGCCATTGACGATCGCAGAAACCGCTGTCGCCACCTGTATGGGGGTCGTGGATACACCATGTCCAAAGGACATGGTGGCAAGCTCAACCGGACCAATCCGTTCCTCGGCCTGAACGAGCGCATTGCCTTCGGCAGGCAGAAGAATACCGGTTTTTTCTGTGAATCCAAAATCTTCAACATAATTGAAGAAGGATTCTGTGCCCAGCCTTTGTCCAATTTCGATAAATACAGGGTTACATGAGTTTTCAAGACCCTGGGTCAGCGTCTGAAGTCCATGAGGGTTGTTGCTTCTCCAGCAGTTGATCCTGACGCCGTTGACAATAATGTAACCTTTGTCGTTGAAAGTTGAATTCACACTTACTTTGTTTTCTTCCAGACCGGCGGCAGCCGTCAGCAATTTAAAGGTGGATCCAGGTTCATAAGTGTCGCTGACGATTGGATTGCGCCAAATCTGATTCCATGCCTGAAACATGGCGTCATTGTCCATTGCGGCAATTTCTTCCGCAGTGAAAAAGGAAGCCAGGTCCCGAGGTGTATTGGGATCGTAATCCGGCTTTGTCGTCATAGCCAGAACTTCACCTGTCATTGGATCCATGACAATCGCCATGATCCGCTTGGCGCCAAAGTCTTTGAGACCGCTGTCAACTGCTTTTTCAGTAAAGTGCTGAATGACTTCATCCAGTGTCAGAACTACATTATAGCCATCCTCAGGTTCATAGACTTTTTCATCCCCAACCGGGAGTGTTCTGCCTGCAGCATCTGTGTGAGAGACAATCTTTCCGTCGAGGCCGGAAAGCGCTTCATCCAACATCTGCTCTATGCCCGACAGGCCATCTCCATCCTCGGTTGAATGTCCAATAATATGGGCAGCAAAGTTGCCATAAGGATAGACGCGTTTGCTGGACTCAGTCACCCAAACCCCTTTAAGGCCTTTGTTTCGCACCAAGTCCGCTTTTGACTTGGTCAATCCTTTAGCGACACGCACCAAAGTACTTTCAGGATTCCCGATTCTTTCAGCTATACTCTCTGAAGGTTCGTCCAGGATTGTCGATAGGGCCTCGCCATGCGCTGCCGGATCATTGACATCCGCCGGCCTCGCCCACACCGTGAAGGTGCTCATGGAAAAGGCCAGTTTCATCCCATTGCGGTCCATGATATCCCCTCGCAGTGCCGGAAGCGGAATATCCCGGATTTGGTGACTGAGCGCTTTAGTAAGATAAAATTCATTATTTATGACTTGTATGTACGCCAATCTTCCTATCAGCGCGAATAAAATAAGGCTGACTATAAGATAGGCAGCCCATAAACGAAGTCGATGCATCTTATTTGGTTTCGTCATAGAAGCCTTCCTTCCACAGGTCAACAAGGTGCCCAAACCCTCGGGATGTACTGACTGCAATATTTCTCACAGTCCAGTGGAGGTCAGTTCATGGTGCCGTCATTACCTGTTGTATTTCTATCCTCTACAACATAATCACTTTTGGCAGCGCTGTCAAGAGAGTATTTCCAGTTAGATGTCAAATAGACGATCTGCTCCGGCTGCGGGTATTGCATTTTAAGTTCTTGAACTGCTACCCTCTCAACATTTTCCAGCGAAACCGTACTGTCCATGGAGGCGCTGATTTCTTCAATTTCTTGATTGATCTGCTTGATCTCAGACTGCATGGCGTGAATGTCGTATTTTGCTTCATAGACATCTGCATAACGGATCACGATCACCGAGAGCATGATAAAGAGCAGCGCTGAAAAAGCAATGATTCTCAGGGATATGGACAGTCTTCTGCGCTGTTTTTTTCTCGAAACCTTCTCTTCGTGTCGGTCAGCAGCATCTTCTACATTTTTTTTCAATATGTAAGCGCGATAATCATCATAGTTTTGAAAGTCTGTCATAGTTCTTGCTGCTGACATGGTCATGACCCCCTGCACCTTACAATTTTTCTGCTACCCTTAGTTTTGCGCTTCTCGCTCTGGGATTATATTCAAGTTCTTCTTCAGAAGGCAGAATTGGTTTACGTGTGATGGTTTTGACTATGGGTTTTCGATTACAGACACAGACAGGAAATTCAGGCGGGCATATGCAAGCTGTTGATAAATCCTTAAATGTCTGCTTGACGATGCGATCCTCCAGAGAGTGAAAAGTGATAATTGCCATTCTTCCACCGGGTTTCAAGGTCTCCACACCGTCTCTGATGGTCTTTTCAATAATGCCCAGCTCATCATTGACTTCAATGCGAATTGCCTGAAATGTTCGCTTCGCGGGATGAGGACCATCCTGCCTGGCTTTGGAGGGTATTGCCGCCTTTATGATGGAGACCAGTTCGGAGGTTTTCCTGATAGGCGCCTGCCTCCTGGCTTCAACTATGAATTTTGCTATTCTTGAGGCCCATTTCTCTTCACCATAATCCCTGATAACTTCGTAAAGTGACTTCTCAGAATAGGTATTAACAACTTCTTCCGCTGTCAGCGACTGTGTTTGATCCATCCTCATATCGAGGAGACCTTCATTCATATAAGAAAATCCTCGTTCTGCTTCGTCCAGTTGATAGGAGGAAACGCCCAAGTCAATCAAAATGCCGTCAACGCCAGGCCATCCAAGATCTTCAATTACATTCTTTATATGTACAAAATTGCTGTGTACCGGATAAAAGTGATCTCCAAAGCGCTTTAACCTTGACGATGCAGCGGCTAACGCGTCACGGTCCTGATCGATGCCTGCCAGCCTGCCTTCCGGCAATTTTTCCAAAATGGCTTCGGAGTGACCGCCGCCGCCTAGCGTACAGTCCACGTAATCCCCGTTTCCCCGGATCTCAAGTGCGTCAATGCAATCTTCCAATAATACGCTGACATGTTCAAACGCCACGGTCGTACCCCCTTGTCCTGTTATATTCCAAGTTCAGCCATATGTTCTGCGATTTCATCATAATCGATATTGTCAGGATCAATGTAACCGTTCCAGCCATCCTGGCTCCAAATCTCAATGCGAGTCCCGGTGCCAATGATTACAGCTTCGCGTTCGATAGCCGCATGTTCTCTCAATGTTTGCGGAATCAATATGCGGCCTTGCTTGTCCAGCTCGCATTCGGAAGCACCCGAGAAAAACAGCCTGACGAATGCCCTTGCGTTCTTATTTGTCATAGGTAGTGCTTTCAATTTCTCTTCAAAAAGTTTCCACTCTTCTTCTGGAAATACGAAAAGGCAATTGTCCAAGCCTTTTGTGATATAAAACTGATCACCCAAAGATTCTCTGAATTTTGACGGGATGCTGACGCGGCCTTTGGCATCCAACGCATGTGTGAATTCACCGATAAACATGGCCCCGCCCCCCTTCTCCCTAGCACTTCAGGATCATCTATAACACTTTATACCACTTCGCCCCACTTTTACCCACTTATTGATTTCATTTTACATTATTTACATCATTATTTCTACTGCTTTCACACAAAATTTTGAAAATAATGCATAATTATTTCCAACAAAATAGTCAGCTGAAGATGAAGACCGAAAAAGCTGACTCATAAGCGTAAGGTGGCGTCAGCGGCTATGGTCTAATAACCCTCGCTTCCACCAATTAAGACAATAAAAAAAGCGCTCATGGGAGCGCCTTTAGGTTTTTATAAAATTCATTGATAAGCGTTGTGCGGTTCGACTCAGCAATAATCCGATTCCAATTAAGCTTGAATGAAAAATCATTTCGTTGACTAAGACTTCTTACGATTCGATCTCCAACGCCATGCTGCTGCACCGACAGCAATCATGATCAAACTCGTCACTTGAGCTGTTCTGAACGGGCCAACCATCAAACTGTCTGTTCTGAGCCCCTCAATCCAAAAACGTCCAACCGAATAAATGATCAAGTACAGGAACATCAGTGCGCCGTCAAATGGCTTTCGTTTTTTGAAAGACATCAGAAATACAAAGAGCGCAAGATTCCACAATGACTCATATAAAAAAGTAGGGTGAACCTTGACACCGTCAATCATAATGCCCCACGGCAAATCTGTAGGGCCGCCGTGAGCTTCCTGATTGGCGAAGTTTCCCCACCGGCCAATCGCCTGACCAAGTGCCAAGACCGGCGCTATGACATCAGCCATCTTAAAAAAGTCGAGGCGTCTCCAACGGGTGACAAAATATCCGGCAATTAAACCAAAGACCACACCGCCGTGAATAGCCAGACCGCCGCCTCTCAAGTTGATGATTTCTGCAGGATCTGACAGATAATAAGATAAATTGAACGCCACATACCAAAGTCTGGCCCCTACAATGGCGCTCACCAAAACTACGAGAATCAGATCAAGCAGATGATCCTCAGAATAACCTAACTTCTTGCCTTCACGAATCGTGTAGACGGAACCTATCAACATGGCAGCGGCTATCAAAATACCATACCACCGTATACCTATGCCAAAAATTTCAAATGCAACTGGATTCACTATAGTTTCTCTCCTCTTGGTTTGATAATCGAGATGACTTCATCCGGATTTGAAAATAGACTTTTGAAAGTTTCGAAGGCCTCATCCACCTGAACCTCATGAATGGTTTTAAGATAATCAAAAAGATGATGTCCCTTCATATAATAATGCATGAAAGCACTGGACAGATACTGAAGTGAATTCGAAGCGCTGATGAACTTGCCTGTCATTTTTCTTCGTATGCGTTCAAAAGCATCACGATCAGGCCCTTCGTCGAGAATTCTCGCTATTTCAGCGCGAAACGCTTCAATGGCTTCTTCGAATCGCTGGGATTCACCACCGAAAATGGTGTAAGTATAACCTTGACCCTGCGTAAAATCTATGGATAATGTCGGATTGAATATGCCGCTGTCATACATCTTGTTGTAAAATATTGAGCCCCTTCCGAACTGGGCATCCAGCAAAACCTTGATCTCCATAGTATGCTTAAGTGTTTTCTGCGCACCGTAAGGAAATGGCGGATGCTTGTAAGCCATTTCAAAAAGAGGCGCCGGAACAGACATTTCCAGTTCAACCCGTGCATTTTGACAACCTGCGGGCTCTTGTGGCATTACCAGCTCAAATTGGCTCTGACGTTGTTTGTAAGCATCATCTAAATTTTGCTCCACAATTTCCAACACGCGGTCCGGATCCAGATCGCCCGCGACAAAAAGAACCATGTTTTCAGGTACGTAGAAAGTGCTGTAAGCCAATTCAAGCGCCTCTTTTGTTGTCGCAGAGACAGACTCGGGCGTTCCGGCAATATCCTCCCTGACAGGGTGCTCCAAATATAAATTCTTCAATAAATTGACCAGGGTTCTGAATCCCGGATCATCTTCATAAGAGGCAATCTCTTGAAGGATGATTCCTTTTTCCTTCTCGACATTTTCGTGTGTCAGGTGAGTTCTTTGAACAAATTCGAGAAGCTTTTCGAGACTGGGCTCGAAATTTTCACTGGTGGAAAAGTGATAAACTGTAGAAGTATAGTTGGTGTAGGCATTGACGGAGGCACCAAGCTCCGAGAAAGCGTCGAAGACATTCTTTTCTTTGTCTTCAAAGATCTTGTGCTCCAAAAAGTGTGCTGCGCCAAGCGGAAATGTAACACGTTTTCCCTCGAGGATAATTTCATTAAAGAAGGCACCATAACGTGTGCCAAAGTAAGCAAACTTTTTTGCGAATCCGGGTTTAACGAGCAAATAGACTTCCAGTCCGCATTCCATCTTGTGCTTTAAAATGGTCTCATTCAAAAGAGGATCTGAATAACTTGTCCATTTGTTCATTGGTCTTCCTCCCCTGTCAGCATGTACCAAGTATCCTTGACAAAGGTTCTTCCTGCCTCGGTCATCTGCTCTATACTGACCTGATTGACCTTGTCGATGATTCTTTCAATATCCAGTTCTTCGTGTGACAGAAGCTGGGAAAACAAAAAATTGCTATAACTGTTTGGAAAATCCGTAATGGAGCGAAGTCCTGAAACAATAGACTTTTTAGCAATTTCCAGTTCCTCCTGTTGAACGCGGCCTTCTGTCAATTCCAGAAAAATTTCATCAGTCAGCTCTGTGACTCTGGTACCGGACGCCCGGTCTATGCCGGCCATAATCATAAGCATACCCTTGAACCTGTCAAATTTGGATTGAATGTAATAACAAAGGCTTTCCTTTTCTCTGACGCGGTTGAACAAACGGCTGCTCGGTGTACCTCCCAAAACAGTACTGAAGAGCATAGCCGGATAATAAAGCGGATGTTCTCCGCTTATGTTGGAGCGATACCCAATAACCAGTTTTGCTTGGTTGACATCCGTTCGTTCTGTGATCTCTTTCACTTTGTCGAGCTCGGAGCGCCATGGAGAGGTAACTTCCAACGATGCCCTGGCGCCTGAGAAAGCAAACGCCTCGCTGCATACTGTTAAAGCCTGGTCGAATTCAAAGTCGCCGAACACGACAATATCAATTTCCGCTTCCGCGAGTACCTTTTGATAGTGTTGATAGAGCTTTGGTGCGTCCATGTCTTCAAGAACAGATACATCACCATAAGTATAGGCACTGTATGGCTCTTCCGGACACATATATTCCACCATGCGGTCCATGGCATAGGTTGCTTTGTCGTTTGTCCTGCTTTCAATTTCACGCTTCAGATTCTCTATTTCCTGCTCGACATAGGCTTTAATAAAAACACCTTCTTCAAGAGCAGGTTCAAAGATTACCTCTCTTAAAATGCCAATGGCCTCTTTTAGCGAATTCATGTCCAGAATCCAGGAACTCCTGGGCAATTGAGTTTTAAACTGAAGGATATGCAGCTCTCCAATTTTGGTGACATCTGAGTAAAGCATTGCCCCGTATAAATTGTCAAGATGGGCGTTGAAGGACTGTGTGGTTGGATAGCGTTCAGTCCCGCGTTCCATTACCCGTGCCAGCAATGTATTGTAAGTCGCCTCTGCCTTGCTGAGCGGACGTTTCAAGTAGACACTCACCAAGTCGGTCTTGAATTTACCGGATTTGATCAGCACGAGCCTGACGCCTGGGACTAGTTGGTTGTATTTAACCTCTTCTATCATATAATCACCTGTGTTATGACTTGGTAGTTGTATCTATTATACCTTTTTTTAAAAAAAACAGCAGGTTTCCCTGCTATTTTTATAATAAATTCAATTGTTGGACTCACAACCATCGGCAAACAGCATTTATTAGTGCTGTTTGGAGTAGAATTCAACTATAAGCGCATCGTTGATCACGACCGGGACTTCATATCGTTCCGGCATTCTGACAAGAACTGCAGTACGCTGCGCCCCTTGTCGTTCAAGATAGGGCACACTGCCCAAAGCTGTATCAAAATTATTTAGGAAAACCTGCGACTCTGACCTGAGTCCAATAACATCCCCAACAGTTACAGGAAAACTTGGAATGTCCAGTTTTTTTCCATTGACAGAAATATGACCATGCACAACCATTTGTCGCGCTTGTCTCAGCGTTGAGGCAAATCCGGCGCGATAGACCAGATTGTCCAGACGAGTTTCAAGGGCACGCACCAAATAATTGCCAGGTATGTCGCGACTTTTGAATGCGCGTCGGACATAGTGCGTCATTTGTTTTTCCATAACGCCATAGTAAGCTTTGAGACGTTGTTTTTCGAGAAGTTGCTCCCCGTATTTTGACAGTTTACGATCATCCCGCGCCATGCCCTGCTTATAACGGTCCATTGCTTTAGGGTGGCCGTGGACGTTAAGTCCCAGCCGTCTGCATTCTTTGAATTTTGGTCCCATGGGTCTAGCCATGCTTTACCTCCAGATTTTGGATTGCCGCGGTAAAATCAAGCCAAAATCAGTATATCAAAAACCCGTTGCCGTTGCAAATGATTTTTATTATCAGTTGCAGCAGTCGTTGGACCTATGTCTTTTCCTTCCTTTAGAATTGCATCTTGTCTGGTTTTCTATTATAATCTTCAGGTGGGTCAATATGAGTGCCGCTGACCGTTGGTGCGGCACCTGAAAAATAAGCGAGGTAGAATTGGATGAAATTAGGTATTGTTGGGCTTCCCAACGTTGGAAAAAGCACATTGTTCAATGCGATCACCAAAGCAGGCGCGGAGTCTGCGAACTATCCTTTCTGTACAATCGAACCAAACGTCGGCGTCGTTGCAGTTCCGGACAAAAGGCTTGGTGTCCTTCAGGAGCTGTATAACTCTCAGAGGCTGGTGCCGACCGCAATTGAGTTCTACGACATCGCAGGTCTTGTCAGAGGCGCCAGCAAGGGCGAAGGTCTCGGCAACAAATTCCTGGGACACATTCGCGAGGTTGCAGCAATCGTTCACGTCGTCCGGTGTTTTATTGATGACAACGTCGTGCACGTGGAAGGCAAAATCGCACCCCTCAGCGACATTGAAACCATCAATTTGGAATTGATTTATTCGGATCTCGAAATGATTGAGCGGCGCATCGACAAGACTAGAAAGGGTTTGAAGGCGGATAAGTCACTTCAGGCTGAACTCGACCTTCTCGAGCGGATCAACGCGGTTCTTGAATCCGGCCAAAGTGCAAGAACTCTGGATCTGGACGACGAAGAGGACCGACTGGCTAAGAGCTTCAATCTTCTGACATATAAGCCCATTATTTATGTCGCCAACGTCTCTGAAGATGACTTGATGAGCGGCGAGGACAACCCATATGTCGCTGCCGTCAGAGAACACGCCAAAACGGAAAAGGCTGAGGTCGTTGTCATCTGCGCAAAAATTGAGCAGGAAATTGCGGAGCTCGACGAAGAGGACCGCATTGCATTTCTAAATGACCTTGGGCTTGATGAGGCAGGTCTTGATAAGCTCGTCCACGCTTGCTACCACCTTCTTGACCTGATTAGTTTCTTAACTGCAGGGCCACAGGAAGTAAGAGCTTGGACGATCCGCCGCGGCACTAAAGCACCTCAGGCGGCAGGTAAAATTCACTCTGATATTGAACGCGGTTTCATTCGGGCAGAAACTATTGCCTATGAGGATTTGATTCATGTCGGCACCATGGCCCACGCAAAGGAAAAAGGCCTGGTGCGACTTGAAGGCAAAGAGTACGAGGTCAAGGACGGCGACGTGATCTTGTTCCGCTTCAACGTTTAAGTCACGTTGTAATCTGAAATCGAATCATTCATAATTGCCGTGAGGCTTCGAAATATCAGATCATATTTGAACGTCCAAAGACCCTGGGCATCTCCTGGGGTCTTTTTTGTGTTAATCAAAATTTTCAATTCTATTTTAGCGCTTCAATCAACATATGAAGTTTTCTTAACAACTGAAAGTAGAATTAATTGAATTATCGAATGTCCCAAGCAAAACCGTTGAAATTTCTGAATTCTCAAAAGAATTAATTTATACTGACTGTTATTTTATACATCGAAAATGTATATATACATTTTGAATAATTTTACAGCATTGAAGGATTTGGTAAATTCATGTAGAATTTTTAATAGGTCAGAGCGCTGCTGACCAAGATTATTAAAGGGGGATACATATGTCAAAGAGAATATTGGCACTGCTGATGCTCGCGGTTATGATTTTCGGTCTCGCCGCCTGCGGACCTAAAGTAGAACCGGCACCTGCCGCACCGGCGGGTGGAGAAACTCCAGCCGCTCCTGAAGCACCTGCTTACAAGATCGGCATCATGACAGGCACAGTTTCCCAAGGTGAAGAAGAATATCGCGCCGCTGAGAAAATGAAAGAAAAGTATGGCGATATGATTATTCTTCAGACTTATCCTGACAACTTCATGAAAGAAACAGAAACGACTATCGCAAACGTTCTTTCCATGGCTTCTGATCCGGAAGTCAAAGCTATCGTTATCGTTCAGGCAGTTCCCGGCACCTCTGCTGCCATTGACAAAGTCCGCGAAATCCGTGATGACATTCTCTTTGTCGCCGGCGTACCGGGCGAAGATCCAGACATGATCGCCGGCAAGGCTGATGTTGTCTTCCAGGCTGACGAACTCGGCATGGGTTACTCCATCATCGAGCAAGCTCAAAAGATGGGTGCTAAGACGTTCGTACACTATTCCTTCCCACGTCATATGTCCTATCAGCTTCTTGCTATGCGCAGAGACATTTTTAAATCTGAGTGCGAGCGCCTCGGCATAACTTTCGTTGACGCGACTGCTCCGGATCCAACTGGCGACGCTGGCGTTCCGGGCGCTCAACAGTTCATTCTCGAAGATGTCCCTAGAAAAATTCAGGAATATGGCACTGAAACCGCATTCTTCAGCACTAACTGCTCTATGCAGGAGCCTCTGATCAAAGCGGTCCTCGAGGGCGGCGCGTTGTATCCGCAACAATGCTGCCCATCCCCTTACCACGGCTATCCGGGTGCCCTTGGCATCGAGATTCCTGAAGACAAAAAAGGTGATATTGACTTCCTGGTTGGCGAAATCACAACTAAGATCGCTGAAGGCGGCGGCACCGGCAAATTCTCAACATGGCCAATCCCAGTCAACATGATGTTCGTCGAAGGCGGCGTTGAATATGCTATCGCGTACCTCAACGGCGAAACGACTGACAAAGTAGACAAAGCCAAAGTTGAAGAAGTCTTCACAAAAATCGCTGGTTCTCCAATTACCCTTGATACTTTCACAAACGAAAGTACCGGAAACACCTTTGAAAACTTCTTCATGGTTCTTTCTGATTACATCACTTTCTAAGAGAACCTTAATAAGTCAATAATGAGGAAAAAGTTCTTCAGCGCACCGGAGGCTGCCACCAAATGGCGCCTCCGGTTTTAAATGACACAATCAGGGGAGGTACAGCTTGAGCGATCCATATGTCCTTTCGATGCAAAATATTCAAAAAGACTATTTCGGCAACAAAGTTCTAAAAGGCGTCACTCTCAACGCCCGCGCGGGCGAAGTTCACGCCCTGCTCGGAGAAAACGGTGCCGGTAAATCGACGTTGATGAATATCCTTTTCGGGATGCCTGTCATTCACAGTACAGGCGGATATGACGGCAAGATTATGATCGAGGGCAAAGAAGTCCAGATCAGGTCGCCAAAAGATGCCATGGAACATGGCATAGGCATGGTCCACCAGGAATTTATGCTCATACCCGGATTTACAGTCACAGAGAATATAAAGCTAAACAGAGAAATTTTGAAAAACAATGTTGTCAGTGCTTTGTTTGGAAAATCAATGAAAACATTAGACAGAAAAGCCATGAACGCGGATGCCCGTCAAGCAATTGATACTCTCGGCGTCGACATTAACGAACGTCAGGGTGTTTCAGGCATGCCGGTAGGCTACATGCAGTTCATTGAAATTGCGCGCGAAATTGACAAGAAGAACGTTCGACTCCTCGTTTTCGACGAGCCGACTGCAGTCTTGACTGAAAGTGAAGCGGATGCGCTTCTGGAGGCAATGAGACGCATTTGCGACGCAGGGATTGCCATTCTATTCATTACACACCGCCTCGAAGAAGTCATGGCCATAGCCAGAGATATTACTATACTCCGCGACGGTGAGCAGGTGGCAGCCCTTGAAGCAGCGAATACCAATGTCATGGAAATTGCAGCCATGATGGTAGGTCGCGAAATCGAGGCCATGCAGTCAGAAAATCGAGACATTTCAAAAACGCCAGAGATATTAATGGAGATTAAGGAGTTAAAAGTTCAAATGCCCGGAGAACAGGTCAAAGGTGTCAACCTTGAAGTCCACAAAGGAGAAATCCTGGGACTTGGCGGACTTGCCGGACAAGGTAAAATAGGGATTGCCAACGGCATTATGGGCCTTTATCCTTCCACCGGCACAGTCTTGTTCAAAGGTGAGGCTCTCCCCTCCAGCCAGCCTGAAGCGATTTTGAAAAAGGGAATTGCATTCGTTTCAGAGGATCGACGTGGTGTCGGACTCTTGCTTGACAGCTCAATCGAAGACAACATAGTCATCTCCTCTATGCATATACACAAGCGATACATAAAAAAATACGGACCGGTCACACAAAAAAATACAAGTGAGATCCGCGACAACGCCAATAAAATGATTAAGGATCTGGATATTCGCTGCACAGGACCCGAACAGCCTTCCAGAAGGTTGAGCGGCGGCAATCAGCAAAAGGTTTGCATCGCGCGCGCGCTCACCTTAAATCCAGAAATTCTTTTCGTTTCCGAACCGACAAGAGGAATCGACATTGGTGCTAAAAAACTGGTTCTGGATACACTGATCAAGTTGAACCGCGACCATGGCATGACTATTGTCATGACATCCAGCGAATTGGCAGAGCTCAGATCTATCTGCGACCGAATTGCTATTGTAACGGAAGGTAAGATTGAAGGTGTTCTCGCACCTAACGACAGCGACGCGAATTTTGGCCTGATGATGTCCGGCGACTATGGCAAGGTCATTGAAAAGGGGGAAGCGATCAGATGAAAGAAAGACTTCAAAAATTCATTCATCAATTCGGGCTTCCTCGTCTGATTATTTTATCTTTCTTCCTGGCCTTACTGGTATCAGCTTATTTCCTAAAACTCCCCCTGAATTCTCTTGTGTCTGATACCCTGGTCAGAACCGGGATGAACGGCGTCCTTGTCCTAGCCATGGTCCCAGGCATCCATAGTGGCATAGGCCTGAACTTTGGACTGCCTCTAGGTATTGTCTGCGGTCTGCTTGGCGGATTGGTCAGCATAGAGATGAACCTCGTGGGCGTAAATGGATTCATTACAGCGATCCTGGTCTCTCTGCCCATTGCTGCAGTCATTGGTTACCTGTATGGTCTGATGCTCAATCGCGTCAAGGGATCTGAAATGCTGGTCGCTACCTATGTTGGTTTCTCAGCTGTATCGCTTATGAATATCGCCTGGCTTCTTCTTCCGTTCCACAGTCCTGAAATCAAATGGCCTATCGGTGACGGACTCAGAACGACCATTACTTTGACTGGCAAATACGACAAGCTATTGAACAATTTCCTGGATTTCAATATTTTTGGTGTGATGGTTCCAACGGGACTTCTTCTGTTCTTCCTGGCTATGTGCCTGTTGATGTTCCTGTTCCTCAGAACCAGGACCGGCGTTATGATGAGCGCAGCGGGCATCAATCCTAAATTCGCAACTGCGACCGGCATTCAAGTCGACCGCGCAAGAATTATTGGTACAATGCTCTCTACCATACTCGGCGCAGTGGGGATTATTGTCTATTCCCAGAGTTATGGCTTCTTCCAGCTTTACCAGGCGCCCATGATGATGGGTTTTGCAGCTGTAGCGGCAATCCTGATCGGTGGGGCCTCTTCACATAAGGCCACACTGATGCATGTCATAATTGGCACCTTCCTGTTCCAGGGACTTCTAACGGTTTCCCTCCCTGTCGCAAATAAGATTGTCACCGAGGGCAACTTGTCAGAGATCGCCAGAATTATTGTTCAGAACGGCATCATTCTCTATTCCTTGACAAAAGTCTCAAACGGAGGTGATTAGCATGACGGATCAAAATAAGCCACTTACAGAAGATGTGAAAACCTCAGTCATTAAGAAGCCAACATTGAACCTCAAGCAGATCGCCTTTGACAATATTGTCACTATTATATTTGTGGTCATTTGCTTTTTCGGACTGATCCTGGCTAAACAACCGGCTGCATTTGTCATGAATGAGCTGGTGCTGAGGATCGCAAGAAACTCATTCCTCGTTTTGTCTCTGATCATTCCGGTACTGGCTGGAATGGGCCTCAACTTCGGAATAGTCATTGGCGCCATGGCTGGCCAGATCGCATTGATCGCAGTCACGCACTGGCAGATTACGGGGATGAAAGGCTTCCTGCTTGCCGCCTTGATCAGCGTACCATTCGCACTGCTCTTCGGCTGGCTGACAGGTAAAATTCTGAATAAAACTAAGGGTCAGGAAATGATCACGTCTATGATCTTGGGATTCTTCGCAATGGGTCTTTACCAATTCCTGTTCCTGTTCCTGATCGGCACACTCATTCCCATGGACAACCCAGTCTTAGTGCTCTCCGGCGGTGTCGGCATCAAGAATACCATTGACCTTAAAGACGGCATCCTTTACGCACTTGACGGTATTTACAAGACGCGCTTCTTCCCTGCCCTTGCAGGCTTCTCTGTCATCGCGGCTATCTTCAGCCTTTATAAGGTCTTCCGGGTCAGAAAAGACGAGATCGAACGCGTCAGACTTCCTAAGTATGTGATGTATACGGTTCTTTCATTGACGGGCATTGTCTTATCCGTCGTCGTCCTTAACTCGAAAAGCCTTGTGGCTATGATTAAGTTTCCGGTGGCGACGATCGGCTCAATACTTCTGCTCTGTGCTTTTAACTTGTTTATCGTTCGAACCAAACTAGGGCAGGATTTTCGAACCGTTGGTCAAGACATGCATGTTGCCAAGGTTTCGGGCATTAACGTCGATCGAGTGAGGATCATTTCAATTATGATTTCCACAGTTCTGGCGGCTTGGGGACAGCTGATTTTCCTTCAAAATATCGGCACCCTCAATACCTATGGCTCACATGAACAGGTGGGTATGTTTGCAGTTGCATCCATTCTGATTGGCGGTGCTTCGGTCAATAAGGCGACCATCGGCCAGGCGATCCTGGGAACGACGCTGTTTCACCTGATGTTTATCATCTCCCCTTTTGCGGGCAAGAACCTCTTTGGCAACGCTCAAATTGGGGAATACTTCAGGGTTTTCGTTGCTTATGGCGTCATAGGGTTATCTCTCGGCTTACACGCGTGGAAGACGCAGATTCAGGCCAAACGTAAGCAGTTGGGTGAGGAGTAACTCAACAAAATGTTTAATAAATAAACGGTCAAATGGGCACAGTAATTTCACTGTGTCCATTTGACCGTTTATATTGCATTGTATTACTAAACGTATTACGACAAGAAATTTACTCAATTAGTTTCAGAAAAACAGGTGGATCGCGATTGCTGCAAGAGGCAGTGCAATCAGCGTTCGTTCAATGAAGCATATAACAATTTCTCTGACTTTAATTGGAGATTTTGTGGCAAGCATAACCGTAGCCGTTTCAGAAAAGAAGATAATCTGAACCATTGAGACTATTGTAACAAAAGCTCGAGCCTCAATCGAAAGAATCTCAACATCATTTTGGATCAATAATACCGGGAGAAACATCTCCGCTATTCCTATTGGTATAGATGCCGCAATTCTAGCTGCATCAGGGATCTGGAGAAGATTAAGTATTGGCTGAAACACATAACCAATCCATGTGAAAACAGGCGTGTATTCTGCCAAAATTAAAGCTGAAACGCCAATAGCAGAGAGCATAGTCAAAACTTGCGGAATAATTAAAACGCCATCCTTTAAGCTTAACTTCAAATTCGTCATAAGGCTTTTTGCAATAAACGCGCGTTTGACGGCTCTTTGAAATCCTGTAGGAATCGTCGTTATGTTGTACCTGGTTTCTTCTATACGCTCTTCAGGTGTCTGTAGGTGCCCATTGAAGAAGACATCTTTCTTTTTTGATATTGGCGGAATGCGTACCATGATTGGCGCAATAATAAATGCCAACACAAAACTGATCGCATAAACTTTTAGAAATACCTCAGACAACCCAGCTGTTTCAATAACCAAATATGCGAATCCAATGCTTACCGCACTAAAGCCTGTCATAATCGTGACCATTTCTTTTTCAGTATAAACATTCATTTTCCAAAGCCTATTCGTAATAAGAACACCCAGAGACGATGAACTGACAAATGAAGCGGTAGCATCAAGCGCAGCTTTTCCTGGAACTTTAAAAATTGGCCTCATCAAAGGTTCTAGAAGCACGCCAATGATTTCAAGTACTCCATAGTTTAACAAAAGTGGCATAAAGACCGCACCTACGATTATGATTCCAAGAACGCCTAAAACAATCGGCGGGAAAACGCTTCCACCAGTAGAAGTACCAGTAATAATCTCAAAACCTTCGAAACCTGGAACATTAACTTTTAAGGCATATAACAATGTATAAAATGCTCCGACAGCGTACAAGACAGTATGTATACTTGTGTCATTATCATAGACTTTTGACAAGGCAGACTCATTCGAGGTGTTTTTGTAATACTTATATTTCACATGAAAAATCAGATTGGTAAAAATGATTGCCAGCAGGACCCAATAGGCGTAATTACCTAATAGATTGATGAGACTATTATAAATCACAGCAAAAACAATTTTGCTTTCTCCGTTAATAGGCACCGAAAAAAAGAAAACAAAAATCCCAATTGCACTTAGAACTAACATTCGAATAAGTCCTGTTGCAAATTCAACTCTATTCAGCTTAATTAAATCCAGGTCTGCAGATTGCATGTCACTATCATATTCAACTTTGCCAATTTGAATATTATCGTTTATCATAAATACGCTCCTTTGCAATCTTGTAATTTTAGTCTTAACGTCTGATAGCTCATCCGAACTTTTGTTTATAATGTTCTTTCTTTTTTCTTTAGCGCCAGCATTGAAATATATTCAAAACATATATTTGCAGCCATATAGGATGTAATTTCACCATGATCATATGCAGGAGCAACTTCTACAACATCAAAAGCTACAAAGTTCAAATCTTTAAGTGCTCTGAGCAATGATAAAGTTTCTCGGGATGTAAAGCCTCCAACCTCAGGCGTACCCGTTCCCGGCGCATAAGCAGGATCCACAAAATCAATATCAAAGGTAAGAAATACAGGATGGTTGCCTACTCTGTCCTTGATTTCCTTTACAACTGCGTCAAAGCCCATATCGAAAACCTTATGAGCCGGGATCAGTCTGTAACCCAACTCATCCTCTGCGATTCTGTGTTCATTTGGGTCATATAATGAACCACGCATACCTATTTGAATAGAACGTGACGGATCCACAATACCCTCTTCAATCGATCGCCTGAACGGTGTGCCGTGATTGTATTTCTGACCAAAGACCTCATCATTGATATCAGCGTGTGAATCAAAGTGAACCATTGAAAGTGGTCCATATTTTTTTGCAACTGCCCGCATTTCTGCCAAAGTGACACTATGGTCACCTCCCAAACCAATTGGGATGATTCCGGCATCGACAATTGGCTGCAATTCTCTTTCGATCGCATCATAGGTAGGTAAAATATAACCCGGCGTCACATTGACATCACCATAATCGGCACCTTTTAATTCTTCAAGAATATTGACGCCCATTATTACATTATTGGGTTTCATCATAGCTGAGATACTTCGAATTCCTGAAGGACCAAAACGTGCACCGCTTCGGTAAGAGGATGCCGTATCAAATGGAATTCCAAAGATTACAAAATCGGGATTATCAACATCATTCATTCTTGGCATGCGCATAAATGTTCCTGTGTTGCAGAATCTTGGAGTAGACAACGCACTTGATGATTTACTGTTATTCATTCTTAACCCCTCCAATTAGTATTAGTTGATTCAACTTGGTTTATGCAATAATATCACAATATTCTGAAAATGAATTATACCAAAATTGACAATATCATATGCTATTTCATATAGTCTGCCCCATCAAAACTCTGATAATCGATAGCTGAATTTTGATATTTCAAATTTTTCGCAAATAACGCCTTCATAAGAATTGACAAATATATAATTTTTCATATGTCAATTATCAACTACATATAGCAGGCCTCTTTACTAATTCCACAATTCGTTATCTGAATTTGACTGTCGACAATCAAAAAAACTCCCAATATTTTGAGAGTTTATAATTACTGTATAGGATGATCCCGTTGTATAGACTTTAACTTTTGCATGCCGATCCTGTTTAATCAAACGTAATTTTTGCTTCCTATTAGAATTTTTTGATAAATCTGAGAAATCCCTGTTCTACTTCATTAAGTTCATAGGAATTCGATTTGACCCAATATTGATTCAATTGATGCTTAATCCCATGTATTGGTATCGAAACCAAAGACATATTCTCTTTAATAAAACTGATAGGCCTACCGACGCTGATCCCAATATAATGTCCGTTTTTTACTGTTTCAATCATACCGCCTCGGTCAAAAATATACAAAACATCTTTCTCAGCAAGTATACCCATTGCGCCTAACCAATCATCATTTTCAAAATCCTCAAAAGTTACGATTGGATAAGATTGTAAAGTCTCAGGGGTTAAGGCAGCTTCATTTGACAAAGGATGATTTACAGAGATCAGAGCGGTCACAGGGATACTGGTAGACAGCAGATTAATATCAAGAAAATATTTTTCAGCTAACTCCCAGCGTTTATGTATGTTATTATCGAAATCATAAAAAAATCCAACTCGGTAGGTTTTTGCGATAATATCCTGCATAGCTTGATTAAGTCCGGTCTCCTTAAAACTATCTTTTGTATTTCCCAGAAAATAGTTTTTTCTAAATTCAATAAACTTCTGAAAAATAAACGATGAGTAAACACAGACTATCGAAAGATTACTATCCTTTGCTTTGTAGATTTTTTCAATTTTTTCGATGTTTCTAAGTTCTGCATAAATGATTTTTGCGGATTTAAGGAACAACTTTCCTTCAGGTGTGATTGTTACACCTTGGCTAGATCGAGTAAATATTGAATATCCCAGTTCATTTTCGAGAGATTTTATACTGGTACTCAAATTAGATTGTGAGAGAAAGAGGTTTTGGGCAGCTCTACTGATAGACCCACATTTCTCAACTTCTAAAACTTGAATAAAAATTGATGTATTAAAATTCTTCATTTATCCACCTTCTACACTGTCTCAAAAAGAGAATTGTAAAGTCAATTTGACTAAAGAAAAACAGCGGCCCAATTTTTTAAAACAATAATTCTTTTCAAATAACAGAATTCGAAATATGCCTCATTATATCATAGTTCTCCTGCCTCTCGGATACCCACCCTGGCATCATATCGCTCCAAGACCAGCATGGACACTACGGCAAACACCAACAACACAGAAATCAGCAGCCAGCCTGTCTGAGGCGCAAAAATTAACAAACCGCGGCTCATAACTATAGGCCCCGCCGTATACCCGACACCCATGAGCAGAGGGAGCACCGCGTTCATTCTGCCTCTGTGGCTCACCGGCGTCCGGTTTGCTACATAAGGCATATAGCTGATGGTAATCGTAATTTCTCCCAGAGTAAAGATGACACAGCCCAGCGCGAACAGTAATCGACTTTCCGCAAAGGCAAAAGTACCAAATCCAATCAGATAGAGCAACCCACCCAGCGCAACGCGGCGCAGTGCCGGGTACTGCCTTAGACCAGATGTCAGAAGCGGTGTGCAAATCAAAACTACAAGGCCGTTCAGGCTTGCAAGCAGCCCAAATGTAGATGCTCCTTTCAGTGGAAAAAGGTCCTCCAGTTGGATGGGAAGCAGATAATGCCACTGCGCGTAGGAGAAGTTGTAAAACAGCAAAATTGATGAAAATACCAACAAAATTGGACGCTGCAGGAGCACTTTTAATACGGAGCCGCTCACCGCCGCCTCCATGGCGTCCCCTGGCGGCTCTGCCGACTCTGCCGTCTTTTGGTCTATTTGCGGAAAGCTTATGGCTTCTGAATCAATCCTGGTCTTAAGGTACGTCTCCTTAATAAAAACCTGTACCAACGCTACTGAAACGAACAGCGTCAGAGCATCGCCCCAAAAAATCCAGGCATAAAAGTTATTAAACAGCAGCCCACCAATAGTCGGACCAATTGCAAAACCGAGATTAAATCCCATGTATGATAACGCATAGGCCGCTTCACGCTGATCTTTAGTCGTCAAGTCAGCTATGATGGACAGGTTCGCCGGATCAGAAAGTCCAAAGAAAAAGCAGGCGCTCAAAATCAAATAGATCTGAGTCATTCCCGGTTCCAAAAAACCACAGATCATAAAAAGAATTCCGCCGATTGTCTGTCCAAGGAGGATCATAGGCTTTCTGCCTACCCAGTCAGTCAGCTTGCCGCCAAGTAAATTGGCCGGCACAATGACAATGCCCATGAGTGTCAGCCAGATCCCGGCTTCGGAGGCGGAAAGACCAATTTTGCTCGTCAGGATCAGCGTAAATAAAGGAAAAATGAACAAGCCAGCCGCGTTTATCATTCGCGAAAAGAAAATAACATAAATCTCCCGCGGCAACCCACGGTATGGTTTCAAAAAGTGTCGCAGCATTCCGAAAATTCACTTCCCCCAATAATTCAGTCTGGAAAAAATTTAGTGTTTACAGGGTACTAGCTATGCTCCTCATCCTCACGACTTCTGCGTCGGGCGTAACTTCCCCTGATCATAAAAATGACAATATTGATAATCAGCATGACTGGAATGATCCATAGAATTGCGCGGACACCATAAGCCACAGAGATCCAGGCACCAAACATAGGAGACAAGACCATGCCAATACTCCCAAGAAGACCTTGAAATCCAAACAAGGTTCCCCGGCGGTCCGCTGGCGTAAGTTCGGCTGCCATGGACATGGCTATAGGTTCTATCCCACCTAAGGTAAAAAACATAACCCCGTACAACAAGGTGAATGAAAGGATTGAATTTGTCCTCAGAACCAACATGGACAGCCCCAATGTGATGGCCGCCAGGACAAACATCAAACGTCGCTTGTCATAGCGGTCTGCAATTCTGCTGATAATGATTGCGGCCATAGCTGTGGAAAATCCGGCTAATCCGTTAATGTAGCCCGTCCACTTCGCGGCGCTTTTTCCTGCTGGGATGACCTCCGCTACATAAATTGGTATATAAGGTGTAAAGACTGTTCGGGTAACGCGATTGATCAACAGAACCACCAGCAGAACCATAATAACTGGCGTAAAAATCCTGTACCATGGCAAGTCCGCCTTTTGCCTTTCTTTGATCTGTCCATAGCTGTTTGGATCCTCGTCTATAATGAATAAGACCATCAAAAAGGCGACCAGCATCAAGCCGGCACCCACAAAAAAACTGACTCTGTATCCAAACCATTCCGCTACTATCCCGCCAATAATTGGTCCGATGGCGTAGCCCAGGAAAGTTGAGGACGACAAAAATCCTATGGCGTAAGAGAGATTTTTGGTGGGGGTATTGCTCGCCACAAACGCCAGCGCTGCAGTAACCGTACCTGTAAAAATCCCCTGAAGCCCTCTCAGCACAACGATTTGCCACATAGCCGTCACCATGCCGATTAGTCCAATAATCATGACACCACCGCCCATGGCTCTCAGGAGCATCATCTTTCTGCCATATCGGTCTGAAACCATGCCCCAAATAGGCGACATAACCGCCATAGTCAAGGCAGGCAGCGCATTGAGAAGACCGGTGTACCACTTCACCACCTCAGGACTCATAGGCGATATCTCCTGTATGTAAAACGGGAGAAACGGCATACCAAGACCAAAGCTTGTCAAAGACAGCACTTGGGTCAGCCATAAAGCGTAGAGATTTATTTTCCAGCGTTCCATTCCATCACCACTTTGTCTATCTTAATTGTCGGTTTTTTATGGCTGCACACAGCTATCTCAAACCAGCCTGTTAAATATAATAGGCATAGGCCACTGCCATACCCATGGAAATTACCATGCCTGCTGCGATCATAACAAAGCTTTTAACCGCGTTGATAAACGTCTCCTTTTTATCAGGGTTTGAAGTGAAGCCGCGAGTAAGTTTGTATACAGGCAGCCCCGTGGCCACAGCCAACACAGAAAAAACCGGCAGCCAGCCTACAGCAATTGAAATCACCATTACACCATATGCGGCCACTATCAAATGCTGATAAAGGGCCAATGCATGCGTCCGATCAATATATGCCACCAAGGTGTACCTGCGGTTCGCAAGGTCGTCCTCAAGGTCACAAATATTATTGGCGAGCATGATATTGGCAATGCCTACGGCAAAAGGCAAACTGACGACGATCAGCCCCAGCAAAGGAAAGTAATCTATGCCGATGGTCACCCAATCCGCCAACCAGCGCACCTCAATCAGTGTTCCAATTGGAAATTGAATATAAAACGCCAAAAACGGAATCAAGATCCCCATAAACCCACCCGAAAACACTTCACCCAGTGGTGTTCTCGAAATGGGTACGGGACCATAGGAATAAAACACACCAATTCCAGCTGAAATGACACCGACCACAAGTACGATCCAATCGGTCATCCACACAAGGATCAAACCCAAAATTAACCCGAGTCCCAGCAATGTGATAATAACCATTTTTACCCGTTCAATTTCGACCTGATCTTTAACAATGGCATTGTGTTCCTCATAACCATAGCCTTCTCTTTTGATCGCGCGTTTGAAATCCATGTAATTATTGACGGCTGTCGTAGCCATATCAATGCATATTAACGACAGGAACATGATCACCGCCGGCTGCCAGCGAAATGAGTCACGGATCCATACACCGTATAAGGTTCCGAACAGGAACGGAAACACGCTGGCGACTTTCGTCTGAATTTCTACCAATTTCAAAAAACTACTGATTTTCAATTTGCTGCCACTCCTTAAATGCCTTCTTCAGATGATACCGACGGTATTTCAATAATGACAGTGGTCCCGGCACCAAGCACGCTTTCAAATCCGAGTTGTCCTCCAAGTTCCGAAATGATCTGATTTGAAACGGGGATCCCCATTCCGGATCCATTTTCCTTGGTTGTATAATAGGGTTCAACTAAACGCTCCAATTGATCCTGAGTCATTCCGCTGCCATTGTCATGAACCAGAAGCAAAACACGGTTTCCCACCTGCTTGGTACTTATTTCGATAATCCCTCCCGCCGGCATGGCCTCAACCGCATTGAACAACATATTGATAAGTACTTGCCGGATCCCGTTGACACTGGAAAATACCAAGGTATCCTCGAGTTCCGTCTTTAGCTGAATGCGGTGTGAAGACATTTCTATCTTGAAAAACCGACTGACATCTTCAACCAACTTTTTCAAGTCGAAGATTTCCTTTTTTAAAGCATTTGGTTTGGCGTAATTCAGCATGCTTTCCACCATGATAATCAGACGATCAATTTCTGCCGGTAATACTGACATGGCTAACTTGACGAAACTTGGATCCTCCAGCCGGCGATCCAGCATTTGAATATAGCCCTTAATGGAGCTCAGCGGATTCTTTAGCTCATGGACTACGCCCGCTGACAATTGATTCATCTTCTCAATTTTGTCCTGTTGCTGCAGCAAAGCACTCATTGACTTTTCCTTTGTTTGATCCTGAATTAAAACATAGGCGGATGGCAGATCCGGATCTTGGTCAAAAGGGACATTGACGCTGATCAGCAGCATTTTTATACCAGTTGTCGTCTTGATCTGCACTTGCATCTCCCTATTGGGACCAGGCTGCTTAATCTGTTGGATCAGCCACTCCAATTGAGATTCTGTAAAGCAGTTCATATCCTTGATATCTTTCAGGCCCTGTATTTCAATACCTGTCAGAAGTTTGACCGAATAATTTCTAAGTAAAATTTCACCGCTTTGACTGAGTCCCAGTATGCCCACAGGAAGCACGTCAAGAAACTGATAGTAATGGTTCTTGAAGGTCTCCTGCTTTGATTCAAGTTTCCTCAGTTTTGAAGTTGCGGCAATGTAGCGGCGAACCATTAATATAACTGCAATGATAATGATCCCAATCACTATACCCAGAATAAAAGACTGCGAGGGTTTAAATGTCAGAGTCGCGCTCAAAAAATAAGGCATTTTCAGGCCAATGTCATGCATAGTGCCCCTCCTAATATGGATCTCTACTTCATTATAAGTCATTGGAAGCCTTATGACAGCAAAGAATCAAGAATTTTTCCTGAACATAGAAAATTTCTTATCCATTTTTCCAGAGATCCAAAACTCACTTGATGTTCCCATTAGGATTTCAATAGTTCTAAAGCCTGCTCAACAAGTCCTTAAATTGAAGCAATTTCTCATTTTATTGAGATGAATATTGGATGAAAATTGTTCTAACAAAAAAAATAAAAAAACCTCTTTTCAAAAGGTCGTTTTTCGAATATACTGTAATAGTGCCGCGCGAGGGTGGCGGAATTGGCAGACGCGTAAGATTCAGGCTCTTATGGGCGCTAAGCCTGTGTGGGTTCGACTCCCATCTCTCGCACCACTGAAAGACGATCTTCTTTGAGAAGGTCGTCTTTTCTCATTAATGATATTTTGGGGGAGTTTTTTCAAATGGCGACAATACTGAAAAACGACTGGCAGGAAGTACTTTCAGATGAGTTTGAGAAACCTTATTATAAGACCCTTAGACAATTTCTGATTCAGGAATATAAGACCAGGCAGATTTTTCCGCCCATGCATGAGATCTTCAACGCGCTGCATTTTACACCTTTGAAGGAGGTCAAGGTTCTGCTGCTGGGTCAGGATCCCTACCACGACCTAAACCAGGCACACGGCCTCAGCTTTTCTGTCCTTCCCGGTCAAAAAATTCCACCATCGCTTCAAAACATATTTAAGGAACTTAACGAGGATCTCGGATGCGATATTCCTAACCACGGCTACTTGAAAAAATGGGCAGATCAAGGTGTGCTGCTTCTCAATACAGTACTGACTGTTCGGGCTCATCAGGCAAATTCACATCAAGGACAGGGTTGGGAGCAGTTTACAGACGCTGTTATCCAGGTCATTAATGCTCAAGACAGACCTATTGTCATTTTTCTTTGGGGTAAGCCGGCACAGTCAAAAAAAGGACTGTTAACCAACCCAATGCATTTGATATTAGAGGCACCCCATCCTAGTCCCCTCTCTGCCTACAGAGGCTTCTTCGGCAGCAGACCATTCAGCAAAGCAAATACCTTCCTGACAGCACACGGCATCACCCCTGTCGATTGGAAAATCGATGCGCTTTAGTCTTTATCAAGCCATAAAAAAATTTTTATTCAGAATGTTAAGTCAGTCTGGCAATCCCAATTGTTCTGTTCTATGAAATATGCTAGACTTATGTCATCGGGGGCATGAAGGATGACGACTAAGAAGACTGCCATAAACAGCATATTGTCTTTATCTCTGCCGGCTATTATCGATATGAGCTTCGATACGCTGCTGGGAATGGCTGATACACTTATGATCAGCTGGATGATAGGAAATGCAGCGTTATCAGCCTCAGGCTTTGTCAATCAGATTATCTTCACACTTATTTTTATTTTCACCGCTTTCAATACAGGAGGTACCGCATTAATTGCGCGAAGTTATGGCGAGGCAAATTATGCTAAACTCAACAAAACTGCCAGCGAAGTCGTCTTCCTGAACCTGACTCTTGGTCTGCTGGTCTCGCTGTTATGCTATGTGTTCAGAGATCAGATTTTCTCGATTTTTCAAACTTCTGAAGAGGTTGATCTTTACATAGCAAAGTACTTTAAATGGATTGGACTCAGCATCCTCCCCATGTTCCTTTCTTTTTCATTCGCCGCTGTTCTCCGCGGCTCAGGCAATACCAGCACTCCAATGAAAATAACGCTGATAGCCAACCTCTTCAACATTGCCGGCAATTTCGTGCTCATCAAAGGCCTCTTTTTCTTTTCTCCACTGGGAATTGAAGGTGCCGCCATTGCGACACTGTCAGCACGCTGGCTGTCTGTAACCATATATGCCTTCATTCTCTTTGACCTTAAAAAGAGAGTGCATTTGTGCCTTCGTGATATGCTCCCTACCAAAGCCTTATTTGAACCGCTGTTCAGGATCAGTTTGCCAGGTGCCGCAGAGCAGGCATTGATCCAGGCCAGCTTTATTGCAGTCAACATCATTATATCTTCACTCGACACCACGTCTGAAGCCGCCTACAGGATTCTGATCAACCTTGAGTCCATATCTTATATGCCGGCTGTTGGGATCTCAATTGCGGCAGCTACACTGACAGGAAAAGCCCTTGGTGAAAATGATCCTGAACTGGCCTATAGTACAGGAAGACAATCAACAGTTTTGGGACTAGTCTGGGGCGTGTTCATGGGAATTATGTTCCTGGCATTTTTGAATCTTTGGCCAAAGTTATTCACGAACGATCCCGGCGTTATCAATATCATCATTCCCGTTCTTGGTCTCAGCGCCTTACTTCAGCCATTCCTAAATGCCATGCTTGTCATGTCAGGGGTTCTGAGGGGCTCGGGCAACACCAGGACGGTGATGCAGCTTTCATTTCTCAGAGTGTGGCTCATCAATGTCCCTTTAGCCTACATACTGATCAGAATTATGGAATTCGATCTGAAAGGCGCATGGTATGCCGAGCTCATCTCTTATACTCTCTTTTGCACGATTATGTATATGAAACTTAAACAGAAAAAATGGACGGAGATCAAAATATGAATCGGTCCACTAAAAAGGCAGCAGTGATGTTTTCGAAACTGAAAACTCAACTGCTGCCTTATTTTATTCCTCAAAATTCCAAAATCTTCCTTACACCAACGCTTTAATGGCCTCTATAGCCTTATCATAATCCGGATGCTGACTAGCCGCCGGAACATATTCCACATAACGGATCACCCTGTCCTTGTCTATGACAGTGACACCTCTGGCCAGCAGGCGAACGTCCTCTATAGCAAAGCCATAAGCTTTGCCAAAAGATAAGGTTCTATGATCAGAGACTACCTCAACCCGGTCGATGCCATGGGTGCCGCAAAAGCGCTTTTGAGCAAAGGGCAGATCGCAGCTGATCGTTACAATGGCTACCTCATCAGACATTTCGCTGGCTTCCTCATTAAACTTGGTCGTCTGAAATTCACAAACGCCAGTATCAAGGGATGGTACGCAGCTGATGACGACGACCTTTCCTTCAGTTTCCTTAAAAAACTCATAATTGGACAGGTCTCTCTTGATAGCTGTAAAATCCATTGCCTTCTGACCCACTTTAACAGGTTCGCCAACCAATTTTTCACTCTTGCCTGCAAATACAAATTCCATTTAGTCGTTCCTCCTATGCTGTTCGATTATACTTGATAGTTTTCCCAATTTGTTTGTTTTTAAACAGTATTGGGTAAAAGATTATCGTTGATGCGACTAAAAGTGCTATGACATTAAACAACGAGGTGATTAAATGCGAATCAACATTTTGATAGGCGGTTCTGCCGGTCACGGGATCAATACCATTGACCAGTTTTTAACTCGGCTGTTGACTAAAAAAGGCTTTCATTTTCATTCTTACAAGGATTACATGTCCAGAATTAGGGGCGGCACCAACTTCACCCATGTGACACTCTCAGATCAACCAGTTCACTGTCATGATGATGCACTCGACGTTATAGTCGCATTGACTTCAGAAATCATTAAAGAGCATTATGACAGACTGACGGACAGCGGTTTGATTATTTGCGACGCTGATGTAGTACTGCCGGAGCCATGTCGTCACCAGGTTACGCGGCTGAATTTCAAGGCTATTTTGAAAGAAACCGGAAATTCCAAAGGGTATTCCATGGTGGCCTTGGGGGCGATTGTCAAAGCCATCGGCCTGGAGGAGAGCACTCTGAACCATCTTGTAGACAAGCGCTGGACAGAAGCAATCATCGACGCCAACACCAAAACCGCAAGAATGGCTTACGAAGCAACACACTGTGTTTTGACTTCCATACCAAAGACCAACGAGGATCACCTTGTCATGTCCGGCAATCAAGCGGTGGCACTCGGTGCATTAGCCGCGGGGGTCGGGTTTTACTCTGCCTATCCTATGGCCCCTTCCACAGGTGTCATGAGCTATCTGACTCAGTATGAAACCCGCTATCCTATAGTCGTCGAACAGGCAGAAGACGAGATCGCTGCAATCAACAGCGTCATAGGCGCAGCGTCGAACGGCCTCAGAAGCATGACCTCCACCAGCGGCGGCGGCTTCTCATTGATGGTGGAAGGCCTCGGTTTCGCTGCAGTTGCAGAAGTCCCCGTCGTCATGTTGGACGTTCAGCGGCCGGGTCCCGCTACGGGTATGGCGACGCGAACGGAACAAAGCGACCTCAATTTTGTCCTGGATGCCTCGCAAGGTGAGTTCCCAAGAATGATCCTCAGCTTCAATTCTATTGAAGATGCTTTCTATAAAACATTTAGAGCCTTCAATCTCGCTGATAAATATCGAGTACCCGTCATTCTTCTTTCAGATCAGTATCTGGCTGACTCAACTTCCACGGTCAGGGAGCCAGATTTGAAGTCTTTAAAAATTGATCTCCATCTCGTGAAAGAAGTCCGTGAAGATTACCGTCATCATGATCTTCGAACCCTGGTACAAGATCGGGTTGTACCAGGGATGACATCACAAATCGTCATGAACGACAGCCATGAGCACGACGAAAATGGCGTAGTTACAGAAAGCGCCAGCAACAGAACCGCAATGAATGACAGGCGGATGTCCAAACTCAATGAAATTATCAAAGAAATGGAAGAACCCAGATTGATTGGTGATCCTGATGCCAAGGACATCTTGATCTGCTGGGGCTCCACGGCAGGGGTAGTTGAAGCTGCTGTCGAAACACTCACAGGCCAAGGCAGAGCCATAGGCGCATTGATATTCGGAGATCTTTACCCTTTACCAACCAAGACGCTTACCAGGCTTATTGAGGGAGGGGCCCGACTCATCAACGTAGAGGGAAATTATCAGGGTCAGCTCAGACAATTGATATCCAGAGAACTTGCCCATCCTATTCACCATTCCATCTTAAAATATGACGGAAGACAATTCAGCCCAGGGTATATCCTGAAGGCTTATGAGGAGATGATTCAAAAGTGAAGACTTCCCCATTTGACAATCACAAAGAAAACACCTGGTGTCCGGGTTGTGGGAACTTTGGGATCCTCAGCAGCATGAAGGCAGCCTTTGAAGAGCTGGGACTCGCTCCGGAAGATCTCCTGATCGTCTCGGGCATTGGACAAGCTGCAAAACTTCCTCATTATATTCATGCAAACGGATTCAACGGACTTCACGGTCGAGCCTTGCCCGCGGCATTTGGGGCACATGTGGCCAATTCTAAGCTAAAACTGGTGGTCAACACCGGTGATGGTGACGCTCTGGCAGAAGGTGGCAATCACTTCATTCACGGGATTCGAAAAAACATGGATATCACCCATCTGATCCATGACAATCAGGTTTATGGCTTGACCAAAGGTCAAGCGGCTCCGACCACGCCGCTCGGACAGAAAACCACACTTCAGATTGAAGGTGTGAGAGTGGATCCCCTCAATCCCGTCACACTCGCAATTTCGCTGGGCTGTTCCTTTGTGGCCAGAGCAAACGCAGGCGACCAACCTTTTATGAAGGAAATAATAAAGGCTGCCTTAAACCATCGGGGCTACGCTCTGATAGACATTCTCCAGCCTTGTGTCACTTTCAATAAAGTCAACACTTACCAGTGGTTCAAAGACCGCGTTTATGCGGTACCGGAGACCTATGATCCCTATAATAAGATCGCCGCGTTTGCCGAGTCACTGAAGTGGGGAGATGACGGCATTCCTATCGGCATCCTCTATAAAGAGGAGAAGCCTGCCTATTACGACAGGCTCGACCACATTAAAACCGACCACCTCGCTGCTGTCGAACGAAAACCTACGGATATCCAGCCACTGCTTAATCAGTTGAAGTTCTAAAAGTAAAATTAATTGAAGATATTAAATAAGGGACGTCCAAACTCAAGCAATGTGAGTTTGGACGTCCCTTTTTGGCTTGTGTGTTTCGCCGAGCGGATCACAATCATCCGTAATTGAACCTGTAACGTTTGGCAGCCCCGCTACTGCATCCCCCGAAAGCTAAGCCGCAGATTGTCATGGGCGATCAGCGCTGCCGCACCTAAAGCCGGAGTAAAGCGATACATGCCGCCCTCACCTACGTACACCCGATTCAGATTGCGATGCGCGCTTAATTTATTCAAGGACTTATTGATCTCGCGGTTCATGATACTGTTTGCATTGTACATGCCGGTGATCAGTACCATCTCAGGATTGATGGCATTGATCACGTAGGAAAGCATAGTGCCTATGTAACCTCCTGTTTCACGGATGACCGAAAGGCTCAAACGGTCTCCCTGAACGGCATAGTCATAAATCTGTTTAGCTGAGACCGCTGTCAAATCCCCCTTTAAATCCTCAACGAGTTTTGACGTGCTTCCCTCTTTTAGTTTAATCAAAAACCGCTCCTCTATGCCTATGGTTGAGGCAACAGCATTAAAGCATCCGGTTTTTCCGCATTTACATTTAATTCCCCGGTTACTGACCCTGACGTGAGCAATGTTGCCTGCGCCCTGATTAAACCCCTTGACTATGGCGTCTTTATAATAATATGCAGAGGTAATCTGCTCCCCTATATCCAACACAAAGAAGCTGAAGGCTTCCTTGGCTTTACCATAAAGTTTTTCACTGACCGCAACTGCAGTGGATTTTGTTTCAATGTGCAGGGTATCACAGCCCAGCGCGAGAATGCGGTCTTGCCATTCCTGCTTTCGAATCAGGACATTGCTGCCGAGCAAGAAGCTGTCCAGCGCGTAAGGCTCCGCTTCGACAGCGATCCCAATCCCGAGGCAACGCCGGTCAGAGAGATGGCGCATAATTTCCTGAATGACACGGCTGACATTATCCAGAATCCTGCTGCCGGATCGATCCCCAAACATGGAAAGATCATCCTCCGTCAGAATCCCGCCGCTCAGCGTCATCCCGCAGGAGGATATGCCATACTTGGAAACGTAGATGCCGATCATATAATGATGCTTTTCATTCAATGTCAGCACTGTGGGGCGTCTGCCCCCGGTTGATTCACCTGTTCCCTTTTCATCTATCAGCCCGTCAGATTTTAATGCTTCTGATAAAATCGAAATTGTCGCGGGTGACAGGCCTGAATATCTGGCAATGTCTGATTTGGAAATTTCCCCGAATTTCTGAATGATTTGCAGAATTGTCAATCGATTGACCCATTTTATTTGATCTTGTGTCAGTGGCAATGTGATTTCCAAGTTATCCCCCACTTTATTTAGCGACTAAAATAAGTTGTTAATAAGAAGATAACATAAAGTCGTTAAGTCGGCAACCGCTTCCCCTAAAAAGACTATGGCCTTTTTCTCAAAAAATGTAAAAAGGTTGCCGCAATGTCGCGACAACCACTCTGAACATGACATTATTAAGGTCACAACCTACTAATCGCTTTCTGTTTCAAATTTGCTATTCGTCAATTTCTTTGAAATGAACATCCTCAGCAGCACTATACTCTGAACGGTCAACGCCGTCTTCACTGTTAGTATTCCCGCTTTGATCCGTATATGGTTTGCCTTCCGGCCTGATTTCACCCGCATTGTAGCCACCGCTGGCTCCAAAAGGTCCAAAACCTGAACTCCCAGAGGTTTGCTGCCACTCAGCTTCTGCTTGATGCATGGCCTTAAGATATTGACTTCTTCGCCAATAATGTCTCACAATCAGCATGACCAGGATCGCCAAACCTATTGGTGTCCCCAGCAAAAAACTTCCAGCTGCAAAGATCAGCCAAAATACAACAAACACAATGGCCAATATTATGAGCAGACCTGTAAATCCAGAATATGATTGGTACATGGTTTTCACTCCCTTGAAGCCATTGTAATATGGTAATCATGACGATTCAATAAAAAAAGCATTAAGTTTTAAAAAAGATCGCATGACAATCATGCGATCTTCCTTAAGAATTATGAAATCAATAGATTGAATTGCTGTCTTCATTTAAGACAATAGCAACTGAAGCACTTGCGCCAATCCTGTCCGCTCCTGCACCAATCATTTCAAGTGCGATCTCCCTGCTTCTGATGCCACCGGATGCTTTGACACCCATCTGTGGGCCTACAACGCTTCTCATGAGCAGAATATCCTCCGCAGTCGCACCGCCTGAACTGAATCCGGTCGAAGTCTTGACAAAATGAGCACCGGCTGCTTTTGACAACTCACAGGCACGGATCTTTTCTTCCTTCGTCAAGAGACAAGTTTCCAGAATTACCTTAAGGATCGCTTTACCTTCGAGAGCAGCCACGACGCCTTCAATATCCTGTCTGACATAGCTGTCATCACCGTTTTTGAGGGCAGCTATGTTGATCACCATGTCTATTTCCCCGGCGCCATCTGCAATAGCCTGACGCGTCTCAGCGGCTTTGACGGCAGTCACACTGGCACCAAGCGGAAAGCCTATGACTGAGCATACTTTGACTGTTGAGCCTTTCAGAGCCTCAGCCACGACCGAGACATAATACGGATTGACACAGACTGACCAGAAGCCATGAATTTTCGCTTCTTCGCAGACCTGCAGAACTTGTTCACGTGTCGCGTCTGGTTTTAAGATTGTGTGATCAATATAGCCTGCAAGGTTCACGATCAACCCTCCTTAAAGTACTAACAGTTTATCCCCGTTCTTGATGCCGGCAGCGTTGCCCTCATCAATATCCAAATGCATTTCGAGCGCATAGCTCTTATGAACTCTGACAAGCACGTTGTCGAAAACCAAGCCACGCTTGCCTTCGACTTTAACGGATACAATCTCCTTGTCCTGAACACCGAATTGCTCAGCATCA
The DNA here is from genome assembly GCA_964416305.1 of uncultured Acidaminobacter sp. Taxonomy (GTDB): domain Bacteria; phylum Bacillota; class Clostridia; order Peptostreptococcales; family Acidaminobacteraceae; genus Acidaminobacter. Next base: position 31,704 of record CAYQDM010000003.1, on the reverse strand, counting down.
CTTGTATGCATGTGAATATGGCGTGCGGCTGCAATGATGCCTTTATCTATGACCACTTCACCCTTTGGTCCGACGATTTTAGCACCGGGGCTGTCAGCAAGGTCACTTGAATCTCTGACCGGAGGTACAACGCCAAGGGTAAATCCATCCGCAAGTGAAACCTCGATTTGAGTTTCATTTCTGGCAGGTCCGAGGACGCGCATAGTAAACGAACCCTTAGGCCCAACAACTTCGATCTTCTCATGGCAAGCGAATTGGCCCGGCTGGGAGAGATCCTTGAAAACAGTCAGCTCATACCCTTCACCGAAAAGAATGTCGATGTGCTCTTTGCTCAAATGGACGTGACGGTTTGATAACCCTACTGGTACATATCCTTTAGACATTTATAGACCTCCTATTTTGTATACACTATACATAACATTATCATGGATTATGTCTATTTTGTCAAATCTGAATGCAGCCGCTGGCTATACTTCATTTTGGACAGATTCCAGAATAACATTGGCAAATTCTGCGCCTGCAGTCTTAAGATTTCCATGTCGTTCCTGGTGTTCCGCTACCGGCTTTTCATCCGTTCCCTCAATAAAAATAAAGTTCTCAAAGGAGGCCCTGATTGATTTAAAGAACAACTCTGCGACAAGTCTTGCGCCGTCGCTTTCATTTTTTTTCTGAACTGCACCTGCCGTTACCAGAAGCAACCCTTTTTTTGCTTTAGAAATGGCCTGATCTTTCAACATAAACTTTCTGGTCCATTTAACTTGAAAGCGGTCGATCATTGTTTTCGTCAAAGCACTCACCGAATTGAAATAGAACGGCGTCGCCAATATGACGCCATCCGCCTCATCCACTGACTTTAAAACGCGATCCATGTCGTCCCTGAAAACGCAACATCCCGTTTCAGCGCATTGATAGCAGCCTGTGCAGGGATGAATTTTCATTTTTCTAAGATCAAAACGCATCAGCTCGAACTGATCAAGGGCCATACCCGACAATAGCAGATCCAGTGCTTGATCCGTGTTCTTTCCCGGCCTTGGACCGCCAAATATTACGACGAGTCTTGGCTTCACTTTGAATAGACCTCTGGTTTCAGCGTCGCAACAAATGGCAAATTACGATATTTTTCAGCATAATCAATACCATAGCCAACTATGAATTCATCCGGAATGACAAAGCCGGTATAATCGACTTTTATGTCCGCTTTACGTCTCTCAGGCTTGTCCAGAAGCGAGATGATGGAAAGGCTGGCAGGTCCACGGGCAGAAAAATTGTCATAAAGATATTTCAGGGTCAATCCGGTATCAATAATATCCTCGACGATCATGACGTGCTTGCCCTCAATACTGTAGTCCAGGTCTTTGACAATCCGGACGACACCTGAGCTTTCCGTCGAACTGCCATAACTGCTTGCGGCAATGAAGTCGATCTGGATTGGAACGCTCACTGCCCGCATCAAATCGCTCATGAATACATTTGCGCCTTTCAAAACGCCAATCATCAACAGCTCTTTGCCTTTATACTTTTCAGAGATCTCTTGTCCAAGCTCTCGCACTCTCGCATCAAGTGCTTCCTGACTGATTAAAATTTCCTTAATATCATGATTCAAAGGATCACCTCATTTTGGATTGTAGAGTTGTACTGTTATTATAACCTGATCGCGACTAAAGTGCCACCCCGGTACTTCGAAATCCAATCGGTACTAATCATTAGACGCCTTCAACCGATCCAGATCCTCTTTAATTTTCTGGGCTTCCTGAGTCATTTGATCATTGTCCCGGTGAGTCCATAAGTAAACCATCGGAATAATTATCAGGGTCAGCAAGGTTGAAACCATCAATCCTGACATCAGGGCCACCGACATGGGCACAAATAAGGCACTGCCTGAAAGTGCCAGCGGCACCAGTCCAATGACTGTTGTGATTGTAGTCAGCATAATTGGGCGAAATCGTTTTTCCACTGCGTCAACACATGCTGTTTTCACCGATTTACCTTCTGCGCGCTCAGTATTAATAAAGTCAATCAGCACAATCGCATTATTGACAACAATCCCCAGCAAACTCACGATTCCCAGCATTGCCACAAAAGAAAGCTCAAACCCCAGGAAGTATAACCCTAAAAAAGATCCAATCGCTGACAATGGAATAGTGAGCAGGATGATCAATGGCTGCGTGAAGGATCTGAACTGAAACAGAAGGACAGAATAGACCAGCATCACTGCAAGAACTGCTGATGAACCTATATTGCCAAAGTTCTCGACGATCTTTTCATTTTCGCCGTCGAATTTGAAAGCTATCCCAGGATAATCCGCCGGGTCAATCTGTTCGACAATTGCCTTTTGAATATCGACTGCGTTGTAACCTGGCGCTGTGTCTGACATGACAACTGTCGCCAAATCGCCTTTGTATGACTTAATGACTGCATACTCGCTGGTCAACACAATTTCTGAAACGGCTGACAACGGCACTTTCAGTTCAGATGCCGTCGCTTTGATTTTAAGATTTCTGAGATCATCCAGACTGGCCACATTGCTTCTTAAAACAATATCATAATCCCCGTCCTCAAGGCGAATGGTCGTGGCCGCCTGACCTCTGAGCGCCAGATTTATCTCACTCTGAAGATCATATTGAGTCATACCAAGGTTGCCAACGAGCTCCAGATCCGGCTTGACCACATATTCGAAAACGCGGTTTTCAAAATCTGTGTCAACTTTTGCCGTCCCCTCCACCTGAGAAATCAGCTTTTGAAGCCGCTCAGAGGCCATTCCCAATTGATCCAGGTCACTGCCCAGCAATCTGAGCTGCACCGGCGCCCCAATTGACTCCGCTTGTTCCAGCAATTTAACAGTTGCCCGTCCTCCCGTCACGATTTGGTCCATTTTTTGCTGAAGCTGGGCCACATAGGTTTCCAGGGTCATTCCGCGCTCGCTGGACTCCAGGGCTTCCAGATCCACTCTGATCATCATTTGAGCCTTGTCATTTGAATTAGGAACGATTGGCAGCGTATTGTAGAACTTTGGAAGGCCACCGCCCACAGCAGTCGTATTGGAAAGGATCAGCGGGTCATCACTTAAAACCTCGTGCACGTCCTTAACCAGCGCCTCTGTCGTTTCAATGGAGGACGCATTTTCCGACCGTACATCAATATAGATTTTATCCGTATCCGCATATGGAAAGAATTTCAGATTCAGCGAGAGTCCGGCATAAATCGTGAAACCCAGGGTCGCCAAGACAAGCACCAGTGTCAGCACTCTGAATCTGAAAGCCGCCAGCAGCGCTCTTTCAAAAAATAGCCTGATCACGCCCTTACCCCTGCCTGTTGCCTTGGACGGCCCTAAGAACATGTAACCCAGCGGCGGTATGACCAGAATAGCGACCAAATAGGACACTGACAGTGAAATCATGATGATGCTGGGCAGACTGGCAATGTATTCACCAGCGATCGAAGGCAGCAACATAAAGGGCAGGAATGCGCCGATGGTCGTGAGCGTAGACGTCAGCACAGGCACAGCCACCTCTCTGGCCCCACTGATGCAGGCTTCTGCGCGCTCAATTCCAATGTCGAGTTTTACCTGAATCGAGTCAATAATCACGATAGCATTGTCTACGAGCATCCCCAGCGCCACAATCAGAGCCGCAATCGAGATCTGGTGAAGCTCAATGCCCAAATATCCCATAAAAATGAACGAGATCATTATTGAAGCCGGAATCGCTGTTGAGACGATCAAAGCATTCTTTAATCCCATTCCCAGCAACACTACCACCAAAACAAAAACGACACCCTGCAGCAGATTCATCATAAAGTCATTGACGGACTGTTTGACATTCTCAGGCTGATTCAGGACACGCTCAACCTTTAGATCACCTGGCAGTGTTTCTTGAAAACGACCAATAACTTGGTCGATCTCATCACCGACCAAGACGACATTTTCATTTTTCTGAAAATAGCCTGTCAGCAGTATGGCGTTTTCGCCATTCTGCAATATCTTATAAGAGACGTCCGCATCCTGAAAGGAGACCTCTGCAATTTCACGCAAAAAAACTGTTTGACCCGTCAGCGGTGATACCCCAACCACTAGAGAGCGAATTTGATCGAGGCTGGTTAAACGTCCGGAAGTCCTTAAGTTGACACTTGCGCCATGCTGAACAATTTGACCAGATGGTATTTCAACATTTTGTGCCTGCAGCATGCCGTAGAGGTCTCTTAAGGAGATCCCAAGCAGGTTGAGTTTCTGGTAATTCACCTCAACTACGACTTCGCGCTCCTGCTTTCCCAATATTTCAAACCGTTTGACGCCCTGAATGCCCTTTAACTCATCTTTTAGCTGGAGTGCCAGATCATTGAGCTCATTATACGTATAGTTTTCACCAGAAAGCGTGACCATCAGTCCTGCTGTTTCCACGAGGTCTGTATTGGTCTGAATCGTTTGACATTCCGGCGGAAGTTCTGACTGCAGCACATCCATTCTGTCTTCGAGATCGTTCCATGCCGACTCAACCTCAGTTCCATAAACCAATCTCAAAAAGGTGACGGACGCGCTGTTGTAGGAATAGGTATAGGCATAATCGTACCCTTCAATTTCCTCGAGCTCACTGACAATTTTTGAGGTTACCCGTTCTTCCACTTCAGCAGGTGATGCGCCTGGATAGACAACCGAAATCATTGCGACAGGGGCATTGATCTCTGGATATTCCTGTCTTGGACTAATGTAAAAACTGTAAGCGCCTGCTGCTATAAGCAGCGACAGCAGAAAAAGTGTGATCTTTCTGTTCTGAATCGCGATTTCAATCCATCTTCTCATTCCGGTCACCTCGTGACGCTGACGATCTCGACATCATCCAGCGGCTTCACAAGCTTCATGCCTTTTACTATGACCTGATCGCCTTCATCAAGGCCTTCGACAAACAATTCGTTATTCTGTACCGCCAGGATGACGACAGTCTTCTTAATTGCTTTGCCCTCTTCCACAATATAAACAAAGTCATTTTCCCCTGATAATACAATATCGATCGGAAGCTTAGCCGCTTTCACTTCACCCTGGCGCACGTAGATCTCTGCCATGGCTCCAATCAGGTAATCGCCGGCCGGCAGCGTTACTTCAACCTCATAGGTTTGAGTCGCCGGGTCAGGAAGTTTATCAATATTTGAAATTAAGGCGCTGAAAGTTTGACCGTCATAGACAACTTCCACCTCGCGCTCAAAAACATCTTTCATCAGGGTCTCAGAGGAGACGCCAAACACAGCTGTCATAGTCTGACCCTCCAGCATCAAGACTGGGTACCCTGCTGATACCAGATCGCCCTTCTCATAGAACACATCAAAAACAACGCCGCTTCTAGGCGCATAAAGTTTAGTATCCTTCAGGTAGCTGCTGCTCAGGCTATACCCAGCCCTCGCCTGTTGAACCTGGGCTTCAGCCGCCTTGAGTTCTGCTTTTGTCACGGAAACCTGAAGCTCAATCCCCTCCAGCTCCGCTTTGGAAATAGCGCCTTGTTCATAGAGAACTTTGAAGTCCTCAAGAGTTTTCTCGAGGTGCTCGAGAGAAAATCTTGCCTTTGAAGCGACCTCTTCAGCGGCCTTAATCCCTGCAGCACTGCTGCTGACACCGCTGCTTTGTGCCTGGTTGTCCAGACGTGCCAACAACTGCCCTTTCTTGACCGAATCCCCTGTTTTCACTGTCAACTCAGCGATTTTTCCGGCAGTCATAAAACTAAGGGACTCTGTGGAATCCGCGCTGATTCGGCCAGTGTACATTTGGGTCAGTGCATGGGTTTCGAGATGGACCTCAGTCACTTCTACGGGTTGTTTGACAGGCTCAGAACTCGTAATTTCAATCTTGTTGCACCCAGTACCCATCAGCCCCAACAGCAGGGACAGCATTACAGGAACAATTCTCAGCTTAAACATGCCAACATCCCTTCTTTCAACTCCGGCTCCATGATTATATTGGATTATGCCCGCACGAACCTATCCGGTGACTTCGCGGCTAATCAGTCAAACCTCGTCACCAGATCTCTGAAATAAAAATCAATAATCATCCTCAGCTCATTCTCAACCGCGTCACGTTCAAACGTCACCGTTCTGGACACAAGATCGTTAATGGCTTCAACGATGCCTTTGGAGATCAATCTGCCCAGCGCTCTAAGATTTTGAACTGATTTTCGACTGGCAATGGTTTCGAGAACATACTTTTCCAGCACTGAAAAAATCATTCCGGACAAATCATTCAAGGTATCGGAAAAAACTGTTCCCTCTGACCCATTGAACAAAATTAGAATTTCGTCACGGTTCACCTCAATGACATTGGCAATTTCGTGGACAAACTGCTCTCTGAAACGGGTATAATCCTCCGGCGGCAAAGGCATTGCCTCTTGGATCTGTACGGAATCAAGAAGTGACTTCAGAACGACGTAAGTCGGACTGACTACTTCTTCGAACAGCGACTGTTTTGAGCTGAAATATCTGTAAATATTTCCAACAGTGATTTCGGAGCTCTCAGCAACTATTCTCATTGACGCTTGAGCGTAGCCCCTTTTTAGAAATTCAGACCGTGCCGAAGACACTATGCGACTTCTGACTTGTTCTTTTAATACCTGCATATGATAAACTCCTGTTCATTTTTAGTTAAATTATACCCTCAAAATTACATTTCAACAACATTGGATTGGCTTTAACCGCAAATACATGCATGATCGTTTAACTGCACAAAAAAGTCCGCTTCTCTAAAGCCCTTCTTCTGGTTCGAAGAGCCCTTTCGATCACGGACTTGATGTTGAATAAATCGACAGATAGGTAAACTGCACCCTAAATGTCTCGAGCGAATTCATAATCCAAAACAAACTTTCCTCAAACAAATAGGATTTCCTGCTCAGACAGCCTGAGGAGGTCGCTGCCCTTCAATTTGTACAATGTTTGACTGTCCAGCCTTTGCTCATTGAGATAGGTTCCATTCAGAGAGTCCAGATCCTTCACAAAATAACCTTGATCCAAACGGTGCACCTCAGCATGAAGTCTGCCGATGGTTATGTCACCATCAATAATTACATCACAGAGGGCTGCATTCCTTCCAATGCGTGTTATTGGCTTAGTTAGTTCAAAAATCTTGCACGCCTGCTGATTTTGCAGTACGAGTTTACCCTGAAGTATCTCTTGTTCAGACAACAGAGTTGTGCCTTCGAACTCAGGTCTGTATAAAGATATTTTGCGTTGTACTGAGGTGTCAGGATGATTCTTGTCCTTTGTTTCCTGACCCATTTCAGAGTTTGAACCTGCTGACTCATTCATCAACACTTTACTATTTCTCTTGTATAGTCGTTTAAAATACCGGATCAGTTCTTTTATGTCATACCGTGAGTTTCCGACTTTTTGATTTGGGATCAAGAGTGTTTTGCCACCATCTGACCCCTTGGTTATCTGTTTTGATCGACTGTCAACAGGCAGACGCGATGCTTCAGTCTCTGCATTCATTGAACTTGCAGGTTGAGTTGTGCTTGAAGAAAGAACATCGCGATCTGTTTGATCGAAAACCAAGGAATTTGACTCAGAAGCGAACCAGTGACGAATGACATTTAAAAGAGCACTCTGGCGCTCATGTCTATGAACCGTAAAATCTGTCAATGACTTAAAGAGCTCATGTCCCTCAGGTTTTAAACTCATAGCAGCAACAGAAGTCAGGCTGCTTAGAAGCTGCTGCCATTGGTGTTCAAAGGCGAACTCCGCAGACCTTGTAGGCATATAAATTAATTCAATGCGTTTTCTTAAGGTATGATAACAGATCTGAGAAGGCGTCATGCAGAAATGATCGAGCCTTAGACAGTGCTTTGCCGCATGATCCAGGACATTTACAATTTCTTCAAGTATGGACAATAAGTCATGATAATCCACTGCTGTTCTGCGAAGCCATTGCTCGAGTGTCAAATGACTTTGTAACGAGTAGACCAGTTGAACGTCATCATCCCTCTCCCTCAATAATGGAATCAGGTAAGGACGCTCAGGATAATGGGTCAGGACTTTCAACTCAAACATATTGATGTCCGGTAATGTGACTGCCACTCTGAAGATTCTCTCCTGCCCTTCAAAACCATTCTGTTGCATCATAAATAAGTGCCAACCAAAATCAAACGCGTTTGAATGGTGATATTTTCTGTATCTATATTATCCAGTATGCCCATCATAATTTCGGTAATCTGGGTTCTGAACAGTAAAGCTAGTCCAATAAGCACGACGACGAGAACGACGAGTTCAACCGTGCCCAGCCCATGCGTGTCCATGACAGAAAAATGTATTCTCTCAATGATCTTTTTCATGTGTTGATCCCTCCCAAGAATATTGGACTGATCAGCAGAAGCATCAAGACGCCAAATTGAAGCATCGCAGGCAACATCAGCCCTAATTGCCCTTTGACCAGACTTGTGGCTTCAGTCTGCTCAACATTCATTTGAAAATCTTCCATCCAGTCATGAAGCAAAGCAACCAGGTCCGACTCTGTCTTTCTTTCACCAAAAAGGCAGCACCTCACCCAACTTCTTGTCCCTGAATGATTTAGCGCCTGAAGTCTGAGCAGTGCCGCTTCATAATCCCCGCCACGCATAAGTCTGACGCGGGCTTCCTGCCAGACAGGAAAGGTCTTCCAGATCAATGCATCAGCTTCCATAGCTATTAACAGTGCTTTTCTGAGGCTATGTCCGCTTTGAATGAGAAGTCCATACCTGTATGACATTGAAAACAAGGCTTTGTCCAACTGTTTGCTTCTGGCTTCCTTTCGTTCACTCAAACTTTTCAACAGGATCAGTGGTACCAGCATGAAACCCATAAACAAACACAACAGCGAATTAATCAAAGACAAATTGAACGCCTGACGTATTCCCAGCACCAACACAACCAGTGCCGGCATCAACAAGCCCGCATCTTTCAACAAGCTCGTCCTTGCAGTTGAGATGCCAAATAATCCGTATGAATATGACAGTTCGTTCCATTTTAATAGCGCAGACCTGCAGATTCTTTCAAAAACTGCCTTAATTATTATATCAACCCCTTTGTCTTCAACTGAATCAATCTGGTGCGTTCAAACATAACTGTTCCGCTTTCCAGCGCAAGCGCAGCTGCCATCATCAGACCCCTGCCGCCTGATGTAGTATAGAGCGTGATCAGATAATCCGAATACGCTGTATTGAGCACCAGCAATACTAACAGAGGCATTTTTGATGTCAGCCTGAACTCGAGTACTTGATCTGTCATTTTTCGAATGAGCTGCTGTTTGTGGAGAATATGTCCGCCAATCCATATCGACGAGCGCTTTAAAACCATGGTCAGATCATGACCGCAGCTTTCTGCGTAAAGGAGTTGCCGCGAAAGATCCGTTGCTTCCTCAAGGTCAAATTGTCGCGCCATCCGGTCAAGTCCTGATGTCAGAGGGGTGCCGAGTCGCATCAATCGGCTGAGCTTTTTCAGTTCGAGCGCTAGGTGCTCACAACTGGTGGAAAACTCATCAACAGTTTGATCAAATGCACTTTGAAGAGATTTTCCTGTCGACGTTGTGGAAGCGATCAAGGACAGAAAGCGTGCAAAATCTGATAAAAATTCGTCTTTTGTCAGAACCGCAGTCATTTGAGCCTGATAATTGAGCGCCGGAAGTTTGATTAATAACACGAAGGGGAAAAATACAGGGTGATCAAATAAGATCCAAGTGGAAAGGACGATATCGACAGCTAAAAGAACCCATAATCGCACTCGTCTCACAAGTGGTGTCACGCGGTACCAGACCGGATGGATCATTTTAAAGCCCCTAAGCATAGCTGGATACTTGAGCGATGACTTCTGTCCTTAAGACTCTGCAGCCGTCTGTGATCACCGTTTCAAAGTCGAGTTTGCCTTGCCGGTACCCCAGCACCTGAATTATTTCTTGAATTCTTCTCGAATTATCTGCATCCTTTTTTAGATGTACAATCCACTGAATGCCTGAGCCAATTTGCCGTCTGATCCCTTCAGAAGTTCCGTGACCTGCCATCAAGGCCATAGCTTCTATGCGGTCTAGCATGTCAGCACCTGAATTGGAGTGGCCTGTGGACATGGAGCCATCATGACCGGTGTTAAGTGCCGGCAGCATATCCAATGCTTCGGCACCCCTGATTTCTCCGACGACCATTCTATCCGGACGCATTCTCAGCGCCGTACGAATCAAGTCTGACATGGTTACTTCCAGCGTTTCACCAGCAGCTGAAGGTCGCGTTTCAAGGCGTACAAGATTATCAATGCCGATCAAATTGAGCTCTGCGCTGTCCTCAATGGATATGACCCTCTCGCCTTTTGGGATACAGCGGCTGAGACAATTTAAGAGTGTCGTTTTTCCGGAACTTGTGCCTCCACTTATCATTAGATTTTGTCTGGATCTGACAGCGCCAATCAGGAAGATCATGACCTGTTCGGTCATCATTCCCCTGTCCCTTAATGCTTCCAGGGTCAGCAGGTCTTTTCTGAATTTCCTTATTGTCAGATAAGGACCTTCCAGTCCAACAGGCTGCATGACGACATTGAGTCGAGCCCCATCTTTCAGCCTTGCGTCAACTATGGGATCTCTGTAGTTGACGCGCCGGTCTACCTCGGATACCATTTTTTGAATCAACTGACGCAGCCTTTCACTCGAAATGGAAATACTGAGGCATTCCATCCTATTCTTTCTTTCTACAAAAATTTTTGTTGGTCCATTGACCATGATTTCGGTCACCTCAGGGATCTTTCAAATAGGGATCCAGAAAATCATAACCTTGAATACGCCTAAGCAAGCTTTGAGACAAATTGATCTTCTCCATAGTACTCATCTGGCTCAAGGCTTCGTTTCTTCTGATGAAGGCTTCAATTTTTTGTTTCAAATCACCCGAATCTTCAAGCCTCTCGCTTGCCACAGCCGCCAATTCTCCACAAAGCAAGTCGTATAAAATGTCCTCATGCGCCCCCATCTGAAAAATCATCCTCGACCTCCTGTCCCAATAAAGCCAACACAGGCCATGAGGTTTTCAAATTGGCCGTCAAAGGCACCTTCCAAATGAATGGCCGATGGTTGGCGGCTGCCTCTGCCAGAGACCAAGAAACTTCCAACGCCGGAATGACGACTTTTAATAATTTCAGTCCACGCCATGGCTGAATCTACTTCTCTGGGATGATCACAGATCCAAGTGAGGCTCTTCACCATTGTGCTGAGTTTTATATGAATTTCTTTCCAATCCGTTCCACACCAACACCAAATTGGGTGAGACATACTCATAACAGCATTCATAAGTTTTTCCTGCCACTTCGGCATGGAAAGTGCACCGACATCTTGAGGTGTATGACACAGACTGTAGCAGCTGCCTTCTCTAAAAGTTGCATCCTCCCCATCCCACAACCATTCCGTTAGCGTTTTGTCAATCTTCCCTGAAACATTGGCTATGGTTGTCATATCTATAACTACAGCCAAGGGATTCTGCTGATGAATCTGAGCTTTGAATCCTTCAAAAGCTTGACGCTGCTGATAACAAGACTGAAAAGAAAAAACGTAGTGAAGTCCACCGGACTCACCCATAGCATTGACAGTCCCCATCTGCCTACGTATAGCTCTGTTGAACGCATCGATGGGCTCAAAAATCGAGAGCTCATTTTCTGCCGGTGTGAAGGCTTCAGTCAACACGAGCGTTTTAGCACCCTTGCCCAGCGCGGCATTTTCAAGAGCGGTACGCGGTCCGGCCGCTACACCCGAAAAATCTTCAGCCTGCACGGCTGCCCGCCAGAGTATTTCCTCAGTAAACAGCCTGATTCTCCAGGAAACCAGGCCAGACGAAAGACAGGCCTGTTCTATTGCAGCCAGATAATCCTCGTCCGGAAAAAATAGGCACACCACTATATAGACCACCCCTTGCATTGTTCTTTGATTTTAGTCTACCATAATTTTCTATTTCGTCAACCATATTTTTCCATTATAGTTATAAATTAAAAGGAAGCTGTTGACATGGCGCCTATAACGACTTCCACGACAACAGCTCCCCAGATCTATTGAGATTATTTCTTGCCTTTTTTCAGTGTTCTGAGACGTTCCTTTTCCGCTAAATGACGTTTGTATCGCGACTCCGAAAGATACCAGGTGGCAGTGCCAAACAGCACCCCGCCTATAGCGAAGAAAAAAACAGCCATTCCAACTTGAAGCAGGATCTCTGAAGTAAATTTAAATTTTAATGATACACCAAGAAGCAGAATATAGATGAGGCTGGTCATCAAGGTCCAGGTAATCAGACCTTGTTTGATAACGTAATGGCGCATACCCTTTTGCCGCATGACAGCCCATCTTTCCATAGCCATAGCCTCGCGCTCTGCACGACGCGCCCGAGTTTCCTGCGCTCTGGCTTGGCCACGCCTGGCCTTCTTTTCCTGCGGTGTCAGATCCGATTTTTTCTCTCCTGCCATATGATCCCCCATGCTTTCAATAAATTTCTAAAATACGCCGTCTGCGACCAGATCGCGATCCGGCAAATCTGATGCGTAATCTGCCATTTTGATCATAACGTGATCTGAAAGTTCGAGGGTTGTATCAAACCAAATAGTTATCCCCTCAGTTTCGATTGCTTCAAACAGTTCTGCTTCACCTTGACGCAGTCCGCCAACCCTGACCAGGGTCAGATCGTGAATAGCTCAGCAGCTGCCTTCAGTCGTTCTGTATACGACCAGCTCTTTCTTGCCAGCTGTCTTAATATACGAAAGAGCTTGAGGATGGATTTCGATCACAGCGCTCACCTCCTGCCTTCATTATACACTTAAGTCCTTCGAAACGCTTCAGTAAAAATGTCCAATAAAACGAATCGTTGAAATTGATACGAGTCAAAAACGAAAAAGAAAATTGGTGTCAACGTCAGTCAGGAGTTCCAACTTCTGCTTTACCAATTTCCTTTTCACTTCTCATTTAGATAGGGTAAACATTTTGTTCACTGTCAACCAACGTATTATCTATACTATATTTCTCTGCCATGCGAAGCTTGAAGAAGTCAAGGGCAACCTGAGGAAACAGAACATAGGTCAGGACATCTTCAGGACTTTCAATATACATGCCTATTTCCTTTTCTTTGGCTTCCAAAACTGGCTCGAGCAAGTCCGCCGGCCTGCAGGTGATCACTTCTTCATTCCCGATGATCTTGCGTATGATCTCTTCTTTGATAGGGACTGCCGGTCTGCCGTACATCCCTTTGACATAGGCTTTAACTTCATTTGGCACCATTTTATAGCGCTCTCCGGTGATGACATTAAGTACGGCTTGAGTGCCAATAATCTGGCTCGTTGGCGTCACCAAAGGCGGATAACCCAAATCCTCTCTGACGCGCGGCACTTCTTTTAAAACATCATTATATTTATGAAGTGCATTTTGAAGTTTCAATTGTGAAACGAGGTTGGACAGCATGCCTCCCGGTACCTGGTAAACCAAAGTATTGATGTCCATGCCCAAGATTTTGGGATCCATAAGACCTGTCTCAAGGGCTTTTTCACGCATTGGCGCAAAGTGCTCCGCCACGTCATTCAGGATCTTGAGATCCAGTCCTGTCTTGCGGTCAGTTTCGTTCAGCATGGCGACCATAGCCTCAGTCGCAGGCTGAGATGTCCCCAGAGCAAAAGGAGAAATTGCAGTGTCAATGATGTCAACACCTGCTTCAATAGCCTTCATATAGGTCATATCAGCCAAGCCGCTGGTGCAATGGGAATGAACTTCAATTGGGACATCCACACTGCTTTTCAGTCCCTTGACAAGGTCAAATGCAGTGTATGGTGTCAGCAAACCGCTCATATCCTTGATACAAATGGAATCTGCGCCCATTGAAACCATATCTTTTGCCAGTACGATGAAAGACTCAATGGTATGCACAGGTGAAACCGTGAATGAAATTGCCGCTTGCGCGTGAGCGCCTTCAGCTTTGGTGGCAAGAATCGCGGTTTCAATATTTCTCAAATCATTGAGCGCGTCAAAAGTACGAATGATGTCAATTCCATTAAAAACGGCAAGCTTAACAAACTCTTTGACAACATCATCCGGATAGTTTTTGTAGCCAAGTAAGTTCTGACCGCGAAGCAGCATTTGAAGCTTCGTGTTTTTAACACGCTTACGAATCAGTCTCAAACGATCCCAAGGGTTCTCGTTGAGGAATCGAAGTGATGCGTCAAAAGTGGCGCCACCCCAAACTTCCATGGCGTGATAGCCTACGGTATCCATTTTTTCAAGTATAGGCTCCATTTCACTCGTTTTCATGCGCGTCGCTATGAGGGATTGGTGTCCGTCTCGCAATACAGTTTCAGTTATTTTAACGGGGGTCATAACATTATTGCCTCCTCAACAAAATCAAAAACACTCTTCTACTAGATATTATCACCCGATTTGCCTAATGTACATTTGATTTGAAAAGTGATAATATAGTGATGACTTTTATTAATTAGGTAATTTCAAATATTCCTTCGTTTTTTAAGGAGGCACAACATGGACTCAACTGACATTAAAATTCTTGAAATTTTGCAGACTGACGGCCGCATTTCCATGAAAGAACTCGGCAATCTCGTCGCACTGTCGCCGCCAGCTGTAAGCGAACGGGTCAAACGCCTTGAAGAGTCTGGTATCATTCAAGGGTATGCTGCCGTCGTGGATCCAAAATTACTGGGAAAACGCGTTTTCGCGATCATCAATGTTCAAATGATGGTCAATCAGCACAAAGCATTTCTGCATCTTGTCAAGAATGATCCTGCAATTGTAGAGTGTCATCATCTGACTGGCGAGGATTGCATGACAATCAAAGTCTTTCTGTCTGACACTATTGAGCTCGAAAAATTGCTTGATCGCATTCAACAGCTCGGCAACACCCGAACCACCATTGTACTGTCAAGCCCGCTTGATCGAAAACCAATCTTGCCCTAGGAGCGTCGCAAATTCATGAAAAGAAATCACCTCATCCTTTTAGCTTTAATTCTTGTTTCAGCCATATCGGTAAATCTTTATTACTATTTAAACCGTACAGTGACACTGCAATTTTATGCTCACCCTGACAAACTTGGGGTTATGGAGGAAGTCATCACTGCTTTTGAAGAAGTCCATCCACGTATTAAAATCAACTATGTGCAGCTTCCGGATGACACGAATGACAAGTACGACATAATCAGCAACAAGTTGTCTACGCAGCAAGACTCTATTGATGTCTTTGATGCAGATGTCACCTGGCCTTCAATTTTTGTCAAATCTGAATGGGTGGCGAATCTGGATCCATTCTTCAGTGATGATGAGCTTCAGGGATACCTCAGCAGCGCTATTGATGCCGCTACTGTGGATGGCATGCTTTATGGCATCCCCTACAGAATTGATTCCGGTGTCTTGTTTTACAGAAAAGACTTGTTGGAGAAGTATAATTATAAGGTTCCGAAAACCTACTCCGAATTGAGCGAAACTGCACTTGCCATAAAAACTCAAGAACCAGAACTGAACGGTTTTGCTGCATCGTGGAAAAATTTTGAAGGTTTAACATGCAGTTTCTTTGAAATTTTGTGGTCCGGCGGATATGATCTTGATACCAATCAAACCCCCTATCGCTTCGACACAGATGGTGTGGATGAAACACTAACGCTCATGCAGTCCATGCTTCACAAAGACAAGATCGTTTCTGCAGATACACTGAACTATTCAAGCGGAGATCTCAGGGCGGCATTTATTGAAGGGAACCTGCTTTTCATGAGAGATTGGCCAACAGGTTGGCGCAAACTGTCTGAAGCGCCGGAATTGAAAGACAAAATCGCAGTGGCTCCACTTCCCAGCCTGAAACCCGGCCAACCGTCCTATGGTGCTTTTGGCGGATGGATGTATATGGTCTCCAAGGAATCCAAACATAAGAAAGAAGCTGTCGAGTGGATCAAGTTCCTGACAACTTATGAAAATGAAAAACTAATGAATTTAAAGTATAACTACATCCCATCCAGAGTCGCACTGTACTCAGACGAAGAGGTCTTGGGACGCATGCCTTTTCTGGATGACATGTTTGACTATTTCAACCAGTCCAGACCAAGACCAAAGGTAGCAAATTACGACGAGCTCTCTCTTCTGCTCCAATCTCAGGTGCATCTGACACTTCAAAACGGTCAGTCGCCAGAAGAAGCCATCATAATGCTGAATGAACTTTTACCGAGACTGCTTTATTAACAGATCGTTATGTTCAAGAAATCTATGAGTCACAAGAGTTATAAGAGTAAGAGAGGAAGTGAGGGGCAGATTGAGAATCCTCACACGCTGTTTATTATTCCTCGTCATTTTCGCCGCTGTTAACTATGAAGGATCATGGGCTGATATCAATAACGAGAAAGTTGTTTTTCTAACCGCAGCGGCTCAGTTGCCCACACAGATGGGACCCGAACCGTCCGAGCCCTCTGATTTAAAACCTCTGGAAGTAGTTGGCCTAAGTGATGATTACCCTATAATGTTTATCAATCGCAACGGCTTACCCGACGGGTTGGCCGTTGATTTGCTGCGCTTATTTTCAGAAGCTGCCGGTTATGAGTTACACCTCGACCTTGTTACTTATGATCAATTGGAATTAAGGTTTGAGAACGACTACGACATCTATTACAGCAGCGGTCGAGTAAAAGCACCTGAATCCGCAAGATCGACCACCCCTTTTTACATCAGAAATTATAAGCTCTTCGTGGATCAAAATGTAATGGATTCAAAAAAATATCAAGATTTGTTCCGAGAGGATTCAGGCAGACTCAGCATTGGGTACAGAAGCAGTGATACTTTGGCCAAATATTTAAGTAATATGGCGACGAACAACGCTCTAATCGCAATGCCGAATCACGATGCTGCACTGGATGGTCTGTTGGCCGATCAGTTTGATGCAGTACTTCTTCCTTCAGACTTAGGTAAGTTTCTTTTTAATGAAAGGCAGCTAACTCAGTTCCAGCCCTTAGAAACAACACTTTTCCTTGAAGAAAACAGTTTTATGGTCAGCCCCGACCACATCCTTCTGCAATTTGAGTTGAATAACTTCCTTCAAAACCAAAAAAAATCAGGCAACCTGCAATCTATCATTGAAAAATGGATCGTCCTGCCGGCTGCTCGCTCAGAGGAACAAGATGTCCTCTCATTATTCAATTATTTCTTTCTCATTTCTGCAGCCGCTACCTTCGCTTTTTCCTATAGAAGCTACCATCTCGAACGCAATGTCGAGAAACAGGCTGCAGAGCTCAGTCAACTCAATCATGCAAACGAAGAACTATGGACTGCGTTGATCGATGAGGAGCGCTATAAGAACGAATATTACATCAGTTTGTCCCACGAACTTCGCACGCCCATCAGCCTCATTCTGAACGCTGTCAATGCGGTAGAACGGAGTGCAGTGGTTAAGTCCCGCGACTTGCCGGATGATAAATTTATCAAGTATACCAATATCGCTAAAAACAACAGTATGAGATTGCTTCGCGTCATCAACAATCTGATAGATGCAAATCAATTGGAAAACAAGGATTATACTCTGGACCTAAAGCGGGTTGACCTGGTTTTTGAGCTCAACGAGCTTATAAAATGGGTTGTCGAGGTCCTGGATCCCATCGAAGTTGAAATACAGCTGGACACCCAACTAAAAACACTGGAAGCGACCATCGACCCCTATGAGCTGGATCGTATCCTTCTGAATTTGATCTCAAATTCAATTAAGTTCAACGAAGGTAAGACAAGAATACTTTTGGAGTTGAAATGCGAGGATCAGACCGCTGTGTTGGATTATGCAGACAATAGTATTGGTATCCCAAAAGCATCTGTGCAAAATGCATTTCTCAAGTATCACCAGCTGACTTCAGAGTTTGCAAAAAAGTCAGAGGGGGCAGGATTTGGCCTGTATCTTTCAAAACAGTTGATAGAACTACATCGCGGCACATTAAGCCCAATCTACGCCGCTCAACAAGACGGCATGCATTACCGACTGCAATTCCCATTAAAATTATCTGATGAACACAACAAACTTTCCAGTGGAAAAAGCCTTTTTTATGATCGCGGTCGACTGGTCAGGCTCGAACTTTCCGAAATTAAAACCTTTAATAAGTAGAATAAGAATGAGCTGCTGCAAAATCCGAAAGTTGGATTTTGCAGCAGCTCATTTATTTAGATCACCATATGATTGTAAATATGCGCCTCTTTATATTTGTCTATCTCAATGACCTGGCCTTTGCGCACCATTCTGGCCGGGATCCCCACTGCCGTCGAGAATGACTCCACGTTGTGCAGCACGACCGAATTGGCTCCAATTTTACTCCCGGAAGACACGGTGATTGGCCCCAAAATTTTTGCCCCTGAGCCAATAACAACATCATCCCCAATAGTCGGATGCCGCTTTCCCTTATCCTTACCGGTTCCGCCCAGTGTCACGCCTTGGTATAGCGTCACATAATTGCCAATCTCAGTGGTTTCGCCAATAACGACACCCATGCCATGATCAATAAACAGGCCTTTGCCGATGGTCGCTCCCGGATGAATTTCGATTCCGGTGATAAATCTGGCAAACTGAGAAATGAATCGTGCTGAGAAAAACCTTTTATGGCGGAATAACCAATTGGCAATCCGGTATAATCCAACTGCATGGACGCTCGGATAAAGAAAAATGACTTCCAAATAGGAACGCGCTGCCGGATCACGATCTCTTACTGTATCAAGATAGGACTTAATCTTTCTAAACATGTCTCATCACCCCTGAAATACATTCATAGACAGGTATTTGTCGCCACTGTCAGGTGCTACGGTCAGCACTTTTGCGTCCGGTCCGAGCTCTGCTGCAATTTTAAGTGCCGCAACGATGTTGGCCGCTGCAGAGATCCCTAGGAACAAGCCTTCTTCTCTGGCGAGTCTGTTGGCAAATTCAAATGCTTCTTCATCCTCGACTGTCATGATTTGATCGACGACACTTTGATTGTATAAATCTGTCACAAACCCCGCGCCAATGCCCTGAATTTTATGCGGTCCTGGTTGTCCGCCACTGATGACAGGGGATTTGGCAGGTTCTACGCCTACAATTCTGATTCCGGGACGCTCTTCTTTTAAGCGTTTTCCCACACCGCTGATGGTTCCGCCAGTCCCAACACCTGCAACAAATACGTCCAAACGCTCAAAATCACTCATGATCTCTTGTGCTGTAGTTCTATAGTGCATTTCGGCATTTGCAGGATTGGAAAATTGGCTGGGAATAAACACCCCTTGGTCTTCCTCTCTCAATGAAACTGCTTTTTCAATGGCGCCTTTCATGCCTTTTGAACCTTCTGTCAAAATTATTTCTGCGCCATAGGCCTTCATAATGGTTCTTCTCTCTACACTCATGGTCTCAGGCATAATGATGACGACCCGGTACCCCTTTAGTGCACCTATCATGGCTATAGCAATTCCGGTATTGCCGCTGGTAGGTTCGACAATAGTCATTCCCGATTTAAGAGCGCCCTTCGCTTCCGCATCCTCAATCATTCCGAGGGCAGCTCTGTCTTTTATGCTCCCGCCAGGATTCTTTCCCTCGAGTTTGACATAGACCTCAGCACCGCTTGATGCGGGCAGAGTGTTCAATTTAATAACAGGTGTGTGACCAATCATGTCAATTAGCGACTTGTAAATCATTTATAAAACTCCTCTCATCTGTAAAATACAAAAAACTCCGCCTCATGCACACTGTGCATAGAGGCGGAGTTAACTCCACGGTTCCACTCTAATTGGTTCTCTGGGACACCAGAACATGTCCGATCTCTGTAACGGGAGAACCCGACGCAGCCTACTGGGCTTCGGTGCGTAACTCAGAAGGGCACTTCACATTGACCGTCATAAGGGATTCCCACCAGCACCCTCTCTCTGAAAAGACCTGTCAACACTACTTTCCTTCGTCAATGTATTTCCGACTGATTTAATATGAATTGTACTTAATCTGTATTTTAAAGCCTTAAGAACAAAAAGTCAAAGCTTTTTTTAAAAAAATGAAATTTATCATTCAATTGACCCACTAATAGCGATTCAGTCTGTTTGTCATCAATTCCAGAAACCTTTCAGTGTCAAGTTCGACACAGACCTCTGCATTAGGATCTTTGCCCCATCTTCCTTCGAAATCACAAACAGTCTGACCGTCACAATAACGGCTTTCTGTCTCTATACCGACATAACGGTGAACGCATTTGACCAGCGAAGGATCAACGGCGACTGCGACTGCAAGCGGATCGTGCATCAGACAGGCTTCAAAGCCGTTGATGACAGCAAACCTCTGGCGATATTCCAAGGTCACCAGATCGATGAAGTCCTTCACCTTATCCGTTGCTGTTAAAGCATCGATATCAGATTTTCGAAGCAGCGCCTTTCGAGTGACATCCAGCCCAACCATGGTCAGAGGCGCACCACTGTGGAAGACCAGATCCGCCGATTCAGGATCTATGGCAATATTAAACTCCGCAACAGGTGATTCATTCCCCCGGCCATTCGCGACCCCGCCCATGACAATTATCTCCTTGAGTTTCAGCGCCAGTGTCCGATCCTGCATTAGAAGCACACCAAGATTGGTCTCCGGACCGGTCATAATCAGAGTTATTTCTCCAGGATACAGTTCGATCTGAGATTTGATAAAGTCCCCCGCAGAAAGACTCTGTGCTTCACCCGGCTTAATATCACTCAGCTGACCTGCCAGACCACAATCCCCATGAACTTCTTTTGCATAACGAATTGATCTCCAAAGTGGTTTTACAGCACCTCTAAAAACCGGGATGTCCTCCCTGCCTATGAGTTTTAAAACCTTCAGAGTATTAATGGTCGCCGATTCCAAGTCAATGTTTCCAGAGACAGTCGTAATGCCCAAAACCTCCAGTTCAGGCGAAGCCAAGGCCAGCATAATGGCAATGGCATCATCTATCCCTGTATCTACATCCAGAATTACTTTTTTCTTCCTGATAAATTCTGCAATTGTCATTTTTTCGACCTTCCTCAATAAAGTAGAAGAAGGTGCAGGAAGACAGCCAAACACTCAACTGCCTTAATTACACCTTCTTTTCTCATATAACTCCTGCTTTAAATACAACAAGTTATTTTTTGAGTAAATCTCTGATCTCTTCAAGAAGCACTTCCTGACGAGGCGGCTCAGGGGGCGCTGCAGGCACTTCTTCCTGCTTCTTTCTCATGCGGTTGATCATCTTGATCACCATAAAAATTGCAAACGCAATTATTACGAAATCTACAATGGACTGAATGAACGCACCATAGCGGATTGCCGCTTCTTCCACACCTTCAGATGCCGGTGTTATTACATACTTTAAGTTCGCGAAACTGACGCCTCCCAGGATCATGCCAATCAAAGGCATAATCAAGTCGTTGACCAGTGAGGTGACAATCTTTCCAAATGCGCCGCCAATTACGACAGCTACGGCCAGATCAACTACATTACCTCGTAATACGAAAGCTTTAAATTCCTTGAGCATACGTCTCCTCCTTTAGTCAAATGATAAACTCAGAGAATCTTATACCCAGAAAACTCCTAATTAACCTTTTGGAATTAGAACATTAAGTCTTTTTTCCAGAATTTTAATTTCAATGGGCAACCGACCGCCCTCTTCCCCGTCTATATCAATTTTCATCAGATCCATAGAACTCGCTTTTAAATGCTTCACCGGAAAATAATCAATGGTTTCTCCGGAAAATTTTTGCGTACTTAAATAGGTCATAACAATTCTCACAGCTTGCATAAAGGTAGATTTTTTCATTACCATCAGATATAAATTGCCATCATCCAACTCAATAGGCCGCGCATAGTTTCGAAACCCACCGACAGAATTTGAGTTCGTCACTGTAAATAAAGTGATATCCCTCTCAATGACATCACCATTGATTTCCAACAGAACTCTATGAGATTCTTTCAAATATTTAAGACTGTCCTTAATACCGTAAATCAAATATGCCAGTCGTCCAAAAATTTTCTTGAGGGGTCTTGGCACCGCGTAACCCACATCAGTGAAAGCCCCCACCGCGACAACGTTGATGAAGTAGAGCCCGTTGCAAATCCCAACATCAATTTTCTTGGTCGTTCCGTTCTCAAGAACTTCAATAAACTGATCTATCTTATCATTCATGCCCAATACGGAAGCAAAATCGTTGACGGTTCCGAATGGCAAAACACTTAATACTGCCTCTGAATCACTCTGCATAATCCCATTGGCACAGCTGTGCACTGTGCCGTCACCGCCACAGGCAATGATGAGCTCAGCGCCGACTTGACACGCTTTAATGACCTCTTCTTCTATATCGAGATCCTCCGCGACATCAATAGTAATTATGTCTGAAGTTTCCTCCAGGTATTCGATCAAAGGCTCCAGTTTCCAGGAAGGCTTCAACATGCCCGAATAGGAGTTGTATACCAATGCTATTTTTTTAAAGTTCATAAAGTTGGCCTACCCCGCTTAGTCATATTGGGTGCTTCGTTTGAGTCCGAAAGAACTCAAGCTGTGTAACGTCATTATATCACGCCGTTGACAAATGGCCCAGTATAAGAAACATTACAAATTGACGTACGCTCACAGTCATGTCAAGACCTGTCACTACACGATTCCCTCTGCCGGCGGTTCCGATTGCGCTAAGAGGCGCGGCGCGCTGATTCGAATCCCCAGGGCGCCCAGTGGTGCAGTGACCAGTATGGACAGCACTGCGACCGCCATGATCACATCCCCGCCCTCGACGCCCAGCGTCAAAGGAATCGCACCAATCGCCGCTTGAACAGTCGCCTTTGGCCAGTAGGCTACGACACAGAACAAGCGCTCCTTGTAATTCAATGATGTCGATATGGTGGAGATCAAAACACCCAAACTCCTGGCAGTCAACCCGACTGCCAGAATCAGCAAGCCACTTGCCCCTGCGCCAAGGGCAACACTTGGATCGACTTGAGCACCAACCAAAACAAACAATAAAATTTCAGCGAAGACCCAAATCTTCCCGAATTTTGCAGACAGCCGGTGGGCAACGACAGGCCTCTTTTCCAAAAGAATGAAGCCGATGGTCATGACGCCCAGCAAAGCTGCAATTTCAAGGCGGTTTTTCAACGCAGTCTCCAAAGCGGTCAACATAATGGCAATCCCCAGGATCACCAGCACTTTTTTTGTATCCCTGATGTGATGGCGCTCGAAAATCTTGACCAAAACAATACCGCTTAAAATGCCGACGCCTATGCCCAGTAGAATAGAGACCGGGATCCAGGCCAATTGTATGCCAATATTAACATGAGCGCCGCTGTACAATCCTAAAAAGGCTGAAAAAATTGTAATAGCCACGACGTCGTCCACCGACGCAGCCGCCAATATAAGTGTCGGAATATTTTTATCAGTCCCCACCCCACGCTCTGAGAGCTGAATCATCATGGGAACGATCACCGCAGGCGAAACCGCCGCGAGTATAAATCCGAGAATTCCCCCTTGAATCCAGGTAAATCCAAGCACAGGAACTGCAATTAACGAAATGGCAAGCCCTTCCAGAATGCCGGGTATAACACTTAACCGAATCGCGGCATAACCTACCTTGTTAAGGGATTCACGGCTGATCCCCAAACCTGCTCTCAAGAGAATTATAATTAACGCTATTTTTCTGAAATCCGCAGAAGCGGACATCAATCCGGCATCGATCCAATCAAAGCCATACGGTCCTATGGCGATGCCCAGGATCAACATGCCCAATAGCCCTGGAAGCCTCATTTTTACAAACAGTGTATTCATCAATAAGCCCAGCAGTGTAATTATTGCCAAACCAGTTGCCATCACGCATCCTCCTAAATTTTAACATCCAAAAACAAAAAAGACCCTGTCGCTTTCTCGACAGGTGTCATCAGCTCAGAGGCATTTTACGGCGAACACCATCACCCATTCAATTCTTGTTCAGCGTAACACATCTCGCAGCGCTCTTCAACCCGCATTTGACCACTTTTCTTGATCCGTCAATTTTTATGTGTCTCAAACTTTGTTGAAATTTTCACATATATTTCACGTCAATGAAATCACAAAATAATATACTTAAATTCTCTCCATTGCAATTCCGAGTATTAAACTTGTATTTGCAACGTTTATAGCTGAGTAAAAACTTTTTGTCATAAAATTTCTACAATTATAAAAGTTTGATATATTCATAATCGATAAAATGAGATAAAATCAAATCAGCGAAAAAAAGAAGTCAGGAGGCTGCTTCATGGCTAAAAACATTTTAACTGAAGAAAATTTTCAGAAGCTGCATACCGTTATTGAGCATTACAGGCATATCCAAGGTCCGTTAATGCCAATACTGAATGAAGCCCAGGTCATTTTCGGCGCAATTCCCTATGAAGTACAGAAAGTAATATCGGATGAACTGAACATTCCACTCGCTGAAATTTATGGTGTGGTCACGTTTTATTCGCAATTCACTCTGGAACCAAAAGGAGATTATCTCATTGCCGTCTGTCTGGGCACTGCCTGTTATGTCAAAGGTGCACAAAAGCTACTGGACCAGATTGTGACACGACTCAGTGTCAAAGTCGGCGAAACTTCGCCGGATGGCCGTTATTCTGTAGAAGCGACGCGCTGTATAGGCGCTTGCGGTCTCGCGCCGGTTCTCACAGTCAACAACGCTGTTTATGGACGTCTTGTAGAGGGCGACATACAAGGCATACTTGAGAAATACAGTAAAACAACAGAGGAGGTTTCCGCTTGAAATCTTTAGCTGAGCTTGAAAAAGTACAACAGGAAGTGTATAGACGGATCAATCTTCGCACCTTAAAGGGCGAATTTACCGTATCAGTCGCCATGGATGACTGCGGCATGGCAGCCGGGGCGCGTCAGGTACTTTTGACTATACTGGAGGAAATTGAGCAGCAAGGACTGGATAATGTGAGAGTGGTTCAAACCGGCTGCCTCGGTGACTGCAAACTCGAACCCGTAGTTGAGATCTTTCAGGATGGCCAACCAAAAACCACGTACATTCAAATGACTGAAGAAAAGGCAAGACAGATCGTTAAATCACATTTGACGCAGCATCAGGTTGTCGAAGCTTTCACCATCGGCAGCACAAAAAAGTAAAATCAGGACAGGAGGCTTATGCCAATGAGTTTGTTCAGATCGCACGTCCTCATCTGCGGCGGCACAGGATGTACGTCCTCAAGCTCCGACAAGATTGAGGCGCGTTTTAAGGAACTGGTCGCAGAACAAGGCCTGGATCAGGAAGTAATGGTGGTGCGAACAGGCTGTTTCGGGCTTTGTGAAGAAGGTCCAATCTGTATAGTTCACCCGGAAGGTTCTTTTTATTCCAGAGTTAAGATCGAAGATGTCGACACTATAGTTTCTGAGCACCTTATGAAAGGTCGTGTCGTCACCTCACTGCTTTACCGCGATAAGCTTGCGGCACCGGAACACCAACTTGCCACTTCCTTCAGCGAAGTTACCTTCTATAAAATGCAGCACAGGGTCGCACTGAAAAACTGCGGCGTCATCAATCCCGAAGTCATTGAAGAGTACATAGCGTATGACGGTTACAAAGCCTTAGGCAAGGTGTTGACCGAAATGCAGCCCGCTGACGTCCTGGATGCAGTCAAAAGGTCCGGTCTCAGAGGCCGGGGGGGCGGCGGCTTTCCTACAGGCGTTAAGTGGGAATTCGCAGCCAAGACGGAAGGCCCTATCAAGTACATCGGCTGCAACGCTGACGAAGGCGACCCGGGCGCTTTCATGGATCGCTCCATTCTCGAAGGCGACCCGCACTGCCTGATTGAAGCTATGGCAATTGCCGGTTATGCGACAGGCGCCGAAAAGGGATACGTGTACATTCGCGCGGAATACCCTATTGCGGTTAAGCGTTTGAAAATTGCCATCGATCAGGCAAAAGAGCATGGCTTGCTTGGCCAAAACATTTTCGGCACTGACTTTTCCTTTGATATGGAAATCCGCCTCGGGGCGGGTGCCTTTGTCTGCGGTGAGGAAACTGCGCTGATCGCCTCAATAGAGGGCGAGCGCGGCATGCCGCGGCCAAAGCCGCCGTTCCCTGCTCATAAAGGCATCTTTGGAAAGCCAACGGTCATCAATAACGTCGAGACCTTTGCCAATGTACCTCAAATCATTCTGAATGGACCTGAGTGGTATGCCAGCATGGGCACTGAGAAGTCCAAAGGGACAAAAGTGTTCGCCCTTGGCGGTAAAATCAACAATTCAGGCTTGATTGAAATTGAGATGGGTACTAAGCTTCGCCATGTTATCGAAGACATAGGCGGCGGCATTCCAAATGGAAAGAAATTCAAAGCGGTTCAGACAGGCGGACCATCCGGCGGATGTATTACTGCCGACCATCTGGACATACCCATTGACTATGACAACCTGATCTCCCTGGGCTCCATGATGGGATCCGGCGGCATGATCGTCATGGACGAGGATAACTGTATGGTGGATATCGCCCGCTTCTTCCTGGACTTCACCGTGGATGAATCCTGCGGCAAATGTGTCCCTTGCCGCGAAGGCACCCGACGCATGCTTGAAATTCTCGACCGGATTACAGAAGGCAAAGGCGAAATGGAAGATATTGATAAACTGGAGAGACTTGCCAAAAATATCAAAGCTTCTTCCCTTTGCGGACTCGGACAGACTGCGCCTAACCCGGTACTGTCGACCCTGCGCTACTTCAGAACAGAATACGAAGCCCATATTGTCGGCAAAACCTGTCCGGCCGGCGTCTGTCAGGCACTGTTGACCTATGTCATTACAGATGCCTGCAAAGGATGTACCCTCTGTAAGAAGGTTTGCCCTGTCGGCTGTATCACCGGCGAAGTCAAAGGTCTTCACCACATTGATCCGGATGCGTGCATCAAATGCGGCGCCTGCATGAGCAAGTGTCCGTTCAACGCGATTATCAAGAAATAACGCGGGTTCTTATTAAAATCTGCCCGCTCTAATTTAGATCGTAAGGAGGACGAATACATGGCTCAGGTGACCCTGAACGGGAATACCATACATGTAGATTTGCCAAAGACCATTTTGCAGGTGGCTGAAGAAGCCGGCCTGTTTGTACCGACTTTTTGCAACGACAAACGCCTTGTTCCAAACGGCGCATGCAGAATGTGCGTCGTCGAGGTTGAAGGTGCAAGAAGCCTGGTGGCTTCCTGCACCACTCCGGCTACAGACGGCATGGTCATCAATACAGAAACCCCTTCTGTCATAGACGCCAGAAAATCTGTCCTGGAACTGATCTGGGCGAACCATCCCAACGACTGCGTCGTCTGCGACAAAGCCGGTCAGTGCAAACTTCAGGATTATACTTATCGCTATGAAATTGATATTGAAGCCTTCAAGGGCGCTAAGCGCGTCAGTGAAGTAGATCAAACAAACAAATTCTTTTACAACGACCAAAACAAATGTATTTTGTGCGGCAAATGCGTTCGCGTCTGTGATGAACTTCAAAACACTTCCGCAATTGGCTTCAGTGAGCGCGGTTTCCACACACACATTACCCACCCTTTTGAGGAAGGTATGGATAAATCCGTCTGCGTCTCATGTGGCAACTGTGTTTCAGTTTGCCCCGTAGGTGCCTTGATGCCAAAGAGCAAAGAGCGCTTCAGAAACTGGGAAGCAAAAAAAGTTCAAACGACTTGTTCCTACTGCGGCGTCGGATGTCAGATGAATCTGATCATTAAAGATAACAAGGTCGTAGATGTCGAACCGGTCAATGATCATTCCAATATGGGACTGCTCTGTGTTAAAGGTAAATTTGGCTACAGCTTCATCGACCATCCGGACCGTTTAAAAAAACCTATGCTTAAAAAGCACGGTGTCCTTACTGAAGTTGAATGGGATGAGGCGCTGGATTTTGTAGCGGGGAAAATCAAACAAACCCGTGACGTCTACGGTGCAGATACCCTCGCAGGCCTGGTTTCTGCAAGATGTACCAACGAAGAAAACTACCTGATGCAAAAATTGTTCCGCGCAGGTGTCGGCACCAACAATCTCGACCACTGCGCACGTCTCTGACATGCTTCCACAGTCGCAGGTCTTGCGACTACCCTCGGAAGCGGTGCAATGACGAACAGCATCCCGGAAATTCCAAAAATTGATCTCGCCTTTGTCACAGGCTCAAACACAACGGAAAATCACCCGGTAATCGGCGCTCAAATTCTTCAAGCCGTCAAAAATGGCGCAAAATTGATTGTCGCTGATCCAAGACGCATTGAGCTCGCAAGGCACGCGGACGTCTTCCTTCAATTAAAACCTGGCACTAACGTCGCCCTCCTGAACGGCATGATGAATGTCATTTACAACGAAGGCCTCTATGACGCCGAGTTTATTGAAGAGCGTACTGCTGGTCTTTCCGACCTGATCGATGTCATTCAGGCTTACACCCCTGAAAAAGCGTCCGAAATCTGTGGCGTTGATGCAGATCTGATCCGGAAAGCGGCGAGAATGTACGCCCACGCGAATCGCGCCTCCATCTTCTACGCTATGGGCATCACTCAGCATAGTACAGGAACCGGCCATGTCATGACAGTCTCCAACCTCGCCATGATGTGCGGCAATATTGGTAAAGCACACAGCGGCGTCAACCCGCTCCGCGGCCAAAACAACGTTCAGGGCGCTTGCGACATGGGTGGTCTTCCAGATGAGTTCCCAGGCTATCAGAAAGTCACTAACCCTGAAGTTATTCAGAAATTCGAATCTCTGTGGGGTGCAAAACTCTCCTACAAACGCGGTATGCCGCTCACAAAAATGATGCGGGCCGCACACAGCGGAGAAATCAAACTCATGTACATCATGGGTGAAAACCCAATGGTCTCCGACCCGGATACCAACCATATCCGCGAGAGTCTCGAACACCTGGACTGCCTCATAGTTCAGGATATCTTCCCAACTGAGACAACTGCCCTGGCGGACGTCGTGCTTCCGGTTGCCTGCTTCGCTGAAAAAGATGGGACATTCACAAATACAGAACGCCGGGTCCAGCGCGTCAGAAAAGCAGTCAATGCACCTGGCGAAGCGAAGGCGGACTGGGAAGTCTTTGTTGAAATCATGAAGCGTCTCGGAATGGATGCACCATATGAAAAACCTGAAGATGTCATGAAAGAAATCTCTCTGGCGACACCTCTTTATGGCGGCATCACTTATGACCGCATCGAGCATAAAGGTCTGCAATGGCCATGTCCAACACCGGATCATCCGGGTACCCAGTACCTCCACAAAGATAAATTCTCCCGTGGAAAAGGACTTTTTGTACCGGTGCATCATGTCGACTCAGCTGAACTCCAGGATGAGGCTTATCCGTTTATACTGACAACCGGTCGAATCCTATACCATTATCACACCAGAACAATGACAAAACGCGTGGAAGGCCTGCATGCCATTGCCTCTGAAGGCTTCATTGAGATCTCTCCAAACACTGCCCTCAAGTTGGGGATTGAAGATGGAGAACTCGTCAAAGTCGCGTCCAGAAGAGGCGAACTTGAGGTAAAAGCCAAGGTAACGGATACCATCCAGGATCAAGTGGTCTTTATGCCATTCCACTTTGCTGAAACAGCTGCTAATATCCTGACTAACGCTTCCGCACTGGATGAGATCTCAAGCATGCCTGAACTAAAAGTCTGTGCGGTCAGCGTCGAGAAAATTAGTACAACTTAACGAGGTGAAATATTTGAAACGTTTCGGAACGGCTGTCTTACTTGCGGGTGGACAAAGCTCCCGCATGGGATTTGACAAACAGACGCTCTGTGTGGGTGATACTCGCCTGACAGATCTGATTTTCAGGCAGCTTACCGAAGTCTTTGACGACATAGTCGTGGTAACAGGGCGGCCTGAGCTTTATGCAGGCCGCCCTGTCCGCATTGTATCGGACAAGCTGTCCGGTGTCGGACCTCTGGCGGGAATTCATGCTGGACTTTTGGCATCCCAAAGCGAATATATCTATTTGACGGCTTGTGATATGCCATCTTTTTCTCCGGCCTTCACCCGCCACATGATGGATTGTCTTGTGGATGAAAAAGCCTGTGTCAGTCGCTTCGGCGAGTGGATTGAACCTTTTCACGGATTCTATCACATCTCTTTGCTGTCTGGTATAGAAGCCTTTGTCACCTCGGGGCAAAGAAATATATTTAAGTTTTTGGAGCACTACAAGGTCTGCTATCTTGAAGAGTCAAAAACCCGCGAGTACACGCCGGACTGGAGTCTCTTCGACAACCTGAACACGCCCGAACAGCTTGAAAAACTGTCTGCACTTTACTTTCCAAAGGAGCGGTTAAAATTGAAAAAAACGACGCCAATGCTGCGCTTTGAAGAAGGTCACTGGGAGGCCTACCAGGATGAAGTGGTCAGCGAATATACCCTTCATCTGCACGTCAATGGGGTTTCCTGGGCTAAATTGCTCTGCAGTCCCGCTTCACTGAAAGAACTGGTCGTTGGATTTCTTTACAGTGAACGTCTGATTGACAGTCCTGAGGATCTTTCCGAACTCTTGCTGGATCCTGGTAATGCTGAAGCTTTTGTTGTCATTCCAGACCGCGACTCTGTCAAAGGCACGCGCACCATAGCCACCAGCGGTGCCAGATTGTTCCAGGGCCAGCCGCCTGTTTCAAGGATAGATCCTGAAGCCCTTGGTTCTGAGGCTATTGACCCAGAATTTATTTTGTGCACTATGCGTGCTTTCACTACAAGCTCAGAGGTATTTATGTCTACCGGCGGAGTCCATGCCTGCAGCTTAGCCTCCGCGACTGCTCGGTTGACCTTTTTTGATGACATAGGACGACACAATGCACTGGACAAGGTGGTGGGCAAGGCACTGCTCGAAGGGGTCTCGCTAGAAGATAAAATGATCTTCTTCAGCGGGCGGATTTCTTCCGAAATAATTGGAAAATGCGCCAACGCTGGCATCTCAGCTGTGATCTCGCGTTCTGCACCTACCTATGGTGCCATACAGGCAGCTAAAGAACGCGGCATGACAGTTGTAGGCTTCACTCGAGGAAATCGATTTAATGTCTATAATGGTGCACATCGCATAAAAAGTGCCCCGGACCTGCCGTTAGACGACCTTGAAAAACGCTGAATATTGGGTTGATTTGGTATGAATTTGTCATTGCATCCTGCTGTCAAAAGGCGTACGCTTGTCTTGTAGAAATTTAATTTCTGGAGGTAAGAGTTATGACCATCGGCATCATTATTCACTCCAAAACCGGTCACACGCTTCATGTGGCCGAACAACTCAAAGCCAGCCTATCAAAGGCCGGACGATCCGCAGTGCTGGTTCGGATCGAGGACCAGCCAGACTTTGACAGCTTTGAGGCACTGGTGCTGGGCTCTCATACGGAGGGCTTTGCGCTGGCAGCAGAAATGGCGTCCTATTTAAATGCACTCCCTTCAAAGGCGCTTAATCAGAAAAAAGTATCCCTTCTGATCACCCACGCTTTCCCGTTTCACGCCATGGGCGGCAATCAGGCTATGAACGGATTCAAAAACCTTGTAGAAAAACAAGGTGCCAAGGTCCTCAGTGAGGAAATCATCGACTGGTCAAGGCCGGGACGGGATCGACAGATTGAGTCAGCCGTCGGGCGTATGACGCTGAAACTCTGAGAAATTAAGGTTCTCTGCGAACCTCGCAGTCTATGCACTGTGACTCTGCTGTCCATCTGATGCGTTCGGTGAAATATGATCGAGTAGGAGGCTACCCATTAGTTGAGTAGCCGTCCTCTCACACCACCGTAC
>CAYQDM010000002.1:0-178567 GCA_964416305.1 uncultured Acidaminobacter sp. | reverse complement strand
CATCACTAGGTGTGAGGACCCAAGAATCCCGTGACTTCAGTCATGGGTAGTTCAACCTGACCCTCAGCCTGACAACGGGATGCAGCCAACCTGTTGAGACCCCTGCAGAAGCGCCTGCGGAGACGCCTGCTGAAGCAGAAAAAGAACCGGTGGTTGTCGCTACCATGCTGGACTCCGAGGGCAGCATCTTTGGCAAAATGATTATTCAGATTTTGAATGCAAATGGCATTGAAACGGTAGATAAAGTCAATTTTGGTACGCCGGATATATTGAGAAAAGCGCTGGAAAATGGCGAGGTTGATTTAGTGCTCGATTACACCGGTTCCGGCCAATATTACCATCCGGAGGATGCCACAGACACTTCCATTTGGAATGATCCTCAGACGGGGTATGATCTGACGGCCAAACTCGACAAGGAGAAAATGAATCTCCTATGGTTGACGCCAGCTTCTGCCAACAACACAGAAATGATCGCAATTAAACGGGAGTTTGCAGAGGAAAACGGCATTGTTACCATGGAGGATCTGGCAGTATACATCAATGCCGGCAAACCATTCAAACTGATTTGCAGCGCGGGATTCGCCGAGAACACCATGGGACTTTTGGGTTATGAAGAGGCATATAATTTCAAGCTGCGAGATGACCAACTCATAATTCTGTCGTCCGGCAATACAGCCGAAATGCTTAAAGCGCTCTCGGAAGGGACTAATGAGGTCAATGCGTCGCTGGTTTATGGCACAGATGGTGCTCTTGACAAAATGAATCTCATCGTTGTCGAAGATCCGGCGCAGGTGCCGCCGGTGTATCTGCCAGCACCGGTACTCAGAGGTGAGGTCGCTGAGGTTTACCCTCAAATTGAAGGTCTTTTGAAGCCTGTCTTTGAATCCATGGATCTTGAAACCCTTCAGAAGCTCAACGCTCAGGTGGCTTATGACGGGAAAGATGCCGCAGCGGTTGCGGATGCTTACCTCAAAGAAAATGGATTCCTGAAATAATGAAAGAAACATTTTTAAAAGCCCGAGTGGGTCTGACCCTGGGTGTTCTGGGCATCATTTTTCTGCCACTCGGTACTTTCAGACCCAACCGAGTGGTCAGGGGCATTCCGCTTGATGGTGAGGCTCTGTTGGAAGGCGGAATTTTACTTGCATTGGCTGCGACGGGTTTAGTGACGGCTGCTTTGATTTACGCTCTCAGAGAGCGGGAAGGGAAATTGTTTTTACTAAATGGGGTACCTTGGATGCTGAGCTTCGTCCCCGGACTCCTGATGCTGATTCTTTCATCAGCAAGGCCAGTAGGGGGAAATTTTGACTTGGAAGTTGCCAGGATGTCACTGAGCTCGGGATACTGGCTGGTGTTTGCCGGCATCCTCATGCTGCAAAGCGGTACGCCGCGAGGCGGAGTTCTGATGTCACTGACAGTCTTGATCTCACTTGCTGTGCTTGGATTTGGTCTTGCACCTCACCTGGCACTCTATAAAGAATTTATGAACATTGAAGTCGCTTTCTATGCGGAACTGCGACGTCATTTGACGCTTTCTCTGGCCTCAGTTGTCGTCGCTCTGCTTCCGGGCATCCTGCTCGGGTATATCTGTCACAGGCATCAGCGGCTGCGGGAATGGATCCTGGGCACTGTCAATCTGTTTCAGGTGGCACCGACGTTGTCACTTTTGGGTCTGATAATGATTCCTCTTACTTTTTTATCCAGAAACATCCCTTTAGTTGCAGAGTTGGGGATTCGCGGTGTTGGCTTTGCGCCGGCATTTATCGTACTGACGCTTTACTGTCTGCTTCCAATCACTGCAAACGCTTTCTCGGGATTCGATCAAGTGGAAACCGCTGTGGTTGACAGTGCGCTTGCTATGGGGATGACAAGACGGCAGATCTTCATGCAAGTCCTTTTCCCTCTCGCATTACCTGTAATTTTTTCAGGGATTCGGACTGCAGTGACGCAAAACGTGGGAAATACCATTCTCGCAGGTCTAATTGGCGGCGGGGGAATGGGCGCGCTCATTTTTCTTGGATTGTCACAATCCGCTACTGATCTGGTGATTTTAGGGACGATTCCTGTCGTCTTGATGGCATTGATCTTGGACGCAGTTTTTAAACTTGTCGAGGAGCGAATGACGCAGCGAGCGGGGGTGACGCATGATACGCTTGACGCAGGTATTTAAAGCCTATGGGGCTCAGGAAGCATTGAAAGGCGTCGACCTGGAGGTGCCTGAAGGAGAATGCGCAGTATTGATTGGCCCTTCTGGATGTGGAAAATCCACGCTGCTTAAAACCATAAACCGAATGGTGGGCATCGATTCAGGGCGCATTGAAGTCAATGAACAGGATATTGCCGGTTACCAGCCTGAGCTGCTGAGGCGGCAGATTGGATATTGTATTCAAGGGGTGGGTTTGTTTCCTCATTTTACTGTTCAGGACAATATTGCAGTTGTACCGAGACTGTTGAAATGGCCGGAATCACAAATTGAAGTGCGGGTAAAGGCGCTGATGGAGATGAGCGGGTTGCCAGATGCTTATCGCTTTAAAAAACCGAAAGAACTTTCCGGCGGCGAGGCTCAGCGGGTTGGTGTGTGTCGGGCGCTGGCCGCGGATCCGCCTGTGCTGCTCATGGATGAACCTTTCGGTGCGGTGGATCCGCTGACCAGGGAGCGTCTCCAGCTTGCTTTTATGGAGATTCAAAGAGCCCTGAAAAAAACCGTGTTATTTGTGACTCATGACGTGGAAGAGGCTATTTTGCTGGCAGATCGGGTGGTTGTCATGAATCAGGGTCAGATCCTGGATGCCGGAGCTCCGGGAAAATTTGCAGGTGAAGTCGAGGAGCCCTTCGTTAAAAGTTTTTTGGGCAGTGAATATCCCTTGAAACTTTTGAGACGCTATAGTGCCAAGGATATTGGACTGGCACTTTTGCCGGCGTGGCGCGGCGCAATGCCCGAGTCAGGAAGACGACTGCTGCGGATGGACTCCAGTCTCAAAGAGATTCTCTCAGAAATGATGCGTCATGGATTACAGGAAGTTCCGGTTGAAGTTGAAGTCGATCGGTATGTCAGAGTGAGTTATGAGGATCTGGCAGGTCATCTGAAAGAGGTGTCCAAGCTATGATATCATCAGTTTTTTTTGAGGATCCTGCCATTGACACTATAAATTCAGCCGCTGCTCCTGAACAAGGGAAATTCGCAAGGCATTTAAAAAAGTGGCTCGTGCCTGGTCTGTATGCTCTGGGATTTTTGTTGTGGATCTTCTTTTTTGATGAGGGGCTTTCCGCCTTATCTCCCTGGCTTCCAAAGCGTGCGGCATTACAAATGAGAACGCCGCTGCATGTACTGGCGTGGCAGCATTTTTTCATGGTCGCGGTTTCAACTTCCCTGGCTGTGGCAACGTCGCTGCTTTTGGGAAGTCTGGTACATTTAACTCAAAGCGCAGAGTTGAAATCCTTGGTTCTGTCGGTGAGTGCCATTGGTGAAACCGTTCCAAGTGCGGCAGTCATTGCGCTCTCTGTCCCGCTTTTGGGGTATGGCAATTTGACGTGTATGCTGGCGCTGTATTTATATGCCATATTGCCTGTGGTTCGAAATACCATTGTGGGGATGGAAACCATTGCCCACAGTGTCAGAGAAGCCGGAACAGGCATGGGGATGACCCGTTTTCAGCAATTCCTTCACATTGACATTCCCCTCGCTGCCCCTATTATTTTGACAGGGATCCGGACCGCGCTGGTGATCAATATTTCTGCGGCGACAATAGGTGCCACCGTTGGTGCGGGAGGCTTTGGCGTGCCAATTATTTCAGGCATACGGGTTTACGATCCGGTGATGGTCGTGCAGGGTTCGGTGCCGGTTCTGTTCATGGCTATGTTTGCAGACAAATCGTTAAGAGTGATGACATCCAATGACATCTGAGGAGGAAAACCTATGCAAAAAATCAAACTTAAAAAAACGGATCTTGAGATCTCCAGGATTGGTCTGGGAACCAATGCTGTGGGTGGCCACAATCTGTACAGTGCATTAGATGAAGAACAGGGAAGAGCCCTCGTCAGAGAAGCTCTTTCTCAGGGGATTACCTTTTTTGATACGGCAGATGCCTACGGCCTGGGACGCTCCGAAGAGCTGGTCGGTGAAGAACTGCGCGGAAAGCGGCAGGATGTCATCATTGCGACAAAAGGCGCTATTCAGAATGGTGCGGATGGAAGTCGGAAGATCAACAATCGGCCGGAATATTTAAGAGCGGCGCTTGAAGCGAGCCTGAAACGTCTGTCGACTGATTATGTAGACTTGTATTACATACACTATGTGGACCCTGAAGTGCCTTTGGCGGAGTCCGTAGGCGCCCTTGAGCGGCTTAGAGAAGAAGGAAAAATCAGAGCGATAGGGCTGTCCAATGCAACACCGGAACAATTGAAAGAAGCCAATCAAAGCGGGGCACTCAGCGCTTACCAGGGTGCGTACAACTTGCTTCAGCGTGAGGCGGAGGCCGAACTTCTGCCTTATTGTGTCGAGGCGGGCATCTCTTTCATACCCTATGGTCCGCTGGCCTTTGGGATCCTTGGCGGCAAGTACAGCCTGGACTTCAAACTGTCCCCTGAAGACTGGAGAAATAAGGTAGCGCTTTTTAACGAGACTCAGTTTAAAGAGAATTTACACCGCGTTTCGAGGCTAAAGATGATTGCCGATGAAAAGAATACCATCCTCCCCAACCTGGCACTAGCCTGGCTGCTGCACCAAAAGGGCGTCGACGCTGTGATTCCGGGCGGCAAGCGTCCGGAGCAAGTGGCTGAGAACGTCAAGGCAGGCTTGGTTACACTGATTGATGAGGACCTGATTAAGATTCAAAATGCAGTGAAGTAGGGCATATATAGCAGATTGTAAAACGAGGGAGGAAAAAACTGCAAAAGAGATAGGGTCTTAGTCTCTTTATGCAATTTGTTTCCTTCCTCATATTTGAATGGAGGAGATTTATGAAGTTTATAATAGATTCAATGAAACCTGAGGATTGGCCGCAGATCTCTGAAATTTATCAGGAGGGCATCGCCACCGGGGTTGCGACATTTGCTTCGCAAGTACCTTCATGGGAGGAGTGGGATTCAGATCACACTGAAGTATGTCGTCTGGTGGCCAGACACGGAGACAGTATTTTAGGCTGGACAGCGCTGAGTCAAACCTCACGAAGGCACAGTTACGCGGGTGTGGCTGAGCTCAGTATTTATGTTGCTTCAAAAAGCAAAGGACTTGGAGTCGGAACCGCCCTTCTGACAGCCTTAATCGAAGCATCAGAACAGGCTGGTTATTGGACCCTCTGGGCGGGCATTTTAAGTGATAACGCGGCTAGTCGCGGGCTTCATAAAAAATGCGGTTTTCGTGAAGTCGGCGTTCGAGAGCGCCTGGGCAGAATGGATGACGGCACCTGGCATGACGTGGTGCTGATGGAGCGGAGAAGTGGTCGTTTTTAGATATGATCATTAAGTAAATGAGTTTTTTAAAGGGTTTTTATAGATGAAAACAGAAACTTTCCAAAGAGTTAATTTTCTCAATACCCTTTAGGTAAGAGGTGTTATGCCATGAGACCCAAGATGACGCTCATAGCGCCAAATGAAGATATCTATGAAGTTGGCGTGCAAGTTGTAAAAGAAGAAGGCTTCAACTGTGATGTCATAATTGGAAACCTGGCGTTGGGGGCTCAGCTCGCTAAGGCTTCTGCAGACGAGGGTTCAGAAGTGTTGATCAGTCGCGGGGGCACTTATTTGGACATATGCCAAATGGTAGATCCTGTCCCTTGTGTGCCTATCAACGTTTCAACTATTGATTTGTTCAATGCCATTCAGCTTGCAGCTAAAGAAGACCATAGAATAGGTGTCGTAGGTTATTCTAATACGATTTATGATGCCGCTTCCCTGGGTGCCAGTCTGGACTACGAAATCGTAGAAATATTAGTAGAAAATCCCGAGCAGCTCTATCAGCAATTAAAGGATTTGTCCCAAAGCGGCCTGAAAGTTATTGTTGGAGATACCATTTCTGTAAAGGTCGCTTTGGAATTGGGTCTTCATGGTATTTTGATTTCTTCCGGCAAACGGGCGGTTTATGAAGCACTGGTTCGAGCTGAGGACATAGCGCTTGTGAGAAAAAAGGACGCTTTAAGCAAGGCCAGAATTGAGACCATAGTGAATTCTGTTGAAGAGGGGATCATCGCTACAGATCAAGAAGGCAGAATTACCCACTGCAACCAAGTTGCAATGGAATTTTTTGGCGTGACAGGAGGGACTATGGTAGGCCGAGCTTTGCATGATTGGCTTCCCGACTATAATGGATCAGAGGAAATTTTATCCCTTTTGGGCAGTCAATATCTTGTTACCACACGGCAATTGGGCTTTGACGGCAGTCTTGAGGATGGCTATGTCATAGTTTTAAAAGCACTCCGCGCCATTCAGGAAGCAGAGACCCTGGTCAGAAAAAAACTGCATAGTCAAGGACTGATCGCAAAGCATACTATTGATGATATTGTCGGAATAAGTCATGCAGTCAAATCTGTTAAACAGCAACTCCTGAAAATCAGTGAAACCGGTGCGACTGTATTGATCATTGGTCGTACAGGCGTTGGGAAAGAAATGATCGCTCAAAGCATCCATAACCTGAGTGGTCGAAGAGAGAGACCTTTTGTAGCTGTCAATTGTGCAGCGTTTTCTGAAAATCTATTGGAAAGCGAGCTGTTTGGATACGTTGAGGGCAGTTTTACGGACGCAAGAAAAAGCGGTAAACAAGGACTGTTTGAGCTGGCGCACAGAGGTACAATTTTTCTGGATGAAATAAGCGAAATGAGTTTGTCCGTTCAGGCTAAAGTCCTAAGAGTCATGCAAGAGAGAGAAGTAATGAGACTGGGTGATGACCGGATCATTCCGGTAGATATAAGAATCCTTGCAGCGACAAACTTCGACTTATGGACTGCCGTTCAACAAAAAAAATTCAGAGAAGACCTTTTTTATAGAGTCAACGTTATAAGTCTTGAAATTCCGACTTTAGTTGATCGCAAGGAGGATATTCAGATTCTGGCTGCTTATTACTTAAACACCCATGCGCCGCTAATAAAAGTGGAGCCCTTCTGTTTTGAGAATTTAAAACTTTATGATTGGCCAGGCAATGTCAGACAGCTTTTCAATTTTATGCAGCAGATGATTATCTTCAGTGAAGGGAATCTAATTCGTAAAGCTTCAGTGGATCAGCACATTGAGAAGCTGATCAAAACTCAATCCTTTAGTCACAGTACCTTCCTGCCTAAGTCAAGGCTGACAGATGAGATCATACTGGAAACCCTATCAGAATGCGGTGGGAATCAAATGATGGCAGCTAACCTGCTGGGTGTGGATCGAACAACACTTTGGAGACGACTCAAAAAAATGAGTGCAGATTGAAATAGATTGTAAATATTGTGTTTATAAACTTGTCCGCATAAAAAAGTTGAATGCGCATTTTATTAATTACTTTGTGTTGCAACGTTGCAAAAGCAACGTTGCATTTTTAGTGTGCAACATTTCAGAATATTGAGAAAAAATTAACTTGTCCAAATAGCAATGGTTAGACAGAATAAATTACAAAATTGGAACTTGGCATGCTCCTTGCTTTAATTAGAATCAACACAGACTATCCCTGAAGGAGGGATTGCAGATATGAGCATCGCCATTATAGGAGATGACCTGAGCGGGTCAAACGACACAGCGGTCTATTTTAGCAAATATGGATTTTCAAGCTGTGTTATAAACTATCCGGAAGGGTTTCTGTTAGAGTCAGGGTTCTGCGAGGTGCTGGCCATTTCCACCAATACCCGGGATTCAAACCCGCATGAAGCCTCTGAAGTCGCGAGGGAGGTGT
This sequence comes from uncultured Acidaminobacter sp., assembly GCA_964416305.1. Taxonomy (GTDB): domain Bacteria; phylum Bacillota; class Clostridia; order Peptostreptococcales; family Acidaminobacteraceae; genus Acidaminobacter. Next base: position 170,706 of record CAYQDM010000002.1, on the reverse strand, counting down.
CTAAATATCTAATCCGACACGGCATCGACAACATTTACAAAAAAATAGATTCCACCTTTCGCGGAAACATAGGGGCTGAAGTTGAGGCAGTTATGGACGTCATGCATATCCCTCTGGCTTTGATATGCCCTACATTTCCAAATCTAAAACGCACCGTCAGCGGAGGAAGCCTGTATATTGAAGGGACATTGCTTGAAGAGACACCTTTTGCTCAAGATCCGGGATGTCCGGTCATCGACTCCTATCTGCCTGATCTTTTAAGCAAACAAACCTCACTCAGGGTTGAAAGGCTCAGTCTAAATACTGTGCGACAAGGCATACAGGCGGTGACTGCAGCTTTGACGGAATTCGGACAGCTTGGCAATTGCATGGTGGTTGCAGATGCAGTCACAAACGAAGATCTGGAAACTCTGGTTTCAATTAACCGTGATCAACTGCCGCCCATTCTCTTTTGTGGTTCAGCCGGGATGTCAAGTGTGATGCTTTCGAGCAGCAAGGTCTTTACCAAGCCCAAAGCACCTCCGGTCTTAATCATTGTAGGGAGCGTTCACCCTCACAACCGCACAATGATGGATGCGGCCATTAAAGCACATGTCGCCGGCGAAGTTTTTATTGATCCGGATCGTATGAATGACAAGGAGGAACGCATTGTGATCCGCGATCATGTAGAACGGCTGCTGCGTGAAGGTAAAAATATTATTTTACATACTTACCAGTGTGCGGATGACCGCAGGGCGAGCCGTGAACGCATAAAACAAAACCTGAATGAGGAAACGGATATTCCGGCAAGGATCAGTAAAAGTCTCCAGGATTTCGCGGCTTTATTGTTAAGGGAGCATCTGTTCTCAGGAATCATAGTTACCGGGGGCTCTACAGCACTTCATGTGCTGAGAGGGATAGAAGGCGCCGGAGTTAAGATGGTTGAGGAAATGGAGGTGGGACTCCCCTATGGAACAGTTATTGGAGGACCGTTGAACGGACTGGGGATCATAACAAAAGCCGGGGGGTTTGGCACTGAATGTGCATTCATTGAAGGCATTGCCTATCTTAAAAACAAGTATCTGAAAGATCGAGGTGGCCTATGAAGATCAGACCAATACTAGCACTGACCATGGGTGACCCGTGTGGCGTCGGCGCTGAAATAGCGGTAAAAGCGCTGGCAAACAGAGAATTTTATGAACATGCTCAGCCATTCATCATTGGAGATCTGTCACGCATTGAGTACTGTTTGAAATTCGTCTCTGCTCCGCTTCAGTTAAATCAGATTGAGTCACCGGATCAAGGTAAATATGAGTTTGGCACTATTGATGTTCTTCACTTGGAAATTGAAGGTGTTCAAGGACTGGGATATGGAAAAGTCGAAGCCGTTGCCGGTGAGGCCGCAGTCGCCTATGTATTAAAAGCAATAGAATTGGCAAAAGTACGTGACGTCGACGCTGTGGTCACAGGTCCGCTCAATAAAGAAGCCATCCACCTGGCGGGTCACCATTTTCCGGGACATACTGAAATTTTCGCTCAGATGACGGACACTGAGGATTATGCCATGATGTTGTTCGCAGATGGGTTTCATACAATTCATGTCAGTACCCATTGTTCGCTGAGACAAGCCTGCGACAGAGCAACGAAAGACAGGGTTGGAACTGTCATTAAACTGGCGAGGGAGGTGATTGCTCTAAGTGGTTTGAACAACAGAAAAATCGCCGTCGCTGGATTAAATCCTCACAGCGGAGAAAACGGTGCTTTTGGTTCGGAAGAAATCACCGACATCATACCGGCCATTGAAGAAGCCAAGACCAAATACTCGGATGTCACCATAGTAGGACCGGTGCCGCCGGACAGTCTCTTTATAAGAGCAAAGGCCGGCGAATATCAGGTTATGGTGGTCATGTATCACGATCAGGGACATATTCCAATGAAAATTGTGAATTTCGATGAGGGTGTCAACGTCACACTTGGACTTCCTATTATTCGCACCTCTGTCGATCACGGGACTGCGTTTGGCAGAGCCGGGCAGGGAAGGGCATCCGCCAACAGTATGGAAGCCGCCATGCGACTTGCAATAACCATGGCGAAAAACCGATTTTACAGTTCCGGGGGTGATCAGTAATTCTTAGCACTTCGTGAATTGTCCAGATTTAAACTAAAAAGGAGGAAAAGTAGATGAAATTCAAACAAATCCTGATGTTAATGCTGGCCGTAGTGTTGATTTTCTCACTGGCAGCCTGTTCACCTGAGCCTGCCGCTCCTGCAGCGCCTGCTGAAACTCCGGCAGAGACACCTGCAGCGACTGAGACCAAATATCCTGAAAAACCGATCACTGTCCTTCAAGGCTTCAAAGCCGGCGGAGGAAGTGACGCTTTGGCACAGTTGACACAGCCTTTCCTTACAGAGATTCTCGGACAGACCTTTGTGAACCAATACATTCCTGGCGCTACCGGTGCCATTGCCTGGACGCAGTTGGCCAAACAGACGGATGCAGACGGCTACACGATCAGCATTACGAACACACCTATGCTTCAAACCAACTACATCATGAATTCAGACATTACTTACAACATCACTGAATTGACGCCTATTGCCAACGTTGTAACAGACCCAGGCATCATTGTCGTTGGCAAGGACAGCAAATATAAAACGGCAGAGGAACTCATTGCAGCTGCTAAAGAAAATCCTGACACAGTGACCGTAGGCAACTCAGGAGTCGGCGGAGATGACTTCTTTACCGTTCTCATGTTCCAAAGAATGTCCGGCATCCGATTCAATATGATTCCTTTTGAAGGCGACGGTCCGTCCTGGCAGGCTGCAGCGGGCGGCAAAATTGACGCTTCCTTCAACAATCTTGGTATTACTTTCCCTCAAATAGAGGCTGGAACTTTGATTCCGCTTGCGATCTTTGCAGAAGAGCGCAATCCATCCATTCCGGATGTTCCAACGCTTAAAGAACTTGGCTATGATGTAGTCAACGGTTCATCACGTGGCTACAGCGCACCTGCCGGCATTCCTGAAGAAGTCAGACTTAAACTGATTGCAGCTTTTGAAGAAATGGCGAAAGACCCTGCGTTCCTTCAGGCAGCAGCAGACCGCGCACTTCCTGTGGATATTAAGGTTGGCGATGATTACATGACCTACCTCGAAGAACAGGAAGCGATCTTTACCGAAATTTGGGAAGAAGTAAAAGGCGAATACGTTCAGTAATTCATACCTTTTGCTGCAGCCGGGGCTGGTCTGACATCAGTCCCGACTGCAGCAATTATCAAATGGATCGCTGAGACGTTTCAGGGGGTTGAAACTGATGAAAAAAACCACAAAAATAGCTATAGCATCCATCATAACTATTGTATTCGCAGTCGTGTTTTACATACAGACCTTCAAGATGTCCAAGACCTCATATCAGCTGCCCCGCATCTTGATTGGGATCATAATTTTGCTGGCAATCGGCATGTATTTGGAAAGCCGATCAAAAGCAAGAAAAGAAGCACCTCAAGACTCTGCCCACAAAGAAGAAAATAATGACAAACTTCATTATGATAGAGTTATAATCTTTATTCTGGCCATTGCCACCTATATCTTTACCATTAAAATCTTAGGATATTTCATTGTAACGCCAATCTTCATAGTTGGAATTTTTATGTACCTGAAAGCCCTAAAATTGAAATCTGCGCTCATCATTGCGGCGTTCTTCACAATTTTTGTCTATATGCTGTTTATTCAGTTTCTCCATCTGCCAATTCCAATCACAATGTTTTAGGGGGTGCACCGACATGTTTGACTATCTCGCGATTGGTCTCACTAATGTATTGACCTTTACAAATTTAACGGCAATTATTGTCGGTACAGCACTCGGTCTCTTTGTAGGCGCCATGCCAGGGCTGTCTGCGACTATGGCGATCGCAATACTGCTCCCGCTGACCTTTAATATGCCGCCAGCAACAGGACTAAGCATGCTCGCTTCGCTTTATATGGGTGCCATGTATGGTGGTTCTATCGCAGCCATTCTGATCAACACCCCCGGAACACCTGCCGCAGCGGCTACAGTTCTTGACGGTTATCCAATGGCACAACAAGGCAGGGCCGGTAAAGCTCTTGGGATCTCGCTCTTTGCTTCATTGGTCGGTGGGTTGCTGAGTTCCATTGCACTCTTGACCATTGCGCCAATCCTGGGAGGTGTCGCGCTTCAGTTTGGACCGGTAGAGCTATTCGCCGTTGCGGTACTCGGCATTACAATTATTGGCTCATTATCACAAGGCTCTGCAATAAAAGGGCTGCTGTCCGGGGTTGTGGGTTTGCTGCTGGCTACGATAGGCATGGATCCCATTACAGGAAGTGCCAGATTCACATTTGGTATTTTGAACCTTTACTCCGGCGTTTCGTTTACAGTTGCGCTGATAGGACTGTTTTCCATCCCGCAGGCCATCCGGCTTATTGAAAAAGACGAAAAGGCACAAGCAGTCATAAATTCCTTTAAAGACAAGATGCTGCCGACCCTGGCTGAAATCAAGCAGATTGGCGTCACAGTCATCCGATCCAGCTTCATTGGGATTTTTACCGGGATCATTCCGGGAACAGGCGGAGATACAGCTTGCTGGTTTGGGTATAACGAAGCGAAGCGGTTCTCGAAAAACAGGGATAACTTTGGGAAGGGCGACATTGAAGGTGTCGCAGCATCTGAAGCTGCCAATAATGCCGTCGTTGGCGGCGCCTTGATTCCGACATTGACTCTTGGCATTCCGGGCAGTTCGGCAACAGCAATTATCATGGGTGCCCTCATGGTCCACGGTATTATGCCGGGACCTACACTGATGACAGAATATGCAGATGTCACCTATACGTTGATTTGGGCACTGCTGATCTCAAATTTTGCCATGTTTCTGGAAGGCTTATTATTTACAAAAGCAGCTATTCACGTTACACGTGTGCCCAACAAAGTTCTGGCGCCAATTATCATCATTCTTTGTGTCATTGGTGCTTTTGCCATCAACAACAGTTTTTTCGATGTCTATATGATGTTGATCTTCGGTCTGCTTGGTTATTTTATGGACAAGATTGGTATGCCGACTGCGCCTATGGTTGTGGGTCTGATCTTAGGTCAAATGCTTAATGTGAGTCTTCACCAGTCGCTGATGATCAGCGGCGGGAGCTGGTTAATCTTTTTCAGCAACCCAATTTCCACTGTTTTGCTTATAATTGCAGCGATCTCAGTGTTCCAGGCGACACCTTTTTCAGCGCGTTTGGTCAAGTCCGTAAAAGCTGCATTATCTAAATCCTAATAAAAACGAGGAGTGATTCTATGGGAATGATGAAAGGTCTCGTCGCCTACCCGAATGGAGACATAATGTTGGAAGAAGTCCCGGTGCCTGAGCTCGGCAATAATCCCTATGCGCCACATGACGTATTGTGTGAAGTCTTATATTGCGGTATTTGTGGAAGCGATATCCACAAATGGAAAGCAGACAAAAAAGGTGTTAAGACATCTCCCAAAAAAGTAGTCGTCGGTCATGAGATCGTCTCCGTCGTTAAAGAAGTGGGCCCGGCAGTCACCCGAGTCAAACCTGGTGACCGAGTCGTACACGAAATTGTGACATTCTATTGCGGGCATTGCCCGAATTGTCTGGAAGGGAAGTTCAACATATGCAATACCATTCCGCCCATGGAAGGCCGCGCACATTTCATGACAGGCGGCGGTTTTGCCAAATACACAGTATGGCCAGAATGGCAGCTCCATATCCTGCCTGAAAATATTTCAGATGTTGAAGCTGTTTTGGTTGAGCCTACAGCCGGGTCCATACACAGCGTTATTTCAAGAATGGGGATCAGAGCAGGTGAATCCGTTGCCATTCTTGGTCCTGGAGCGAGAGGCATATTGATGGCACAGGTTTGTCAGGCTATTGGCGCTGGACCAATCTTCATGTCCGGTCTTGAGCGGGATGAAGCTTTCAGGCTTGAAATGGCAAAAAGTATGGGCGTGGATACGGTCATAAATGTTGAAAAAGAGGATCTGAGAAGTATCATCATGGAAAAAACCAATGGCATTGGTGTAGATAACGTACTGGAAAACACAGGTTCGGTTGAACCTATTGACGAGTCTCTGGATATAGTCCGAAAAGGCGGAAAGGTCCTCTGGGCCGGCGGCGGAATACGCGGCGGTATTGTGGCGCCTGTAGATACTTATAAGATTATTGTCAAGGAAATTACAGTCTATGGTGAAATATCCCAAATTCCGTATGATTGGCATACTGCGCTCCATCTACTTGGTATTGGTGCAGTGAAGTTGAAACCTCTTGTCACCCACGTCTTTGATCTCGACGATTGGGAGGCTGGCTTTGACTTGGCCGCTGCCAGTCCTGAATGTCTGAGGGTAGCTATTAAGCCATAGCATTCATGAGACTGATAGTATTACAACTTTCATAAAGAAACGCCGGCAAAGCCTCAGACGCTGTTATTTTGCGGCTGAGGCTTTGCTGGTCAAGTCCGAGGGGGGCTAAACATGAGTCAGGAAACAATAGACCGCTTACTTGATCCAATTCCAATACCCAGAGTAGTTCGCATTGAGCAGACTTTTGAAAGACCGGTTGTAAAAGATGTCGAAGGTGAGCTCAAAGCAAAATTATTGGCTGGAAAGATTGCTTCCAAGATAACCCCAGGTATGTCCGTGGCGCTTGCTGTAGGCAGTCGGGGGATCACTGACCTTCCCCTTATGGTAAAGATTGTCGTTAATGCCATTAAAGAGGCTGGCGGAAATCCCTTCATTGTCCCGGCTATGGGCAGTCACGGCGGCGCGACGGCTGAAGGTCAAAGGGACATGCTGATTGGCATGGGGATGCGCGAAGATTACATTGGCGCACCAATACGTGCAACCATGGAGACGGTCGTCGTAGGCGAGTCTGAGGATGGGCTGCCGTGCAATATTGATAAGTTCGCTTATGAAGCTGATGGTATAGTCATCATCAACCGGGTCAAACCCCACGTGGCATTTCGCGGACCTTTTGAGAGTGGTCTTATGAAAATGGTCACTATAGGCCTCGGAAAGCAAAAGGGCGCAGATATCTGTCATGAACTGGGCTTTGGAAAAATGGCCCACAACATTCCTGCCATAGGTCGAGTCGTTATTGAAAAAACCAACCTGCTGTTTGCTGTCGGAATCCTCGAAAATGCCTATCATGAAGTATGCAGACTCGAAGTCCTGATGAAAGATGAAATTGAGAAAGTGGAGCCAGGACTTCAGGAAGAAGCCAAACGACTGTCACCTCGGCTTTATTTTGACCAGCTGGACGTCCTGATCATTGATGAAATTGGTAAAGATATCAGCGGTACGGGGTTTGACACCAATATGGTGGGGCGGTACCACACTCCTTATGCCAGCGGTGGTCCTCAGATCACTCGGGTCTCAGTTCTGGACATCACAGATCGGTCTCATGGCAATGGCAATGGACTGGGTATACTCGACTTCACGACGCGAAGAGCTTATGACAAATTCAATTTTGAAATGACTTATCCTAACTCTTTGACCTCAACTGTCCCAATGAGCGTCAAATTGCCAATGGTCCTCAAGAACGACAAGCATGCGCTTCAAGCGGCAATAAAAACCTGCAATATCTTGGATAAGACCAAAGTCAGATTTGTCAGGATAAAAAATACAGTTGCAGTCAAGGAAATTGAAGTATCAGAAAATCTGCTTGAAGAAGTGGAGCGCAGCCCCTATATGCGCGTGATCAGCGAGCCTTATGCGCTGCAGTTTAACGACAAGGGCAATTTGTTTTAATGGATTATTCGATTTGAGACAGGATTCAATTTGAACATGCCAATATCGCTTTCGAACCTTTGTCAGGCATATGTACGGACAGGGAGTGTGACCAACATGATGAAGTCAGATAAAATTCGCAGCCATGAAATAACAGAGGGTTCAGACAGGGCAGCGAGCCGGGCACTGTTGTTTTCCATGGGACTCAAGCGGGATCAGCTCAATAAGCCCATTATAGCCGTCGTCAACTGCTTTAACGAAGTTGTTCCCGGGTGTGTCCCTCAGCGAGAGGTCGCAGAACATGTCAAAAAAGGCATCAGGGAAGCCGGCGGAACCCCGCTTGAATTTAACACTATAGGCGTCTGTGATGGCATAGCCCAAGGCCATGAGGGCATGAAGTATTCCTTGCCCAGCAGGGAAATTATTGCCTACTCCATTGAAATTATGCTTCAAGCGCACCGCTTTGATGCAGTAGTGTTTCTGTCCAGCTGCGACAAGATTACGCCGGGGATGTTGATGGCTGCTGCCAGAGTGAACATTCCCTCCATTTTCGTGACGCCTGGGATCATGCATGCGGGCGAGCACAAAGGCCAAAAGATCACATTGTCTCTGATGCGCGAGTTCATAGGCAAAGAGCAGTCTGGCCAAATCACGCTGGAGGAACTTCATGAAATCGAGGAGAAGGCTTGTCCGGGGGTGGGCAGCTGCGCCATGATGGGGACGGCCAATACCATGAACTGCCTCTGCGAAGCCCTTGGTATGGCATTTCCGCGCTCGGCAACTCAATTCGCCGCCTCTGAAGAGAAGCTGGCCGATGGTGAGCGTGCCGGCAAAGAAATCATGCGCCTCTTTGAAGCGGATCTCAAACCTTCTGATATCATGACGCCGTCCGCGTTTGAAAATGCCGTCAAATTTGTAATGGCTATTGGTGGGTCAACCAATGCAGTTCTGCATATCCCGGCCATTGCAAACGAACTTGACATTAAACTCAATCATGAAATTTTTGACCGCTATCAAAAGATACCGTATATTGCTAAAATCAATCCCTCGGGTCCTCGTCCCGTTGAGGATTTTCACAGTGCGGGCGGCGTTCCTGCTGTTTTCAAGTCGCTAAAAGACTACATGGAGAAGGCATTGATGACGGTGAGCGGCATGACCATCGGCCAAATCATTGAAGGGGCTGAATGGCCAGATCAGGACATGATCCGCCCTGCAGAGAATCCCATTTCGGACAGCAGCGCGCTCAAGGTGTTGTGGGGCAATCTGGCACCGGATGGTGCCATAGTCAAAAAATCCGCGGTGGCGGAACACATGCGCGTTCACAAGGGACCGGCAGTGGTGTTTGACGCAATGGAGGCAGCTATTGATGCGGTCAAGGCAGGTAAAATTGTTCCCGGATCTGTCATTATAATTCGCTATGAGGGTCCGACAGGCGGACCGGGGATGCGCGAAATGCAGCAGATCACAGCTATGCTGATGGGCACTGGTTTGGCAGATTCAACTGCGCTGGTCACTGATGGCCGTTTCTCAGGTTCGACTCGGGGACCGTGTATAGGGCACGTTTCGCCGGAGGCTGCACTTGGAGGCACTATTGGTCTGGTTAGGGATGGAGATCTTATTGAGATCGATATCCCGGCAGGCAGACTGGTGCTTGAAGTTTCTGAGTCAGAACTCAATGCACGGCGGGAAGGCTGGGTGCCGCACGAAAAGAAAGTCAGGGGTGTGCTTGGGTTATATGGCAAAGTGAAGCCTCAGGCTAAAAATGGTGCGGTGTGGGAGTAGGGAGGTGTAAATATGGCATTATCAGATGCACTTTTGATCCACGAAAAGGATACCGTTGCTACAGCGCTTCGAAACCTGGCTTTTGGTGAGCGAATTATTGTCAAAGGATTTGGTAAAGAATACGAGCTTGAGGTTTTAGAGCCAATACCGGTGTTTCATAAAATTGCTTTGGTCGAGACTGAGGAAGGTGATTTGGTCTATAAATACGGTGAGGTCATAGGTAAAGCCACTTCAAGGATCCTGCCAGGCGCTTATGCCCACATTCACAACATTATGACGCTTCGGGGGTGATCAGATGACAGTTCAAGAAAGCAAGAGAAGTTTTTTGGGGTATAGACGAGCGAACGGGAGCGTTGGAATCCGCAACAAGATTCTGGTCCTGCCCACCGTCTCCTGTTCTGCAGAGACGGCACGAATTATTGCCGGGCAGGTTCAAGGGGCAGTGACATTCCAGAACCAACAGGGCTGCGGCCAGATGGGGGCAGATGCGAAGCGCACCATTGATATTCTTATTGGACTGGGTGTCAATCCAAACGTTTATGGCGTCGTCGTAGTGGGTCTTGGCTGCGAAACCGCGCAGCCTAAGATGATCGCTGCCGAAATCGCCAAATCCGGGAAGCCGGTTGAGGCGGTTGTAATTCAAGAAGAGGGCGGAACGCTGAATGCCATTATGAAAGGGATCCGTTATGCCACAGACATGAGCATTCAGATGTCTTTGGAGGAAAAGGTCGCTTGTGATCTGTCTGAACTTGTCGTTGCTTTGGAGTGCGGCGGCTCGGATCCGACTTCCGGACTGGCTTCCAATCCAAGCATGGGCTACGCCTCGGATTTGATTGTGGCGGCAGGCGGGACGACAATTTTGAGTGAGACCACTGAGTTTATTGGGGCTGAGCATGTGCTGGCGGCTCGGGCTATTGATCCTAAGGTTTCGGAGGATATTTTCCACATCGTTCACCGTCTTGAGGTCTCAGTCGAGGAACGGGGCGGCAGCCTCAGGGGCGGCAACCCGTCTCCAGGTAATATTGAAGGCGGAATCACAACCATTGAAGAAAAATCTCTGGGATGCATTTTTAAAGGCGGGACTTCTCCTACCGTGGAGGTCGTGGATTATGGGGTCAAACCATCCAGAAAAGGTCTCGTCGTCATGGATACGCCTGGCTTTGACGTGGATTCTGTTGTAGGCATGGTAGCCGGCGGTGCTCAAATTTGCGTCTTTACGACTGGGAGAGGAACACCGGTAGGCAATGGCCTCGTGCCGGTCATCAAGCTGACGGGCAATTCGATTACTTATGAAAAGATGAAGGACAACATTGATATCAACGCAGGGGTCATCCTTGAAGGACTAAAATCAGTGGATGAGCTTGGGCGAGAGGTCTTTGAAGAGGTCGTCAAAGTCGCGAATGGCAAATATACAAAAGCTGAAGTTTACGGTTTCAGCGAGTTTGGCGTGTGGCGCTGCGGTGCCAGTGTTTAGGTTTTATAATTTTCAAAAAAACAGGGAAGCAATTTCAGTGTCTGACGATCTCATCGACAGGGCACTGGTTCTGCTTCCCATTTTTTATTTACATGATCAGAGATTATGGCAAGAGGGCATCTTTCATCCTAGTTAGAGCTTCCTCCAATGTCTTTCTTGGACAAGCGACATTGAGGCGTTCAAATCCATTTCCTTCCGGTCCGAAGAAATAGCCTTCATCCAAAGCGACCTTCGCCTTTTGCAGCATCAAACTTTCGAGTTTGGCGGGATCTGATTCGTAATGGCTCATATCCACCCAGACCAGATAGGTGCCTTCCGTTTCATAGACAATTGCTTTTGGGAGGTGCTTGCTCAAGAAGTCGCGGACAAAACGGACGTTGTGATCCAGATAATCTTTGAGCTGTTCAAGCCAGACATCACCATCATTATAGGCGGCCATGGCCGCAACTATTGCAAATGGGCTTGCCATGCCTACTGAAAGACGTCCGTCAATCTCCTCAGTCCAGCGAATGCGCAGTTCGGGATCGTTTATAATGATATTGGAGATGTGGAGCCCTGCCAGGTTAAAGGTTTTGGAGGGTGCTGTACAGGTAATGATTTTATGTTTGTAATCTGGACACAGGACTTCCAGCGGGTAATGAGTGACGGATTTACGTGTGAGATCCCCGTGGATTTCATCCGAAATGATCCATTTGTCATAGGTTTTGCACAACTCGACAACCTGGTGAAGCTCATCAGGTGTCCAGACTCTTCCAACTGGATTATGGGGACTGCATAAGATCAACCCTTTGGTTTCAGGTTTCTTGAGCTGCACTTCGAGATCCTCGAAATCCATTTCATAACGACCATTTTGGACTTTGAGCGGATTGTTGACCACAAGACGTCCATTGTTGACTATTTTATCTGTAAACGGATAATATACCGGGCGCTGAATGATTATTGCGTCACCAGGCTCTGTCAATAGCCGGATTAGCATTCCGACAGCCGGAACTACGCCAGGGCTGTAATAGATGGCCTGAGGGTCTATAACCCAGTCAAATTTTCTTTTAAACCAGCCCGTGACGGCTTCCAGATAGGCTTCAGATCTGTAGTAACTGTAACCAAAGATGTTTCGTTCCAGACAGGTGCGCAGCGACTCAAGGATTGGCTCAGCCACGGGAAAATCCATATCCGCTACCCAGAGTGGCAAGGCATCTTTTGGGGCACTGGGGAGAAATTTATTCATCCAGTCCCATTTAAGCGAGTCCGTATTGTGTCGATTTAAAATTTGGTCAAAGTCGTAGTTTTCTGACATGCTGTAATCTCCTCCGGTTAGGTTGAAACTTCTATTGGCTGCGTCTATAATTAAATCTGTGACATATTATGTTCTGTCTGTAATTACCCAAATACATGCCTGAATCCCTAAAATTTTGAAGGGAAACCAAGTGAAAATAATATGCCAAAGGGGCAGTGATCATGTTTCTGCTTGAAACCGAACGTCTTGGACTGCGTTTGCTTGAACCATCTGACTTGGAGGCTGTTATGACCTTTTGGGGGGATGCGGAGGTCATGCGGTATTGTGGTGGCCCGGGGACCCGAGAGAGAGAGTTGAGGGCAATTGGCTATTACGCTGAGCTGCAGCAGCGCCGAGGGCTCTCGGTTTATGGTGTCTTCGAAAAAAATGACAGGCACATGATAGGTGCCTGTGGTTTCAATCCTGGGAGGACCGAGGAGGAAGCGGAGCTGATTTACCACTTTGCCAAAGCCTGCTGGGGGAAAGGTTATGCCACAGAAGCGGCAAGAGCTTGCATTTCTTATGCGCGAAGCGTACAATCTATAGAACGGATTGTAGCCTCAACCGATCCCCAAAATGTCGTTTCAGGAAAAATTCTCGAGAAACTTGGCTTTCACTATGAAGGCATGAAGTGGTTCGAGGATTTGCAACAAAATGAGCCATCATATGAGATGAGATTAAAATGATACCAAGTGGATCTGTATTGAATTAAGGAGCTGAATAAATGCAAGAATTGAAGCGCCCCTGGTTTAAGAAAATTCCGGTCTGAACGAGGACCATGTTGCTGCTGTTAGCAGCGTACTTTATAAATATGGTCATAACCAGATTTTTTTAGCAAGTGCAATGGTGATGTCTGAGCCGCTTTGGGATGTGTATTCTCCTAGGCGGCTTTTTGTTATTTTGAAATCGCGAAATGAGGATAGATTGTAATTTAAGTCATGATGGTGGTTCAACATACATAAAACGCAGATGTCATCTTCCGCAGAAGTTCACCGCACATTTACTTTTCCTTCGCCAAACGGTTAATCGCCTCAAAAACAGGTATAAGTTAAATATTTAGAAGGTTTAACAGCATACAGGAAGGTTGTGGTTACATTGAAAACTGCTAGTTCAAATTCTATTAAAGGTGATTTTCGAATTAATCAATTGGGGTGGCTTATCATGGTGCTGTTTGTTTCCGTAAGCGTGATGACCTTGACGGGCTGTTCAAAACCGGAGGAACCTGCGGTTCTGGCACCTTTGGAAGGGGAGATCAATGACTTGGCGACAGACTTTATTGCAGCGCTGGTGGCGGAAGATTTTGAAGCAGCATCTGGCTATTTTGATGCGGAAATGTTGAAAGCCATACCAACCGATAAGCTGGGGGACCTATGGGAGCAGCTCCTCTCCCAGGTCGGACCTTATCAGAATGAAATTGGGAGAAAACAGGAAACCTCAGAAGGCTATGAAGTGATTATTGCTACTGTGAAATTTGAAAAGTCGCCTTTGAATATTCGTATGGTGTTCAATGACGACCATAGAATTTCAGGTCTGTTCTTCCAGCCCGCCGAAGAGGCTGCAGTTGAAACACCGGCCTACGAAGTTCCAAACTATGCTGCGCCGGAACGGATTGAAGAGCGTGAAATCGTGATTGGCGAAGGGGACTGGGCGCTCCCTGGGACATTGACGCTGCCGGCTGGGGAACAGGGGAGCGGACAAGAATGGCCGTTGGTGGTCCTCGTTCATGGGTCGGGACCGAATGATCGTGATGAGACCATCGGCCCAAACAAGCCTTTTAAAGATTTGGCTCTGGGGCTGGCTTCAGAGGGGGTCGCTGTGCTCAGGTATGACAAGCGGACGCTGGTGCATGGACAGAAACTGATGGCGGAAGTCCCTGAGCTGACGGTTCAGGAGGAGACGATCGAGGATGCGCTTCTGGCCGTGGATCTTGCCATGGCCATGCCGGAGGTGGACGCGTCGCGGGTATATGTGCTCGGCCACAGCCTAGGCGGCATGCTGGCGCCCAGGATTGGCGTGCAGTCGAATGGACTCGCCGGATTGATAATCATGGCGGGGGCAGCAAGGCCTCTGGAAGAACTCATGCTGGAGCAGATGACTTATCTCGCCGGCATTGATGGGGATGTGACGGATTATGAAACTGCAAATCTCAAGGAAGTCAAAGAACATGTCGCTCGTATTCAAGATCCAAAGCTGGATCCAAAAACGCCGCAGTCGCAGCTTCTTGGGGTTCCGGCAGCCTACTGGCTGGACCTTCAGGGCTACAAGCCGGCTGAAGTGGCGAAGACGCTCGACCTGAAGATGCTCATCCTGCAAGGGGAACGCGATTACCAGGTAACCATGGCGGACTTTGAACTCTGGAAGACGGCACTTTCCGGAAGGAATGGCGTCATGCTGGAAACTTTTCCGGAACTCAATCATCTTATGATGACGGGTTCCGGAAGTTCGGCGGTTGGCACCCTCAGCACACCAGAGGAATACAATGTGGCTGGTCACGTGTCTGTAGAAGTGATTCAAGCCATACTGGAATTTGTGAACTAGGGAAATGTATGCATGATTTTGTGAGCTCACTGTTTGAATGCTGTTTTTTTATGATTCAAACGCATCATTTAATTTTCACCTGTTGGAGGTGAACTTGATGAGGAGATTTTTGGTTTTTATGGCCGTATGCATGCTGCTGGTGACAGCTTTTGCAGCGGGTTCCATGTTCTCCGCAGGCGTGGATACAAGCGAGATGGTCCGCGTCTACCGCAATTTGATTCGTGTTGAAGTCAACGGGAATCCTGTTGCCATGGACAATTTTCTCTATAACAACCGCACTTATGTCCCAATGCGCGAGGTTGCAGAGCTGCTGGGCAAGGATGTGCGCTGGAATGCCTACACCAATACAGCTGGGATCAACGACCTCATTTATGAGCGGGACGCACTTGCTGCACTGCTTCCAACGGAAATTGGACATACCTGGAGTTACAATGGCTTCGCTGAATATGGCCATACTATGACATTGGATCGGATTGAAGAAGCGTCGAACCGAAGGACCTATGTGCTCTCCGGTGAAGTGTCGGACAGCTCGGACGGCGAAGGTAATTTGGGGCGCGGCATCTCTCTGAACTACATTCTCCAGAGCAATGCGCTCATTCAGGAAAAGACCGCACCCATGATGATGGATTCAAAATTTGACCGGCTGACGTTGATCGAAACCCCTCTGGTCGCGGGAACAACCTGGACTGAGACTCTTATGGACCAAAGTGGCCGTACGGCAAAGATTGATGCGATCATTCAAAAGGTAGAAATTGTCGACGGCAAGAAGCAGTTCACGGTGCGCCATCAAGAGGTAGGCTCGCCTTATTATGAAGTCCGTGTGCTTCGTGAAGGCGCCGGGATTCTGTCTTTTGAAAAACTTCTGCAGCTTTCGGACTCCAGTTTTACGGTCTCTTACAGTCTATACATGGGCGGTAAGTTGACTCAGGTGCCAGTGACACTTTATTTCGCCACGCCTCAGGCCGATGGTGTCTTGCCCGAAATTCGAACCATGCTGGTTTCTGACGGCGCTGTCGCCAGAGCTGCGGTCATGGGCCTCATCTGGGGCCCGCAGAGCGAAAGTCTCAGAGCGACGATCCCTGAAGGCACAAGGCTTCTCGGAATTTCGATTGCAAATGAACTTTGTACGGTAGACTTCTCAAAAGAGTTTGTGGACAATCATCCGGGCGGAAGTGCCGGTGAAATTATGACGCTGACCTCAATTCTGAAGACGTTAAAAGAGTTTCCAAGCATTGAGAGAGTTCAGATTCTGGTAGAAGGGCAAAAAGGCGCGACACTTGGCAACATTTTGTTGGATAAGCCTTTGGAGTGAAGCAAGGTTATAGGATGTAAGCTTGTAAAAAGAGATGACCTCGGGGGACCGAGGTCATCTCTTTTTAGTGGAAGGCGGTGTCAGCGGCTTGCGCCTATCAACCCCGCCTTCATATTTTAAATTCAATTTAATACCTGAATACTGCTGCCAGCGGTTCGCCCTCCGGCATGTCTTCCAGATCCAGCATATAGACAGCCGCGCCTGAAAGTAAGGCAGGGGCGGTCATGGCACTCAGCAGATCTCTGTGAGTTGCTTTCGGAACTTCAGCGGCTTCAAGAGATTGATGTTCAATGTCGAAAGTACCCCATTGGTCTGCATTTTTCGCCATCATGAGGGCTTCAACACGGTTTTGCTGCGCTGCAAAGAAAATGTCCTCCAACTTGGCAGATGCGAGTGGACTTTTCTGACCATGCAGCATGGAAAATTTCTCTCGCGCAAGCTGAAGCGGCACGGTGAAGTGGTCTTTGACAATAGGCCAGGTTTTTGAGTGGAGCTGGACAGGAGAAAGTGTCTCAGGACTTCCTTTCAGGCATTCATCCATCAGATGTGGATAGGTATTGACCTCTTTATAGAGAGGAAACAGGGTTTCTACACAGGCTACAACCAGTGGCTCTCTTCCGGACTTCAGAAGCTCCATGAGGGCGTGGTCAATTTTTCTGAAGTACTGACGAATTTCAGTTTTTTCAATATCGCTGAGTTCGAGGGAGCCATGGGTCGGTACGCCAAAAGCGGCGCCGGCACCATTTTTGAGGGATATGGACTGCGACTTGTCAAGGCCGAGAGCATGATCTTTATTGAGTGGCAGGTTTTCTACTGCCAGTTCCTCAATTTCAAACTTACCGGCTTTAAAAAAACGTGCATCATTTAAACTGACAGCCAGAATGTAAAAGTTGCCGTCACCATGCAAATGCGTGAGAAGCGGTCTGACATTCAGCTTATGATCAATGCTGAAGGAAGGTTCAAAATGAACCGGCAATCTAAAGGTTTCAAAAGTTTCCGGAGACAGGAACACTGCCAGACCCTCATTCTGATGTTTCCAAAACTCTGTGTCATGGATCA
This sequence comes from uncultured Acidaminobacter sp., assembly GCA_964416305.1. Lineage (GTDB taxonomy): Bacteria > Bacillota > Clostridia > Peptostreptococcales > Acidaminobacteraceae > Acidaminobacter. The sequence continues at coordinate 153,530 of CAYQDM010000002.1, read as the reverse complement.
ATTTTTCAATAGGTTTCAGTGTTTCTAAAACCTCTGGTCTGCGTCGCCCAAGTTGTACCAGCCGTTCCTCGACTTCTTTGGTGAGATTTTTCAACATAATAGGTGCCTGCTGAACTTCCGGGCCGGCTTTGTAAGTTGGCAGATAAATTGTAACGCAGCCTTCTGCTTCGACGAGGAGCAAACGTTCAAGATCTTGCTTTCTAAACGTATCCATGTAACTCTCCTTTGTCCTGAATCAGGCTAGACCTGGGTAAGGGACGGGTTTAAATTATGTCATTCCAAGGCACTGATCGCCTTGCGGGATGCAAAGTTTCCGCACTACATACATACCCAGGAATAGCGGTGACGTAACAATGAGAGTCGCGGGCTGTGCAAGGGTGTAAGTTACACCTCGCTAACTGACGTGCACCCCTAGCCTGGCTTCGCCGGGCTCGGGGTATCGGGCTGCGCCCTCAAACTCACTTCAATTTGGCATCATTTTAGCATAAGTTACACCTCGCTAACCGACGTGCACCCCTAGCCTGGCTTCGCCGGGCTAGGGGTATCGGGCTGTGCCCTCAAACTCACTTCAATTTGGAATCATTTTAGCATAAGTTACACCTCGCTAACTGACGTGCACCCCTAGCCTGGCTTCGCCGGACTCGGGGTATCGGGCTGCGCCCTATACAAATAAAAGTGATACCACCCTTCAGAGAGCAAGCTCTCTAAGGGTGGTATCACTTTTATTTGTGCACGTCTGTTAGCTTTCGTTATCCTCTTAGCGCAATTTCTTCCAAACGAACATTCTTATTCCTGTCCAGAACCTGTTGAATGGTCCATTCATTCTGCATCAAAATGACTGGATGTTCATACTCATCCTCTACAATCAAAGTGTCCATAGGCAGCGAGAAGGATTTTCTATCGAAAGGACCGTCCGTCTTGATCCAGCGGATGTATCGGTACGGCAGCGGCTGACGCTGAACTTCAACACCATATTCATTGAGAAGTCGGTATTCGAGCACTTCAAACTGAAGTACGCCTACGACCCCAATAATCAGTTCCTCCACGCCGACGTTTGGTCTGCGGAAGACCTGAATAGAGCCTTCTTCGGAGAGTTGGGAGATCCCTTTGACAAATTGCTTTCGCTTGAGGGCATTCTTGGTGTAAATCTTGGCGAAGTGCTCCGGCGCGAACATTGGGATCCCGTCATATTTCAGCAGGGACTTATCCTGGCACAGTGTGTCTCCAATATTGAATATGCCTGGGTCGTGGATGCCTATGATATCTCCCGGATAGGCGTCTTCGACGATCACTCTGTCCTGGGCCAAAAACTGCTGAGGTTGTGACAGGGTTACTTTCTTGTTCTTCTGGACGTGATTCACGGCCATACCTTTTTCGAATTTGCCTGAGCAAATGCGAAGAAAAGCAATTCTATCCCGATGGTTGGGGTTCATATTCGCCTGGATTTTGAAAATAAAACCGCTGAAATTGTCGCTGACAGGATCGATTGGCCCAAGATTGCTGGATCGGGCAGCAGGCGGAGGAGATACCTCGAGATAGGTTTCGAGGAATGGACGCACTCCAAAGTTGGTGAGGGCGGAGCCAAAGAAAACCGGCGTCAGCTTGCCGCTCAGAATTTTATCAAGATCATATTCATCTCCGGCTATGTCCAGGAGTTCAAGATCTTCTGTCAGTTTTTTATGCAGGACGTTTCCGAGCAGTGAGATGATCTGGGGATCCTCGAGATTTCCCGTGATGGATTGTCCCTTCGCCTGACCATGGCTGCTGTCACCGAAGAGCTCAATGGTTTGGGTCTGACGATTGTAAACGCCCTTAAATTCTTTTCCAGAACCAATAGGCCAATTGACAGGCACAGAGCGGATCCCGAGGTTCTTTTCAATATCTTCCAAAAGCTCAAAGGGGTCCCTGCCTTCTCGGTCGAGTTTGTTGATGAAGGTAAAGATAGGGATCCCACGCATATTACAGACTTTGAAAAGTTTTTTCGTCTGGGCTTCGACGCCCTTATTTGAGTCAACGACCATAACAGCGCTGTCTGCGGCCATTAGGGTGCGGTAAGTGTCCTCACTGAAGTCCTGGTGACCCGGTGTATCCAGGATGTTGACGCAGTAGCCGTCATATTCAAACTGAAGAACGCTGGACGTAACCGATATGCCACGCTGTTTTTCGATTTCCATCCAGTCTGAAACGGCATGCTTGGCAGCCCGTCTGGATTTAACCGAACCGGCTTCGCGAATGGCGCCTCCGTACAGGAGCAATTTCTCTGTCAGTGTTGTTTTTCCGGCGTCAGGGTGGGAAATGATCGCAAAGGTTCTGCGCTTACGAACGTTTTCTTGTAAAGATGAAATCATATCAGACATACTCAACTTCCTTCTATAATAATGAATTGGCGTGATTCAGTGTCATTCAAAGTAAAATAGTATCGTTAAACCCGGGAAAAGTCAAGAATTTGAAGGGATGCGGCATAGAATTTCGATACGCTGTGTTTAGATAGAATCTAACTGGTTATAAATGGTGGTAAGGAAATTAAAATATAGGCAGAAGGAGTGGATCTCATGTTGAAAAAACTTAAACAGAAAAAAGCAGCCATTGCAAGAAAACAAAAATTAGAAGATGCTAAAAAAGTAGGTGCCGGTCTTGGTATTGGTGCCATACTGGGAGGCTTAGTTGCCTTGTTCACTGCACCCAAGTCAGGCAAAGAGCTGCGTGAAGATGTCAAGCAAACGGTTTCAGACAGTGCGGAAAAAGTAAAATCAAATGTCGACAGAGTCGTGGACACTACATCTGGCGCCTTGGAAGGTGCCAAAGAAAAAGCAGTGGATCTCAAGGATAAGGCTAGTGGTCTGCTGAGCGCCAAGAAGAAAAAACTTGAAGAGTCTTTTGAAGATGCTGAGGAAGTCGCAGAAGACTTCTTTGAAGATGCAGAAGAATTTTTCGAAGGGGTTGTAGACGCCGGCACTGAAAAAGTTGAAGACGTCAAGAAGGCAGTGAAATCCAAGGCAAAGGCAGCAAAAGAAGAAGCAGAGGACATCAAGGAAGTCGTTGAAGACGAAGTCGCTGAAGCGGCCGAAGAAACAAACAAATAAATAAACTTACATCGCGGAAGAAGGCATATGCTTTCAAATGATATCATAAGATTCTGTTCCTGGAGGCTTACTCATTTGGATGTCATATGCCTTTTACGTGAAAAAAATACGGGACCCTTAATAGTTCGGTATTTCATGCAGAAAATATGTCAACTCATGCGAGAGCTGCCCGGAATTATCAGAATTATGTTACAATAATACAAAAATGTAATCGAGGTGTTCAGCGTGACATCAAACCATTTGGAGCAGCTAAGAGATATGTTAAAACGCTATTTTGATTTCCTTCCTGAGTCGGATATGCTTTATGGCGATATTCGGTTTGATCTTGCCGCGCGTTCCAATATTAGAAATGAAGCCTATTTGTTGTTTAAATCTGCGGTTATGTATGCATTTGAAAACAATGAGCTCTGCTTCGTGAAAGCCTCAGAAGATTTGGACAGTTCTTTTTTAGACCGCCTTGAAGCGGCAATGCTCGAAGCTGCCGAGCGCCATGTGGTTCCAAGTGAAGAGCACATGTCTACGGTCGTGACAGGGGTTCTTCTGACACCAGGGCCAGTGGATCCGGAAATCAGACGCAAAGTTGAGCGGTATAGAAAGCAGCAGTCTTACTGGCTTGGCCTTAAGGGCTGGACTTCGTTCAGAATCATCCTGATCGAGACAGAAAGTCAAACAGTTACCGCGAGCAAAGAAGCGAAAAAAGCGGCGAAATTTTTTAATACCATCGGCACCGCGGAAGTGGTTTAGCAATAGGTTTTAAGAGAGAGATGGATCTCCGTTACATAGTTTCAAGCCCACCCCAAGATCGGGGCGAGGCCTTTTACATGGTCATCCCGGACAACTGCAGAGGTCCGAGATACAATAGATCATTAGGGAGGTAGGGTTATGGCTTTAACACTCATTGCTGTCTCCATCATCGTCTTTTTAATTGCTTATGTTACATATGGTTCGTGGCTCGCCAAGAAATGGGGTGTCGACTACAGTCGAAAAACGCCCGCCCATACCATGGGTGACGGTGTGGACTATGTGCCTGCCAAAGCGCCGGTACTTTTAGGTCACCACTTCGCGTCCATCGCGGGTGCCGGACCAATAGTCGGTCCGATCTCCGCCGCTATTTTTGGTTGGGTACCGGTCTTCTTGTGGATCGTCGTGGGCAGTATTTTCTTCGGCGGCGTCCATGACTTTGCTTCATTGTTTGCCTCTGTGCGGCATGACAGTAAGTCTATCGGCAACGTTATTGAAGATACCATCGGTGATACGGGCAAAAAACTCTTTAATATGTTTGCGTGGGTAACACTGCTGCTCGTTATTGCAGCTTTCGCAAACATCGTCGCAAACAGCTTTGTGGGTGTACCTTCTGTTGCGACGACATCTCTGCTGTTTATTGCACTGGCAGTTCTCTTTGGTTTCGCGACCAACAGAATGGGCATTGGTCTATTACCTGCAACTATAGTGGGTGTCATTCTCCTTTTCGTTTCTGTTTGGGTAGGCGTTCAGTTCCCAATCGTCGCTTCCTTTGAAGTTTGGTACGCCTTCATTCTAGCCTATATTTTCGTCGCTTCTGTTACTCCGGTCTGGATCCTGCTCCAGCCGAGAGACTATTTGAACTCATTCCTGCTTTATGCCATGATTGGCGGCGCGGTTGTTGGACTTTTGTTCTTCCGACCTGACATCCAGCTGCCAGCCGTTACCAGTTTTAAAGTCGGGACCAGTTTCATGTTCCCAATTCTGTTTGTTACAGTTGCCTGCGGCGCGATCTCCGGATTCCACTCCCTGATCAGCTCTGGTACGTCGTCCAAGCAGATAGATTCCGAAAAAGACATCAAATTGATTGGCTATGGTTCCATGCTGATTGAAGGCGTTCTCGCTGTCGTTTCACTGATCACAGCAGCCTATATTGGCGCTGATCGTTTGGCAGAGCTCCTGTCAGCAGGCGGACCAACCAACGTCTTCGCTGATGGTGTTGGTACGTTTATGACGACCATCGGCATAGACCTTGCACTTGGAAAATCCTTTGTAGCTTTGGCTGTTTCTGCATTTGCATTGACTTCGCTCGACTCCGGCACCAGGATTGGCCGCTTTATCTTCCAGGAATTCTTTGACAAGGGCGAAGCCCAGGCAACAGGGGCGTCCAAACTATTGACAAATAGATACTTCGCGACGCTGGTCACGGTCGCTGTCGGCGGCTGGCTCGGCGCAACCGGTTACGCTAAAGTTTGGCCGGTCTTCGGATCAGCGAACCAACTGCTCGCAGCACTTGCTCTGCTCGCGGCTGCTGCATGGCTCAAAAAAGCCGGCAAGGCACATACCATGATCAAGATTCCTATGGTCTTTATGTTCGCGGTCACATTGACAGCACTGGTCTTCCTGGTCAGGGCGAACCTTGCAGGCGGCAACTACGCGCTGGTCATCTTTGGTGCTGTGTTGTTCATCCTCGCACTGGTACTCATCAAGCTGTCTTACAAAGTCCTGTTTACTAACGAAGCAGTAAAACCTAAAGAAGCGAAATAACCCTCGTCTTGAAGTGGGTATTTAGACGCTTTTTATTAGGCAGAGAAGGGGGGATCCTAACATCAAGCTGATTATCTCTGAAGAAGTTTTGAAGCTCGCTGCCGAGAAAGGCCATACTGAGTTGACGCTGGATCTGTTTACTGCAGGAAACAGCTGTGTCCCCGTCAGCGAGCCTACGGTTCATTTTGGTCCACCCAAAGATCCGGTTCACAAATATGACGTCCTGTTTCAGGATGGACTTAAGATCTTTGTCTTTAAAGGCGCTGATGCCCGAAAGGGTGAGGTCAGAATTCACGTCAAGCGCTTTCTGGGTATGAAATCCCTGGAAGCGGAAGGTCTCAACATGTTGTAATGTCAAACTAAAAACCCTCCGGACTGTGATCAGAAAGATCACAATTCCGGAGGGTTAATTTTTATTGGTGATGAATTCGTTGTCAAACAGTATTGACTATCCGCGCTCTATCCCGCAGAATCCTGTTCTGATCAATTCCACAATAGAAAACGGCCGCATCATCTCAAGGAAACCGCTGACTTTAATTTCATCACCTGTCAGCTCAATGGTCATTGTTGACATAGTCACATCTATGACTTTCGCTCTGAAAATATTGCTGATTTCAATGAGCTTGGACCGGTCATTGTCATTCGCCTTCAATTTGATCAGAATGAGTTCACGCATCAAGGCGTTGTCATGCTTGAGTTCAGTGATCTTGATGACTTCGATCAGTTTGTTCAGCTGTTTTTTGATCTGTTCAAAAGTCGCGGAGTCACAGGTCATGACAATAGTCATCCTGGAAATTCTGGGATTTTCGGTCTCTCCAACGGTCAGGGAATCTATGTTGTAGCCGCGCCGCGTAAAAAGTCCGGCGATCCGGCTAAGCACGCCGGCGTTGTTTTCAACCAAGAGGGAAATAAAACGTTTTTGGACTATCATAATATGAGCCTCCTACATCTGCATCATAAACTAAGTTTACGTCAGGCAATTTTCATCGGGATCAACCATGCATTCAATAAAGGTCGGACCATCTGCAGCGAGGGCGGCATCAATTGCCTTTCCTACCTCGGCATTGGAGGTGACTCGAATGGCCGGCAGACCGTAGGCTTCAGCAATTTTGACAAAGTCCGGGGTGAACTCCCAGTCGACGGCATAGTAATTGCTGTTGAACTGCGTATCCTGAAGTTCTCTAACCATTCCCAGCCGATGGTTGTTAAACAGCATGACCATCATTTTGTGACCGGATTGCTTTAACGTTCCAAGTTCGGCAATCAACATCTGAATGCCGCCGTCCCCGACCACGCTGATGACTTGTTTGTCTGGGGCACCGTAGGTAGCGCCTATGGCAGCCGGCAAACTGTAACCCATTGTGCCAAGGCCGCCTGAAGTGAGGTACATCCTGTTGCCGTTGTATGGGAAGTTGCGAGCAGCAATGATCTGATTCTGGCCGACATCCGCGACGAGGATGGCATCATTGTCCACTTTTTCAGAAAGGATGCGCAGCGCGACTTTCGGACTGACAGTTTTTGAATCGTTGGCAACGACAGGCTCGAGTTTCGGCTTGATCAATGCGATCTCTTCAAGCCATGCGTCTGTCTCCAGCGGCGTGATCTTTTCAAGCAGTTTTTTGAGGATCAGTTTCAGATCGCCGACCATCGGAATCTGATGATTAAAGATCTTTCCAATTTCTGCAGGGTCAATGTCAATGTGGACGACATCTGCCTGAGGACTCAGGGCCCTAAAGTTGAGTGTCGCACGGTCAGACATTCTGGAGCCTGCGATCAGGACAAAATCAGCTTTGCTTATGATCTCCATGGCATAGTCATGGCCGTGGTAACCAACCATGCCAATGAAGAGCGGTGAATCCATAGGGAAAGAACCGAGACCCATCAAGGTGTTGATGACCGGGATGTTCGCCGCCTTCGCGAAGTCCTGGAGCTCCTGTATCGCTTTTGCGGCAATAACGCCGCCGCCGGCGTAGATGATAGGGCGCTTCGCTGCGTTCAGTTTCTGGAGCGCACGCTTGATTTGTCCTGCGTGGCCCTCGATAGTAGGGTTATAACCTGGAATGGACACGTTGGGAAGTGTTGAAAACGGAATGCGCGCTTCGAGCACATCACGAGGGATGTCGATCAGCACAGGTCCGGGTCTTCCGGTTGTCGCAATATAAAAAGCTTCGGCCAATATTCTGGGAATCTCATTTGGATTCTTGACCAAATAATTGTGCTTTGTAAAGGATTCGGTGGCGCCGACGATATCCGCTTCCTGGAAGACGTCTTTGCCAATGAGGTCAGATTTGACCTGCCCTGTGATGATGATCATAGGAATAGAGTCCATGTAGGCTGTCGCGATCCCTGTGATCAAATTGGTTGCGCCCGGTCCGGAGGTTGCCATGCAGGCACCAATTTTTTTATTCGCACGGGCATAGCCGTTTGCAGCGTGAGCTGCTGCCTGCTCATTGCGGACAAGGACGTGTTTGACGTTTGTGTTTAGTCTTAGTGCATCGTAAAGCGGCAGATTTGCGCCGCCGGGATAACCAAAGATAGTTGTGATTCCTTGCATTTCAAATGCTTTAATAATAATGTCCGCTACTCTCACCTTGCATCTAGCTCCTTTCGTCTCTGGTGTGACGAGTGGGTTACAGATAATAAAAAAACTCCGCCTCTGTATTATTAGAGGCGAAGTCTACTCCGCGGTACCACTCTATGTATGTCCGGTTTCCGAACATCACTCGATCAGGTCGTGCCAATAAAATGGCAGAACCTTTGCCCTTTAACGCGAGCACGCGGCCTGGCCTACTCTGGATTCAGCAGTCCTCGCCGTTAAACGGCAAAAGCGCTTGATCCTGTTCGAACAGACGGTTCGGGAGCGAGCATGAGTATGCCGTGATGCCGCATTCACACCGATAGCGACTCTCTTGGACCACGGGGGATACCTTTAACTCCGTCAACACCTTTGAGATATTGTTCTCATTATAGGTACTATGGCGCGACATGTCAAGAATATTTAGAAAATTTGTTTTGAAATTTTATAAAAAATATTTAATTGTCGAAGACATTGAGAATTCAGGGTTTGTGGCAGGTGTGATTCCGACGGAGGTAAAAAACCGCATAGAGAGTTGCGGTAAAGTACTACTGGAACATTAATTCGTCTGCTTGGATCTACCAAAAACATCTTTTCACGTCCAATTTTTTCGTATAGAATTAAATTGCTGAAGGGGCGCTGTGTGGATCGAAGCAATTCTGAGTTCCGAGTTGACCCAGCCGTTACCGGTCTCTTTCAATCAGTCTCATTTACGCATAAGACAATCATTTCCATGACCAGGAGGAGACGTCACCTTGAATCCACAATATTTATTACGCGGCAGTATTACAAAAGCGTTGATCACCCTGGCACTGCCTATTATGGGAACTGCCTTTCTGCAAATGGCTAACCAAATAGTCGATATGATCTGGATAGGCCGTTTGGGCAGTGATGCCGTGGCAGCCATAGGTACAGCAGGCTTTTTTGTATGGTTTGGTCTCTCCATAATCACTATGGTGCAGGTCGGTACCGAAGTGAAAATCGCACAAAGTCTTGGTGCTGGGAATGAATCATACGCAAAGCAAATCGCTGGGATGGCTCTTTATTTAGCTGTGGCCTTTGGACTTGCTTACGGGCTGTTTTTAACTTTGGCAAAAGGGCCATTGATAGGATTTTTTGATCTCAACAATTTTGAAGTTGAACAAAATGCCAGGTCTTACCTGGGGATCATGGCCAGCGGCATGCTGTTTTCCTTTTTGAATCTCGTCATTGCGTCTATGTTCAATGGTGCGGGTCAAAGCCGGCTTCCCTTTAAAGTCAACTCAATCGGAATTCTGACTAATATTGTTCTGGATCCCATCTTCATTTTTGTACTTGGATTGGGTGTGGGTGGTGCGGCATTAGCGACAGTACTGTCTCAGATGCTGGTTACTGTGATTCTTCTCTATATGCTCCTGCACGGCAGATTATTCAAGGTATTTTCTTTGAGACAGCCTTTTTCGCTGGATACCGTAAAATCCATGTTGGCTTTAGGACTTCCGGTGTCCTTCCAGCGCTGCCTGTTCAATACGTTTTCAATCTTGATCGCCAAAGTGATTGCATCCTTTGGCCCGGATGCGATTGCCGCGCAAAAAATTGGCGTTCAGATTGAGTCCATTACTTATATGACGGCTCAAGGCTTCGCTGCGGCGCTAAGTGCATTTGTCGGTCAAAACTTTGGGGCAGGCCAATTTGAACGGGTTCGAAAAGGTACGGTTGTAGCGGGGCAGATCATGATTGCCTTTGGGATAGGCACTTCAGCATTGTTGTACTTTTTCAGTGAGCCTTTGATGAGAATTTTTGTCAGTGAGGTTACAACCGTGGAAATAGGCGTACGGTACCTCAAGATTCTGTCGATCTCACAGGTATTTATGTGCATAGAAATGACTTTTTCAGGTTGTTTTAACGCGTTGAACAAGCCGTTGTATCCTGCAGTGCTGGGCATCGTTTTTACAGGACTGCGCGTTCCGTTCGCCTATTTATTGTCTGCGCCGGCATTCTTGGGTCTGGACGGCATATGGTGGTCTATTTCCGGGAGCTCCGTCATCAAGGGGATTCTTATGCTGGGGATGGTCGCGGTATTGTTTAAATATGGAATACCGAAAGAAGATTCTGTTTTGGGGACTGACACTGAGTTGAACTGAGTGACAGGCACTGATTCGGATTGAGTGACTGACACCAATTTGATTTTAGTGCCAGAGCTAGTTTTAGGACTTTATGTGTAAGATAATGGATAATCAAAGGGAGGTGTAGGCGAGGCGCTTGCACTTCCTTTTGAATTCAAAAAGAAAAAAGCCCGAGAAGGGGAACAATGCGTCTGTGGCAAATGCCTTATGACAGCTGTTCCTAATCTTTGGCTTTTTTCATGAATTCTATGCTTTTTGACCTTCTGTTCTACTATTTTTTAGTCTTAGCGCGTAACCTGTTTTTCGCTATATTTTGCTGGCGGCGGGCAGATTTCGATTCCACGGGCTTAGCCTTGGGTTCTTGTGGGTTGTGTTTAACCACCGGCCGGTCGAAGTTATAATGCGTCAGACGCAGCTGGATACCGTCCTCTATGGTTCGCTGCTCGGGCTTGTCCTTGGGTGCGACGAAGGTGAAAGCGCGGCCTTTTTCACCGGCACGACCGGTTCTTCCAATCCGGTGGATGTAGCTCTCGGCATCCGAGGGAATGTCGTAGTTAAAGACGTGGGTGATGCCCTCAATGTCAAGGCCGCGGGCGGCGACGTCGGTTGCAATCAGGAACTGAAACTCCATTTTTCTGAAGGCTTTCATGACCTTTTCGCGTTTGGCCTGGGTGAGGTCGCCGTGGAGGAGCTCGCAGCTGAAGCCCTCCTGGGACATAGCAGCGTAGAGCGCATCCGCTCTGTACTTTGTCCTGCAAAACAGTATGCCCATGAAGGGGCGCTCTTTCTTAAGGACGGCGAACAGGTCATGTCTCTTTTGGCGGTCTGTAGTCTCGACCACATATTGCTCAATGTCCTTCAAGGTCACGGTTGGTGCCGGGACTGCCACGTGAACCGGATCCTTCAGGTATTTGTGGGTCAGCTTCCTGACCCCGGCTGGCATGGTCGCCGAAAAGCATAGGGTTTGGCGGCTCGCCGGCGTGCGCTTGAGAATCATCTCCACTTCATTCTGGAAACCAATGTGGAGCATTTGATCCGCCTCATCCAGGACGAGGACTTTCAGATCGTCAAAATGCAGAGTTCCCCTTCGCAGATGATCCAGCAGTCTGCCGGGTGTGCCTATGACGATCTGTGCCGAGCCCTGGAGCTTCTTGATTTGACCTTGAATATCCTGACCGCCGTAAGCCGCCAATAGGTGAAGCGGCGCGTAGGCTGCCAGCTTTCTGGCTTCGGCAGTGATCTGAATGGCGAGTTCGCGGGTGGGCGTCAGAATCAGTGCCTGGACCTTTGGAAGCGCCGGATCCACCATTTCGAAGATGGGCAGCAAAAATGCCAGGGTTTTTCCAGTGCCGGTCTGGGCTTCGCCAATCAGGTCTCTCCCTGCCGCGATTTCCGGAATCGCCATAGCCTGGATGGGCGTAGGGTCCTGAATGCCCTGAGCGGTGAGGGCGTCAAGCAACACTGTCGAAACGCCTAAAGTTGAAAAAGTGGTTTTCACGGGTACCTCCTGTTAGTTGTGATGATGTCTATTTCTGAACGAACTGTACGTTGACGCCGTCCGGGTCTTTGACGAAGAAAAATTTGACGCCGCCGCCTTCGAACGGTCCGCTGACTATTTCGATCCCTTTTTCCCTGCATGCTGCCATGGCTTCGTCAAGATCAGCGACACTAAAGCCCAGCGAAAGGTTTGCCGGTGCTGTGACCGCGTCAGTCGCTGGTTTGTGCTCCAGGAGCTCGACCTCAAAGCCGTTTTCATCTTTAAGGAAGCACAGCTCAAGGGCAGGATGTGGCATAAAGCGCCGTTCGATCGTCAGACCCAGCAGGTCCTTATAAAACGACAGCGAAGTTTCAATGCTTTTGACGGTAATCGTGGTCCATAAAAAGTTTGCGTTCACGACATTCGCTCCTTTGCGGTGTTTTGGTTGATTTGGATAGGGAGAAGAAAAGCCTGAAGACTTTTTTGCCGATGGTTCCAGCGCCCTTCATTATAACACATCGTCCGCCGGATCGAAAGCGGGGTGAAGCGGGGGTGGGGATGGGTGACCATCGGCAGAAAATTCTTTTTAAGAAAATTTCGTGGACCGCTTGACGTTGACGTAGCGTCAACCTTTATAATAAGGACATGAATGAGCGTGACAAGTCCTGCGGCGGAATACTATGCGCATGGGACTTTTTGGGGGTATGTCTATGGAAATGACGGTTCAAAAGCTGGCGAAGCTGGCGGGTGTAAGTTCGAGGACGCTGAGGTATTACGATGAGATGGGGCTGCTGAAGCCGCTGCGGGTCAACAGCGCCGGCTACAGAATTTACGGGGCGGCGCAGGTCGACCGGCTGCAGCAGATCCTGTTTTACAGGGAACTGGGGCTGGAGCTGGACCGCATCAAAGATGTGCTGGAGCGGCCGGACTTCGATCCGAAGAGCGCGCTGAAGGACCACCACAAAGCGCTGCTGGAGCGGCGAAGACAAATGGACGTGCTGATCGCCAACGTTGAGAAGACTATTGCGTATCAGGAAGGGAGAATGGAAATGACGGACAAAGAAAAATTTGAGGGTTTCAAGAAGTCAATGATCGACAGTAACGAAGCGCGCTACGGGGACGAGGTTCGTGCCAAGTACGGCAATGAGACGGTGGAGGCGTCCAATAAGAAGCTTCAGGGTATGTCCGAGGCGGAGTTCAACGAGGCGCAAGCGCTGAGTGAGGCGATACTGGTGAAACTGGCGGAAGCAATGGCTACAGGTCAGCCGGACAGCGCGTTGGCCCAGGAGGTCGCGGACATGCACAAGCGCTGGCTGTCCATCTACTGGCCGACCTATTCCGGGGAGGCTCATGCGGGGCTGGCCACCATGTACGTGGAGGATGAGCGTTTTACGGCGTTTTATGATGACAAGTGCGGCGAGGGGGCCGCGGCATTTCTGCGTGATGCGGTCCATATTTATACGGGCATGACGAAGTAGGATGTTTGGAAGGGGATCAGAAGGCACCTGCCGCTGACGCCCCTTTCTTCCATTTTTGGCCGCAATTTTCCGCCTGAATTATGGATGGGGGTGACTGACACCAATTTCCTTTGGGTATGAATATACCAGTATAGGGAGTGTGCAGCCATCATTGAAGCAGGAGGAAGCGCCCGTGTTTAAATCAAAAAACAAACCCAGACAGGAAAGTCCAAACCCTCAAAAAACTAATTTGACTAAACCTGGTCCAACCGACAGTTCTTCAGGCAGCAAAAACCATCAGCCGATCCCTGAAAAGCTGCCCGCAAAGGCGCGCGTACGACGCTGGCTGCCGTTGATTGGGGTTCTTGGTGTGCTGCTCATCACGCTGCTCTATCTGGATGTATTTGGTCTCAAGGCTATGGTCTTTTCGAAGCAGGAAATGAATCCCATCACGCAGGTGCGGGTGCCTGCGGATTTCATTGAAAGCCGGCTTGCCGAGGCTAAGGCGGTCGCGCTTTTGGAGCAGGTCCCGGCGCCAACCCGCGGGACTCTGGATCTCTACGTTCAGGAGGGCAGACTCTATGTGGTTGAGGATGGCGTGATGGAGGCGATTTCGACGCCATCTGCGGAGTCAGGGGAGACGGCCGGCAATCTGAAACTGGCCTTCAGCTTTGATGAAAGCGCTCCGGATAGGCTCAACTTCCTGATTGGACATGCCGACGCGCCTGAATATGACATGATGCGAACGTCGCAAATTGGGCGCATTCAGGGGGTGGCCGGCCGGACTTATGCCGTGGCGCGGCTGTTCTTCGACGACACCGGCATGCCGCCTGTTGCCCGGGTGGAAAATCTGTCATTTGAAGTGCTGCGAAATACCAGCTTTGAGCTTCCCAAAATGATCAAAGCTGTTTTAGCCGATGGTTCCGAGACCGAAGTCCCAATCCTGTGGTCGCCGCGTGCCATTGACACCTCCGAAAATGGGGTGCGGGGCAGCATTGGGACTGTAGAAGGGTATGATGAGGAAGTGACGCTGACGCTGATCATAAGCGATCAAGTGGCCATAAATGACGGTGTCCCTGCCATGGGGCCGCCGACCGGAGTTGTTGATCCCGGCGTAGAGGAGGGATCGGCGCCTGTACCGGCGGCGAAGCCTGAACCTGCACCAACACCCGAACCTTCGCCAACACCTGCTCCAACACCTGCACCAGCGCCTGCACCAAAGCCTGAGGCCAAACCGGCACCCAAACCTGCTCCAAAACCCGCGCCGGTGACGATTCAGTCACTTCGTTCTGTCGAGGCAAGTGTCAGGCAGGGCGAGGTGTATACCATGCCGGCGACAGTTGTCGCCGTGATGAGTGACAAGACCACGAAAAGCGTGGCTGTCACCTGGAATCCTTCAGTGCTGGATACCTCCAGCGCGGGAACAAAGACCAGCACAGGTACGGCGGCTGGGACATCAGCGAAAGCCACGCTGACTTTGACCGTGTCGAAGTCGGCTCTGGCAGCACCAAATGTCGCGGTTTCCAAGATCTCAGGTGCAGACGCCAACGTCAGGGTGACAGGAAGAGCGGGCGCAACAGTCCTGATTAATGGGTATGGTGTCGGGACTATTGGTTCAAGCGGCGTTTTGACGGTTGTCGGGGTCAACGTCGATACTCTCCAGAGCGTCAAACTGACTATGGACGGCTGGGAACCCAGCCCGGCAGTGACGACGTTTGTGCTTTACTGATTAAAAGTCAAAAAACAAGGAAGCCGGTGTCGGCGGCCCTACGCCGCTTGACACCGACTTTGCTTTGAAGAGGAGGCAGCCGTCATGCTGGAATACTCCAGAGAGGCACTGGCAGAATTCATTCGCGTTGAGGCGCGAACTTCCAATGGATCCATTACCAGCTTTTACGGCGGCGATCAATCCTGGTTTGAGTCGGAAAACGGACGGGCAGGCGGCTGTGGGACCGTTGCAGCGGCCAACATTCTCGCCTACTTTGGGGTCGTGCTTGGTGCGGATGGGGCTTTTGGAAGCTCCGGGCCGGTCCTCGACAGCAGACATCTAAAACAGGCGGACTATCTTGCGCACATGCACCAGGTCTATGCAGGTCTGACCCCGTTGGTGCCACCCTGGAAATCTATGACTCGGTTTCAACGGGGACGAGGCGATGTCGGTGGCCAAGGTGGGCGGCGCTCCATTCTGAAGCTGCCGGATTCACTGGGCATTCACAGCCCGGTTCGGTTTGCAAACGCTGTTGTGGAACTGGCCCAAAAGCAGGACGTTGAACTGCGTCGAGTCTGGCCGCTCAGCGGCACTGTCCGGTGGTCAGCAGGTCAAAGCGTCAGTTTAAACCAGGCTAAGGCTTTTATTCTGGGACAGGTTGAGAAGGGCTTTCCGGTAGCCATGCTCAATTTTAACAATCGAGGGCTCAGACAGGTGGACTATCAAAGTGTGGTTTCAGGGCGCACTTTTACCACGGATCGCTTCCAATGGCACTGGGTGGTGGTTACAGGCGTTGAGACAGATGAACGAACTGGCAGAGATGCCATAATCGTTTCGAGCTGGGGCAACCGAGCGGCACTGGACCTGGACAGGTTTTGGGGACGGGGGCTGAGTTATCTGGTCTCTTTTGAAGTGAGGTCCAGGTGACCATAATAATCCAGATCCAAAATGCGGGCGGAGGCCAGGAATTTCATTTCTATAGTTTTGGTGACGCCGCGAATGTAGTCTGAGATCGGTACAGGGGTGGGTTCGGTGACCATCGGCACAAAAATCTTTTTAAGGGCGTCATAGCGGCCATGACGGGTGATGAAGCTCTTGTTGAGAAACATCACGAGGGGCTCGCTGTCTGAGAAGATGTCGCGGCCCATGAAGAGGCGCGAGTCGTACTCCAGACCCATGAGATTGCAAAGGGTAGGGAGGATGTCCAGGCTGGAGCACGGGGTGTTTATGACAACCGGGGTCTGACCCCGGTTGTTGTCCGGACTGTACAAAATAAACGGGCTCCGGTAGAGTTCGAAGCTGCGGTCGACTTTGCGGCCTGCGAGTTCGTCGAGGGCGCTGTCCGAAAGGCCATATGGGTAGTGGTCGGCGCTCATGGCGATCAAGGTTCTGTCGGCAGCGCCGGTGGCTTCAAGCTGTTCGAGAAGTGAGGCCATGGCACGGTCGAGTTCGATTTGGGTGGCGAGATAGGCTTTGGCCTCTTGGCTGAGGTCCAGGTGTTCCACCGCAGCGCGGTTCTTGGAAGCCATGGCGTTGCCTTTGAAACTGTAGCGCATGTGACCGCTGACGGTCATGTAATAGGTATGGAAGGGTTCATTGTGTATGTACTGCGGACCTGTGAGCTGCATCATTTCCAGGTCGGACTCAGGCCAGGTGGGGGTGACGTTCAGGCCGTTTCCAAGGCCATAGTAGGTATAGCCCATATTGGGATGGGAGAGGTGGCGTTTATAGTAACTGTAGCGGTGGTTGTGATAGGCGGTCGTCGTGTACCCAAGGGGGCGCAGCTGGTTGCCCAGGGTCATGGTCATGTTTTTGCCGGCGGACTCAATGAAGCTCCACACGCCGCATTTGGGGAGGAGGCCGGTACAGGCGACATATTCGCCGTCTGAGGTGCTGACACCCCATATAGGATTGTAAAAATCAGTAAAATTAAAGCCGCTGTGGACCATTTTGTAGAGCGTCGGAGTTAATGTTTCGTGTATGGAGTAAGGCGACATGCTTTCGGCGGTGAGGACAATCAGGTTGCAGCCTTTGAAAAGGCCGGTGTAGGCGTTTTTTGGGGTTGGGTGCTGAGCGCTGAGCCAGTTGTGAAGGTTTTTGAGCTGTGTGTCAGCCGCATTGTCTTTCAGCTTCGACGTGATGGGTGCGAAGACCATCGGCACAGCATTGTATTTGGAGGGTGGCCAATGGTCTGCATCCTTAGTGGGGAGGGCGGCGTTCATCTGCTGATCGTCGTAAATCATGGACTTCATGCCGAGTATTGTGCGCTGGAAATCGAGGCGCATGGTGGTGAGCAGGCCAAAATGGCGAAGGGTTACCGTGGGGTCCATGCTCTTGTGGTAGGCTTCGTATGGTGAGCCAAGCGCACTGCGCCCTGAATGGATTCGGTATTTGGCTATTGAAAATAAAAGGGCGGCCAAGGCCAGGACGGTCATAAATTCAGTCAATGCCGGGCCGGATTGATTCAGTCGGCCTTGGCTGGACAAGGGATCCGCCAGGAATATAAAATACGCCGCCGGAGGCAGAAGAAGGACCAGAATCCACTGGAGGCAGGAGGCGACATAAGCGACAATATCTTTGACAAAATCCAAAACCTGTCCCGCGTTGCCCATGGAGTACAGGGTGTAAAACATTTTGAAGATTTTATAGTAGACCAGCTGAGAGGCGCAGAGAAAGAACAGGATCAGGGTCAGGACGGTGGTTAACACGGGTGGAACGCTTCCGGAGAAGAACGAGGTCACCAGCATCAGGACACACGCATAGAAGGCAGACCAAAGGAAGAGGTTTACAGTGCCGGAATTTTTGAAGCCCTTGACGGTAGCGAGGCGAAGTGCGACTTCAAAATACAGGATAACCCATAACCAATATAAGCCGGGCAGAAAGCCCGAAATGACTTCAGACATAAAAAGATCCCCTTTCTCCATTATAATCATAGCCGAACTGGAAAAAGGGGTCAATTAAAGTTCTTGGATTTCATTTCAACGACGATTTGTTTCAGATTTAATTTTACTCTTTTGCCATCTCAATGACGAGAAGGTGGGCGGTTTGATCCGGTTGATCTGCGTGAATGGACAGGGATTCCTCAACAGATTCCAGCGCATCCCTGGTCTCCAGCCTGAGTCCGTTGATCAAAGCACTGCCTTCAATCAACGCTAAATAAGCTTGTCGTCCTGGCTTGACCTCAAATTCAATGCGCTGACCGACCGCCAGTTCAACCGCATAGAAATTTGCGTCCTGATGAATTTCGATAGGTGCGCCGCCACCCACTGGGGATACAAACTGGAGCCATTTGCCTTTGCGAAGGTCCCAGTTCAGTTTCAGATCCCCGTAGGCCGGTGTGTGGCGTTTTTGATCCGGCAGGATCCAGATTTGAAGAAACCGCAGCTCTTCCTCCCCCAAGTTGTGTTCACTGTGCGACACGCCTGTGCCGGCACTCATATACTGGACCTGACCACGGGATATAGTGCTCTTATTGCCCATGGAGTCGCCATGCGTCAGTTCGCCATGAACCACGTAGGAGATAATCTCCATATCCCGGTGAGGGTGGGTGTCAAATCCTGTCTTGGAGGCCACCAGATCATCGTTCAAAACCCTGAGGACGCCAAAATTCATATTGTCCGGATTATAGTACTCGGCAAAGGAAAAGTGAAACAGACTGCGGAGCCAGCCGCGATTGCTGCGCCCCAAGTGCTGATGACCTATTTTTCTGATCATATAAAAAACCTCCTTAGAGTTGATAATTGTTATCACCTGATATAAATATACTACTAACTAGTAATAAAATCAATAGTTTTTCGAAATTTGTAGAGCAAACTGTAAGTGGTGACGCAATAACAGCGCATTGATTTATTACCGCCCCATTCGGGAATGTTTTAGCCTTACAAAAAAATTTTTTCGTGTTCAATTGACTAAAGCCTTAAAAACCTTCAGAATTGAAGTGATGTGTGTTCTGCTGTAATGGTTCGTATCAACTGTCCATCCCAGAACAGTCTGTTATGTCCTCACTTGTAAACTCGTCCCCGCAACACTTTTTGCACTCAAGCACATCACACACTATCAAACAGGAGGCCTATGATGACCAATCGAACCCCTAAGTTTTTTGTTCTAGTTCTAGTCGCAGCGGTAATAATCTGGCTCGGCGGCACCAGCTTCTACACGGTGGACCAAACGGAGTACGCCGTCCTCGAGACCTTTGGCAAGCCGGACACCAATCTGGTTCAGCCCGGACTCAGGTTCAAGCTGCCGTATCCAATCCAGAACGTTCGCAAGCTCTCCAGAGAAACCTTCTCCCTGACCTTTGGCTATGAAGAAAGCCAGGATGGCACGACCCTGCAGGAAAAGGACGCCAAAATGATTACCGGAGATGAGAATATCATCCTGGCAGATCTGGAAGTCCAGTGGCAGATCGTCGATCCCATCGCTTTCTTATACAATACCGAGGATCCCGTCAAGATCCTCATGAACGCGACTTCCAGCTCACTGCGCGGCGTC
This sequence comes from uncultured Acidaminobacter sp., assembly GCA_964416305.1. Lineage (GTDB taxonomy): Bacteria > Bacillota > Clostridia > Peptostreptococcales > Acidaminobacteraceae > Acidaminobacter. The sequence goes on along the minus strand of CAYQDM010000002.1, from coordinate 134,126 downwards.
ATAGGCAGCTCCGTGGTGGATGACGCGCTGACAGACGGCCGTACCCGCATCATGAATGACACAAGAGACACGCTGGTGTCCTTGGTGGACGCCTATGAGATCGGCGTCGCCATCCGCAACGTCAACCTCCAGGACGTCGACCTTCCGAACGAGCAGGTCAGTGACGCCTTCAAGAAAGTCGCCTCCGCTCGCGAAGAGCGCATCACAAAAATCAACCAGGCCAATCGCTACCGCAATGAGAAGATCAACACTGCAGAAGGCCAGAAGGCCGCTCTCATCAGCCGCGCGGAAGGGGACAAGGTCGCCCGCATCGAGAAGGCCCGGGGTGATGTTGCCCAGTTCAACGCTATCTTTTCCGAATACGTCACAAATAAAACTATCACCCGCGACCGCCTGATCATCGAGACCCTCGAGCAGATCCTGCCGGACGTTCAGATTTACATCATGCAGGAGGGCGGCGGAAACACTGTCAATTACCTGCCGCTGGATCAACTGAAGAAAGGCGGTGCGGCTAATGAGTAAGCTCGACAACGTCATTCAGGTCATTATCGACGAGATCAAGAAGGGTATGGCTGCGAACAAGGCAAAGAAACCTTATGCGACTGCGGATGGCCATACCACCAACACCGAAAACCCGAAGCCTCGACCCGCTAACCGACCTTTTCCGAAGATCATCCCAGTGGTCATCTTACTGGTCATTCTTGCGGTGTTCGTACAAAGCAACCTCTTTATTGTCAGAGCCAACGAGTTCGTCATTGTCCGGCAGTTCGGCGAAATTGTCAAGATCATCGACTCCCCAGGACTGAAGTTAAAGACCCCGTTTGTCCAAACCATCACCCGCCTGCCAAAGTACACCCTGGTTTACGATGTGCCGCCGGCTGAGATCAACACCCTGGACAAAAAGCGGATCATGGTCGACTATTACAGCCTGTGGAAGATCACCGACCCTATCCAGATGATCGAGTCGTTGAGAACTCTCAGCGCGGCGGAGAGTCGTCTGGGTGATATTGTATACTCCAGCATACGCACTGAGCTTGGCAAAATGAATTACGTCGATATCATCAAAGACCGCGTCAGCGCACGGGGCGGCATCGACTCCACTGTCAAGGGACAGGTCAATGACACCCTCATAAAAAATGAAAGCGGCATCGAGCTGATCGACATCAAGATGAAGCGTGCGGATCTCCCGGCAGCCAACGAAGAATCGGTCTTCCTGCGCATGATCTCCGAGCGCGAAAGTACCGCACAGCAGTACCTGTCACAGGGTGACGCAGAAGCCCTGAAGATCCGGGCGGAAACCGACCGTGAAGTCTCTGAGATGCTGTCCAGAGCGGAAGCGGATGCCAAGACCATTCAGGCCGAAGGCGAGAAGGAAGCCGCCCGACTCTACAATGACGCCTACAGCAAGGATCCGGAATTCTTTAATCTCTACCGGACGCTGACGTCCTACAAGACGACCATCAATGGCGAAACAGTGCTGCTCCTTCCACTCAATTCGCCTTATCTGAAATACCTGACAGGAGAGTAATATGACCTACGGTATATGGCAGCGCGCCCTGGGGTCCCATCAGACCAACGCTTATCTTGTCTATGATGAAGAGACGAGAGAAGCACTGATCGTGGATCCGGGCGACGAGAAGAAGAAGATTATGAAAGTGGTGCATGAGAAGGGATTAAAGCCCATGGGCATCATTCTTACCCATGGGCATTGGGATCATATTGGCGCTGCGGCTGCGCTGCGAAAACAGTATGACTGCCCACTCATGGCCCACAAGGCTGAGGCGAAGCTCCTCGCGACACCTTATTACAATCACTCAAATGAGCGCGATCTGCGGCTTGCGGCGGATGTCGGCCTCGAAGACGGGCTAAGGATCCCCTTTGGCAGTCATGCGCTGGTGGTCCTTCATACGCCGGGGCATACCGCCGGGAGCATTTGCCTGAGGCTTGAGAATGCCCCTGTGATGTTTACGGGAGACACCTTCTTCAGTGATGATGTGGGCCGCACTGATCTTTACAGCGGCAGCGACGCACAGATGAAAAACTCAATCCGAAAAGCCCTGAGGGATTGGGGTGATGACTGGATGCTCTACCCCGGTCACGACGCCCCGGCTATGATGGCGGATGTGCGAGCGGGCCTGGAGCGACACTTGTAAACAAAAAAAAGACAGAGCGTTTAGCCAATGGTCGCCGGAATCACCTCTCAATGCCAGTCCAAGCCACCATCGGCCAAATCACTGAATCAACTGACATAAGTCATTCCGAGAGGACGTTCACCCATGCAGAATTTTATCTTCTCGCTCAATATCATCCTGCCGCTTTTTCTGCTCATGTCTCTTGGATATGGCCTGAAGCACCTTGGCATGTTTGATCCAAAATCACTGAAAGTACTGAACAGCCTAGCATTCAAGGCGTTGCTTCCGGCGCTGGTCTTCAATAATATCTACCAGACGGATCCAAATGGCCATTTTGATACCCGAGTGATCCTCTTTGCAGCAGTATCCGCGTTTGTTATTTTCGGGGTCTTCACGGTGGTCACCGTGATATTTGAGAAGGACAACCGCAGGCGCGCCACCCTGATCCAGGGCATAGGCCGCAGCAATTCCATCATCTTCAGCCTGCCTATTGTCGCCTCCATCTACGGCGCGGAACGGGCCGGCATCACCGCCATTGTCGTCGGGACCGTGGTTCCCATCTTCAACGCGCTGAGTGTCATTGTTCTGTCGGTGTTCAGAAATAAAAAAATCAGCCCCGGAAAGCTGATTGTGGACGTTTTCAAGAATCCATTGATCATAGGCTCGCTGGCTGGGATTCTGGCCATGCGGGTGGGGCTGAGTCTGCCAATACCGGTTGAGAAGACAATTGGTGATCTGGCGAAGGCGGCAACGCCCCTGGCGATTTTGGCACTGGGAGGCTCCTTTAACTTCAGCGCTGTGAAGGACAACACCAAATATATTGTCTATGGCGTGTTTTCGAAACTTGTGGTGATCCCGGGCATTTTGGTGCCGGTGTGCGTCAGGATGGGATTCACAGGTCCGGAGCTCGTGACTCTAATGGTCATGTATGCCGCGCCGGCTGCGGTGTCCACCTTCACCATGGCCCAGCAGATGGACGCGGATGATGTCCTGGCGGGTCAGCTGGTGGTCTTTGGTTCCGCTTTGTCCGTTGTGACCATTTTCCTGTGGATCTTTGGCCTCAGGAGTTTGGGACTGATTTAAAAGAAAAGAGAGACGCTTATGCGTCTCTTTTTGTGTTTAGAAACCGGGTGTCTGCGGCTTACGCCTATCGACCCCGAGTTTCCACCATTACGCCTCCAGCTGCAGCTTTCGAATTTCCCCTTCAATTTGACGGAAGGCTTTCTCGACAGCCGTGTGCTCCTCTGGCGACGGATACTTTTTCAGGATCATTTCCAGGAGCTTCGTCAGGTCGCTGACGGCCTGGCGGTAGAGTTTTTCAGGGTTGAAGGTCGGAAGGTTGTGGGTGTTGTCAATGTTTGACTGAAGCTCTTGCAGAATGCTGAGGGCCATTTTGTCGAACTTGCGTCCGTCTGCTTCCGGGATGCCTATAGTATCCAGAATCAAATCCCGCACCTTCTGTATGTCTTCTTCCTTTTGCCAGAAGGAAAACTGCAGAGCCATCAGGTCCTCCATCCGGCAATTCAGTCGGCCGCTGAGCAGCGCGCTGGCACGGATCAAATTTCTGGACATCTTGAGACGACGCGGGGAGATAAAGAGTTTGTACTTCTTTGTGAGTGTATTGGAGATTTCAACCATGGCACGGGCAATCGCTTCAGGGAGTTCCACCAGTTCCAGGTGATCCTGGATCCAGATCAGATCGTTCAGGCTCACTTTGATGTCGGTGTCCGCATGGTCGTCCATCAGGATCATGCGGACTTTATTGTCGTCATCTTGAAGGGGAGAGACCAGCACCCTGGAGAGAAAACGGTCATGGAGGGCCTGGAGGCGGTAATCTGTTTCATCTGCGTCCAGATCATCCGGCTGCTTCGGGAAAAAGTTGGTATCCGCCATGAAAAATCTCAGATTCGTCTTGACTGTATCCGTGCCGTTTTTGAATTCACCCTCATTCAGGATGGTCAGGATGCCGGAGTTGGCCACCTGGTCGCTGATTCGGTAAAATTCTGAAAAGAAGGCAATCGCGGCATCAGGCAAAAATCCCTGATACGCCCGTTTGATGATGCCGTGTCGCTTGTAATATTCAATGTCAGGCGCGCCCAGAATGTTGTTCGGACTGATGTCCGTGCCCATCTGAATATGAAAATAGGGTGTGCCTTCAAAGACATCAAAGTCAATGACATTGACAATTTCCCTTAGGATTGCGGATTTTGCGATCCCCGGAGGCCCAAGGGCAATCATGTTGGTCCTGGAGATCATGGAGAGCAAAATACACTCTACAAAGGTGTCCACTTCATAATACTTGTGGTTCAGAAAACCCCGGATCCCTCTGAGCTTCCCGCTGAATTGCTCCAGACTTTCTGACAACCCCGTCTCGAACGCGGCTCTTTGTTCGTCACGATGTGCTATGGTCATTCAAAATCCCCCCACATAATTAGATCTTTTCAAAAAGCTGCGCGCTGATTTTTTCGTTCCAGTTGGACAGATCCCGGTCCCGGATCTCGAGGATTTCATCTGATATCTCACCCAGATCCCCGTAATCTCCATAGGTTTCGCCGTGAATAATGATCGCATAAAGCTTAAAGGCCATGGCGGATTTCCACTGGTTGAACTCTTTCTTGAACCCCTCGCGAATATCGCTGAAGCCGTCCGTGATCATCAGGATGTCCGCGTGCCGGTAGCGATCCTCCTTAAGCAGCTCCATTGCCGCTTTCAGCGGTGTTTCAAAATCAGTGCCGCCCCGGATGAAATGCCCCAATAAGCGCATGATTTCCTCAATGGTCACGTGATTGGGATTGAACTCTTGAATGTACAGCGGCTCCGTCTTTGATGCGAACTGCAGCGTGATCAGCCGGCGCTTTTGGATCCGCGCCACCTCAATGAACGCAACCAGCAGTGCCTTCGTCTCCTCAATTTTGATTCCTTCCATGGACCCCGATCCGTCGTAACAGAGGATAATGGGCCCCCGGTCACGGGCAGCATGGCCTTCCATTTCGTAAACCAGCAAGCTGCGGTTTAGGAATCGGTCGTAAAAGTCGTCGCTGAAAACTTCCATGGACAGGGTGGTGATTTCTTCGTCAATCAGGGCGTCGAACCGGTCCCCGACGGCCACTTTATCAATGATATACTGCATTTTACGCTTTTTCTGATATTGTGATCGTCTGGCGATCTCACGCTTTTTTCCCACTTTATTCAAAAAACGTATAGCCGATGGTTCCCCAAGTGCCTTATACAGATCCAACACATGATCGAAATCATCTGTCACCTCCAGGTCGGAATTGACCCCCAGGGACTTCAGATTTTCAGTAAAACGGTCAATGCTGTCAATGGTTTTGTTCATTGAAAGGCTCACATCCAGGAGTCTAAGGACCTCGGCGATTTGTCCCTCAAGGCGTGAAATGCGATCGTTCAGGCGTTCCAGGGTCTGCTGCAGATTGCCGGCACCAGGGCCGGCGCTTTGTCGGGTCTGACCCCGGCTGTCCAAATTGCTGTCTCCTGTATAGCCCAGCGTGGTAGAGGAGACGGGGGCACCCAGGCCTGCACCGTCGACAATCCTCTTCTGATCCACTTCCCCCTGGGCCATTTCCTGAACAGAAAAGCCGGCAGGCGTGAGTGTGTCGGGTGGGGATGCCGTACCTTCTGCATCCATTTTGATGGACAACGCCTGCAGCTCATTGGCCAGATGGTCCGCCATTTCGTCAGCAGTGGATGGGGCACCGGTCTTTTCTGAAGAGAGGCTTCGGTCGCCGACCTGTTCAGACTGTAGTTGATGCTCACTGTTCATGGCCGCGTCGAGTTTTTCCAGAAAAGAGGAAAGGTCCGGTGCCAAAGACGACTTCAGTTTGGACTCGAGGTCTGTCGACTTTTTGTCGGATATTTTAGGATTTACAGGCTTGGCTTGGTCTGTTGCTTTCTCTGTCATCAGCGAATCAGGCGACTTCTCGCCGGAAAGGGCTTTAAGTGACTCGGCCAGCGTTCTGGCCACCTCGCTGAGGGAAGCGTTTTGAGGCAGCCCAAGGGGCGATTTCAAGCGATCGAGATGCCCTGCATCTTCCGGTTTAACGGCCTCATTGATTTCCAATGTGGCGTTTAAATTGTCTTCAAGGGCGTGCTTGGTCTCTATGAGCGCTTCCAAAGCACTGTTCAGGGTTTCCAAATGCATAGGGATGTCCGTGCCTCTGAGATAGAGCAGCAACTCATCCACCATCAATTTTAAAGCCAGATAACTTTCAGTGGTATTACCTGCGGTGCGGCCTCTGAGCTTTTTAAGCGTCAAGGTGGACAGCATCCCTGAAATGACAGCACGTCCCGCTGTGGGCTGTGGTGTGAGGACGGGCTCAATCTTATACAGCAGAAAAAAGAGATCCTCCAAAAGCGTTGAGAAGCCAGGGGTGAGAGCTGACAGCAAGGACTGATACCTCGTCAAAAGCTTCGACTGACCACGAAGGGTCTCGAAATAGTATTCGTCCAGCAGGTTGCGTGATACGGCATTTGCAATGCTTGGTGTTTGGGACAGCGCTTGCGGGGAGGCTTGTTCCAGTACTGACACGCGACGTCACCTGCCTTTCAGGGAATTGGAAAACGATGACTTAATTATATAACTCGAAATCCTTGTTGTCTATTCACTAAGGAATCCGGACAAATGACAGAAAATTTAGAGTATAATGATAATCAAAGTGGCCTATAATTAAACCATAGGGGGGTTATAACCATGAGACCATTTGAGTATTTCAGACCTTCAAGTCTGAAAGAAGCCTCAGAGCTGCTGGTTCGCTATGGCGACGGTGCGCATCTCTTAAACGGAGGCACGGATTTGATAGTCAGAATGCGTGACGGACTGACGCTTCCTTCAGCGGTGATCGATCTCAAAGGCATAGAACAGCTCAGCCGGATCCGCGAGGACGAGGAATCTGTATATATTGGCGCAACAGTTAATTTGAATCAGGTGGGTCGTGATGAGACCATCGGCAAATACTTTCCTTATTTGGTTAAAGCCGCGCTCTCAGTGGGCTCCAAGCAGGTGCGAAACCGTGCGACCTGCATTGGTAATCTCTGCAACGCCTCTCCGCTGGCGGATACGGCGACGCCGCTTATGGCGCTGGACGCTGTTCTTGAAGTGTTCGGTCCCGAGGGCGAGCGGGAGATCCCCATCCAAGAATTTTTTGTATTTGTGCGAAAGACTTCCCTGAAACCCGGTGAAATAGTCAAGGGTGTTCGCGTGCCAAAGACGGCAGGGCAGGGTGTGTTTACCAAGCTGGCAAGGCGCAAGGAAGTCGACCTTTCCATGGTCTGCATGACGCTGCTGAAAGCTCAGGACGGCTGGAGGCTCTCTTATGGCGCTGTGGCGCCAACGCCCGTCAGGCTTCCAAAGACTGAGGCGCTGCTGAATCAAGGGGCAGCTTCGGAGGAGATCCTCGAGTGTGCGATCTCCGAGGTTAAACCCATTGATGACGTGCGGGCTTCCAGGGCGTATCGCCTCGACATGGTGAAGGTTATGCTGAGGCGCGGACTCGAACAGATCGAGAAGGGAGGCGCGGTGTCATGAGCAAGCTGAAAGTCAGCTTTATTTTAAATGGTGAAGAAATTGAGCATGAGACGCTGCCTAACAGAACACTTCTGAAAATGCTCAGGGAAGACTTCGACATGACGGGTGCCAAGGAAGGCTGCGGTGCCGGGGAATGCGGCGCGTGCACGGTCATTATGAACGGACAGGCGGTCAATGCATGTCTGGTTCTGGCGCCTGAAGCAGAGGGCAGCATCATAGAGACAATTGAGGGGCTGTCGGACGGCACGCATCTGGATCCGCTGCAGCAAGCTTTCATTGACAATGCAGCCCTGCAGTGCGGCTACTGCACGCCTGGTATGATCATGACGGCCAAGGCGCTGCTGGAGGAGAATCCAACGCCGACTTATGAGGAAATCAAGGAAGGCATCAGCGGCAACTTGTGCCGGTGCACCGGATACAAAAAAATTGTCCAGGCTATCCAGAGTGTCGCGGATCAGAACCGGGTTGGACTCGGGAACGACTAATGAGGGGGGGATTCACCTTGAAGTTCGTTGGAAAGAGCATTAAACGGGTCGACGGTGTCAAGAAGGTCACCGGCTCCCTGAAATATGTGGATGACATGAAAATGCCCAGAATGCTGTACGTCGCAGTCAAGCGCAGTCCGCATCCCCATGCGAAGATTCTGTCCATTGATCCCTCTGAAGCCCTTCGCTTGAAGGGCGTCAAAGACGTCATAACAGGCGAATTCTACACCAAGCGCGGCGGACTGTATCTTGAGGACAAGAACTTTTTGGCAGTCGGCAAGGCCAGGTATCGCGGTGAGGCTGTCGCGGCGGTGGCGGCGGAAAGTGAGGACATTGCCCAGGCGGCAGTTGAGTTGATAAAGGTCGAGTATGAGGTCCTGCCGGCTGTGACCAATGCAGTGGAGGCAATGGCGCCCAACGCGCCGCTGGTTCACCCTGATCTGGGTGACTACAAGGTGGCTCCTGTCTTTTTCCCGGAGCCGGGCACCAATATTTCCAACCACTATAAGCTGCGCAAGGGCGACGTCGACAAGGGCTTTGCAGAAGCGGATTTCGTCTTTGAAAACAAATTTTTCGTGCCCCACGTTCAGCACGTGCCTATTGAAACCCACACTGCCGTAGCACAGATGGATGCGGATGGTTACCTTACTGTCTGGGCTTCCTGCCAGTCGCCATATGCAGTCCGCCAGGCGCTTTCAGCGGCTTTTGACATACCTCTCAACAAGCTGCGCGTCATTTCTCCGGCCGTGGGGGGCGGCTTCGGTTCCAAAGCCGGGACGACTCTCGAAGGCATCATCATTCCGCTGGCCATGAGATCAAACGGGCGTCCGGTGAAGCTGACCTACTCCCGTGAAGATGAGTTTGAAAACGCATACGTGCGCCAGGGGCTTCATGCGACTATTAAGACCGGCGTGCGCAAGGACGGAAAAATTGTCGCTGTTCAAAACGAATTTATCTGGGACGGCGGCGCCTATACGGAATATGGCGTCAATATAGTCAAGGCAGCAGGGTACGCTTCTGCAGGCCCCTATGATATCGACAATGTCTGCACGGATTCCTACTGCGTCTACACCAATCATCCCGTTGGGGGGCCTTACAGGGGCTTTGGCATGAGCGAGATCCACTTTGGAATCGAACAAAACCTGGATATTGTGGCAGAGAAAGTTGGCATATCACCGGTAGAGATCAGGCGCATCAATGGATTGAAACCGGGAGGACGCACCGGGACCGGCGAAGTGGTCGAGGTATGCGGGCTGATGGAATGCCTGGACAATGTCATTCGGGACATTGAGCTGGACAAGGAAGAGCCTGCCTCCGGACCAAACAAACGCCGGGGCAAAGCGATTGCCTGCGGCTGGAAAGCACCGTCCATGCCAAATAATGCGGCTTCCTCCGCAGTCATCAAGCTCAATGAAGATGGGACGGCCCACCTGCTGGTCAGTGCCCAGGATATTGGGCAGGGCTCAGATACTGTCATGACACAAATTGCGGCAGAGGTGCTGTCGATATCACCTGAAAAAATTACGGTCCGAACCGGAGACACGGATCATACGCCATATGAATGGCAGACCGTGGCGAGCCGGATCACCTACTCTGCGGGCCGTGCAGTTTATGAAGCGGCGCAGGATGCGAAGGCGCAGCTCTTTGAACTGGCGCAGATCAAACTTGGGGTTTACAAGCGGGATCTTGAGATGCGGGATGGGTTTATTGTCTCCCAGATCTACCCGGACCGCAAGGTCGCCATCAGCGAGCTGGCCCTTGGCCTGACTTTTGAGGATGGCAGCGGTGTCCATGGACCAATCATCGGCAGAGGCTCTTTTATCCCTCCGAATATCCGGAATGCTGATAAAAAGACGGGGCTCGGGGAGCATCCGGTCGCATTCTGGACTTATGGCGCTCAGGGCGTCGATCTTGAAGTGGATGTGGAGACGGGGCACATTAAGGTGTTGAAGGTGGCATCGTGCTTTGACGTGGGCCAGGTGGTGAATCCGCAGATGCTGGAAGGCCAGCTGGAGGGCGCGATTCTGCAGGGCATGGGCACGGCATTGTATGAAGAGCTGATGCTGAAGGACGGCAAGATTCTGAATAAGTCTTTCGTGGATTATAAGATTCCGACGTCGGACGACATGCCGGAGCTGGTGGTGTCTTTTGTCGAAAATCCGGAGGAGACCGGACCTTATGGGGCGCGGGGTGTGGCCGAGCCGGCCATGGTGCCTACGGCGCCTGCCATTGCCAACGCGGTGTACAAGGCCGTGGGCATCCGGTTGTCGACTATGCCGCTGACGCCGGAGAAGGTTCTGGCGGCAATGAAGGAAAAAGCGCGGAAGATGTAAGCGTTAGGAAACAGGTGTCAGTCACCGGTTACCGTTCAAGTAATGAAAATGCCTCTGATTTAGGGTTATGTCAACGGTTGTTTCACTGGTTGAAATCATTGAGATTTCAAGTCTTCAAGCTCACTTGATTTGCACAAAATTTTCACCTCAAATTTTTGTTTTCAGGCTAACAAAGGCGATGCCTCTGTTATAATGTTAGTGAACTTATTTTTTCTCAGTGATACGGGAGAAAATACTAGAGGATGAAAGGAGCTGCCCATGAGTAAAGAAGAACTAAACATCAACCACGACGGCATACGTGACGTCACAAAGCTCGGCGTACCTAAAATGATCACCCTGGGAATTCAGCACACCTTCACTATGTTCGGCGCGACAGTGCTCGTTCCAATCATCACGGGCATGAATATCTCTGTTGCACTGTTTATGGCGGGGATCGGCACTTTGCTGTTCCACGTCATCACCCAAGGAAAAGTGCCTGCGTTTCTCGGCTCTTCCTTCGCCTTTATCGCTCCTATATTGGCAGTCGCTCAGACTCATGGCATGGAGTACGCTCAGGGCGGCGTAGTAGTCGCCGGTTTGATCTATCTGATCCTGGCAGGCTTGATCGCAGTCTTCGGCATCGAACGCGTCCTCAAATTCTTCCCTCCGGTCGTGACGGGGCCAATCATTATCGTCATAGGTTTGAAGCTTGCGCCAACGGCTATTTCCATGGCCTCCGGAGACTGGCTACTTGCCATTGTGGCGTTTATCATCGTTACTGCCGTCAGTGTCTTCGCAAAGGGCTTCCTCAAGGTCATTCCGGTTATCATCGGTCTGATTGGCGGCTATGTTTTCGCAGTCATATTGGGCAAAGTTGATTTCACACCAATTCAGGAAGCGGCTATTTTTGGCATTCCTGCTTTTACGGTAGCGAAATTCAACGCAGAGGCCATCCTGACAATTGCGCCTATCGCGCTTGCGACTATGATCGAACATATCGGTGACGTCATGGCCATCAGCTCCACAGTCAAAAAAGACTTCACCAAGGATCCGGGCTTTGTCAGAACCCTCATGGGCGACGGTATCGCGACAGCGCTTTCTGCCATGTTTGGCGGACCTGCAAATACAACCTATTCCGAGAATACGGGTGTCCTCGCGCTGACAAAAGCATGGGATCCAAAGATCATGCAGATCGCTGCGGTCTTCGCGATTATTCTGGGTCTGTTTCCTAAACTCAGCGCAGTTATTTCAACCATTCCAACAGCAGTCATCGGCGGCATCTCCATCATTCTGTTCGGTATGATCGCTTCAATCGGCGCCAGAACGCTGGTTGAGAATAAGGTTGACTTTACGTCTTCCAGAAACCTGATCATCGCCGCAGTTATTTTGGTTCTTGGTCTTGGCGGGGCAGTGCTTCCATTCAACTTTTTTGGGATCTTTGCTCTTAATCTCGAAGGCATGGCGCTTGCAGCGCTTGTCGGAATCGTGCTCAACGCTGTTTTGCCTGAAGCCAAAGAAGTTTAAAACTTATTATCTGGAAACAATATTTTTTCTTCCCGTATCAGGGCCCTCGTTGACACGAGGGCTTTTCTTTTTGTTATAATATAATTGATTTGTGATTGAATAACAAACGGGGGTACTAATATGGACAACATCATCGGCATCCGGGTTCGGGACCTGATAGAAATGACAGTGCTCAAAGAGTCACATGTGCTGGCAGGTACAAGCGGCCTCGACAAGCTGGTCACCAAAGTCAACGTCATGGAAGTTCCGGACATTGTAGACTGGGTACGTCCCGGTGAATTCCTATTGACTACTGCCTATTCCATAAAAGACGACATTGAAGTTCTGAATACGCTGATTCCGGCCCTCAGTACACTGGGTCTGGCTGGCATGGGAATCAAAACCAAGCGCTTCGTCGACACGCTGCCGGACTCCGTGCTTTCAACCGCTGATGCGTATGACTTTCCATTAATCGAAATTCCCTTTGAAATATCCTATTCCGACATCTTGATGCCGGTTATGAGCGAACTGCTGAGCCGTCAGAGCGCTATCATCAGCCAGGTGAATGACTTCAACCGCAGGATCACGCGGGTTATGCTCAGAGGCGGCAGCCTTCAGGAGATAGCCAGAGCCATCCACAAAAGCGTGGGACTGCCCGTGGCCATTGTTGAACCTCTTTTTAAGAATCTGGTCGTCTCAGGGCCTGAAGCTATGAAGTCAATTTTAATCCGCAGAGCTGAGCAGTTTTTGGATAGAAACAAATCCCAGGACACACCCATGACAGAGGAAGAATTGCCTGAAGGCGTCTTTCATGCAGCCGGTAAGCCCGGCATCCCTGTCAACAGGGTAGCTATTCCCATTTCATCAGATGAGAGGCACTATGGCTGGGTCATCCTGTGGGAAACAGAGAAAGCGCTGAATACAATGGAGATTTCGGTCATCGAAGCATCCACCTCTCTGATTGCACTGGATTTGCTCAAAAAGATGTCCATTTACGAAAGCGCCAACCGCCACAAAGTTGAGTTCTTTGATGATTTGCTGTCTACAGAGACCTTCCGGCAGCAGCGTGCCCTCGAGCACGCTGTCTATATGGAGTTTAATCCGAACTTAGCCTATTCTGTCGTTGTTGCTGATTTTGACGCATCTTCAGAGGTGCTGAAGCTGACGCCAAACAATGCCAACTTTATTCAATCCATTGGCACAAAAATGGTCAGCATTATTGAGCGCATATCCAGAGTCCACAAGGGCAGAGTCCATTTCGCTCAAAAGAGTGACAGACTCATAATCTTGTTCGGCCAGCCCAAAGACTATTCAGAGGACCGAGTGAAAGAAGCCGTGATGAAATTCGCGGGAGAAATCCTCCACAGTGCAGAATTGGAAGGCATGAAGGAGCTTCTTTCAGTGGGTGTCGGACGTCAGTATAAACAGCTCGATCTTCTCTGCAAGTCAAAGAGCGAGGCCAATCGTGCGCTTGCCAATCACCATCTCTGCGGCGAAAAAGGGCGTCCTATACACTATGACGCTCTGGGGATCTATAAACTTCTGTCTTTCGAGGAGCTTGAGCCGGAGCTTAAGTCCTTTTTCAGAGAAATGCTGGAGCCACTTGCCAAGTACGACAGGGAGAAGGATACCAATCTGCTGGAAACCCTCAAACTCTATTTTGATTGCGGAAGCAACCTGAAGCGTGTTTCGGAGGAAATGTATACCCACTACAATACAATCATTTACCGCATGCAGCGCATCCGCGAGATTTCAGGACTCGACCTTGAAGACCCATCAACGCGTCTCAACGTTCAGATCGCGCTGAAGATCATGGACTTGATTCAGACCGACCTTGGGTCTGAGTCACAAACGGGGTCCCATGGTTTTGGAAGCGGGGAACAATGAACCCTGCCTGTGACTCTGGTACACTTAGGTTGAATGGAAGGCGTCAAAAAAAAGCGCCCCTTTAATCAAAAGTCTGAGTGGTGATTGACAATGAAAGTGCTTCGCGTATCAGAGGACTGTATAACGTTTTTAACACAAAGTCCAGGTCAAACCGGCGAAGTCCACTCGACTTTTGAGCGGGCGGTCAATCTGCTCTTTTATAATGGGGTTCTTATGACCATAGTGTCGGATCAGATGGATCTTGCGCCTATGACTTTACAAGTGTCGAAAGGGTCGCTGAAATCTTTGGGCTGGCATCCCGGAATGCCGGCAAGGTGTTCGGGCGAGGGCATTATTGTTGGCGAAACGCCGTTGGCGTTCATACAAGCACAGAAATGGAGCCCATCATGGGACGCCGGCAAGGCGACCGCGGAGAAATTGACCAGGGCTGAAATGCTGACGCGTCTTGAGGCTTTCATTAAGCTGCTCCTGATTCGGGGGAAGCCGGAAGGTCTCCTGCCATATCTCTGCGAAGCCAGTGTGCTGCCGCATCCGGGATCTTGTCCCGCTGACATGGCAGGCAACCGGTATGTCGACTTCGTCAAAGGTCGACTGGATCAGTTTGTAGAAGCCTACAGAGACGGAACCGACATGGGCGAGACCAGAGCAGTGGCGGCTTTTTCCAGGCTGGTCGGTTTTGGACCGGGTCTGACCCCGTCCTCTGATGATTTTGTTGCCGGGTTTATGGCCGCAAACCTATGCGCCCCCTATGGTCAATTCATGGCTCGCGAGAAGCTTTTGAAGCGCAATCAGAAACTCGCCAGCCAGGCAAAGGGCAAGACTACAGTGATCAGTGAAGCCATGCTTGCCCATGCAGCCCTGGGGCATGTCGCTCAGAAATACGGCAAGCTGTTGGAACTTCTTTGCCTGGAACCGGAAGGGGATTTGGAAGCGGCGGCGCTGAATGCACTTGACCATGGTGACACCTCAGGGACAGATTTTATGACTGGTGCTGCAGCCGCCCTGATGCTGTCTCTTAATGCTTGAATCACAAACTTCGGTGAACCTCTTCTGAATAGGGGGATCACTGAAATAACCTTCAGTTTGGACAACTTATTACGATACGAGGAGGAAGTGACAGTGGCAGTACAAACGACCATACGTAAAAATGCCTACTACGACTCCGTAACTTTAATGCTGATCACAAAAGATCTGGCAAAACTGCCCGGGGTGGAAGATATTCTGGTGGGTATGGCAACAGAGCTTAATAAAGAACTGGCGGCCAACCTCAACCTGTTGACCCCTGAGCTGGAAGCCTTGTCGGCCAATGATTTCTTTGTCACCGCCGAGCTTTCAGGCGAGGCTTCAATGGAAATGTTGGTGAGCGCCCTGGACGCCCTGCTTTCGGCGAAAAAATCTTCTGCGGGCAGCAGCTATAGACCGGCCAGTCTTCAAACCGCGCTTTCCAATGAGCCGGAGCTCAATCTGGCCCTCATCTCTCTTCCGGGGCGCTACGCTGCCGCTGAAGTTGAAAAAGCCTTGGACGCCGGTCTGCACGTCATGCTGTTCAGCGACAATGTCAGCATAGAAGACGAAAAACGGCTTAAAGAAAAGGCTGTGTCGAAACAGCTGTTGATGATGGGACCTGACTGCGGCACCGCTATGATCAATCACGTTCCACTGGCGTTCTGCAACGTCGTGAGACCGGGCGGCATAGGCATTGTAGGCGCTTCGGGAACCGGTACACAAGAAATCATGTCCCTGATTGACCAGTTGGGCGGAGGTGTTTCTCAGGTCATTGGCACCGGCGGCCGCGACTTGAAAACAGAAATTGGCGGACTGATGATGCTGCAGGCATTCGAAGCGCTGATTGCTGATCCGGAGACCAAAGTCATAGTTCTGGTCTCCAAGCCGCCTGCACCGGAGGTGGCTAAAAAAGTCCTCGACCTGGTCAACAAAGCCGGAAAACCAGTAGTGGTCGACTTCATTGGCGGTGACAGAACAGCCATTGAGGCAGCAGGCGCAGTTGCCTGCATCAGCCTCGAAGACGCTGCGAGAAAAGCGGTCGCGCTGTTGAGGGGAGACGCTGCGCCTTCTGATTTTTCGGGCTTTGATGTCCCGGAAGCAGACATTGATGCGTTGGCCGCTCATGAAGCCGGAAAAAAAGCACCGATCCAAAAGTATCTGAGAGGCCTTTTTACCGGGGGAACACTGGCGGACGAAGCCATGAAACTCCTTGGACCTGATCTTGGCACCATCTGGTCAAACATACCTTTGAAACCGGAAGAGCAGTTGAAAGATGTGAAGGTGTCCGCTGAACATACTGTCATTGATTTTGGAGATGATGCCTTTACCGTCGGCAGACCGCACCCAATGATCGATCCGTCCACGCGCAGTGAACGCATAGTGAAGGAAGCGGCACCGGATGTGGCGGTGCTGCTGATGGATGTCGTTCTTGGCTATGGCTCACATCCTGATCCCGCAGGCGAAGTTGCCGCACAAATCCGTGAGGCCAGAGAAAACGCTGCGGCAAGCGGGGGAGATCTGACTGTTATTGCGTCCGTCTGCGGCACGGAAGGGGATCCACAGGGACTGAAAGCCTCAAGAGAAACCCTGTCTGAAGCCGGTGCCGTTGTGATGCCGTCCAATGCTCAGGCTGTACGGCTTGCGGCAAAGATCATGAAAGCTATTGCCAAACAGGGAGGCGAGCGCGCGTGAAACCCTTAAACGGATTATTTGAAAAACAGCTCAGGGTCGTCAACCTTGGCCTTGAAGCCTTTTATGAAGACCTTAAGAATCAGTCGGTGGAAGTTGTTCAGGTTGACTGGCGGCCACCTGCCGGCGGCAATGAGAAAATGTTAAGTTTACTCGGCAAACTGAAAGGGAAGAAATAGAAGGGAAAGGGAGCGGTAGAGTTGGAAGAGAGGATTTTAAAAGCCAATCAAGAGGCTTTTGATCGCCTTCAATTGGCACAGCCGACTATTGTCGGCATTGGCACGGCCGGAGAAGACATCCCCGGAATGGATAAGATGACTGTTTTGCACGCCGGACCGCCTATTACCTGGGAGCGCATGAGCGGACCGCTTCGTGGGGCTATTGTAGGAGGCCTGATCTACGAAGGACTTGCCAAGGACGAAGCTGAGGCCCTTGAACTGGCAGCCTCCGGAAAAATCACCTTTGATTCCTGTCACCACCACAATGCCGTTGGTCCAATGGCCGGCGTCACCACGTTCAGTATGCCGGTATGGAAGCTTCGAAATGAAGCCTTCGGCAATATGGCTTACTGTACGCTCAATGAAGGTCTCGGCAAAGTACTGCGTTACGGCGCTTTTTCTGAAGAAGTCATTGACCGTCTGAAATGGATGGAGAAGGTTCTGGCACCGGTTCTTAAAGCAACGCTGGCACTCTCAGGTCCTATTGACCTCAAGACTATGATCGCTCAAATCGTCCAGATGGGGGATGAAGGCCACAACCGGAATAAGGCCGGCACCTCGCTTCTGATCAGAGAACTTGCGCCGTATCTCGTCATGACAGACTTTTCTGATGAAGACAAGAGAGACGTTCTGAAGTTCATGCATTCCAATGACCACTTTTTCCTTAATCTCACCATGCCGGCCTGTAAGTGCTCGCTGGATCCCCTTGAGGGCATTGAGAATTCGACCATGGTCTACACTATGGCCAGAAATGGCACGGATTTCGGCATTCGCGTTTCGGGACTTGGCAACCGCTGGTTTACAGCGCCTGCTGAAATTATCGATGGACTGTTCTTCCCGGGCTTTACCAAAGAAGATGCCAATCCGGACATTGGCGACAGCGTCATTACGGAGACCTGCGGCATAGGCGGTTTTGCCATGGCAACGGCGCCGGCTATCGTTCAGTTTGTCGGAGGGACACCACAGGATGCCTTTAACTTTACGTCGTCCATGTACGAAATCACCATCGGCGAAAGCTCGGCCTTTAAACTGCCGCCTATGAATTTCAGGGGATCACCTACCGGCATCGATATTATGAAGGTCATCGAGACTCAGATCCGGCCAATCATTAACACGGGCATCGCTCACAAGAACGCCGGAGTCGGCCAGGTTGGCGCAGGTCTCGTCCGGCCGCCTATGAAGTGCTTCGAGGATGCGCTTGAAGCGTTCGTGGAAGACGCCCAGTCGCGGGGCCTCATTTAGAGACTTAATGCAATTCCTTTGCCGATGGGGATGATAAACCAACCATCGGCAGGCTTCTCTACGCAGTTGACAAAGTTGAAAACAGGAGGGAAATTCATGTTAAATTTCTGGGACAAAGTACAAATGTATGATCTCACACAGGGCATCAGCCACCTGACACCGGCTTGGCCGACTTATGAGCCGCTTCAGGTCAAATTCTTCAAGCGCTTGACGCCAAACGGCGCCAACGGCCAGCTGATCACGACCTCCAACCACGTTGGCACGCATCTGGACGGATCGCTTCACTTCTGCACACACGGCAGAGACATTGCCTCCATTCCTCTTGAGGACTTGATTGGCCCTGGCGTAGTTGTCGACCTTTCGGATATTGCGGAAGACTACGGCATTTACACTTCCAAAGATATTACGGACCGCGTCGAAGTTAAAAAAGGTGACATCCTGATCATCAATACCGGCTACCATAAATACGGATGGGATCAGCCTGAGGCAGATGAGCGCCGTTACATGCTGCGACATCCGGGACCAACCAAGGAATTCTCAAAATGGTGCCAGGAAATGGATATTAAGTGGATTGGCGTAGACTGCGGTTCTGCGGATCACCCTATGAACACAAAAATTCGCGACTGGGAGCCTAAGGAAGCCAAGAAAGCGGATGCTTATCTTCAGGCAAAGTATGGCAAGAGCCTCGAAGAGTTCTTCCCGGATGATGACTATCAGCTCATGCATATTGACTTGTTCCCGGATGATATCATTCACGCGGAAAATCTGGGCGGCGAAATCGATAAAATCCTCAACAAGCGCTTGATTATTGGATGCTATCCTTGGAGATTTGTCGGCGGCGAGTCCAGCATCTGCCGTATTGTCGCGTACGACGAGAAAGAATAGAAACCCGAAATGCGGTCGCCCCGCTGTGTCCGGCGGGGCAGCCGCTGTCTGACTTAAGTGACTGGAGGGGTATGGATGGGTCCACTGGAAGGCCTTAAAGTTCTCGACCTGACCCGCGTTTTGGCAGGTCCTTATTGCACCATGATTCTGGCGGATCTCGGGGCAGATGTCATCAAAGTTGAAATGCCGGTCACCGGGGATGATTCGCGTCATTTTGGGCCGTATCAGAAGGGTGAGAGTGCGTATTTCATGAGTCTAAACCGAAACAAGCGCAGCATTGTCCTGGATCTGAAAAGTCCTGAAGGTAAGGCGACCTTAAAGGCACTCCTTTTGAAAATGGATGTCGTCGTTGAGAACTTCAGACCGGGGACAATGGAAAAGTTGGGGTTTGGCTATGAAGACATCAAGGCATACCATCCGTCCATCATCTATGCGGCTGCCTCTGGCTTTGGCCATACGGGGCCATACAGCGACCGTCCGGCTTATGATGGTGTCGTGCAGGCCATGGGCGGAATTATGTCCATTACCGGCCAAGTGGGCGGCGAGCCGACCAGGGTGGGGCCGTCCGTTGGGGATATAAACGCGGGCATGTTTACGGCCATTGGGATCTTGGCGGCTTTGAACCACAGGCATAAAACCGGCGAGGGGCAGAAAGTGGATGTGGCTATGCTGGACTGTCAGGTGGCCATCCTGGAAAATGCCATTGCACGCTACGTGGTCACGGGTGAGGTTCCAAAACCCGCCGGCAACAAGCACGCTTCCATTGTGCCGTTTGAGCCTTTTGAGACCGCAGATGGCGAAATCATGATTGCTGCCGGAAATGACAACCTGTGGCGTACGTTCTGCAAGGTTTCCGGCTTGGAATCCCTTGCCTTGGATCCGCGCTTTGACACAAATCCAAAGCGCCTGGAGAACTACGAGAGTCTCAGACCTTTGGTGGCGGCCGCTGTCAGAGAAAAGACCACAGCCCAGTGGCAGTTGATTCTCGATCAGGCCGGTGTACCAAACGGTCCAATCAACACGGTAGACAAAGTCATTGAAAATGAGCAAGTTCTGGCTCGGGATATGATCATAGAGGTCGAACATCCTGTGGCAGGTAAGCTCAAGATGCCAGGCATTCCTATCAAGCTCAGCGCAACGCCGGGAGAAATCCTGTCGCCGGCACCGACTCTTGGGCAGCACACGGAAGAAGTGCTGAAGGAATTTCTTGGCGACTAGGAACAGGCGCGGTCAGCTGGGGGGCAGAACTGCGTAAATGGGATGAAGTTGGCATGCTTGAAAGTTTGGTTTTAGACTTTCGGGGAGATGTCAATTTCATCCCTTTTTGTTTGTAGCGCTTATAAACGAGTTTTCATTTGATGTCAGTTTCCGAATCCGGCCATGCGAAAATTAATTTATACAGGCGTTCTTAAGTTGCAGCGAATCGGTTATAATAAAAAAGATGACGTGATTTCGGAGGGCAACATGGACTGGTTAAAGGACCGCGAATTTTTAAAAACAATGATGCGAATTGGCATTCCTGTCATGATTCAGAATCTGATCCAAACCTCTCTCAACATGGTGGATACCGTGATGATTGGTCAGGTGGGCAAGGAAGCTATCGCAGCCGTAGGTTTGGCAAACCAGGTATTCTTTGTGATGATCCTGCTGATCTTTGGCATCAACAGCGGTGCGTCGGTCTTCATAGCCCAGTTTTGGGGCAAACGTGACGTGGCTAATATCAAGCGCACCATGGGTGTGGCTCTGGCTTTTGGCATTGCGGTCACGGGTCTGTTCATGCTGGCGGCAGTTGTGACGCCAACACAAATCATGGGTTTTCTGAGTGATGACAATCCGGAAATCATTCGCCTGGGCAGCGACTATTTGAGAATCGTCGGCTGGAGTTACATTTTTACTGCGGTTTCCTTCAGCTTTGCGGTTGCAGCCAGAAGCATCGAGCAGGCAAAAATGCCTACGGTGGTCAGCGCCATCTCCCTTGTCGTCAACACCGTCCTGAACTATGGTTTGATTTTCGGAAAACTCGGCATGCCGGAGCTCGGTGTCAAAGGCGCTGCCATTGCAACGCTGATCGCCCGGTTGATTGAATTTGTCGTCATCCTGACAGTCATCTATAAGACGGATCATGTCCTGGCTGCAAGACCCAGAGAGCTTATGGCTTTCAGCAAGGCCTACATGCTGAAAATACTAGACAAGGCCTCACCTGTGGTCGCCAACGAAACACTTTGGGCTATAGGCACCGTGCTCTATAACGTGGCCGTCGCCCGGATCGGGGCTGAAGCCATTGCCGGTTATCAGGTGGCTAACTCACTGTTTCGCTTTTATGAAGTCATTTTCATGGGCATGGCTGCTGCGTGTCAGGTTATGATTGGAAACCGTATTGGCGCGGGTGAGGAAACTCTGGCCCGTCAATACGCCAGCCACTTCCTCAAGCTGTCTCAGACCGGGTCGCTCCTGATTGCGCTGTTTATGGTCCTGACCGCCGGGAGCATCCTGAAGCTGTTTGGTCTGGAACCGGCCTTGACGCAGACTACCACCTATCTCATGTATCTCTATGCTGCTTTCACCTTCTTTAAAACCTTCAATCTCATGATGATTGTCGGGGTTTTGAGGGGCGGCGGCGACACCAAGTACGCCCTCTACGTCGAAGTGGCTGCGGTTTGGCTGTTCGGTGTGCCGCTGGCGTTTGCAGGTGCCGTGTGGCTTCAGGCGGGTGTCGTTATCACCGTTGCCATGCTGATGTCCGAAGAGATTGTCAAGTCCGTACTGACCTACAGGCGTTACCTGAGCCAGAAGTGGCTGAACAACGTCATTCACGAGCTCCATTAAATCTAAAATTTTATGTTTTTTTTGCCGATGGTCGCCTCATCCCACACCGCGACCCAATTTCATTTCAGGAGGTTTCGTCCATTGAACACAATCATTTTCTCAGTCGGTACACTGATCGGGACCCTATTTTTGGGCTACATGCTGGTTAACCCGGGCAACAAAAACACCGGAAAAGTCCGCTATCATCTTAAAAGCCGTTTTAAAACCGGATTGCTGGCAATCTTTCTTATGTTTGTAGCGGGGAGCCTTGCCTCCATAGTCTTTGGGACCGAGGGAATGACCTCTCAAAAAGGCGTTGAAATTGCCTTCTGGATCTCCCTGATGTTCATGATGATTTATCTGCAGACAGATGATCTCTTGATCACGGAGACCGGTGTGGCTTTCGTCGACTTGTTTGGCAAGGTACGCGGCAGATATTATCCCTGGAAGTCGGTCAAGGACTTTAAAATTACTTCATCCAGAGTTTCTTTTGTCGTTGAAGTCGAAAATAAGTCAAAGCGCGTGGGGATCTCCTGCAGACCCCTGGATGAAACAACACTTAAAGAGATGGACAAAATGGTCCGAAAAGTCTCCGGAGCCTATGTCAAAGAGAAGGGCAGGTAAGGTGAGATGACTGGAAGACTGATGAAACTGGCACTGACCTTGACCTATGCCTTAGTTGCGGGATATTTTTACTTTACAGGCAATCAAGGCCTTGCGGCATTATTCGCTGTTGGCTCAATTTTTATTGGTGTCGCCATTGTCCGGCAAGGCTCTGTCGCTTTGGCTATCAAGGCAATTCGGGAGAACAATCTCCAAAAAGCGAAATTTCATGTCAATGAAACTATTCGTCCGGAGTGGCTGAGCCCCTCTTACCGTTCTTATCATTTCATGGCAAAGGGTTATGTCGAAGCCGCTGAAGGAAAAACTGACGAAGCTATTAGGGACTTTGAGACTTCCTTAACCCATAAAGTGCGTCACGCAGATGACCTAAGCATTGTCAAATTCCAGCTGGCGGTTCTTTACGCTGATAAATATGATTTCGAGAAAGCCAAAGCTCTGATCGCTGAGGTTAAGAATTTAAATCCGAATCCTAATTTGCTGGTTCAGGTGAAGAAAGCAGAAAAGAAAATCCGGGCCGCTTCCAGTGGTAAAGTTAAGTTTGAAAAGGGCAAGGATCTGAATGCCTATAATACAGCGGATGATATGGATGAGCTGGAAGAGGATGAAGATCTCGAAACAGCTGAAGCTGCTGATGCAGTTGAAGTCGCTGTGGCTCTCAGTGAGTCTGATAACCCTGAGGTGAGGTGATTCGTCATGTGGATCGATTTAACGGTTTCGGTCTCCCGTGAGCGATCTGAAATGGCAATGACCAACGAAAAAATGACTGCCTTTGGACATCTTGGGACCCATTTTGATGTTATGAATCTGGTTTTCCCCCTTGAGAATGCCAAACGGCCGGGATTAATTTTCAATAGGGCAGAGGTGGCCGGGATGGGTCAGGATCTCGAGCTGGAAGCTGAAGAATTGTCTCTCATCGAGGAGGGTGATTTTGTCATCTTTCGAACAGGCGGAGTTGAGACATTGGCCTACGGCAGTCAGGCTTATTTTGGGCATCACCCGCAATTGTCGGTTGCCTTGATTGAGGCATTAATTGCCCGGGGCGTTTCCATGATTGGGATTGATGCAGCAGGCATCCGGCGAGCTCCTGAGCACACACCAATGGATCAGCACTGTGCAGATCATGGTGTCTTCGTGGTCGAGAATCTGTGTAATCTTGAAGCTGTGCTGAAAGGTCAAAAGTACGTGCGCTGTGATGTGTTTACGTTCCCTGTCAAATTTGAAGGGTTGAGTGGTTTGCCATGCCGGGTTATGGCTATGGTGTGAAACTGGGTGTCTGACACCTGGTTTCAAAAAAAGAAGCGTTGAAACTGGGTGTCAGACACTCGGTTTCGGAAATAGGTGTCTGACACCAACTTCCAAAAAAAAAGGACGGCGATGCATTTCTCAGCATCGCCGTCCTTTTTGAACCTAAAATCATACAATCTCAGTCACTGTGTATCCTGCTTCTTCAACCGCTGCGATCAGAACAGCATCCTCGACATTAGTGTCGACTTCAGCGCGATCTTCAGAAGCGCTGACACTGATGACGGTGACGCCATCAATTTCTTCCAATGCGTTTTTGACGCGACGTTCGCAGTGCCCGCAGCTCATACCCGTAATTTTAAGTGTTTTCATGAATCATTCTCCTTTATATGGTTTAAATTTTTATGGACTTAAGTCGGAGTGCGTTGGTAACGACGGAGACGGAACTAAAAGCCATAGCGGCTGCAGCGATCATAGGGTTCAACAGTGGTCCGCCGAGAAGGTAGAGAAGACCGGCGGCGACCGGAATCCCTGCAGTGTTGTAGGCGAATGCCCAGAACAGATTCTGTTTGATGTTGCGAATCGTAATTTTAGATAGGGCAATTGCGGTCACGGCGTCCTGAAGGTCATCCTTCATAAGGACAATGTCTGCGGATTCCATGGCAATATCTGTACCTGAGCCTATGGCGATCCCGACATCCGCTTGTGCAAGGGCAGGAGCATCATTGATCCCGTCACCCACCATGGCGACGACATGACCTTCGGACTGAAGCTTTTTGACTTCTCCGGCTTTGTCTTCAGGCAAAACCTCTGCGACAACGCGGTCAAGGCCGACTTGAGCGGCAATGGCGTTCGCCGTCTTTTGATTATCTCCCGTGAGCATAGCGACTTTGATTCCCAAAGCGTGAAGTTTGGCGATGGCTGCTTTGCTTGTTGCCTTGACCGGATCCGCAATGGCAATGATGCCCGCGACTTCGCCATTGATCACGGCAAAGACCGGTGTAGCACCCTGATCAGAAAAATGATCCGCAGCGTTCAAGATTTCCTCGGAGAGTGAGATCCCTTCCAGGTGACGCCTGTTTCCAATCAAGATGCCGTCATCTCCTATACGGCCGCTGACGCCGCCTCCCGTCACAGATTTAAACTCTGAAGCGTGGTTCCAGCTCAATCCCTCTTCAGCAGCTTTTCTAACGATCGCTTCAGCGAGAGGATGTTCGGACATGGATTCGACAGATGCCGCAAGCGTCAGGAGTTTAGCTGCAGTCCAGCCATTGACCAGATGGAGGTCGATCACGGAAGGACGGCCCTCTGTGATAGTACCGGTTTTATCGAGAATGACAGCGCTGACTTTATGAGCCGTTTCCAGGGCAACGCCGCTCTTGATCAATATGCCGTTGTCTGCGCCCCGACCTGTGCCGACCATGATAGCAGTTGGAGTCGCAAGGCCTAATGCGCATGGGCAGGCAATGACAAGAATAGAAATGAATATGCGCAGTGAGAAGGAGACATCTCTTGTTCCCACATACCAAAGAAGTCCGGCCAGTATTGAAATGACAATGACTACCGGAACGAAATATCCGGAGATGACGTCGGCCAGTTTAGCGATAGGCGCTTTTGTGGATTGTGCCTGCTCCACGAGACCTACAATTTTCGATAAGGTGGTGTCTTTGCCGACACGCTCGGTCAGGATCTTCAGTGCCCCGTTTTTGTTGACGCTGGCACCTATGACGCGGTCGCCTTCCTTTTTCTCCACGGGCAGGCTTTCACCGGTGAGCATGGACTCATCAATGGCGCTGACGCCCTCGGTGATCACACCATCCACAGGAATTTTTTCGCCGGGCTTCACCAATACCAGGTCGCCTACGGACACTTCGTCAATTGGCATGGAGATTGGACCATCCGGGAATAATACGGTCGCTTCCTTTGGCTGGAGCCCCATGAGCTTCTGAATAGCTTCAGAGGTGCGGCCTTTGGAGCGCTGTTCCAATGTCTTTCCGAGCATGATCAGCGCAATAATGACACCGGCGGTTTCATAGTACAGCTCTGTATTTGCAAAGTCGCCATTCGCGATCAGCCAGGTGTGATAACCGCTGTAGACTATTGCTGCAGTCGTACCCACTGCAATCAGGGAATCCATGTTGGGGTGACCGGAAAAGAGGGTTCTGAAACCGACCGTGTAGAACTTATATCCAGCTACAACGATTGGAATCAACAAGAATAACTGAATCAGGGCAAATCGAAGCGGATAATCCATGGGATGGAGCCACATTGGCATTGGCCAGTTCAGCATGTGTCCCATTGCCAGGTAGAAAAGCGGCACTGCGAACCCTATGGCTATGAGGAAGCGCCACCACTGGCGATTGAGTGCCTGCTTTTGATCATCAAGAATGGCTTCTGCCGATTGTTTCTCGATTTCCTTTGGTGTGTATCCGGCTTTTTCTATGGCTTTCTTGATCTCGCTCAAGCGCAGGAGGTTGCCGTCATATTTCACAGAAGCCTTATTGGTCGCCAGATTGACGGAGACCTCAAGGGCGCCCGGCAGTTTTTTGATTGACCGTTCAACAGCCGCCGAGCAGGAGGCGCAGGTCATGCCATCCACTGGAATGATGACGCTTTTCTCATCCCGGTGAAGTTTTGCGTCATATCCAGCCTTTTCAATAGCCTTAATGACCTCTGAGTCGGCCGGAGGCGCTTCGGAATAGGTGATGGTCAGCTGATTTGTCATTAAGTTGACAGAGGCCATGTCTATACCGGGAACCTTTTTGGCGGCCTTTTCAACGGCAGCAGAACAAGAAGCACAGGTCATGCCGTCCACGTCAAAGGTGAGTCGTTTTTCTCCCTGGGACGGTGTTGACTTGGGTGGCTTGGTGTTCAGAGCAGTTGTAGTTGTTTCTGTATTTACTTCGTTCATAATCGTCACCTTCTTAATCTTCTAATGGGTTGGATTTCTTCTGATCGAATTTCTGAATGGCTTCCATAGCGTGGATCATGACTGCTGGCGAAGCCCAAAGCACAAATCTGACGCGCTTCTCATGGGGCTCATAAACGTGATTGAAGCGACAGTCTTCGCAGTTTTCAACAGTTTCGATTGCCTGCATCAGCGCGATGGAGAGCGGTGTGATATCCTTAGCCGACTCCACATCATAATCGATGATTGAGCAGATCCTAAGCTTTCGATCTGTTGAAAAAGACTCAAGGTCAGTATCCATATACACACAAAAGTCATCCGATGAAGGCGTTGCCGCATTATGGTGACAGCTAGCCTCTCCGGACTTCAGGAATGCTTCCAGCGAGGTTTGGCTGATCCGCCACTGGCTGCCTACTTTTTGACCGCCAAGCTTGCCGCTGTAAAGATACCGGCGAATGGTCTTGGAATGGACGCCAAGCCGTTCAGCAATCTCTTCGATAGTAAATAATTTTTCTTCCATGTTCATCCCTCCAAGTATAGGAGTATCTTTTGATTTCAGTTTAATGATAATCCTTATCAAAGACTTTGTCAAGACATTTGTGGACATTTGTGTACAATTGAGACCATATATGGACAAATCGTGACAAGTGAAATAAATTGTCAAACTTTTCTGTACATCTTGTCAAGTCCCTTAAAAATGTTTAGAATTGTCTTAAACGATCAAAAAAATAAAACATGCTGTGCTTTATAAGAAAGGGTGAAAGTCATGGGCACTGAACGCATTTTAAAATCCCCGGAAGAAATCAAAATAATGTCAGATCCACTTAGAATGACAATCTTTAAAGCCTTCCATCATCTCAATCGTCCCGCAACTGCAAAGCAGATTGCGGATACGCTGACACTCGCACCCGCCAAAGTGCATTATCACGTTCAAAAGTTATTGAGCATTGGCATTTTAGAACTGGATCATACGGAGGAGATCAATGGCATAATTGCAAAATTTTATAAGACCTCTGTGGATTCTTTCGTTATAGATTATTCAAATATCTCTGATAAAGTGAGGAGTTCGGTTTACTCTAAGTCAGAAAACCTTTATATTTCAACTTTTAATGCTTATAGAGACACTTTTATCGACAATATCCGAAAAAAGGTGGAGAAACAGCAGCCAACCACCTCTGAAAACCGTTCGGGTTTTTTGATACACAACGCATTGAAGCTGGAGCAAAAAGACTACGAGAAATTCTATGGCGAAATGACGGAACTCGTAGAAAAGTATATGGAACGATCCTGCACCGAAGGAGAATGCGGCACTTATCAGTTTCTGTGCAGCGCGATCCGCGAGGAGTAGGGAGAGGGGGGCGTCCTCATGAAGTATTATGATATCTCAATGCGGATTCACGAAGAAATGTCCTTGCCGCAGCATGACCTTAATTTAAAGCCCAGTCTGAGTCATCAGGCTGCACTCGACGCTCATGAGCTGCCTCGCAGTCGGCTTGATATTGACCTCAGAACAGGGACACACCTGATCGCGCCTATCCTCGCAAGACCGGATGGTGACAGCGTGGATCTCATGAGTCCAACCTGTGTCTTAACAACGTGCCGTCTGGTGGATCTTTCTACCGCCGGAGACGAGATCAAAGAAACAGACCTTGCTCTTTTTGGGATTCAACCCGGTGAGTTTATCCTGATCAAAACCCGCAACAGTCTGGATGAAAGTGATGGGATTGAGGTAGAGCTCACACCGGAAGCCGCAACATATCTCGCCCGAATTGGCGTCAAAGGCGTAGGCGTAGATGCCCTGGCGCTGAAAAAAGGTCATGAAAGGGAAATTATTGAATTGCTGTTTGAGCGCGGATGCGCTTTGCTGGTGGGACTTCGGCTCAAGGCCGTCTCATACGGGAGCTACCGTCTGATCGCGCTGCCGCTCAGAATTGAGGGGGCAGAAGCGTCACCGGTGCGTGCGCTGCTCCTTGAGGGCGTTTAGCTGATCATGAGCCTCAAAAAATGAAAAGAAATTGGCAACCGGATGTGTCCTGAATGGACTCGCCGGTGTACCAATTTCCAAGGGTTCATGCTTTTTGTTGTTTGCTGCTGCATTTATTGCACAGGCCTTTATAGTAAACGTGCACAGACTGAGCGACAAAGCCCGCTGGAACAGCTGGCGGCGCTCCTCTCAGATCGAAGTCAATAAGGTTGCCGCAGGAGACACATTTGAAATGACCGTGATCTTCTTCGGCGACATCATAGAGCACTTCTTTTTCTTCAATGAGAATCTCGCTCACGATCTGGTGTTCAATCAGTAGCTTCAAAGTATTATAAACGGTGGTTTTTGAGAGCGTGGGTATTTCGTCAATTAAACCATTATATACTTCAGCGACCGTTGGATGTGTGCGGTGAGACATTAAATACTCGAGAATTCGGATGCGCTGATAAGACGGCTTTATGCCATTCTCCATCAGCATGGTGGTTGCGTTTTTCACTTGAATACACCTCCGGTGCTTATACCTTGTGAACACTAATACGTCACATTCGACAAGTATTGAAAAGAAATAACTTGTGAAATGATGACAAAATTATAACACCTGACGGAATTGATGTCAAATTTGTAATCTTAGAGCGATCACATAAAGGCTGGTGAAATTATTGAAGTTTGCTTCTATCTTTTACAAAATTCTGATGACAGCCATTGTGCTCTGCATCGCAGCGGTCGTGGGCTACAGCTATCGATTTTTGACGCCTGGGGCCGAGTCTGAAACTGTATTTTCACCCATGATGACAGCTTATGTTGTCGTCCTCATCTTGTTAGCCTTGCTGGGACTGCTGTCCTTGATGTACCACAGGAGGTTCTATATCAAACCTCTCAGGGCTGTCGAAGACCACATTCGAAAAGTGGATCTGAACAATCCGGAACTCGAAATGCTGGAGGTCAATGAAGGCTCCAAGCTGAGTGAGTTGATGGCAGGCATTAACATGCTGCTGTACAGGATTCGTCATAACAGCAGAGAATACAAAAAGGATCAGAAGAAACTTAAAGAAATGAACCAGAAGCTGGAAGAGTCGCTGTTTATCAGCCAGTCGGCCCAGAATGGCATAATGCTTCAAAAAAATCAATTTGAAGCGCTATTCAAAAATTCTACGGATGCGATCCTGATTTTAAATCACCATCGGCAGGTTGTTGATCTGAATGAACGGTTTGTACAGCTGTTTGGCTATTATCACGAGGACCTCAGGTTTAAAGAACCTGATGCCATACTGACGGATCCTTCCAAATTGGAAGATGCCAAGTTATTGACGGATAAACTGTTCAAGGGGGAATCCTTTGAGCTGGAGACGGAGCGACTCAACAACACGGGTGAAGTTCGTGAAGTCAGCATGAAGGGCGTGCCGGTCTTGATTGGGGACGAGGTCGTCGGCGCTTATCAGATTTTCAACGATATCTCCGTCCGGAAAAAGTCTGAATATGAACTTAGATTCCTCAGCTACCACGACCAGCTCACCGGTCTCTATAACCGACGCTTCTTTGAGGTGGAGATGGATCGTCTGGACACTGAACGCAACCTGCCGCTCACAATTTTGATGTGTGATGTCAACGGACTCAAAATTACCAACGACGCCTTTGGTCATAGAATGGGCGACCGTTTGCTGGTCAAGACAGCGGATGTCCTCAGAAGCGTTTGCCGGTCAGAAGATATCATTGCCAGGTGGGGTGGGGACGAGTTCGTCGTGCTGCTTCCCAAGACGGATCAAAAGACTGCCCTGGAGGTTGTTGAGCGCATTAAGCAGGCCAGCTGCAATGAGAAAATCGATTCCATCATGATATCGATCTCCATTGGTTTCTCCGTGAAGCACGAGACTGAGGAACTGACGCAAGAAGTCTTCAAGGACGCTGAGAACATGATGTACTCGAACAAGCTGTATGAAGGGCCAAGCATGCGGGGCCAGATCGTACACGCAATCCTGAGCACGCTGCACGAGAAGAATCCAAGGGAGGAGCTCCATTCAAGGCGCGTCAGCCAGCTGTGCGGTGCTCTGGGCTCTGCGTATGGGTTCATGAATACGCGGGTTGAAGCGCTTAAAACCTTTGGATTGATGCATGATATTGGTAAGATTGCCATTTATGAGCATTTGCTGAATAAGAGCGGCTCTTTGAGTGATGACGAATGGCTCGAAATGAAGCGTCACCCGGAAATTGGATACAGGATCCTCAGCGCGGTCAATGACATGTCTGAAATCGCGGATCTGACTTTAGCCCACCATGAGAATTGGGATGGATCGGGCTATCCGAAAGGCCTGCAGGGCGACCAGATTCCCCTGGAATCCCGCATGATCCAACTTGCGGACGCATATGACGCCATGACCTGCGACAGGCCTTACAGGGCTGCCCTCAGTCCGGAAACCGCGGTCAGTGAAATTATCAAAAACTCAGGGAAACAGTTCGATCCGGTCCTCAGCAGACTTTTCGTTGAAGAAGTCCTTAAAATGTCATGGTATGATAGGAGTGAGATTAAATGCCAAACGCAGTAGGAATTTTGGAACTCAGCAGCATCGCTGCCGGCATTCAGGCGCTGGACGCCATGCTCAAGCAGGCGCAAGTTCAGGTGATCGATGCACGGATGACGTGCATAGGCAAGTACCTTGCCATTATAACAGGTGATGTGGCAGCCGTCACAAGTGCCGTAGAGACAGGTAAAGCGGCAGGCGGGAAGCATGTCCTGGAAGCAGATGTCATAGCTAATATTGCCGATGGTGTTCTTGAGTCCATCCATGGCATCATGGACAAAAGTGAGATCAAGGCACTGGGTATTTTGGAAACCAAAACACTGGCTATGGGATTCCTCGGTGCGGACGCTATTCGAAAAGCTGCCAATGTGAGGCTTCTCAAGCTTCATGTCAGTCTCGGCCTGGGCGGCAAGGCGGTCGTATTGTTTACCGGAGATGTCGCTTCTGTTGAAAACGCACTCCGGGTTGGGGTTGAAAAAATCGGAAATCCGGATAAAATTAAAGAGGCTGTTGCAATTCCGTCTCCTGACCAGGGACTGATAGACAGTCTGAAATAATGATGCTTAGTCTATAGAAAAACAAATTTTGGTCTATGCGGCAGCTGCAGCGACCTAAGACAGAATGTGCCATGACAAAGGAGTAAACTTATGATCAAACTTTTCTTGTTGTCCGGATTTCTCGGTGCCGGAAAGACCACCTTTCTCAAGTCCCTGCTGGAACACTTTCCGGATAAAAAAATTGGGATTATTATGAATGAATTTGGCCGTGTTTCAATTGATGGTCCAATTCTGGAGTCGGACGAGCTGACTATGATCGAGCTGAATCGCGGATCAATCTTCTGCTCATGTCTGAAACTGTCCTTCATCAGAGCGCTGGTTGAAATGGCTGCCTATGATCTAAATTATGTGTTTGTGGAGTCCTCCGGCCTTGCGGACCCCTCCAATATTGCGGAGATCCTCGAAGTCGTAGAAGTGGAAAGCCCTGAGGTTTATGATTACGCAGGTACCATCTGCATTGTGGATGCACTGCATTTCATGGAGCAGATCAGTGATTTGATCACCCTAAAAAGGCAGATAGAGTGTGCTGATATTGCGATTCTCAATAAAGTTGACCGCGTCAGCGAAGAAGCGCTTCTCGAAGTAGAATCAGTTATAGTCAGCATTCAGCCTAAGATTAGGATGATGCGCAGCAGCTATTTCAATTTGGATTTCAGCTTTATCGAAAAGGGGATCGACCAAGTCTTTGTTCCGGAACTTAGAGACAGCTATAATACTGAAGACAACAAGCCAAAGACCATCATGCTGTCTTATCAGGAACCGGTACCTCAGGGGAATTTGATTCGATTCCTGGAGACAGTTTCCGCATCTGCCTACAGAATCAAAGGGTTCGTCGAGACACTGGAAGGACGTTTTCAAGTGGACGTCGTCAGCCGCACCATTGATTTTGCTGAAACTGAGAAAATGCTTGAGGCGTCAACCCTGGTGTTTTTATCAAAAGTCGGACCTCAGATTATCAGAGTCGTCGACCAGGCATGGAAGGCAGAGATGGGGACGGATATGAAACTCAGCAATTAGTGCCCTGCTAAAACTACAGTTGACCACGGAGGTGGAGACGATATGAGGGAAGATCATAGAACGCCCGAAGAAATGGTGGTTTATACGCGTACAGGTGATGGCGGAAAAACCAACCTATATGATACGACTAATGTCTATAAGGACGAACCCAGAGTAGAAGCTTATGGAACCATTGATGAACTCAACAGCTTTATTGGACTCGCCAAACATTATATTACAGATGCTAAGACCACCGCCCTGCTTCACGGACTTCAAAGGAAACTGTTTGACGTTGGCGCTGAACTCGCCACAGTGGACCTGAGCATCCTGAAAACGACCATCCAGCAGGAAGACGTGGATTTTCTGGAGGACACCATAGATGATTATTTGAAGACCTTTGAGACGCCGAGTTATTTCATTATTCCGGGGGATAATCTGGCAAGCGCGCATCTTCATGTCTGCCGGACTGTCTGCAGACGGGCCGAGAGGCTGATGGTGCCGCTTTATAAACATGGAGAAATCAGCGATGTGCTTTTAAAATATGTGAATCGGTTATCCGATTTGTTTTATGCCTTGTCACGATTTGTCGAAGAAAACTATGAAAAGGTAGAATTCTAGCATCTTTGCCATTACTCCGGTGTTTGAATATTTGAGTGCAGACTCGACTTGTTGTCAATTTTGAAGGATTTCATTCCAATGAATTCAGACAGCTTAGACACCGGCGAAATTAAGTGGTTTGACAGACAGAAAAGGCAGGAGGTGTCACCATGAGAAAAAAGTTTGCTGAAGATGACTTGCTTGGCAGATTCAGGATTAAAAACAATTCAACACTGCGGATTGATTTAAAACCGACACCTCCTGAACAAGTTGAGGAAGTCATAAAGAATATGGAGCCGCTGATCGAGAATCTTGGGAACGCTGAGCAATCTCAGTCGGGCCTTAGTATAGATTGGGATACCAATGAGATTGAAGTTCCCGCTAATATGCCTTCAGATGAAGAGCTCAAGGCGATCCTGTTTCGTGAACCAAAAGACGAAGTGCCTCCTGAACAAATTGATATTTTTAAAAGTCAGCGCCATCAAAAAATGCTGGAGCTCCTGGCAAAGGTTGAGGCGCTGACGCAGCACGCATCTGTGGAACAGACCCAAATTAATGAAGCACTGTCTGAATCGCCTGTGGAACATGCGTCTGATAATCTGCGGGACACCGAGATAGAAGGTTCACTTTTTAATGGGGAGGAAGCTGAAATGCGGTCTGATACGGAACAGTTTCAATCTGTGCAAGGCAAGCAGACCGCCGCTGAGTCCCAGTCGTCAGCGACAAAGAACAATGACTCTCGTTCTGTAGAGACAGAATTTAAGCTGGATGTCGATCAGAAGGATTTTCAAGATCGGCTGATAAAAATTTTAAATGAAAATTACAGCGATCTGGGAGAAATTCGTCCGCATAATTTGAAATCGAGGCTAATTGAGATTTTGAATGAGGAATATGCAGAGGATTATTTTGATGATGAGGATCATGTTGAAGATGAATTTAAAATGGAAGATCACAACGATATAAGTCCTGATGAAGATGATTTCAATAAGGATGTTTTTGAAGAGGATGCAGTTGACGAAGATGGCCTTGTCGAAGATGGTCTTGAAGAATATGATCTTGACGAAGATGAGCTTGACGAAGAAGACACTGATGTCGCCAATTCGGACGAAGACAACGGCGATTCAGAGGCTTTTAACAGATTAATCGAGGTGTCTTATGAGCCTGAGGTGACCGAAATTTTGTCTGAATTTGGATTTGTCAAGTCATCTGGGGTTGACGAAGAAACCGAACAGGAGACGGGCAATGAGTCCGTGCAGTTGACAAATAATTCTGAGAAGCCTAAAATAGTTTTGCCTGGGATGAGAGACGCCTCTGGATTTCTTTCAGAGGATTACAATCACAACAACCCTGATTCAAAAATGCATTTTGAATTCTCAAAACAATCTTCTGAAGATCAGCCATCAGACTATCCTCCTGTCGGAAGAAATCGTGAGAGGTTCAGCCATTTTCAATATGTGACTTCTTTTCAGGAAGTGACGGATTCTGAAGCGGAGTCTGAGGAAAGTACTGAAATGGCCGAGGCGGATGTTCCGTCAGAAAAAGACTACCCATGGGTGCCTCAGCCTGTATCAGACGAGGAGAGCAACCTCACCATGGATTTGTCATCTGATTCGGAGTCAAGTCCGGAGTCAGACCAGTCCTCCGTGGAGGCAGATCGTCTTGGTGTTAAGCGCAGCAATGAAATCAGGAAAGATGAACATCCGTGGCTGAAAGAACTGCGTGAGGAAGGCGGCGAGGATGACAGCATCCCTGAAACTTCAGAACCGCAGCCTGAGTTAGAGCACAAGTGGGCTTCCGCAGAGGTCTTTGGTGACACGGAACAGAGCAGCGTACAGGAAACGGTTCAAGACCGAGTCATGGAACGTGACCATCGGCAGGAAGAAGAACAGGTTCCTAAGGCGGAGCGGCTGTTCGGGACAGATGCGGCAGAGTCGGTGAAGAATGATGGTACAGTGTCAGATAAGAAGGTCGTCCAAAATGGCGAGCGTTTCATGTCAGTGGAAGAATGGTCCTTTGTCTTTGACACCTTGAAGGAACAGATTGACTATTTGAGGAAACAACTGGAGATCAAGGATCATCAGTTGCAGAACAAAGATGAATTGATTCGGAATTTCCAAATATTATTAAAAAATGAGCAGGATAAATTTCTAAGGCTTGAAAACAAAATGGAAGATGTTGTGCTTCAAGTCGAGGAACGTGCCGCAAAAAAAGGCTTTTTTAGCCGTTTCAGGAAGAGGTAAATCATGCGTGTAATTATTGATGACAGATTTTTTGAATTTCAGAATGAGAGAACAGAGACTATTTTTGCTGAACAAAAAGCCTATTTAAAAGATATGATCGAGCGCTACCAGAATGAAGGGGATATGGAGGCGCTGGTGACGACACTGCTCAGTCTTTCCAACCTGACGGAGGGGCTGATCAATGAAATGGTCGGCGAGGTCGGTACAGATCAGGTAGCCGGGTATTTGAAGGCTAAAGAGGTATAAAAAAATTCTTGTATAGTAAGACAATTAGTTTTATAATAGGGTTGTAGTCCACGACAGGCGGACAAGCCCGGCGTGAAAACACACTACAAAATCCAACAAAGGAGGCTCACGGCTATGATTATCACAATGAATGCGGAATTTTTTGTCACAATGAATGCAACTTCATACCGGCAGCCTGTGGTATTATTTTTGTAGACAGTTTAATGCAGTCTATATAGCCGCAGGTGATTCTTCTGCGGCTATTTTTACGCTATTAACAGGTAAAATATTACATTTTGTGGTGCAGGGGAATCTGCGCCATTTTTTATTGTTTAAATCCAGATTTAATTTTTATTTAGTCTTTGAAAAAGGATCGAAAGGGGACTTATTCTATATGTCGCTTCAACTTCACTCCAACCAGCTGAAAAAGCTAATCCGTCATATGCGGGGCAATACCATGATGTATGCTGTCGCCATGGTGGCAGTGCTGCTCACGACTTTGTTCGCCATGAGTATTCCCCTGATTATTCGTTATGCGATCGACCAAGTCATAGGAGGTGCAGCGCCAGAGACGTCATTTTCAAATTTAATGACACAGCTGACCGGCGGAACCCTGACTGGGGTTGCCATACTGATTCTAATTGCTTCGCTGCTGCGGGCGGTATTTCTTCTGATCAAAGGCATAGCCAGCGCAGTGGCGTCCGAACGCATTGCCAAAGGTCTCAAGGATCGGGTGATGCAGCACCTGCATGAAGTTAAATTTGAGTTCTTTTCAAGTCACGACACCGGCGACTTGATTCAAAGAGCGACTTCGGACGTTGAAACAATTCGACGGTTTCTCTCTGTTCAAGTGGTGGAGATTGTGTCAATTGTACTTATGGTGGGCATTATCTCAACGCTGATGTGGTCACTTGATCCAAAACTGACGCTTATTGCCCTAAGCCTGATCCCGTTGGTCATCCTGTTTTCCATCTGGTTTTTCTTCAGAGTCAAGGCAAAATTCAAAATTGCGGATGAAGCCGAGGCCAAAGTGACGTCCATGCTTCAAGAGAATTTGAGCGGGATCAAGGTGGTCAAAGCTTTAGGCAGAGAGCCCTATGAGCATGAGAAATTTTCAGTGTTCAACAGAGATTTAAAAGAGAAAGTCTATAAACTGATTCTTAACTTTGCGTATTTCTGGTCGCTGTCAGATTTTGTGTGTCTGCTCCAGATCGCTCTTGTCATGTACTTTGGAGCGAAGTGGGCAATCTCAGGCAGCATCAGCCTTGGGACGGTGGTCGCGTTCATCACTTACGAGAACATGCTGATTTTTCCTATTCGTCAGCTTGGCAGGGTTTTGAGCGAATTTGGAAAAACTATGGTCGCCGTAGGGAGAATTGATGAAATTCTTGAGGCGGAGACAGATGATGATTTGTCTGGATCTCCTGAATGTGAAAAGGCCCTGGAGCCTGAGATTATGGGTGGGATAGAATTCAAAGGTGTGCATTTTGCTTATCCAAAAGGTGAGGAAATCTTAAAGGGTATCAATTTTAAAATTGTACCTGGGGAGACCATCGGCATATTGGGTCCTACCGGATCGGGCAAATCGACGCTGGCGTACCTTTTGACGAGGCTTTACGAGCCCACTGAAGGCGAAATTCTGCTGGATGGCATACCGCTAAACCGTATTTCCAAGCGTTATTTAAGACGTAATATTGGACTCGTTCTCCAGGAGGCATTTCTTTATGCCAGGACCATTGGAGAGAATATCGCAATCCGGGGCGAGGCGAACGAGGCAGACATTGTGAGGGCGGCTCAGATTTCAGCTATTCATCACAATATCGAACAATTTGACCACCGCTATGAGACGCTGGTGGGTGAGAAAGGCGTATCGCTTTCGGGAGGACAGAGGCAGCGCGTCGCCATCGCCAGGACGCTGCTGAAACCTATGCCTGTGATGATTTTTGACGACTCTCTGAGTGCGGTTGACACAGAAACGGACAGGCAGATTCGAAACGGTTTGATGGCGAACAGCGCTTACTCGACGGTACTATTAATATCCCACAGACTTACGACGCTGATGGAGGCGGACCGGATCATGGTCATTGAAGATGGTGGGGTTTCGGCCTTTGACACCCATGAAGCCTTGATTCAGCAGGAGGGGTTGTACAAACGGGTGTGGGACATTCAAAATTCAATTGCTGAAGCTGAAGCGAGTTAGAGGCTTTTCTGCTGAAACTCATTGGCTTCATAGAATAATCGCAGATTTCAACGCAGAACAATTCGAGGTGTGACTTATGGAAAATTCAATTCAAAAGGAAACAGGCAGGAAAAAAATCGACCGGCAACTTTGGTTCAGATTGCTGCCATTCATGAAAAATTACAGGAAGCAGCTGACAGTCGTCGTGATCTGTTTGGCGATCCTGGGTGCCATGGATGTCATGATGACCTATTTAACCAAGCACTTGATCGATGCTTACATTACACCAGGAAGACTGGATGGCCTGAATCTTTTCATTGCCGTCTATGCCGGCATTGTCCTGATGATTGCCCTGGTGGTTTATAAGTTTATCCAGACAGCGGGTGTCATCGAGGCCGGCCTATCTCATGATATACGGCAGGCCGGATTCGAAAAGCTCCAGCAGCTCTCAATGAGCTATTTCGATCAGAATGCGGCAGGCTGGATTCTCGCGAGACTGACATCAGATGTCACCAAACTGGGTGAATTCATATCATGGGGTTTGGTGGACATGGTCTGGGGACTAACCATGATGATGGGGATCATGGCTGTGATGCTGGCCGTGAATCTAAAGCTGGCGCTCATTACCTTGTCGGTTATGCCGGTTCTGATTCTCGTCAGCTGGTACTTTCAGAACAAAATCGTCGCCTTCCAAAGAGTCGTCCGGAGGCTGAATTCCAGGATTACCGGCGCCATCAACGAGGGCATCACCGGGGCTCGCACCACCAAGACCTTGGTGGTGGAGGATAAGGTTATGGCGGACTTTCGGGTCCTGAGCGGCGACATGCGGGATCAGAGCATCAAATCCGCCTTTTACAGTGCCTTGTATCAGCCTATGGTAATCAACATAGCAGCGATCGGCACCGTATTGGCGATTCAATTTGGCGGCGTGGAGGTCATGGCTGGCGCTATCTCCTACGGCACCTTGGTGCTGTTTATCAATTACTCGATCCAATTTTTCGAACCGGTCAGAGAAATGGCGCGCATCCTCTCGGAAATGCAGTCCGCACAAGTATCCGCCGAGCGCATCTTCATGCTCTTGGATCGGCAGCCGGAGATTGTGGACACAGCTGAGGTCATAGCGCATTATGGCACGGTTCTGGCGCCGCTTAAAGAAAATTTTGAGCCTATTAAAGGCACTGTTGAATTTAAAGACGTCCATTTCAGTTATAAGCCTGAGGAGTCCATTTTTCAGGGGTTGTCTCTCACGGTAGAAGCGGGTACTTCAGTTGCTCTGGTCGGTCCAACGGGCTCCGGCAAGAGTTCGCTGGTCAACCTGATCTGCAGATTCTATGAGCCGACCTCCGGGGAAATTTTGCTGGATGGGGCCCCGTTAAAAGCGCGATCCCAGTCTTGGCTGCATCAAGGAATAGGGTATGTTCTTCAGACGCCGCATCTTTTCAGTGGAACTATTCGCGACAATATTCGCTATGGACGGTTGGACGCGACGGAGGAAGAGATTCGAAAAGCGGCGGCACTCGTGGGCGCAGAGTCGTTCATTCTGCATCTTTCGGAAGGTTATGACACACAGGTGGGCGAAGGCGGCGCAATGTTGTCCACGGGGCAGAAGCAGCTGATATCCTTTGCCAGGGCCGTTATAGCAGAACCGGCGATTTTTATACTGGATGAGGCTACGAGTTCCATTGACACCGAAGCCGAGCAGCTTATTCAGCACGCGCTTGTCAAAGTACTCGAGAACAGAACCAGTTTTATCATTGCCCACCGACTTTCCACCATACGCGCCTGTGACCGTATTTTGGTCATTGAGGATGGGCGGATCATTGAAGACGGCACCCATCAGTCACTCATGAAATTGAAGGGGCATTACTGGCATCTTTACACCCATCAGTATGTTGAGGAAAAAGAAAGCCAGCTGTTGGCGTAAGCGGCATATAGATTTTCTGGGGCATAAAGTCGCATTAAGTTGCATTAAGTTGCATTATGTGGCGTAAATGGCACTAATGTCAATAATGGCATAAGGACGAAGCTGGTGTTTACTGAGACAAATTTATGGCCTTGGGCTTGCCTTTTTAAGCAGATTCCTTTAAGATGGATAAAACTCTGTTTAGAAAGAGGTGCTCACTTGAAAATATTAGAAGATCGCATCCTGACGGATGGTTACGTCTTGGGTAAGGACATATTGAAAGTCGACCGGTTCCTCAATCACCAGGTGGATGTAGGCCTGTTGAATGAAGTAGGCAAGGCTTTTTACGAACGTTTTAAGGATATGGGGATCAACAAGATTTTGACTATTGAAGCTTCAGGCATAGCCATAGCGGCTATTACCGCGCAATACTTTGATAATGTGCCTGTGGTATTCGCGAAGAAATTCGATTCCGTCAATGCAGATCCGGACAGCTATGAGACGAATGTCTACAGCTTCACGAAGAAACGTAATTACAGTGTTCGCGTGTCCAAAAAATTTATTCATCCTGGCGACCGGGTTCTGATACTGGACGACTTTCTCGCTCAGGGTCGTGCAGCAGCAGGTCTGATCGAATTGGTAAAACAGGGCGGCGGAGAGGTTTTCGGTGTAGGTATTGTCATTGAGAAGTCCTTCCAGGAGGGGAATGCTTATGTGAGCAGTCTGGGCGTTGAAGTCCATTCCCTGGCTAAAATTAAGGCTTTTATTGATGGGAAGCCGGTATTTGAAGAAGTTTAAAAGAGTTAGAAGGGAGATGGATGGCGTTGTCAGCGGCTTATGCTCATTGACACCACGCTTTGCACCTCCCTTTTTTCTTCTGCATCACCTTGTTCGCCTGCCTCACTTCAATTTCATTCCCGTTTCATGTCGTATTTGGTATAATGATGTGTGGTCATTGTGAAATCCAAGGACGCAAGGATGTGAACTATGAGACAGCTTAGAACGCTGATTGTAAAAATTTCAATTATAGCTTTGTTGGATGCCATAACATCCCAAATTTACATAGGCTATGACCTGAATGGTTTCAGAATATCAATGTCCGTCATCATTCTCCCGGTCTATTATTATTTCAATCCAACGCTGAATCCCATTATAACCTCTTTTGGGATAGGACTCTTTGGGCTTCTGTTTAGAGGGATCATAGGAATTGGCGTGTTTGGGAGCTTTTTGGCAGCCGTCATGGCTGACTTTCCTATTTTCGTGTTTGATATGTCCTATGGTTTCATCTACTATTTTATAGTCTATCTCGCTAAGGAAAAGGTGCTGTCCCGCTGGATTTTAGCCATTTGTATCGCTGACTTTGCCTCCAATTTATTTGAACTTGTGATCCGGATTGGTCCATTGGTGGGGGAGAAGATTCGCCTGGTCGACACTTTGATCACGGTGGCATTTATCCGGACAGCTTTGGCGACGGCGCTTGTTTTCGTTTTGAAATACTACAACATCATTCTGATGAAGGATGAAAAATATGAGCGTTATAAGAGTATGTACACTGTTCTGAGTGATTTGAAAAGTGAAATATATTTTATGCAGAACAATATGGAATATATTGAGCAAGTCATGGGGGAGGCATACACCCTTTATGAGCAGCTTGCGGACGACTCCGACCCCAAATCGCGTCATTTGTCCTTAAAAATTGCAAAAGACGTTCATGAAATCAAGAAAAACTATTCCAAGGTTATTGAAGGAATAGACAAGATCGGCGTCACACAAAA
Organism: uncultured Acidaminobacter sp.; assembly: GCA_964416305.1. Taxonomy (GTDB): domain Bacteria; phylum Bacillota; class Clostridia; order Peptostreptococcales; family Acidaminobacteraceae; genus Acidaminobacter. Next base: position 92,675 of record CAYQDM010000002.1, on the reverse strand, counting down.
CCCCTATGGGGCATTTAAAGTCAGGGAACTTCTGGAGATTGTAGTCAAATTCTTTAAAAATGAAAGTGTGAATGCCAAGATTGAGCTTAACATGGTCGATCTGTTGAATTCAGACCACGTCGTCAGTGAGCATCTGCTATTTGTCTCAGTCATAAGGAATCTGATTTCCAACAGCATTGAGGCCATTCGGGATTCAAGGAAAGAAGGTACAATTTCTGTCATTTTGACTGAGGACTTTGAGCATTTGATTTTGACAGTCAGGGATAACGGACCCGGCATAAAAGATAAAGATGTTGAGGCCATTTTTGAGGCCGGCTACTCTACGAAGTTCAACCCAAGTACCGGTGATATCTATCGCGGATTGGGGCTGACCCTCGTCAAAGATATTGTAGAAACGACGTTCAACGGTCATATCACGGTGAAGTCCAGTTTAGGTTCAGGCACAGAAATAGTCGCTGTACTCGACAAATTAGCCCTGAAGGAGAGGTAACCCCATGACATTTTATTTGGTGGATGATGACTCATCAGTTTTAAGAGTGCTTGAAAATATCATTGAAGAGTTTGATCTTGGTGATGTCGTTGGTATGGCTAAGGATTCCGAAAAAGCTTTAGTTCAGATTCCAAATCTGAAGCCTTCCATAGTTGTCGTGGATATGCTGATGCCCAACATGGATGGCTGCGCCCTTGTCAAAGCTTTGAAGGATGGTCTGCCGGACACGCGATTTGTCATGCTGTCTCAGGTCTCAAGCAAGAATATCATTTCGAAAGCATACGACTGCGGGGTAGAGTTTTTTATAAGCAAACCGGTGAATCAGATCGAAATCAGAAATGTTCTTGGGAACATCAAAGAGAAGCTCGAGATGGAGCGCACATTCAAAATGATAGAGGGCATGTTCAATAAAGGTGACAAACATGCTTCAACCAAGATGCCGGATCAGTTGACTGATCAGGTAAAAAAAATCAAAATTATTTTTTCAAAGCTCGGTATTATGGGAGAAAAGGGCGGGGAGGATCTGATTCAGATCTGTTCCTACATGCTGGAGAACAATCTTAAAACATTTGATTTTAAGGTCAGGGACATCTGCGACGAACTTTGCGACAATCCAAAAGCCATGGAGCAGCGACTGCGGCGGGCAATCAACCGGGGGCTTATCAATTTGGCAAATTTGGGAATTGAGGACTATATGAATGAAAACTTTATCCGTTTTTCCAGTACCTTATATGACTTTGAAAATGTCAAAGCAGAGATGGATTTCGTTCGCGGCAAACGCGAAAGCGGGGGAAAGATCTCAGTGCGCAAATTTATTGACAACCTGATCCTGATGGTTCTCGAGACCACTTAGTGCAATTTTCTGACAGTGATTCACAAAATTTTGACTATTCTTAATTATTTGTGACATTTTTGTTATTCAAATTTGAACGTTTTTGAATTTTTTTGTAACCTCTTATGTATAATGAACTATCTTATGCAAAGGAGGAATTCATCAATGGAAACAAAGATGAAGAAAAAAGCCACGCTTGGTCACGCACTTATTCCTATGGCATTCATTATCGTGGCACTGATCGTCACCATGCAGTTCTGGGGCGGGGATCCACACCTTCCAATTCTCTTCTCAGCAGTCGTCGCGGCTATCGTCGCAATTTTCGGACTCGGCTACACCTGGAAAGAGCTTGAGGATGGGATTGTCGACACCATCAAAATGGCTATGCAGGCCATTCTGATTTTGATGATCATCGGTATGATCATCGGTACCTGGATCCTTGGCGGCATCGTTCCAACCATGATCTACTATGGTCTCAAACTTCTGTCTCCTAGCATTTTCCTCGTCGCAACCTGCTTGCTCTGCTGTGTCGTTTCCCTTGCTACCGGAAGCTCCTGGACGACTGCCGGCACAGTAGGCATCGCGTTAGTCGGCGTTGGCATTGGCCTTGGCATGAATCCTGGTATCGTTGCCGGCGCAATCATTTCCGGCGCGTATTTTGGCGACAAAATGTCTCCTCTGTCTGATACGACAAACCTCGCGCCAGCCATGGCAGGGTCCACGCTGTTTGAACACATCCGGCACATGATCTATACGACAGGTCCATCACTGATTATTTCCCTGATACTCTACGGAATCATTGGAATGAGATTTGCCGGCAATGAGATTGATACTGCAGGTATCAATGAAATTCTGACAGGCCTTGAAGCGAACTTCAACATTTCGCTGATTCTTCTTCTTGCGCCAATTCTGGTTATCGCTATGGTCATCTTTAAAGTGCCTGCAATGCCTGGCTTGATTGGCGGCACGATTCTTGGCGCTTTGTTCGCGTTCCTGTTCCAGGGCGCTGACATGACTGCCATTGTTGAAGCTACCCACTATGGTTATGCATCTGATACAGGCATCACGGTTATTGATGATCTGCTTTCCCGTGGGGGACTCGACAGCATGATGTGGACGGTTTCCCTGATTCTCTGCGCCATGAGCTTTGGCGGTGTTATGGAGACGTCCGGCATGCTTGAAGCTATAGCTTCTTCCATCATGAAGCTTGCTCATGGCACTGGCAGCCTCGTTCTCGCAACGATCATCACAATCATTGCCATGAACATGATGGCTGGTGACCAATATCTTGCCATCGTTATCCCAGGACGTATGTACAGACAAATCTATGCAGATCGCGGTCTCCATCCTAAAAACCTCTCACGCGTTCTTGAAGACGCCGGTACCCTGACTTCGCCTTTGGTTCCTTGGAACTCCTGTGGTCTGTTCATGTCAGGCACACTCGGCGTTGCGACTTTGGTCTATCTGCCTTACTGCTTCCTGAACCTGATCAATCCGCTCGTTTCCATCTTCTATGGCTTCACGGGCATCACTATGGAGAAACTTCCTGGTTTCGAGAAAACGGCATAGGATTTGAGCGATCAGGCGTCAAATGTCCTACATAAATTTAATGACATTTATGAAAATGAGTTTGAAACACCCCGGGTTCTTTCAAGAGACACCGGGGTGTTTTTTTTATTAATGAAGTGTATGATTGGTTAGGGGGGTACCGTTTGTGACCATCGGCAAAAATTCTTTTAAAGGACAAATGTCCTGAAGATTGCGCTATGTCATCCACGGGCGTTGATTCGGGCCTGGCTTTGTTTTAAAATAGAAGCAAAGCAGTGCACAGCGAAAAGATCGACGCGTTTCAGCGTGTTTTATAACGAAAGGGTGACAACAATGGGTAATGTTTTGTCCATCATTCAAGATCCCGTGCTGACTTATGAGCAAAAGGTGATTTCCTTGGCCAGGGCCGCGGAGGATTCAATTGAGGTGCTGAACATTCCGGCGGCGGTTCAGTCCCTGCGGGATCGGGATATACTGTGTGACCTGTTTGAGGGTCACGCGCCTTACAGGCCGCGATACGTCGTGGTCAATTTCGAAAAATTTATGAAGCAGGGCAGTAAGTTTCTGGAAATTGATCCGCCTCAGGATCTTGAGGAGGCCATTCATGCGCTGCTGATCCTGTATAAGCACATCCCTTCCATTTCGACTTTTCCGGTGTATATTGGAAGCTTGGATACGCTCCTGGATCCCTTTATTGAAGATGAGGAGAGGGCTTTTAAAACGATCAAACTGTTCCTGAAGCACATTGACCGGACAATTACGGATTCATTTTGTCATGCGAACCTGGGCCCAGAACCGACTCGAGCCGGGACTTTGATTTTGAGGGCGGAGCGTGAGCTTCAGGACGCGATCCCGAATATCACCCTGAAGGTGAGTCCGGCGACGACGGAGGAATTTATGCGAGACGCGGCCGCCACCTCACTGATCACAGCAAAGCCGAGCTTTGCCAACCATGCCATGTTTTCGAAAGAATTCGAGAATTTTGCCGATGGTTACGCCATAGTCAGCTGCTACAACGGCCTGCCTATTGGGGGCGGCAGCTACACCCTTTCGCGGCTTAAGCTCGATAAATTGTCTTTTGAAGCTGTCAATTCAGCGGACTATATCGAGAGGCTGCTTCCGGAAGCGGTTCAGCTTGCCATGGATTACATGGATGAACGCATTCGCTTTTTGGTGGAGGAAAGCCACTTCTTCGAATCGAGTTTCCTTGTTCGTGAGGGACTGATTGATCCGGCAAGGTTTACTGCCATGCTGGGTGAGGTTGGTCTGGCGGAAGCCGTCAACCATCTTATGAAGTTGGATGGCCACAGCGTACGCTTTGGGCACAGTCAGGAAGCGGATGATCTTGGGGTGCGCATTATTGAGGTTATGCAGACGGTGGTGAACGGGCATTTCAATCCGCATTTGGCGACGGGCGGCCATTATCTGCTTCATGCCCAGGTGGGCATAGATTCTGATGCCGGCACCAGTCCGGGCTGCAGGATTCCAATTGGAGACGAACCGCCTATCCACGAGCATTTGCTGCAGGCGGCCCGCTATCACAAGTATTTTCCATCCGGTATTGGCGATATTTTCAGTTTTGATGAGACTGTGAAGTCCAATCCCCAAGTGGTCGTCGACATAGTCAAAGGTGCTTTTGATGCCGGGATGCGCTATTTTTCCTCCTACGCTTCAGATGCAGATGTGATCCGGATTACCGGCTATCTGGTCAAACGCTCTGAAATTGAGAAGCTGAGACGGGGAGAAGCGGTGCTGCAGGATACGGTGGCTTTGGGGAAAGGTGCTGTAGACAACCAGCATGTGCTGGAGCGGCGCGTTCGCATGAGGGATGGATTGCTGTAGCATTTGGCAATAAGCGAGGATCTTAATTTAAAAGGCGGAAAACAAGTGGTTGGTTTTTGAACTGCTTGTTTTCTGCCTTTGAGTTTTTTGTTGAAACCTTTTTAACTTCCATGCGTTTAGGTATGATAGAAGAAAGTAAAATGAAAATGGAAATTGCATGCTCTGGCGCAAAATTTATTTCTGTCCGCGGGGCTGGCGCCTATTGCGGCTGATGCCTATTGCGGCTGATGCCTATTGCGGCTGGCGCCTATTACCCCCAATTGAAACAGTAAATAAGGAGGCATTTTTGTGGGATGGCTGAAATCTGGCACACCTGGCCAACGTGGGGTGCCGGAATCCAATGAGGCACTCAAAGCCTCACTCGCCGTGTTTGTAAAAACACATGATGTGATGATTCGAAAATTAAGTTATAAATTAACCGCTGAGGTCGAGGCGTCAAAGGACCTTTATCAGCAAACTTTTCTCAAGGCCATGGAACGCCTGATCCTGCCGGAGTATTTTGCACTGCTGTCTCCAAGCGGAACCAGCGAGGAGAAGGCAGCAGCGAACTGGCTGTATACCATTTGTCTCAACTTGTACAGAGATCAATATGCCAAGGAGAAGCGATGGTTGAATGTGGTTGAGCCACAGTACGCAGAAGATAGCTTTCAAGCTTTAAAAATTGATTTTGTCGCAGACTCAGATCCTGAGCCACTTGAGATCTTAGTGCAGGAAGAAGAACGGGAAGTTATAGAAAGTGCTCTTCGTCAGCTGTCGGATCATTACCGGATCCCGATGATTATGTACTATTTTCTGGAATATGATTTGAACAAGATCTCTGAAGTTCTTGAGCTGGAAATTTCGACAGTGAAGAGCCGGCTGTTCAGAGGCCGGGAGAAGCTTCGAAAAAATTTGACGGCACAGGAGTTTTTGACAATAAATCTCCAAAAAACCACAGGAAGGGAGGTCTAAGTCATGGATGAACGCCATTTAGATAAAAAAATCGAAAAAGTGCTCAGAGAACAGACACTCCCTGAGTATTCGGACATGTGGGCAGAAGAAACCCTTCAACTTATGATTGAACCACTGGGGTCGATAGGCACAGCCGCAGACCTGCATGGCAAGGGAAATAAGAGGTCAATAACAATGAAAAAAATTGTGAGAGGCACGCTGACTGTGGCAGCGAGTTTGATTATTGGGATTGGCGGCCTCATGATAGGCGCGAAATTTAATCCGTCTCTGGCTGAAAACATGATGAAATGGCCTCTTGTCGGACAGTGGGTAGAATATCTGGTAGGCAAGCCTGGATTAAGATCGGCTATAGAACATGACCGCTATCAGCCTATCAACACTTCAATCAAAATTGACAATACAGAAATCACACTCAATGGTGTGGTTGCTGACCAGCAGACTTTAGCGGTGTATTATTCGATTGCAGGGGATCATGCTGAGGAATTTGTCGAATTGTCTATTGAGATACCTGATTTCAAATCAGCTATAGGTATTGATTTTTCGGGTATGGGGGAAGAAGTTCGACTTTCTGAAATCAGAACCTACGGACATGAAATCCCATCTCAATTCTCACTGGCGTTTAGTTTAGACGGCAAAGTTTTTCGCTTTCCTGTGGTCCTGGATGAATCTATGTCGCGTGAATCTGTTCACTACGAATTGAATAGGCCGCTGCAGATAGCAGATTATGGAATCCTTGAAATTAAGGAGATCAACATAGGGGTCATCAATGCCAGTGTCAAGGCGAGGCTGGTGCCGGCAGAAGGTGTTAGGGATTTGAATATTGGTTTGTATCTCATGGATCAGAACGGTGACAAAATATATTTTGACAGTATGGGCAGGTTGAATTCGGATGCTGAGGTGGCAGCGCAGTCCATGGAATTCAAAGCCAGCATCAGCCGCTTTGATCTGGACGGAAAAATGTTTATAGGGATTGATCCTCAAAGAACGGCGTGGCAATCTGACGTTTTAAGTACGGCATATTTTGAAGTTTCTACCGAAACCATTCATTCAGAACTTCCGAAGCAAAGCGAGGTTATTTTGTATAAAGGACGTGAAGTCTCGGCACTCAGTGATATGTCTGGCAAACAGCCTGATAAGCCTTGGATCAGTTATGAATTCCTAAGACCTGGTATGATAGACCAAAATCCTGATTTCGGCGGGCACGAATTTGGGGCCGTCCGAATGGAACCGGATCCAGAAGAAATGTCTTTGGGCATGTGGCAAACGGAGGAAGGCATGGCATTCAACATTGGGATTCCCGAAGCGTCAAAAGTTGAGCGCATTTACCTAGCCCTGTTTGAGCCGCTGGTCGAGGTCGTGCTGGAACCTGTCGAAATAAAAAAATCGACTGATCAACCATCGACTAATTAAGAAACGAGGGGAACTCATTATTATTTGAGTTCCTCTCTTGACGTCCGCCACAACTTATCCCTCACAGAAGCGAACAAATATGCTATAATGGATAATGATTGCTAAGACTAGGTTCATGATGTCTTTTAGGAGATGACGACATGTTTTTTATCGGCGTATTCGGAATCACAAGCAAGGACAAGCTACTCAGAGACAGCCAGGTGGAATGCAAGGAGTGCAACAGTACTCTGCCGAAAAAAGTCATCAAGCGGTATAACACATTTCACGTCTTTTTTATTCCAACCGTTCGCTGGAATTTGAACTACTTTTGCGTATGTCCTTCCTGCAAAAGTGTCTTTGAATTGAAAAAAGAAAAAGGACTGGCCTATGAGGAAAATCCTACTGAAGAGCTGACCTATTGGGACCTAAAGACTGTCAAAAAAGGCAAGCCCCTCAGATTCTGCAAATCCTGTGGTGCTGAAATTGACAAGTCCCACGCCTTTTGTCCAAAGTGCGGAGAGAAGCAGTGAGCGAACATATACAAATTGAAAGTCCAATGGGCTATGTCCGCAGAATCATGCCGTTCAGTTCGGTAGATGGACCGGGCAATAGAACCATCATTTTTCTCCAGGGCTGCAGTTTCAGATGTGCTTATTGCCACAATCCTGAGACTATTGCCTTGGGCAGCGCCCTGAGCACGGATGAAGTGCGCCTTATGGCAGCTGAAGATGTCATCCGGGAGGTACTTAAATACCGTCTGTTTATTTCCGGTGTGACTATTTCGGGCGGCGAGTGCACACTACAGCCCGAATTTCTACTAGCACTGGTCAAAGCCCTAAAAAAAGAGGATTTCAACATCCTCGTTGACACCAACGGCGACTTTGATCAGGCTTATTACGAATGCTTGAAACCATGGGTCGACGGCTTTATGCTGGACGTCAAAAGTGTTAATCCGCGGGCTCACAGGGAACTCACCGGTGAGGACAACCAACCGGTTATTAAGAACTTGTACCGTATGGCCCAGGATCAGACCCTCTACGAAGTGCGCACAGTCATTGTGCCCGAGTGGCCTGACAACGCTAATACAGTGTCTTATGTCAGCCGAGTGCTGGCCTCAAACGCACCCAATACCCGGTACAAACTCATTCGTTTCAGACCTCATGGTGTCGTAGGGCAATTCAAAGATAAATCCATACCTGACCATACAGAAATGGAAAAATTAGAAAAAATAGCGCTTGAGGCCGGACTAAACCAAGTCATTTTGGTCTGAGTCAGACCGTGTAGCCGAGCCGTTTTACGTCAGGCCAACTACGCAACTCAAACACGCCATTTTCAGGGAGGCTGCTCCATGTACGAATACTTTCGCGGTGTTGTCGCCGTATTGCATCCGGACCGCGTGATTCTGGAGGTCGGAAATATTGGCTACAGCATCTCCACCTCAGCGACCAGTGCCATGGCTTGTAAAGTGGGAGAGACAGTGACTTTCTTCACCTCGCTGATCGTCCGCGAGGACAGTATGACCTTAGTGGGCTTCTCCACTGAAGACGAGCTGAAGGTTTTTCGCCTGCTCACTACCGTGTCCGGCATAGGCGCTAAGGTTGCCATTGCTGCCTTGTCGGGCATTCATTACCTGGAGCTCACCCGCATGATTATCCTTGGAGATGCGGATGGTCTTACGAAAGCGCCGGGCATCGGCAAAAAAACAGCCCAGCGCATTGTGCTGGAACTCAGGGACAAATTCTCCAAAACACTGTCCGCGCTGCCAGAGGCAGACGGTTTTTCTATGCCTAAAAACGTCGGTGTCGTCTCTGACGCCATTGAAGCCATGATGGCTCTGGGATATAGAAAATCTGACGTCGAAAAGATCATCTCGCGCATAGACAGTCGGGACCTCACCGTGGAGGACGTCATTCGTCAGGCTCTCGGTCTGATGGCGGTCCTTTAATCTCATAATTTTAGCTTTTGCGGGACTGCAGCTTCAGACACGCAATAGAGAAAGGAGGCACTGCCCCTTGGACTCAGGGTTTGACCGTTTTATCACACCGGATCTAATAGAAGAAGACATCCTTCAGGAAGGCAGTCTTCGACCGAAAAATCTCAGAGAATACATTGGACAGGAGCGCAACAAGGAGAAACTTGGTGTCTTCATTGAGGCTGCCAAATATCGTTCTGAAGCTCTGGACCACGTTCTCCTCTATGGACCTCCCGGACTTGGCAAGACAACGTTGTCAAACATCATTGCCAATGAGCTGGGCGTCAACCTCCGAATCACCTCAGGCCCCGCGATCGAGCGTCCCGGAGACCTGGCAGCCATCTTAAACACTTTGAGGGACAAAGATGTCCTTTTTATTGATGAGATCCACCGGCTCAGCCGTGCGGTGGAAGAAGTGCTCTATCCGGCCATGGAGGATTATGCCCTTGACATTATCATAGGCAAGGGTTCTGAAGCCAGGTCCATAAGGCTTCAACTCCCACGCTTTACTTTGGTGGGCGCCACCACCAGGGCAGGACTTTTGACGTCGCCGTTGAGAGACCGCTTTGGCGTCATGCTGCAGCTCGACCTTTACAGTGAACGCGAGCTGCACCTGATTGTGCGGCGCTCCGCTGATATTCTGGGCATTGGCATTCACGATGATGCTGCCTGGGAGATTGCCCGAAGAAGCCGCGGTACACCCAGGATTGTCAACCGGATACTCAGACGGGTCCGGGACTTTGCTCAGGTGGGCGGAAGCGACACCATCGATATTGAGGTCGCGCGCTATGCCCTTAAGATGCTGGATATCGACGATTCCGGTCTGGACAAGGCCGACCGAAGGCTTCTATTCGCCATAGCTGAAAAATTTGACGGCGGACCGGTTGGGGTAAGCACCCTTGCAGCGGCTACCGGAGAAGAGCAGGGGACAATCGAAGATGTCATTGAGCCTTTTCTGCTGCAGCTTGGTTTTATCAACCGAACGCCAAGAGGCCGCGTGATTACGCGAAACGGTTACCGTTATCTCAATCTGGATCCCAAGGGGCAGATTGCGGCAGAGGTTCCGTTTAATCAACTGGAGATCAGCCTGGAGGAATGAGGTGAGGACGTACATGACTTATAAAAAAATCAGACTGAAGTCTAAGCCATCTTGGGTCCTGCTGACATTATGCCTTTTGTCGACCCTCTTGGTTTTTAATGCCCTGCCTGCCCATGCCGCAGAGGTGGGCCCAGACCGGCAAGTTCGCATTGGCATCAAATTTAACAGCATCACTGATGCGACGTCCGTTTTGACTTCGACCAGCGGGTTTAAACTTGTTACAGTTGACGGCGCGGGTGCTTTTACTGACACCGGCGCCACACTGCCGCTTAATACCCTCTATGTCATTAAGAATACAAAGGCGGTCGGCGAGACCATCGGCACACCTGCAGGCAGTTCCGGCGCTTACTTTGGACCGTATCATCTTCAGGTGGGTCCTGATTTTGGGACTTACCTTGAAATGCGGCAGTTTCTCGACCAGACTTCTATTCAACTGCAAAACCTGTTTCCGGCTTATGATGATGGCTGGAAGGTCTATGTGGGAGCGTACCAGTCAGAGGCAGAACGGGAAGTGAAGAGAGCTGAAATTGAAACCGTGCTTCCAAATTTGGAATTGATTCCGGCTCCCGTCAATGATAAAGCGATCATGATCGTCGACAATGCCTCAATATTTATGTATTATGATACGAGCGATTCTGTCTTTGCGCTTTTGCCTCAGGCCAGTGGCGACCTGATCGGCTTTGAAAGCCGTAAATACCGCGGGGCCATTGGCGTACAAAGATTCACGGATAGTGACCCAACCGTCATCAACTATATTGGGGTTGAACCTTACCTATACGGCGTCTTGCCCCGTGAAATGTCTGGAGAATGGCCGCTGGAGGCCTTGAAAGCTCAAGCGGTTGCGGCGCGCAATTACGCCTATGCGTCCTTTGGAAAGCACAGCAAATGGGGATTTGACCTGTGTAATCTTCAGGATTGCCAGGTGTACGGCGGTGCCAGCGTCGAGCGGCCGCGTTCAAACGATGCGGTGGATGAGACCTGGGGACGTCTGCTGGTCTACGACAACAAGCCCATTACAGCGTTTTTCCATTCCAACAGTGGTGGACGCACAGAAAACTCTGAATATGTCTGGTCGGCGGTGACGCCTTATCTCAAGTCGGTGGATGACCCCTATTCGCTGGGGCAGCCATCAGCCACCTGGTCAAAAACCTATACGACAGCACAGGTTGACGAGATTTTAAAGAGCAAAAACATCAACATTGGCCCACTGATTGGGATCTATATCACCAAAGTTTCGCCGAACGGACGGGCACTGGAAACCGTATTTGTCGGGCGGGACGGAGATTACGTGGCATCCAAGGAAAAGGCGCGCTACATTCTGGGAACCTACGATATCCGCAGTTCCTGGTATACCATTGAAGGGGGCGGCGGTGTCGTACCCGGATCGAGTGGGGAACTGACGCTGGAATCCGCTGGGGGCAAGACTGCTGTGCCGGTGGATCGCCTTGTCGTTGAAAGCGCAGGCGGGCAGGTTTCACTTGGCTCTTCTGAAATGACCATGCTGACAGCTTCGGGCGTGTCGACATTTAAGCCGTCCGGTTCAGTGGCAACACCTGGCTCCGGAAGTTCCACCATAGTCTTCAAGGGATATGGCTTTGGTCACGGCGTCGGAATGAGTCAATGGGGCGCGAAGGCCATGGCAGACCTTGGCATGAGCTATGAGCAGATATTAACACACTACTATGTCAATACCAGGATTCAATAAGACACCGGGAAGGCACAACGATAAGGCTCAGTGGTCAAAAAACTTTATAGGATATAAGGGAGCAACTTCAAGACATGAAAACAAGTGATTTTTATTTTGATTTACCTGAGGAACTGATCGCTCAAACACCGCTTAAAGACAGGGCTGCTTCGAGACTTCTTTATATGGACAAAACAACCGGCGCGCTTCGACATGAGACTTTCAGGGATGTGCTGCACCACCTGCAGTCAGGCGACTGTCTGGTCATCAACGACACTCGGGTTCTGCCCGCCAGACTCTTTGGCCGCAGAAGCTCCGGGGCTGCCGTGGAATTCCTTCTGCTGAAGCGTGTTGAGGGGGATGTCTGGCAGACCCTGGTCAAGCCCGGAAAAAAAGCGCGCCCCGGCGACACCTTTGAATTTGGTGACGGCTCACTGCGCGCAGTTATTGAAGGCCTTTCCGAAGAGGGCACGCGCTTGGTGAGATTTCAATATGAAGGGATTTTCGAGGAGGTTCTGGACAGGCTGGGCACTATGCCTCTGCCGCCATACATTCGCGAAATTCTGGATGATTCGGAGCGCTATCAGACCGTGTATTCAAACAAATACGGCTCGGCAGCCGCGCCAACTGCAGGTCTTCATTTCGATGATGCCTTGCTCGACGCTATCGAGGCGAAGGGTGTGGAAATTGCGCGCATTACTTTGCACGTGGGACTGGGGACGTTCAGACCTGTCAAGGCAGAGTCACTCCATGATCATGTTATGCACGCTGAATATTTTGAAATCAGCGAGAATGCCGCAGAAAAGATCCGACGGACCAAGGCTGCTGGCGGCAGAGTTGTGGCAGTGGGCACGACCTCTGTCAGGACCCTGGAAAGTGCTGCGGGACGCCACGAAACCCTTCAGGCGTGCTCAGGCTGGACGGACATTTTTATCTACCCCGGATACACGTTTAGGGTAGTGGATGGTCTGATCACCAATTTTCATCTCCCTGAATCGACTCTTATTATGCTGGTCAGTGCCTTGGCTGGCAGAGAGCACGTCCTTGCTGCCTATCATGAGGCAGTGAAAGAGCGCTACAGGTTTTTCAGCTTTGGCGATGCCATGCTGATTTTGTAAAGTTAGATTTTATTAGGAGGCAACCATGGCAATTCAATTCGAACTCATCAAGACCTGCAAACAGAGCGGTGCGCGCCTTGGCCGCCTGCATACGCCCCATGGCGTGATCGATACCCCAATCTTTATGCCCGTGGGCACCCAAGCCACTGTCAAGGCTATGACACCTGAAGAGCTTGAAGACATGGAAGCCCAAATTATTCTCTCCAATACCTATCACTTGTTTTTGAGACCGGGTCATGAGTTGGTTGAAAAAGCAGGCGGACTTCACAAGTTTATGAACTGGCATCATCCCATTCTGACTGACAGCGGCGGGTTTCAGGTCTTCAGCCTGGGGGATCTCAGAAAGATTACTGAAGAAGGCGTCGAGTTCCGGTCCCATCTGGACGGAGCCAAGCACTTTCTAAGCCCTGAACGCGCCATTGAAATTGAAAATGCCCTGGGCGCTGATATTATCATGGCTTTTGATGAATGTGCCCCTTATCCGGCGGAACGCGAATATGTTAAAAAATCTCTGGAGCGAACCTCACGCTGGGCAGCACGCTGTAAGGAAGCCCACAAAAAACCGGATCAACAGGCGCTCTTTGGCATAGTACAGGGCGGTATGTATCCAGATCTCAGAAAACAAAGCGCAGAAGAAATCACTGCGATAGGATTCCCGGGCTATGCGATTGGCGGATTGTCCGTCGGTGAGCCAAAGCCTATGATGTATGAGATCCTGGAACAAACTACACCGTATCTGCCGGAGGACAAACCGCGCTACCTCATGGGTGTGGGCAGCCCGGACGACCTTCTGGAAGGTGTCCTGCGAGGGGTGGACATGTTCGACTGCGTCCTTCCAACACGGATTGCCCGAAATGGCACGGCCATGACCTCGGTGGGCAAGGTCGTCATTAAGAATGCCAAATACTTTGATGATTTTTCACCTCTCGATCCAAACTGTGGGTGCTATACTTGCCGCAATTACAGCAAAGCTTATCTGAGACATCTTTATAAAGCGGATGAGATTCTTTCCTCGAGGCTCATGACCTATCACAACCTGTTTTTCCTCATTGAACTCATGAAAAATGTCAGACAAGCCATAATGGATGACAGACTTCTTGATTTTAAGGATGAATTTTTCCGCAAATACGGTTATACTGTAGAAGAGAGCGAGTAAAATTGCATCAGACAGCAAAGAATAGGAGGCTTACACTATGGGCGGTACTTACGGAACTCTGCTTTACGTCGTTGTGTTTTTCCTGATTTTCTACTTCATGCTCATTCGTCCGCAACAAAAGAAGAACAAAGAGCTGAAGAGTATGCGGGATAATATTACGGCAGGTGATGAAGTCGTGACCATCGGCGGCGTAGTTGGCCAAGTCGTTTCAGTCATGGATGAGGATGTTGTTCTCCGCGTGCGACCTAGCGGCACAGAATTGACATTCAAGAAATGGGCGGTTGGCAGCATCGTCGTTCAGAAATAGACGTGCAACTGACAATGTGTCCTTACCGGCGCGGTGGAATTCCGAGGTGAATCCGCCGCCGCTTCAGGTAAACCAGTGATAACGCAGACCTGTTGAGATCGCCGAAGCGGCCAGGACCTGGCCGCCTTCGGCGGTTCATCATCTTCGGTCTTTTTACTTGCAAAGGTTTATGCTATAATAGGCATGATTTAGTTCTATGAAGGGAGGTCATCTCATGAAGCACATTAAAACGCTGAACCAAGGTACGCTGAAGGAAAGCGCTTCTCACGGCGGCTGCGGCGAATGCCAGACATCCTGCCAGTCGGCCTGCAAAACATCTTGCACTGTTGGCAATCAGGAGTGCGAGAACAAATAAGACCTTCTACATAAGAAGGGCTTGACGCTTAAAGAGGGTTACAAGGCGTCAGCACTGCGATATGACCGCATACATACAGTCAGAGCAGCGAAAGCTGCTTTTTCTGTGTTTATGCTTAAAGTGAGAGCGGAGGCAAAATAACAATGATTCATAAATACGAACAGGGCGGCATGCACATTGTTCTGGATGTCCACAGCGGTGCCATTCATGTGGTCGACCCAATGATTTATAGATTGCTGGACTTCTACCCAAATCCTGACAAAGAGAGTGCTGTGGCGACTCTCTCCGGGGAGTTAGCAGAAGGCGTCATCAGAGAAGGGTTGGAAGAAATTGATGCCCTCGTCGAGATGGGGCAGCTATTCAGTCCGGACGACTATCTGGACTCAACTGCGTTTAAAAAGCAGCCTGTCATTAAGGCCCTGTGCCTGCATGTGGCCCACGACTGCAACATTCGGTGCAAGTATTGCTTCGCCTCACAGGGTGATTTTCATGGCGAGCGTCTGCTCATGCCACTGGAAACAGGGAAACGGGCCTTTGATTTCCTGGTAGCCCATTCCGGCAACCGCCGCAACCTCGAAGTGGACTTCTTTGGCGGAGAGCCGCTTATGAACTTTGAAGTGGTCAAGGCGCTGGTGGATTATGGCCGCTCCCTGGAAGCAGCCAACAATAAGCATTTCAGATTTACCATCACCACGAATGGCATCTTGCTGGATGACGACAAAATTGCTTATATTAATGAACACATGGACAATGTGGTCTTGTCCATCGACGGAAGACCGGAGGTCAATGACTTTATGCGTCCCGCCATCAATGGCCAGGGGACTTATGACGTGATCCTTCCCAAATTCAAGAAACTGGTGGAGAGCCGCGGGGACAAGACTTATTATGTCCGAGGGACCTTCACACATTTTAACACGGATTTCGCCAAAGACGTCGTCCATTTGGCTGATCAAGGGTTTACACTGACTTCCGTTGAGCCTGTCGTGTCCGAACCGCATCATGACTATACGCTGACTTCTGAGGATATGAAAACGGTCTTTGAACAGTATGAGTCCTTGGCTGAAACGCTGATTGAACGTTCAGGCACAGACCGAGATTTCAAGTTCTTCCATTTCATGATCGATCTTAACCAGGGCCCGTGTGTCATCAAGCGGGTTTCCGGGTGCGGCGCCGGCAGCGAGTATATTGCTGTGACCCCTGAGGGTGACATTTATCCGTGTCATCAATTCGTGGGCAACACGGATTTTGTTATGGGCAATGTGGATCAGGGAACTTTTGAAACCCGTTTGGCCGATGATTTTTCAAAGGTCCACGTCTACGAGAAGCAGGCATGCCGTTCCTGCTGGGCGAAGTTCTACTGCAGCGGAGGCTGTCACGCCAATGCCTACAATTTCAACCATGACATTCGAGTGCCCTATGAAATAGGCTGCGACATGGAGAAAAAGCGCATTGAGTGTGCTATTTATATTAAAGCCAAAGAAATGTCGGAGGCGAGTGTATGATCAGAAGATTCAAGAATATCCTTCCGCAGATTGACAAGTGCGCCTGGGTAGCCAAAACCGCGGATGTTATTGGAAGCGTTATTATCGCAGAAGATGCCAGTGTCTGGTTTGGCGCGGCGCTGCGAGGGGACATGAATGAGATCCGCGTTGGTGCGAGGTCCAACATCCAGGACAATGCGGTACTGCACGTGGATGCTCACAATCCCTGCATTTTGGGGGAGGACGTCACTGTAGGCCATGGTGCGATTGTGCATGGTGCGACCATCGGCAGCCGCGTTCTTGTGGGCATGGGCGCTATAGTGCTCGACGGTGCTATTGTCGAGGACGACGTCATTATTGGCGCTGGTGCGCTTGTGCCGCCAGGGAAACGCATTCCATCCGGTTCGCTGGTTATTGGCAGTCCGGGGCGGGTGGCTCGTCAACTGGACGAGAGGGAAGTGGCGCATCTGCTGAGATCTTCCCAAACTTATGTTGAGCTTTCCAGGGAATATGCCATAATAGCGCAGGAGGAAACTGAGGATGAAGCCTAGTACGCAGAAAGTCGCATTTTTTTCGATCCTGGTTCTTATAGTGATCACAATCTTCAGTGCGGTTAACGGACTGAAACTTGGGCCGCTTGAACTGAAGTCCATTCAGGACAGCATTAAGCTGGGTCTGGATATTGAGGGCGGCGTGGCAATTGTATATGAAGCGAAGACGGATTTGTCCGGAAACGAGCTGACAGCTGCGATTGACCAATCTATTGGGATCCTGTCCAAGCGGGTGGACTCAATTGGATTGACGGAGCCGAAAATTTCACGTCAGGGAGAGGACCAGATTCGTATTGAGATGCCTGGTGTGACGGATGCCACAGCGGCGATTGAATCTATTGGCAAAACCGCGAAGCTGGAATTCGTTCTGGTTGACAAGGCTTCCTTCGCCCGGGAGGGCATGAAGGGCGAGGACTTTGTCCATACGCCGATTCTTGGCGGCGCCCAGGTGAAGGACTCCATGGTATCTATGGATGAATACAATAATCCGGCGGTAGGGCTGGTGTTTGATTCCGAGGGGACTAAACTGTTCCGCGAAGCGACTGCTCTCGCAAAGAATTTTGATCCGGTCAACGGCGGGCAGATCGCGATTCTACTCGACAATGAGGTCATCTCGGCGCCCTACACGCGAGTGGAGATCATTGATGGCAATGCAATCATTTCCGGCAATTTTACCTTTGAGGATGCCAGCATGCTGGCGTCGCTGATTCGCGGCGGGGCCCTGCCTATTGAGCTGGAAGAAGTGCGCACGTCGATTATTGGAGCGACACTCGGTATAGGGGCTCTGAAGTCGGGGGTGACTGCTGCGGCGATAGGCTTTAGCATTGTGGTGCTGTTTATGATTGGCTATTACAGATATCCTGGTGTGATCGCCAGTATTGCGCTGGCTTTGTATGCCAGTCTGGTGCTGTTTATTTTGGTCAGCCTTAAGGCGACGCTGACGCTGCCGGGCATTGCGGGCATAGTCTTGTCTGTGGGTATGGCGGTTGACGCGAATGTCATTATTTTCGAACGGATCAAGGAAGAGGTCCGGAATGGAAAATCACTGCGGGCGGCTATCAATTCCGGTTTCCACCGGGCAATGAAAACAATTGTGGATTCGAACGTCACCACTTTTATTGCTGCCGTTGTGTTGTATTATTTTGGTTCAGGTCCGGTGCAGGGTTTTGCGGTCACACTGATGATTGGTATAGCGACCAGCATGTTCACTGCAATTGTTGTCACACGGATTCTGATCCGGTCGTCACTATCGTTTAAGTTTGCCAACAACGTCAAGTTGTATGGTCTATAGGGGGTGACGGTATGAAACTTGAATTTGATTTTAGGATTGTTGAAAGAATTCGACTTTGGCTGCTGATTTCCCTGGCGGTTATGGTCTTGGGCGGCGTGTTTGCCGTCGCAAGAGGACTCAATTTTGGCCTCGACTTTACAGGCGGCACCATGATGCAGATTCATTTGGGAGAGACGGTGGAGACTCAGGAAGTCCGGGATCTTCTGGCACCTTTTGAACTCAATGAGGAGATCCTCAGCGCCGGAAGTGAGAAGGATGAGGTTATCATCCGCACCAAGGTTTCTCTCAGTAATGAAGAGCGAAAAGCGATCTTTGAAGCCCTGGGACAGCGGTATGACTTGCAGGACGAGGACCTGATCGCAGCTGAGCAGTTTGGGCCGAGTTTTGGCGCAGACACACGCAACAATGCGGTGATAGCGATTTTGCTTGCCGGTGCCGGTATGTTGATTTATGTGACGCTGCGATTTGAGTTTGTATATGGTGCGGCGTCAATTATTGCGTTGCTTCATGACGTGTTGATTTTGGTGTCTATCTATGCCATTTTCAGGATTCCGGTTAATAGTTCCTTTATTGCTGCGGTACTGACCATTGTGGGTTATTCCATCAACGATACCATTGTTGTTTTTGACAGGGTTCGCGAAAATGTTAAACTGATGAAAAAGACAACACATGCCAAGATCGCCAACGAAAGCATTCGTCAGACGCTTTCCAGAACCATCAATACTTCATTGACGACAGTACTGGTCATTGGTTCGCTATATGTGCTGGGTGTCGCGTCGATTAAGGATTTCGCCCTGCCGTTGATGCTGGGGATCCTGGTTGGTACGTATTCCTCCATTTTCATTGCCAGTCCTATTTGGGCGAAATGGAAGGACAGTACAGTGGGGAAGAACGAATAATATTGTTGTGATGCAGGGAAGGCGCTGCGTCGGGAAAGTCGTGAAATCGACTTGATCGGACGCGCCTTCCTTTTTTTGTGGTTTTAAAAGGTTAACCTGCTATGTTTTTTTTAATTAGATGGAAATTACTGTCGTGATTGGCTGGAATGAAGGTATAATAGGATTAACAGGACATCAGCTGATCCGGATCTATAGGGTGATGGTGAGTGGCTAATGATGAAATTTGAGGAGGAACCAATATGCAGTCAACTTTTATTGTCGCACTGATTTTTGCAGTTCTAGTGGCCGTTTTTGCTCTATTAAACGGCGAAGTTGTGACCATCAATCTACTTTTTAGGAAGTTTGAAATTTCTCAAGCCCTCGTCATTTTAATTGCAGCGATCCTTGGTGCCATCTCTGTCTACATGATGAACTTGGTCAACAAAGTTAAGGGTTCTTTGAAAACAAAGGATTTGAATAAAAAATTAAAGCAGAGCGAAACGGAGATTGCAGCCCTCAAGGAGAGAATTGCAATGTTTGAAGAGGAAGCCTCTGCTGCGGCTGAGGAACAGGCTGTTCCGGCAGAACCGGTTCAAACTTCAGCGGAAGCGCCCGTTGAATCAGAAGGTGTCGAACGGCTTTAGACATGACCGACGGGGTCGATAGGCGCAGCCGCAGACCTACTCGAACTGACAGACGGGGTCGGACCTACTCAGAACAACCGAAGGGGTCGGACCTGCAATATTCGAAAATATATTTAAAAAGGAACGATGAAATGCTTTCAAATAAAACCCGCTGGGTCTCGAAAAACAATGAAATGTCCTCTGATGATCTGATTGACTTAGACATTTTAACAGACAGCCTGCTGAGCGCTCGTGGGGTTGATCTTTCTGACAAGGGTGCGTTCCTGAATCCAAGATTAGAGGATTTGGCGAATCCGAATCGCATGCTGGGTCTGACCCCGGCGGTTCATCGCATAAAAAAGGCGGTGGCGGCGGGGGAGAAGATCGTCGTTTACGGCGACTATGATGTGGACGGCATGACGAGTATATCTATTCTTGTGAGGGCATTCAGACATCTGCAGGTACCCGTGCGCTACTACATACCGAACCGGCATGACGAAGGCTACGGCCTGAACGCCGATGCCATAAAGCCTTTGATTGCAGATGGCGCAAGTGTCATCATAACTGTAGACTGCGGCATCACCTCAACCGTCGAAGCAGAGATTTGCAAGGCTTGCGGCGTCGACTTGATTATCACAGATCACCACGAACCCCACGCCATACTTCCTGACGCCTTTTCCATTCTCAATCCCAAGCAGCCAGGATGCCCATACCCTTATAAACATTTGGCGGGTGCCGGAATTGCGCTCCGAATTGCTGAAGCACTTCTGGAAGATAAATTTGAAGATATCAGGACGGAACTGCTTGAAATTGCAGCTTTTGGAACGGTTGCAGATGTCGCACCGCTGCTCGGCGAAAATAGGATCATTGTCCATCATGGGTTGTCAACTATGTCCGAAACCATGCAGATCGGTATGAGAGCTCTCATTGAAGCGACAGACATGACAGGAAAGAAAATCACAGCAGGACACATTGGATTCATTTTGGGACCAAAGCTAAATGCTGCAGGCCGAATTGCAGATCCAATGCTTGGTGTAAAACTACTGGTGACAGAAGACCCCGTTGAAGCTACCGAAATTGCCATGCAGCTGGTCGAGATGAATGAGCAGCGTCAAGGGATTGAGCGCGAGATCGTGGAAGCGGCCATCGCTCAAGTGGAGATGAAACGGGATCCAAAACGCCCAGACCAACTGCTGCCCCCTTTCCTGATCGTCAGCGGAGAGGGTTGGCATGGCGGTGTCATTGGCATTGTGGCATCCAGAATTGTTGAGCGGTATCACAGACCAGTCGTCGTCTTTGGGGTGGAAAACGGGATCGCCAAGGGGAGCGGCCGCAGCATTGAGGGCTTTAACCTGTTTGAGGCGCTGCAAGGCGTCTCAGATCTTTTTTCCAAGTTTGGCGGCCACGAGCAGGCCGCCGGTATGACCCTACAAGCCGAACAGCTCCCAGAACTGGAAAAGCGGCTGATCGCATACGCCTCCGAGCACCTGACCGCTGAGGACTTCAAACCCCTTTACCGCGTCGAGGCGACGCTTAATAAGGAAGCCATCCGATTTGAGCTGACAGACCTGCTCAAAAAGCTCGAACCTTTTGGTATTGGAAACCCACGGCCCTTGTTCCGGGTCAACGACCTCATCACGGAGAAAGTCATGACAATAGGACGAGTCAAGACTTATTTAAAAGTGCTGGCCTCCGATGGTCTTCGCAACTTCGACCTGGTCAACTTCCGCAATTCGGAGATCTTCGAACCGCTGAAGACCAAAATGCGCTTTGACGCCCTGGTCAGTGTAGAGGAGAATGAATTCAGAGGGGTAAAGTCAATCCAGTTTGACACCCGAGATATCCGCATTCATGAGCCAAGCCTTCATTTTGACGCCGCGGACATGGAATTTTTTTATAAATCGAAAGCTGAGGCCATCATTCATCAAGCTTATCAGTTTCAGCAAGTGTCTTCATCAGTCAAAAAGGAAGTGGAAGGTTCAATAAATTCCGATCCGGCAGCTTTTGTGGCCTATTCCCTCCAGGGATGGTTGTCGTTTTATCACCGCTGGTTGGATCGTGAGGGTCAGTCCTCACCTGAAAAAGCGCTGTTCCTTTGTCCGGCGACCCATCATAAGGACGCTGTATGCCTGGATCCGCCCGGATACAATCTCAAGAAAGAAGCAGCCAGTATAGTGCCTAACCGCGACAAGTTGAAAAGTCTCTATCTTTCTATACGAAACGGAGAACCACTCAACAAGCCATTTACCCTCGAAACGCTTTTGGCGCTGAGGATTCTGGAATCCGCAGGTTTGATTGAATCATGCGGCGAAAGTCGCTATAATATCTGTCCGGTTTCAGCGAAGATCGACTTGACGGCGTCCCCCTTGTTTTCTGCATTAACGGAATGGACGAGAAGTTGAATAACGATATAAACCAATACTCTCAAAGACTGTATACAAAGACTTTGACATTTGTCGAATTTTTGATAAACTAATATAGTCTAATTTAAAGTTTCTCAGGAGGATTCTCATGGACCTGAAAGGCAAGATCAGAGAAATTCAGGATTTCCCAAAAGAAGGCATCAGTTTTAAAGATGTCACGACGCTGCTGGCAGATGGTGATGCCTACGCTTATGCCATTGACAAAATGCTGGCTTCAGTACAGGATGTGGAATTTGACGTCGTGCTCGGACCTGAGGCCCGGGGCTTTCTGATTGGCGCACCTATTGCCTATGCTGCGAAGAAAGCATTTGTCCCCGTTAGAAAACCGGGGAAGCTGCCTTATGAAACTTACCGTTTTGAGTACGAATTGGAATATGGCACTGATATCCTTGAAATTCACAAGGACGCCATCAAACCTGGAGCCAGGGTGCTGATCGCAGACGATTTGCTGGCAACTGGGGGAACGGTGGAATCCATCATTCGAATGGTTGGGGAATTTGGCGCTGAAGTGGTGGCTTGTGTTTTCCTCATTGAACTCACATTCCTGAATGGAAGGGAAAAGCTTGGCGGTTGCCGGGCGGAATCCCTGGTGCACTATTAATTCAATAGATTACGAACCTCAGGGTTTTCAACGCGTAAGTTGCCCCTGAAGCCCGCAGGAGTTTATTTCTAGCGGGCCTTTTTAGAAAGCGGGGATGGGGTAAAGTGACCATCGGCTGAAACAATCTTTTAAATAATGTTGGATGACAGTGTTAGCATGTCACAGAAGGTGTGGTGAACGAGATGAACCTGGAAAGTTTTATTATGAAGCTGGAACAATTTAATCCTTACCTGAATATGGACCGCATCATCAAGGCGTATCAGTTTGGGGAGTCCGCCCACAGCGGACAGTTCAGGAAGTCGGGGGAATCTTATTTTACGCACCCGGTGCAGGTATCACTGATTCTGGCGGAGCTGGAACTCGATGAGGATACTGTAATCGCGGGGCTGCTTCATGATGTCATTGAGGATACGCGCTACACCTTCGGGGAGCTGGAGAAGGAGTTTGGCCGTCAGGTGGCGCTGCTGGTGGACGGGGTGACCAAGCTCGGTCAAATTCAGTATGAGACGAAAGAAGAAGCGCAGGCAGAGAATCTCAGAAAGATGTTTCTGGCTATGGCCAAGGACATTCGGGTCATCTTGATCAAACTGGCGGACCGGCTGCACAACATGCGGACGCTCAAATACATGACGGATTCCAAGAAGCGCGAGAAGGCTCAGGAGACGCTGGAGATTTACGCGCCAATCGCCCACAGGCTCGGTATTTCGCGCTTGAAATGGGAACTTGAGGATCTCAGCTTTTTGTATTTGGATCCGGAAGGTTACTATGACCTGGTGACGAAGGTCAACCGTAAGCGGGAAGAGCGTGAAAGCTATATCAACAGCGTTATCAAGGACATCCGAGAAGCGCTGAAGGAAGTACAGATTGAATGTGAGATCGTCGGTAGACCGAAGAATTTCTATAGTATTTATAAGAAAATGATTTATCAAAACAAGAATTTTGAAGAGATCTACGATTTGACGGCGATCCGGGTACTGGTGGATTCCATTAAGGACTGCTATGGGGTGCTGGGGATCGTGCACAATCTTTGGAAGCCTATTCCGGGAAGATTCAAGGATTACATTGCTATGCCGAAACCCAATATGTATCAGTCTCTGCATACCACAGTCATAGGCTCTCAAGGTGAGCCGTTTGAGATTCAGATTCGGACGGCCGAGATGCACCGGATCGCTGAGTTTGGTATCGCGGCTCACTGGAAGTACAAAGAGGGTATTGAGAACACAAGTCAGGATGACATGGAGAAGCGTCTCGCCTGGCTGCGGCAGATGATGGAGTGGCAGCGGGATCTCAACGACCCGCGGGAGTTCATGGAATCGCTGAAGATCGACCTGTTTACGAATCAGGTGTTCGTCTTTACGCCAAATGGCGAAGTTATTGAGCTGCCGGTGGGTTCGACCCCGGTGGATTTTGCCTACAAGATACACTCCGCGGTGGGCAACAAATGCGTTGGCGCGAAAGTCAGCGGGCGGATTGTGCCGCTGAACTATAAGCTGGCAAACGGTCAGATTATCGAAATTTTGACGTCCAATGCATCCCAGGGGCCTAGCCGGGACTGGTTGAAATTCGTGGTGAGTACGCAGGCCAAGAATAAGATCAAACAGTGGTTCAAGAAAGAGCGACGCGAGGAAAATATTGATAAGGGTCGCGAGATGTTTGAGCGTGAAGTGAAGCGCAATGGAATTCAGGTTAAGGAGCTTATGAAGGATGAGTGGCTGGAGCCAATCTTGTCTCGCTTAAGCTTGCATTCGGTGGAAGATATGTACGCGGCGCTGGGTTATGGCGGGATCATGTTGAATCAGATTGTGCCGAAGCTTCGCGAAAAATACAAGGCGACGGTGAAGAAACCGTTGCTGCCGACCGATATCCCGGCTGGGGGGCACGTTTCCAGTGAGATTCATGAGGGTAAGGAGCGGAAAACGAAACCATCGGCTAATGGTATTATCCTTGAAGGTTATGATGACATTCTGGTTCGGTTTGCAAAGTGCTGCAGCCCGGTGCCTGGGGATGACATAATTGGCTATATCACGCGGGGGCGGGGTGTGACGATTCACCGCAAGGACTGTACGAATTTCGAGAAGACGGAGGATGCGAACAGCCGGTTTATCGAGGTGTCCTGGGACAACCGCGGGAAACAGGTGTCGTATTCGTCGGAGATTCAGATTATCGCGCCGGACCGCAAGGGGCTGCTCGGGGAGATTACCGTGTTGATTTCGGAGTTCAACCTGACAGTGACGGGGGTTAACGCGAAGCTGACGAAAAATAATATGGCGATTATTAACCTGACGGTGGAGATCAATGATTCGGAGCAGCTGGTGAAGCTGATCAAGAAGATCCAGAATATGCCGGAGATCATTGAGGTCAAGCGGGTGACGTCTTAGATTTGATTATGGAGGTTTGTGATGCGCGCAGTGATTCAGCGCGTCAGGCGGTCGTCGGTGACTGTGGACGAGCGGGTGACCGGAGAGATTGGTCATGGCCTGATGGTGCTTTTGGGTGTTGAGGAAAAGGATACGGAGAAGGATCTGGACTACATGGTGGACAAGATTCCTAATCTTCGGATTTTTGAGGACGCGGATGGGAAAATGAATTTGTCACTTCTTGATGTGGGCGGTGAGCTGCTGGTGGTGTCTCAGTTTACTTTGCTGGGGGATGCGCGTAAGGGCCGCCGGCCTGGATTTACGGATGCGGCGAGACCGGAGATGGCGAATGCCATGTATGAGACTTTGGTGTCGCGCATTGCGGCACTGGGGGTCAAGGTGGAAACCGGACAGTTTCAGGCGCACATGATGGTGGATATTCTAAATGATGGGCCGGTGACGATTCTGCTGGACAGTCATAAACTGTTTTAGGGCTTAATGGGTTAATTTGGTTTGATTTTGTCGAAATTTGTTGTTTGGATTGGCTGTTTTTTGTTTGAAAAGTGATGCCCTGAGCTGACATTAGGGTATAGAAGTTGTAAGGCTGCACGAGTTGATGAACTCGGTGCAAGAAAAAGATTATAAGCGCCTTTAGGCGCTTATTTTATGTGGATAGGGAGTGTTTTGTTGTGAAAATTGAGAGAATTCCAGCGGGCGTCTATGCTGCCAATTGCTATATAATCTCGTCGGAAGCGACGGGGAAAGGCATTATAGTTGATCCAGGCGGCAGTGTTGACAAAATATCCAGTTATTTGGAAGAAAACAACATTGAACCGGTTTATATTTTGCTGACCCATGCCCATGGGGATCATATCATGGGGGTGCCTGAACTTAAACAGTATTATCCGCTGAAGGTCGGCGTGCATAAGGGTGATCTCGAAATGCTGGCTAATGCATCCATCAATCTGTCTAGCCAGATGACCGGACCGACTGTAGGGATTGAGCCGGACTTTACTTTTGAAGATGGCGATTTTTTGACAGTGGGCGATTTGAAGGTGGAAGTGATTCATACGCCGGGGCATTCCATGGGTGGTGTATGTTTTATGGTTGAGAATTTCTTGATCACAGGGGATACTCTTTTTGCAGGGTCAATTGGACGGACGGATTTGACTGGCGGCGATTATGACACTTTGATTGACTCGATTGCCAATAAATTGTTGACACGATCTGATGATTTGATTGTTCTGCCTGGACATGGGCCTGCCAGCACTATAAGCAAAGAGCGTTTTGGCAACCCGTTTTTAAGGGGGCGCTGGACTTGATCCGGATTTCTGTATATTTTGAGGGCTTTGAAGGCTTTGAGACAAACTTTGACCAAACCAGCTGCCTACAAGACCTGCGCGTGCTCGCAGGTCTCTTTGTTTTGGGGGCAGAGGTTGAGGAAAAAGTGGACAGCCGGGGTCAGACCTGCGAGGGTGACAGCCGGGGTCAGACCTGCGAGGGTGTTTTGGAGGACAGACGGGGTCAGACCTGCATAGTTGTTAATTTTATTAGGGATGCGGAAGGGATTGAGGCGTATTTTGATGGGGAAGGTGAGGGTACTGAGGGTTATTCAACAGTTCATTTGAAATTTTCTGATCTGGATGACTTTATTGGTAAGAATCCCATAAAAAATATGGTCAAAATAACATTTTTTGATTTGATGCAGCAGCGGTATAAAGCTAAAATCGGGTGGGGGATTTTAACGGGGATCAGACCTGTAAAAATTGTTCATGATTTAATTGATTCCGGGGTTGAAGATACGGTTCAGATTCGCGATTATCTGAGAAGGCATTATCGGGTTTCGGAAGAGAAAATTCAACTGGCCATGAAGGTGGCTGGTCATGAAATGAATATTTTGAAACGGGACCACGAGCGGCTGTCTCTATATTTATGCATTCCGTTTTGTGTGTCGAGGTGTTTGTATTGCAGTTTTCCGTCCAATCCGTTAAAGCAGAAAGGACATTTGGTGCCGGCTTATTTGGAGGCGATGGTGGGGGAAATTGTGACCATCGGCAAATTTCTTTTAGAGCGTGGGCATGTGGTGGACTGCGTTTATATTGGAGGTGGGACACCTACGAGCCTGACTGAGACGGAATTCGAGAGGCTGCTCGACGCGGTGGACAGGTACCTGGTAAAGCCACTGAGTCCGGCGGCTGGGGGGCTGCGGGAATATACGGTGGAGGCTGGGCGGCCGGATACAATTACAGAGAAGAAACTGCGGGATATGAAGCGGTACGGGGTCAGTCGGGTGTGCATCAATCCTCAGACTATGTCGGATGCTACTTTGAGGCGGATTGGGCGGGATCACGATTCGGCTGCGATTATTGAGGCGTTTAAGTTGGCACGTGGGATAGGTTTTGAAGTGATCAACGCGGATCTGATCGTGGGACTGCCTGGGGAGACGATTGAGGACGTCGCTCATACGGCAGAAGTGATTCGGTCTTTGAGTCCCGAAAATATTACGGTGCACACACTCGCGGTCAAGCGGGCGTCGAGGCTGAATGAGGATCGGGTTGAGTATGAACAAGGACTTGTGGCTTCTGCCTTTGAAGTGGATCAGATGTATGAGACTTCGCTGGGGGTATTTGCTGAGGCTGGGTATGAGCCTTACTATCTCTACCGTCAGAAGAATATGGTGGGGAATTTGGAGAACGTGGGTCTGACCCTGCCTGATCACAAATGTCTGTATAATATCAGGATGATGGGGGATCGTCATTCTATTGTAGCGATTGGTGCCGGATCGGTGTCAAAGCTGGTTTCAGACTTGGACGGCAGTGTCGAGCGACTGGCAAATGCAAAAGGCGTAGAGGATTATATTGGTCGGATTGACGACATGATTTTGCAAAAAATAGAGTGGTTGACACGACTTGGGTGATTCTCTATAATGGATATAACTTAATATTCAAGGCTACGGAAAAGAGTAACTGCGTTATATCCAACAGCGAACCGGGGGCGGGTGGAAGCCCGGTGATCCATGACGTCAGTGAAGGACAACCGTTTTGTGAGGTCTTGAGTGTCGATAAGAGGGTTTATTCCAATTAGGGTGGCACCGCGGGTATACAAACTCGTCCCTAAGCATTGCTTAGTGACGGGTTTTTTTTATTTGTATGGATGGTGCGATCCTGAGGGGCAAATAAATCCAGAATTCAATTTTCCGGAATGAGAAGATTTTGTAACAAAGTAACTATATTTTTGGCTGCCTTGAACATGCGGGGTCAGACCCGCAAAATTTCACTTGAAGAAAAATGAAATATGACTTAAAATGTTTTCTAAATACTAAAATAACTTCAAGGTTCAGGTGGCTGTTTTTCTCTAATCTTAGTCAAATATAATCAAATGGAGGGAATGGCTGTGAAACGCACACATTATTGCGGTGTTCTGAGAGATGAACACATTGGTTCTACGGTTGTACTCAAGGGTTGGGTACAAAGAAAGCGAAATCTTGGCGGACTTATTTTTGTTGATTTACGTGATCGGGAGGGGATTGCTCAGATCGTATTTGACACAACAGTATCACAGGCGGCTTTTGATCTGGCAGAAACGCTTCGTGGTGAATTCGTCATTGAAGTTCAGGGCACAGTTCGATTGAGAGAATCTATCAATAATACAATTCCGACAGGAAGAATCGAAGTTTTCGCAGATAATCTCATTATTATTAACGAATCCGAGATCCCACCTATTCACGTTCAGGATGATGATGACGCCGGTGAACGATTAAGGTTAAAATATCGCTACTTGGATCTCAGGAAGCCAAAGATGCAGCAAAAACTGAGACTTAGAAGCCGCGTGACTCAGATTGTCCGGAATTTTCTCGAGCAGGAAGGTTTTATTGATTTTGAAACACCTGTGTTGACTAAGCCAACGCCGGAAGGCGCTCGCGACTATTTGGTACCGAGCCGTGTCAATCCTGGTAAGTTTTATGCCTTACCGCAATCACCTCAGCTGTTTAAGCAGATTTTGATGGTGTCAGGGTTTGACAAGTATTATCAAATAACGAAGTGCTTCAGGGATGAGGATTTAAGGGCAGATCGTCAGCCGGAGTTTACGCAAATTGATATTGAGATGTCTTTTGTCGAGCCTGAAGATGTCATGGAAGTGAATGAAAGGTTATTGGCGAAGGTTATGGAAGAGACAATGGGGGTCAGACCTGCATTGCCTTTCCCACGATTAACCTTTGATGAGGCTATGACCCGTTATGGCAGCGATAAGCCGGATACGCGATACGGGCTGGAACTTGTTCACTTAAATGATATTGTGGCTGACTGTGGGTTTAAAGTTTTCACGGACGCAGTCGCGAACGAAGGCGATGTCCGCGGGATCAACCTTAAAGGCGCATCGGATCACATCAGCAGAAAAGAGATTGATAAACTTGGTGAGTTCGTAAAGACTTACGGCGCAAAGGGTTTAGCCTGGATTCGGTTAGGCGCGGATGGTCTGAATTCGCCAATCGCAAAATTCTTTACTGAAGAGCAAATGGCGGCGCTTGTCTCAAAAATGCAGGGTGAAACCGGTGACATTCTCGTCTTTGTGGCGGACAAGCCTCAAATTGTCTTTGACAGCCTTGGAAGCCTCAGACAAGAAGTCGCGAAAAAGCTTGATATTATTCCGAAAGACACTTTTAATTTCCTGTGGGTGACAGACTTCCCACTCTTTGAATACGATGAGGAGTCAGGGCGCTTTGTCGCAAAACACCATCCGTTTACGTCGCCACGAGATGAAGATCTTGAACTGCTGGGGTCAGACCCAGGGGCAGCAAGAGCGAAAGCCTATGACATTGTTTTGAACGGCTTTGAGATTGGCGGCGGAAGTATTCGGATCCACAAGTCTGAGATTCAAAAGAGAATGTTCAGGGCGCTGGGATTCTCTGATGAGAAGGCTCAAGAAAAATTTGGATTCCTGCTTGAAGCGTTTAAATACGGTACACCTCCTCACGGCGGAATAGCCTTTGGATTGGATCGCCTCGTCATGTTGATTACCGGCAGTGAAAATATTCGAGAAGTTATTGCCTTTCCTAAAACTCAGAATGCGAGCTGTTTGATGACAGACGCGCCATCCTGGGTGGATGAGGATCAACTTGATGAGCTTTCGGTTCAGGTGAAGCTGGCAGCGGGTGCTGAAGTTGAGGCAGAAGCTGCAGCTCAGGAATAACGACGCGGTCGGATGGACAGAACAGCCGGGGTGAACAGCCGGGGTCAGACCTACAAAAGAGACCCTCATTGGCCTTAAGCATTAAAGGAGCGTAAAATCAGTGATCAGACATGGTGTAGTCACGGAGGCCTTAGGGCAGAGAGCCGTGGTCCAACTGACTAGGCACGCAGCCTGAGGGGATTGCGGCGCTTGCCAGTTGGGCGAGGAAAATATGGAAATGTCGGTGGAGGTGGAAAATCCCATCAGCGCAGAAGTAGGCGCTCGTGTGGAAATTGAGCTGTCTGACGAAAAAGTGCTGACAGCAGCCTTCATAGTTTATGTGATCCCTTTGATCGCATTGTTCGCAGGGATCGGCCTTATACAGCTGACGCTCAGCCACCTGAAAAATGTTGAGGTGTTGAGCGCAATAGCGGGTATAAGTTTGATGGTTCTTACCTTTCTCATAATTCGCAGGAATGACAAAGCGAGACGGGAAGGCGGAAAATATGAAATGACAATCACAAAAATTCTGGAGGAGGATGAAAACACATGCTCAATACGCACTTGAAAGATGTGGATATTGAAGTTTACGAGGCACTGCAGAACGAAAACAAACGTCAGGAGAAAGGCCTTGAGCTGATCGCGTCAGAGAACAACGTCAGCACTGCTGTTATGGAGGCCATGGGCAGCGCCTTTACCAACAAATACGCAGAAGGTTACCCTGCGAAGCGCTACTACGGCGGCTGCGAGTTCGTCGACGTCGTGGAGAACCTTGCCATCGATCGTTTGAAGGAGCTCTTCAACGCTGATCACGCAAACGTACAGCCGCACTCCGGCGCCAACGCCAACCTGGGTGTCTACTTCGCCATGCTGAAGCCCGGCGACACCGTCCTCGGCATGAACCTGACCCACGGCGGCCACTTAACTCACGGTTCACCGGTCAACATTTCCGGCGTTTACTTTAACTTCGTTGATTACGGCGTCAGCCCTGAGACTGAAACCATCGATTATGATGACGTCCGCGCGAAAGCGATCGAGCACAAGCCTAAGATGATCGTCGCAGGCGCCAGCGCTTATCCTAGAAAGATTGATTTCAAGAAATTCAAGGAAATTGCCGATGAAGTCGGCGCGCTCCTCATGGTCGACATGGCCCACATCGCCGGCCTCGTTGCTGCGGGTCTCCACGAGAACCCTTGCGACTACGCTGATTTCGTCACCACCACAACACATAAAACCCTCCGCGGTCCTCGCGGCGGCGCGATTCTCTGCAAAGCTGAGTACGCGAAAGCCATCGACAAAGCTATCTTCCCTGGCATCCAGGGCGGTCCGTTGATGCACGTCATCGCTGCGAAGGCTGTCAGCTTTAAGGAAGCCCTTACAGACGAGTTCAAGGATTATCAGAAGAAGATCGTCGAAAACTGCCAGGCGCTTGCTGATGGTCTGATCGAGCGCGGTTTCAAGCTCGTTTCCGGCGGCACGGACAACCACCTGATGCTCCTCGACCTCAGAAACAAAGGTCTCACGGGCAAAGCTGCTGAGAAGATGCTCGGCGACGTTCACATCACTGTCAATAAAAATACGGTGCCGTTTGAGACGGAGAGCCCGTTTGTCACCAGCGGCATCCGCATTGGCACCGCAGCGGTTACTTCCCGCGGCATGGGCGTTGAAGAAATGAAACAGGTCGCAACTTTGATCGCAGATACACTCGAAGGCAAGCAGTCCAACGAAGCGATCGGAGCAGCTGTCAACGAGCTCTGCGAGAAGTTCAGAATCTACACCTAGAAAATTTTAAATACAATAATAGTCTGCCGATGGTTTTCCAGCCGCCCTTTGATTGTGGGGTGGCTTGGGAGACCATCGGCAAACGCTGTTTTCAGCATAAATTTCTTAAAGATTGTACATGAATAAATACTCTGGTCGGGAGGAATACCCTTGGACCAAAAATTGTTAATTTATGCGACGCAAAATATTTTGCAGGAAATTGAAGAGGGCATCCACATCATCAACCGGGATGGCGTCACTGTCGCTTACAATGAGGCTATGGAAAAAATTGAGGGGCTGTCTGCGGAGACTGTCATTGGGCGGCACCTTCTCGAGGTGTTTCCAAACTGGACCCAGGAAAACAGCACGCTGCTGATGGCCATGACCCACCGAAAGCCGGTGCGGCAGAAGATGCAGAGCTATCTGAACCTGAAAGGGAAGCGGATCACAACGGTGAACACCACGTTTCCCATTTTTGAAGGCGAGGACTTGGTGGGCGCCGTGGAGATTTCCAAGAACTTCACGGATGTGACGCATATGTCCGAGAAGATTCTGGATCTTCAGGCAAAGCTGGTGAACCCCGAAAAATACAAGTTTCAGGTGCGAACTCATTACACTTTTGAGCATTTGATTGGCCGCAGCCCGGCTTTTATGGAGTCGATCCGGATCGCGCGGCGGGCGGCGGAGACGACTTCCAGCGTGTTGATTCACGGGGATACGGGTACCGGCAAGGAGCTCTTTGCCCAGAGTATACACAGTGCCAGCGGTCGGTGGGATAAGCCTTTTATTGCGCAAAACTGCGCGGCGATTCCGGATACTTTGCTTGAGAGCATTCTCTTTGGCTCGGTGAAGGGGAGTTTTACCGGGGCGCTGGACCGGCCTGGGCTGTTTGAGCAGGCCAATGGCGGAACACTGTTCCTCGATGAGATCAACTCCATGAGTGAGGAGCTTCAGGCGAAGCTCCTGCGGGTGCTGCAGGAGAGTTATGTCAGGCGCGTGGGCGGCCAGCAGGATATCAAAATTAATGTCAGGATTATTGCTGCCACGAACGAGGATCCCTTTGAGCTCATGCAGTCCGGAGCTTTCAGGAAGGACCTGTTTTATAGGTTGAATGTCATTTACATTAAGATTCCGCTGCTGTGTGAGCGTCAGGATGATATCCCGCTGTTGGTGGACCATTTTGTGCGCCAGTTCAATGAGTCACTTGATAAGGATGTCTGGATGCTTTCAGGCGAGGTTTCCCAGTGGTTCAAGGACTATTTCTGGCCGGGTAATGTCCGGGAGCTTCAGAACTTTATCGAGTCTGCCATGAATATGGTGACTGATGAGCATGTGATTGGCCGGGAACATCTTCCTTCTCATGTTGCGGAGCTCTTACGGGGTCAGACCTACTCGTCTGCTGCTAAGGAAGAAATGACGCCAAGGGGTTCGCAAACCTTGGCTGCGTTCCTTAGGAGCATAGAGGAAAAGGAAATTGAGAGAGCCATGAAATTAAGTGGCGGCAATATTTCCAAGGCGGCTGAGAGCCTGGGTATGTCGAGGCAGAATTTGCAATATAAATTGAAACAACTGGATTGAACCGCTGGGATGAACCGTCGGGGTCAGACCTACTGGGGTGAACCGACGGGGTCGGACCCGCATGGAAGGGATCCGCTTAAGATTGGGCGGGTATGCTTCAAACAGAAAAAAGCAAAATATTTTGCGGCGGAAGCGCAAAATATTTTGCTTTTTTACATTTTTAAAAGGGTTTTTACTCCAACACCCAATCACCACATAAATATTATCAGAATATTGGAATGATTATGCGTTCTTAGCTCTCATATTATTGGAAAAATAAATTTAAATTTGTCTATAGATTCATTTTGATATTTCAGAAGTTGAAAATTGTAGATTATGTACCTGTTTTCGGCGGGTTTCCTTCATTATATAGTACAAAAACAGTAAGAAAGACAATATATTGCAGGAATGGCTGCGGAATGCTGGAGGTGGGGGTGAAATGACCATCGGCAGAAAAAAAATTTTAAATATTTTGAAGTAATCTGATATATTTTTATGCGTTTTGGAAATTTGGCACGAGGTTTGCGTATATAATTGGCAAGACCCACACATGTGGGTAAATTTTCGGAGGTGGCTTTCAAAATGCAAAAACCAAATGTTAAAGTGGCAATCTGGGGCTTCGGCGCAATGGGCAGCGGAATGGCAAAAATGTTGCTTAAGAAAAAAGGTGTTGAAATTGTAGCAGTTGTTGACCGCAACGCAACTCGCGTTGGAAGAGATATATACGAATACCTTGGTGTAGAGCGCGGCGACCGTAAGCCGGTCATCATCAGCAATGACTTTGACGCGACGATCACAGAAAAATGCTGCGACGTCATCATGACTGCTACTGATTCTTATACAAAAGAAGCATTCCCAAGAATCAAAGCTTGTCTCGAAAAGAAAATCAACGTCATTTCAACGGCTGAGGAAATGGCTTATCCACAAGCGCAAAACCCTGAACTCGCTGCAGAGCTCGACCGTATCGCCAAAGAAAATGGCGTCACGGTTCTTGGCACAGGCATCAACCCTGGCCTCATGATGGACCTTCTCGTCGTCTGCATGACCGGCTGCATGGAAGATGTTGAGCACATCCAAGCCAAGCGCGTCAACAGCCTGTCGCCATTTGGCCCGGTTGTTATGCACGAACAAGGCGTCGGCAGCAAACTCGCTGACTTCGATGCAAATGTCAAAAACGGTACCCTCGCTGGCCATGTTGGCTTCGCGGAGTCCATCCAAATGATCGCGGACGCGATTGGCTGGAAAGTTGACAAGTTCGAGCAGCAAATGAGCCCAATCGTTACAGAAGTTGACAGAAAGTCTCCATACGGCTTTGCCGCAGCTGGCGACGTCGCTGGCGTCACAATGACAGGTCAAGGTTTCGTCGATGGCGAAGTCAAAATCGATATGATCCATCCGCAGCAAATCGAGCCTGAAATGGGCGGCACCAGCACTGGCGACTACATTACGATCAAAGGTTCACCTGCGATCAACATGTCCAATACACCTGAAGTCGAGGGCGGCATTGGCACATACGCTATGTGCGTCAACATGATCCCTCACGTCATAAACGCTGCGCCAGGCCTTGTCACTATGATCGACCTTCCAGTTCCACGCGCGATCATGGGCGATTTCAGAGACTTCATCAAGTAATTCAGATGACATTTTAGGTTAGGATCAGCGCATCTGGGGTTTTAACCGGCGCTAAGTTGGTTAGAGTCCGGTTGCTCTAAGTATCTGCCGATGGTCTTGCCATCCTCAATATCGCATCGTTGTCACTTTCGGAGCCTTCGTGAAACGGGTGAGGTTGTGGGATGGGTGACCATCGGCTAAAATAATTACTTGTTTTTATTGAAGCATTTTGGGGATCAGAGCATAGTTGGAGATCTCCAATTCAGGGATTCAGAGATGAAAAGGATGGTGTTCACTATGGCAGCGAAAAAAGGGGATTGGGTGCGAGTGCACGATACGGTTTTAACGCCGGATCAGCGCGCGCCGCAGGTACCTGATGATACTAAGGCGGTGCCCCTTGAGCTTTGGGTGAAGGGCATTGCGGAGAGTGACGCGCAGATGGGCGAGACGGTCGAAGTTGTGACTTTGACTGGCCGGCACGTGACCGGTGAGTTGGTTGAAGTGTTTCCAACTTATTCGCATTCGTTTGGGGATTATGTGCCGGAGCTATTGACGATTTCATGCCAGCTTCGAAGCATTTTGTTCGGAGGTGACGACAATGAGTAATTTAGAGGTTAGAGACAATTCCTATGAGGCGGTCATGAGCCGTCGAAATGAGATTATGAAAAAGGCGGTCGGCATTGACTACGCTGATTTTGAGAGTGGCGCGATTGCATTTGACTATGAAAAAATGATGAAGGAAACCGGCTATACGCTTGAAGAGATTCAGAAGATCCAGAGTCAGACGAGTGTTGGAAACACGCCGATTTTTGAACTTAAAAATATAACTGAGCTTGCCAGAAAATACGCTGCACCTGGCAAAGGTGCAAGGATTTTTGTCAAGGACGAGGCGGGCAATCCGTCCGGCAGCTTCAAAGAGCGACGCGCGGCGACTGCAGTCTATCATGCGAAGCGACTTGGGTACAAGGGCGTCATTGCGGCGACCAGCGGCAACTACGGCGCAGCGGTGGCTTCACAGGCTGCCATGCAGGGGCTGAAGTGCATTGTGGTTCAGGAGTGCTACGATTCCAAAGGCGTTGGTCAGCCGGAGATCGTTGAAAAGGCTCGTAAGTGTGAGGCCCATGGCGCTGAAGTGGTTCAGCTTTCTGTTGGACCTGAGCTGTTTTATACGTTCTTGCGTTTGCTGGAAGAGACTGGCTACTTTAATGCTTCTTTGTATACACCATTTGGTATTGCGGGCGTTGAGACGCTGGGCTATGAGCTGATCATGCAGATGCGCGAACGCATTGGCCGGGACCCGGATGTGGTCGTGGCAACGAACGCTGGCGGCGGCAATTTGACTGGTACGGCTCGCGGCCTGATTAAGGCAGGCGCTCTGAATACACAAGTTGTGGCGGCGAGTGTTAATCTTGCTGGCCTCCATATGGCGAGTGATACTATGTTTAACAAGAAATCCTTTACGACTGGGCATACGGGCTTTGGCGTTCCGTTCGCTACTTGGCCGGACCGTTCGGATGTGCCGCGTTCTGCGGCGCGACCGCTGCGATACATGGATCGCTATCTCCAGGTTAATCAGGGTGAAGTTTTTTACATCACAGAGGCGATGGCTCAGGTGGAAGGCCTCGAGCGTGGACCGGCGGGGAATACGGCGCTGGCGGCAGCATTTTCTCTGGCTCAGGAGATGGATCGCGATCAGATTATCGTGGTTCAGGAGACTGAATATACTGGTGCGGGCAAGCATCATGCATCGCAGCTTTCGTTCGCTCGCAACAATGGCATTGAGATTGTATTTGGGGATCCAAGGACGGAAGTTGCAGGGGAATCCATTGTCATTCCTGAGAATCCTGGCATGATTAGGGCTGTGGATCTCGACATGACAAAGCTTAGGAAATCGTTAATCAAGAATGCTGTTGTCAATAATAAGGTTACAGAAGTCAGCGATGCTGACGTTGCGTTCCTCGCTGTAGAGACAAAGACGGACGAAGCATTTGTTCGAGCGGCGCTGAAGGAAATTCTTTAAAAGTGACATTTGGGGTCAGACCCGCGTGGACATGACACATGGGGTCAGACCCGCGTGGACATAAGAATGTGACACATGGTGTCGATAGGCGCTAGCCGCAGACCCGCATGGCCCGAGGGTGACACATGGGGTCGGACCCGCAATATAATTTAGGCCCCAAAACACCAACTAAAACAAATATTAGGAGGTTACTCATGAAAGGTTCTGAAAGAAGAGCAGACGACTTCGAGTCGAGACGCGAGCACCTTAAAAACATGACGGACGAACAACTCAAGGATTATTTCTGGCAGTTGACTGAAAAAGTGGTTGATCCACTTTTGGAACTGGCTCGCACTCACACGACGCCATCTGTTGAGAGATCTGTCCTGCTTCGTATGGGATTTTCAAGCCTTGAAGCTATGCCGCTTGTAGAGGGTGCCATTGATCGCGGGTTGATCGGACACGGCACGGGCAACGTAATTTACAGAATCGCGAAAGAAAAAAATCTTTCTGTTCGTGAAGCAGGACTCGCATTGATCGAAGGTAAGTTCTGGGATGACGCTGTAACTATG
Source organism: uncultured Acidaminobacter sp. (assembly GCA_964416305.1). Classification (GTDB taxonomy): domain Bacteria; phylum Bacillota; class Clostridia; order Peptostreptococcales; family Acidaminobacteraceae; genus Acidaminobacter. The sequence goes on along the minus strand of CAYQDM010000002.1, from coordinate 55,058 downwards.
TTCAAAGGAGGTAACAGATAATGACGATTAAAGCCACAGATAAACTCGATATCCGCGCCATTATCAGCGACCTCGAAAGTTATGCGCCTAAACGTCGCGGCTGGTCTTGGAGAAAGCCGGCGCCGGGGCTAAAGCTCGGACCTTTTGAATATGCCGACTGCAGCGAGCCACTCAAGAACGGCATTGGCATTCCATGCGATATCCAGTACTTCGGAAACCTGGATCCACAACCACTCAACACAATCACCACCGAAATAGCGTCCGGCCGATTCGAGGACGACATCCGACGCATGCGCATGGCTGCATGGCACGGCGCTGACCATATCATGGTCATCAGGACCGCTGGTCAATCCCATTTTGACGGGCTGATTGAAGGCTCCCCGCAGGGCATCGGCGGTATTCCAATAACCAGAAAGCAAGTCAGAGCTCACAGAAAAGCGCTCGATATGATTGAGGAAGAAGTCGGCAGACCAATCAACTACCATTCTTACGTTTCAGGTGTTGCAGGTCCTGACGTCGCTGTTATGTTTGCTGAAGAAGGCGTTAACGGCGCTCACCAGGATCCACAGTACAACGTCCTCTACAGAAACGTCAATATGGTGCGTTCCTTCATTGACGCTGCAGAGTCGAAGTCCCTAATGGCATGGGCGGATATGGCGCAAATCGACGGTGCCCACAACGCCAACGCTACAGCGCGCGAGGCCTGGAAAGTCATGCCGGAGCTCATTGTACAGCACGCCATCAACTCGAAGTACTCTGAAAAAGTCGGAATGAAGCGCGAAAATATCTGTTTGTCGACGGTGCCACCATCGGCGAGCCCTGCACCTGCACTTAAATTTGACCTCCCGTATGCTGTTGCGCTCCGCGACTTCTTCGAAGGTTACAGAATGCGCGCGCAGATGAACACGAAGTACATCACGTCGTCTTCCCGTGAAGCGACGGTCACCCACGTCCTTAACATGATGATTTCCAAGCTCACCAGCGCGGACATCCAGTCCACCATCACGCCGGACGAAGGTAGAAACGTGCCTTGGCATGTTTACAACATCGAGGCGTGCGACACGGCGAAGCAGACTTTTGTGGGCATGGATGCACTCATGGAGATGGTCGAGCTGAAGTCGGAGGGCGTCCTGCGGGAGACCGCGCGTGAGCTGAAAGAGCGCGCAGTGCTCTATATGGAGGAAATCCTTGAGGTTGGCGGCTACTTTGAAGCGGTCGAGAAGGGCTTCTTCGTTGACTCTGCGAAGTATCCGGAGCGCAATGGTGATGGGATCGCCCGCAAAATCGATGGCGGCGTGGGCGCAGGCGCGGTATTCAAGCGCGAAGCGGACTACATGGCGCCGGTCACAGCGCATTACGGCTACAATAATGTCGAGCAGTACGGCGCTGAATTTGTGGGTGCCCCTTCGAAGCTGATTGACGGCTGCACGCTCGAGGACCGCTCGAAGATTGTCTACATCAATGAGCTGGACGAGAATGACAACGTTGATAAGCGTATCGAAGAAGTGGCTAAGTATTATGACACCAATGTCATCAAGCCTGAAGTGCAGTGGCTTGCCGATGGTGTCGTCACCATCGACCTCTTCCTCCCAACATCCAAGCGCAAGGCTGAATTTGCAGCGATTGAATTTGCGAAGAAGATGAATCTGACAGATGTTGAGGTCATTCACCTCGAAGTAATGCATCCGGCAGAAGGTACCCGCGTTCAGGTTAAGGGTGTTGTCGGCTTTGAATTGGATCTCGATAAACTGGAGATTCCGCCTGAGCCAGAGGTTCTGTCTGATGAGGAGATACGTGCGATTATTGAAGAAAAGCCGATGCTCCTTGTCGCTGCAACTGTTGGCGAAGATGAGCACTCTGTCGGGATGCGTGAGATCATTGATATCAAGCACGGCGGTATTGAGAAGTATGGCATTGAGGTTGAGTATCTCGGCACATCTGTTCCGGTTGAGAAACTGGTGGATGCGGCGATTGAGCTCAATGCTGATGGCATTCTCGCCTCGACGATCATTTCACATGATGATGTACATTACAAGAACATGAAAAAGCTTCACGAGTATGCGATTGAGAAGGGTGTCCGTGACAAACTTTGCCTGGCAGCGGGCGGTACTCAGGTTACTCCGGAAATCGCGCGTAAGAATGGCATGGATGAGGGCTTTGGCCGAGGTACGAAAGGTGTCAACTTGGCGACTTTCCTGGTGAAGTGCAGGGAAGAGAAACAGAAGTAGGGATTTGAAATAAGGACAGCGGGGGTCAGACCCAGGCAGCCGGTTCTGGAGTATGGACATGGTGCTGTGGGTCTGACCCCCGCTTTTTATTTTGTTAATAATGTAAATACAAATTTGAAAAATAAATATATGTTTTGTTAAAGTGTCACGTTATAATCAATTTATGTGACTGCTCTTTGTGGGTCGACGACTGCAGTTCCGGCAGTGTATGGTGCCAATCAGCCTGATAGACCCTATAGTATATAAAGGCGGGATAACTATGAAGTTTGATGTTTTGGTTGCTGAAATTGGGAGCACAACAACTGTGGTAAATGCATTTACCAATTTAAGTACTGATCCGACTTTTGTCGGTCAAGGACAAGCAGCAACAACAGTTCTTGATGGAGACGTTACAATTGGACTTAGCAATGCAATTGATGATTTACGCACGAATTTGAGTGTTGATAATATTGAATACAATGAATTACTTGCAACTAGTTCGGCTGCAGGCGGATTAAAAATGACTGTTCATGGACTTGTCTATGATATGACAGCAAAAGCTGCCAGAGAAGCGGCTCTTGGTGCTGGTGCCAATATTCACCTTGTAACTGCAGGTCGGCTTCGACGAAGTGATTTAAAACATATAGAGAGTATCATGCCTAATATTATACTTGTTGCTGGTGGTGTAGATTACGGTGAAAGAGATACTGCTCTGTATAATGCTGAAATGATTGCAGGATTGGATATGAAAGTACCTGTAATCTATGCAGGAAATATACAAAATCATGACGATGTTGAAGAATTATTTGAAGAATGTAAGAAAACTGAGTTGTTATATATTGTAGATAATGTTTATCCAAAAATAGATGTCTTAAATGTAGAACCAACCAGAAAGGTTATACAGGACGTTTTCGAGGAGCATATCGTTCACGCGCCAGGAATGAGTCATGTAAGAGATCTGGTTAACGGTCCAATTATTCCGACGCCTGGAGCAGTGATGGAGGCGGCGAAACTTTTAAAAGAAGAACTTGGCGACTTGATTGTTTTCGATGTCGGGGGAGCTACAACGGATCTTCATTCGGTGACTGAGGGTAGTGACGAGATTAACCGGATTTTGATCAATCCAGAACCAACTGCGAAGCGTACAGTTGAAGGTGACTTAGGAGTCTATGTTAATATGCTCAATATTGTCGAGCTGATAGGTAAAGATAAGCTGATGCAAGATTTGAATATTGATTCAGAAACACTTGAGCATTTGATAGAGACACATCCACCAATTCCAAAAACACCATTACAAATTAAATTTGTTGAACGATTGACCCTCGAAGCTGTTGTTCAATCTTCACATCGGCATGCAGGTGCCTTTAGAGATCTTTTCGGTGGCTCAGGTAAAACTCGTATGGCTGAAGGCAAAGATTTAACGAGCATCCAATATATAATTGGTACGGGTGGCGCTTTAACACGTTTGCCCAATAGAGTTGAGATAATGCGCGAAGTTTCAAGGAGCAATAAAGGCAATAAGCTATTGCCTACGCCTGAAGCTAAAATTCTGGTGGATAATGATTATATAATGGCATCTCTCGGAGTTTTATCTAAAGAATATCCAGAAGCTGCCTTGAAGCTTCTGAAGAAAAGCATGAAATTGATTTAGATATATTTAGTTATATATTTTGATTTCTATCAGGGTCTGACCCCGTGTGATCATCCTCATATTTGTATTTCGCGACACACTCAGCCAACATCACACTACGTCGCGAAGTGAGGGTCAGACCTTGATTGAAATAACTTACTCAACTTGCAGAAAAAGCAGGAGGGATATTATGTATCCGAGACTAAAAATAGATATTGAGAAAATAAAACATAACGCAGGAATTTTGCGAACACTTTGTGTCGAAAACGGCATTGAACCAATGGTGGTAACTAAAGTTCACTGTGCACATCCTGGGATTACAAGAGCCATGATTGAAGTTGGATATACTATGCTTGCAGATTCGAGAATCGAAAATTTGAAAGAATTAAAAAATATTGCACCAGATGTAAAAAGAATTCTTCTCAGATTACCAATGCTTTCAGAAATAGATGAAGTAGTCGAATTTGCTGATTTGTCGCTGAACTCTGAGTTAGAAACTTTGAGAGCGCTTTCATCGGCTGCTAAAGAAAAAAATAAAAAACATGAAGTTATAATTATGGTCGATCTTGGGGACCTACGTGAAGGCGTGTTGCCCGAGGATTTAAATGATATAGTTCAGCAAGTTATGAAAATGTCAAATCTTGATCTTGTCGGATTGGGCGTCAATTTAACCTGCTACGGAGGTGTCATACCAGACGACAACAATCTGGGCCGCTTAGTAGAGCTATCTGATCGTATTGAAACACAAATCGGCATAAAACTGAAATATATTTCAGGCGGCAATTCCAGTAGTCTATACAAACTAATAAATCAATCATTGCCAAAAGGTATTACAAACCTGAGACTTGGTGAAGCAATTGTACTAGGAAGGGAAACCGCCTATGGTAACAAGATTGATAACACCTATGATGATGGATTTTTACTTGAAACGCAAATAATTGAATTGAAGGAAAAAGACTCTGTACCGACTGGTCGGATTGGTATGGATGCGTTTGGAAACACTCCAACTTTTACGGATCGTGGAAGGATGAAACGTGCGATAGTTGCCATCGGAAGGCAGGACGTGCGCGTTGAAGGTCTGACCCCGGTGGACTCGAACATTGAGATAATTGGAGCGAGCAGTGACCACCTGATACTGGACGTAACACAATCGCAGGCGGGATTGAAAGTCGGCGACATTGTTGGGTTCAGAGTAGACTATGGTGCGTTGTTGTCTTTGATGACGAGTAAGTATGTAGAAAAAATTTAAAATCAATCAGACGTTTTAAATTGTTGTTTCACATTAATGAAGAATAGAATAACGATTTTCCAATGGGTCATCCGATAGATGGCCCTTTTTATTTGGCGAAAATTTGAAGTGAAATTTGGATGCATTGCCAAGTTGAATTAAATCACATTTTGAATTAAAAGAATTTGGGGCGGCATGCCATCGGCAAGGATAAAGAGATTGATGCAAACGTTGGAATATATTGACATATAATTAAACACCATATAATATAATAATAGGAATAAAATGGAGGGATTATATGTCCAGGAAATTGAGAAATCTTCAACAAGAAACCGTCTATCATGTAGTTTACAAAGGTAACAATGGCGAATTTTTACTGCGGCACGACGTTGACAAGAACATGCTGCTTGAAACGATAAAGCGTTATAGATTGAGATACGATTTTGAACTCTACGCGTTTTGCATAATGGACAATCACGTTCATATGTTGATTAAAATGTGTGAGACGTCGCTGTCCAAGGTGATGCAGGGAATTTCTCAGAGCTTCACTCAGCGGTACAATCGGAAATACGACCGCAGCGGGCATGTGTTTGATGGCCGTTATTTTGCGAGCCCATGCCTGACACTCTACTCGATTATGAAGACCATGGCCTATATCCATCTTAACCCATTTAAAGCAGGTTTGAGCAAGAGCCTGAATTATTTGTGGAGCAGTCACTATGCTTACACTGGCAGGATTGGCCAGGTATGGTTTGACAGTTTAGCGTTGATGAAAAGTCTTAAGGATAGCTTAAAGAGTGCGAAAGCAGCCTATTTACAGCATCTTGAGAAGTTCAAGAACGATCCGTTTTATTTTGAATACCACGAAACGGATGTGGTCCAAGAACCAATGACGCTGGAGGTGCTGCTTTCGAAACTCAAGGTCAATCGGCGGTTCAAAGCCCTGGATCATTTGCTGAGCAAGGCGAGCGAGGCCCGGCGAATGGGTTTGATTGGTGTGCACAAATCGAAGATTATTTCGAATGTTGAAGTGGGCGGTAATGACGTATCCCAAAAGGATTCAAAGCTTGTTTGGGCCGATGGTCACGGGGACACCATCCAAATCCTAAAAGCCATTATCCTGTTGAATCATAAACTAAAGCTGATCTCTAATGCTGAATTGGCAAGACGATTGAGAGTTAAACGATCATATGTTCAAAGTATCTTAAGGAGAACTTCTAAATTGTTATCAGTAACGACAAATAATGATGACGACACGCTTCAAAACGAGGTTCAGTCATATATGAGTTTTGAACAAACAAGTGTTGATGGAGAAGAGTGCCATTTGAAAAATCTTGAGAAAATGTTTTTTGAAACGCTGCAGTTACTGCAAGCGTTTTGATGTCGTGCTTTATAAGTGGGCTATATTCAAATTGGGACAGATCAGGTATAATATTTATAGAACGTTTGTGCGAGAGTATATGCGATTGGAGTAAAAGTGATTTTCAGTGGAACTTTTAGTTTTTTGCGGGTCTGACCCCGTTGGATAAAAAGGAGCATGATATGGACTTGTTTGATTTGATGCTTGATGAGAACCGAAAGGATAGTGCGCCACTCGCTGAACGAATGAAGCCCAGGACTGTCGATGAGTTTATGGGGCAGCACCATATCATGGGCTCTGGCCGTTTGCTCAGGCGATTGATTGAGACAGATAAATTGACGAGTCTGATTTTACATGGCCCGCCTGGAAGTGGAAAGACAAGTTTGGCTCGAGTGATTGCAAACCAGACAGGCGCGGTATTTGAGTCAATGAATGCGGTGACATCGGGCGTAAAGGAACTCAGGGAAGTAATTGGCCGAGCGGAAGACCGACTTGCGATGAATGGGAAGCGTACAATTTTATTCATTGATGAGATCCACAGGTTTAACAAGACCCAGCAGGACGCATTGTTGCCTTCGGTGGAAAAGGGCATTGTCATCATGATAGGGGCAACGACTGAGAATCCTTACTATGAGGTCAATAGTGCGCTTATTTCCCGATCGAATGTTTTTAGATTGAACGCATTGAGTCCGGAAGATGTTTTGAATATCGTCGATTCTGCGCTGTCAGACATGGAGCGCGGTCTTGGAGTACTCAATATAATTTTGGACAACGAGGCCCGTGAAGCCTTGGGAAGACTTGCTTCTGGAGATGCGCGACGAGCTTTGAACGCAATCGAGCTGGCCGCTATGACGAGTGCGCCTGATTCAGATGGAAAAATCGTCATTAATGTAGAATCACTCTACGAATCTATGCAGCATTCCGGTCAGTTATATGATAAAACCGGAGATTCTCACTATGACATTATTTCTGCGTTTATTAAGTCCATGCGCGGCAGTGATCCTGATGCTGTATTGCATTACCTCGCTCGAATGATTGTGGGCGGTGAGGATCCAATTTTTATTGCAAGAAGGATAATAATATGTGCTGCTGAAGATGTTGGTAATGCGGACCCTATGGCGCTTGTGGTAGCAGCAAGTGCTTTGAAAGCTGTTGAAACCATTGGTATGCCAGAGGGCAGGATCCCTCTTGCACAAGCTGCAACCTATATAGCTTGCGCTCCAAAGTCAAATGCCGCGTATTTGGGAATTGATGAAGCGATTGAAGATATCAGACAAGGGAGATCGGGTTCGGTTCCTGCCTATTTGAAGGATGGGACAGCATTAAAACTGGAGTCCAACAAGAATGATGTGCTGGGTGGAAGGCGATATGTGTATCCTCATGACCATCGGCAGCATTATTTTAAACAGGAGTACTTGCCGGAAGCATTGAAAGGCAAGAAATACTATGTTATGGACGGGCAGGGGCGCGAAGCGGAGTTTGAGGCTTGGCTCGAACAAATTAGAGATGGCGAAGATGGTACAGAATAATGGTTTATGAAGGGATGTTTAAAATGAACAAGGATGGATTAATTGGTGTAGAAGTGACAGAGGAAGCAGCTCAGTATATTCGAGATAAAGGCGCAAAAGAAGTGACGGTGATGCTGGCGAAGTCAGGTGGGTGCTGAAGTGGCGGCAGTATAGCGGTTCCCGTGTTGGAACTGAAGGCGCCGAAAATGCCTGAGCACTACCAAATTGAAGAAATTCAGGGATTGACGATTTATGTGCCGAAGCGATTGCCAACGAAAGAAGGCAAGGTTACGATTATCGTAGATAAGATATTGTTTATGAAGAGGCTAGATATCCTTGGGGTGAAGGTTAGGTAGGGGTTATTTATCTTGATTTTAGGGCGAGGGTGACTCTTCCTTTTATTTATTTTGGGGGAGCGGTGTGGGGTTGAGTGGGTCTGACCCCGATAGTTTTCACCCAATTAATAACCTCAATTTTAGGTACAACATATAACATGTGACTAATTGCTTAAAATAATTGAAATTCTAACATTCTCTCTATATTTGAAAGTAAATAAAAATATGTTAAAATATTTCAAAGGTTTAAAAAATGGTAAATTTGAATTGTAGATTAAAATCATTTATGTAAAATATAGTGTTAATATTCAAATGTTATTCTAGACCATAGACTTATTGAATAAAATGATCAAAAGAATAAATAAAACGAAGGGATGGTGGTCTTATGAGGGTTTTGCTGATCGGGCAAAAAATTGTTACTCTTGAGGACCTAAATTCCTATTTTTTTGAGCATCATGTCCATGGGTATGTCAGTGCGGGCGCGCCAAATTTGCTGAGTCTTGATATTGTTCGTCAATGTGGTATACATATGATAATTTGTCAAACGTCAGATTATACTATGGAACATATATTGACTTTTATGAATAAGGTAAAAGATCACGATCCTAAAATAGTGACTTTATTAATAACCGATCTATCAGAATTGCCTAAGATTAATGAGTCAATGTTAGATTTAATTGACGATTTTTTAGTCGTCCCTTTTACACCGTCAGAGTTTCACACCAGAATAATTAAGCTAATATCAAAATCCACTAGTCCGCATAGCAAGGTCAGTGCTGAAGAACGCTTAAAAAGTATACTTGCCTTGATGTCAGAACATCCTGAATTTAAGAATGACAAGTATTTCAATCATGAAATTGATGATTATAGTGATGACGAAGATGTATTTATCCCCAATTCGGACATCTTGAATTCAAAAGAATCATTTGACAAGGATAGCAGTAAAATCGGTAGTGATTCTACAGCGTTGAATAATAGTATTCAAGAGGAAAGTAAGGCGACGGTTTATGATAAATTAAGAACTGTCGAGGAAGACTTAACTCTTGAAATAACTCCGGATCTAGAATCTGACGTTGTAGATTTAACGGGTCTGACCCCGCTAGAACATACCCAGCTAGAACATATCCCGCTAGAACTTTTACAGCCAGGCACCAATGAATCAGAAAATGTCAATGAAGAGAAATTGCATACTGAAGATATTAAATCTGATTTTTGGGCGTCCTTAAGATTTGAAGAATTAATGGAAGGCATTGATTTTGACCAAGAGCCAATATTAAGTGAATTTAAAAAACAAAAGTATGATGATATATCCTCAAGCTATATAGAGACGACAAAAAATGATAATCCTAATGTCATAGAAATAAAAAACAAATCCAAGGCTATAAAAGAAATTCCTGAAATTACCAATATTGAACAAGTTAATGAAGAGATGAGGGAAAGTCTGTTAAGTAAGTTTCTCGAAATTCTAGGTCGCTTAATTTATTTATTGATTATAATTTTTATGATAATTTTATCCATAGTTGTTATAAAAAGTTATTATGATGGTGGAATAGCAACGATTTCGGACTATGGAATCTATTCCAATACTGGTGAATTTCAAAATTCTAATCCAAATTTAATGAAAAGCAGTTATCCGGGAGCGCTGATAGTGACAGGTGGGGTCAGACCCGGATCGCCATTTGGGGATCACGTCTTATTAATACTGCCTTGGTTAGGTTACATTGTTGATTATGCAAAAACACCGATAGGTTTTTTAATTGTTATCGTAGCACCAGTTTTATTAATTTTCATTATTGAAATTTACTACTGGAATCAACGCAGAAAAGCCAAGTATTATTAAAATATATTTTTGATAAGTTGGAGGTAAAAAATGATCTTTAAACAACCGGGATACAGAAATACAATAGAAGTTTTAAAAATTGTTAAGGAAGCTGCCATTGCTAATGAGATAGATACCGTCATAATTGCTTCAACTTCTGGAGAAACAGCCCGAAAAGCGCTCAAAGTTTTTGATTTTGTTGTTGAATCTGACAGCTGGGGTCAGACCCGCAACGCCGAGACCCACGACTCCGAACCTAGCAGCACCAACCGCCAAATAAAGAATCTCATCGTCGTCTCCCACGTTGCAGGGTTTGATTCTCCGGACAGCGCCGAGCTGGCACCTGAAATCAGAGCGGAACTGGAAGCGGCAGGGGCCATCGTAGTGACTGCGGCTCATAGTTTGGGCGGCATCGGTCGGGCGGCACGGATCAAGTTTGGGACCTACGGCACAGATGAGCTCATCGCCCACGCGCTGAGACTATTTGGAGAGGGGACAAAAGTCGCCATCGAAATTGCCATGATGGCCGCAGATGCCGGCGCAATTTCGACACAGCAGCGGGTCATATCCATCGGCGGCAGCACCAGCGGCGCAGATGCCGCCCTGATCATGCAGCCCGCCAACACCCACCGTTTTTTCGACATCCGCGTAGATGAAATTCTTTGCAAGCCCGCAGTATCAAAGGTCTGGTTCAAGCAGAAAAAAGAAAGCGAAAGCGAGGATGCCAGCCGATGAACCGTCGACGCACCTTCCTCAATGGCGCAAAACTCGGCATCCCGATCGCGATTGGCTATATCCCGATCGGGATTGCTTTTGGCGTTTTGGCGTCCTCCACCGGCATTCAAACCGGCATTGGCGTGGCCCTGTCATCCATCCTCTACGCCGGCGCGAGTCAGTTTGTCGGTGTGGGCATGATGGCTGCAGGCGCCTCGACCCTCGAAATTGTTGCAACCACCTTGATCCTGAATTTCAGGCACTTCATCATGTCCTCGTCCCTGTCACAGCGACTGCCCGCGACTATCGGCAAACGCTTTCTGGCAGTTCTGGCCTTTGGGGTCACGGACGAGTCCTTTGCCGTCGCGTCCGTCCAGCCGCAGCGCGTTTTCGACCCGTGGACGCTGCTTGGCCTGAATACTATCGCTTATTTCGCCTGGAACACCGGCACCTTGATTGGCCTTCTTTTAGGCGATGCCATCCCGACAGCACTGGCCGCGAGCATGGGGATCGCCCTGTATGCAATGTTTATTGGCCTTCTCGTCCCAGGACTTAACGGAAATCTGCCGATGGTCACTGTCACCCTCATCTCCATAGCAATCAGCAGCCTGATCTATTACTTACCACTTTTTTCTGGTCTCGCCAGCGGGTGGAGGATCCTGACAGCAACACTGCTCGCTGCCGGCGCAGGCTCGAAACTGCTGGAAAAGAAAAGTTCAAACGAACACAACTCCAGCCGGGAAGGGGAGGCATAAACATGACAGATCCGCAGCAGCAATTCATTACAGTCCTTCTTATGGCTTTAGTCACTTATCTGCCTCGTTTAATCCCGATGACACTATTACGGGGCCGAAAACTTAGCCTGGGACTTCAAAATTTCTTGAAATGCGTCCCGTTCGCCGTGCTCGGCGCACTCATTTTTCCTGAGATTTTGTATTCGACCACCTCGGTTTCATCAGCGGCAGTAGGTCTAGCTGTGGCGCTTGCGCTTTCCCTAATGCGCCTGAATGTCGTCCTGGTTGTTTTGGGCAGTATCCTCGCTGTGTTTCTCAGTACTTAACACGCGGGGTCGGACCCGGGTGGACATAACAAAAGTTATTGAACACACGGGGTCAGACCCACAAAAATCAAACTCCTAAAATAGTTAATCCAAATCTCTTCCTATATGACTTTTCAAAATGGAAATTTCCATTTAGAAGAAAAACCTGCCAGTGGAAAGTCCATCATTCTGACTTTCCACTGGCAGGTTATCCCACCGTTCTTATCAATCCGGATAAATCATCGACATCTTCACCTTGTCCGCAATCGCCTCGTTTTTCAACACTTTCAAAATCTCAAAGGCGAAATAGGCTGCGGTACCGGCGCTCCGTGAAGTGATGAAATTGCCATCATGCTCCACGCGGTTTTCCGACAAGATCGCGCCCTTCAAATAATCCTCAAAGCCCGGAAAACACGTCGCGCGCTTGCCCTTCAAAAATCCTCTCTTACCAAGTACCAGCGGCGCCGCGCATACAGCCGCGACCAGCAGTTCTTTCTTCACCGCTTCATGCAGCAGTCGATCCACGTCCCGGGACTCATCCAGGTGCGTCGTTCCCGGCATCCCGCCCGGCAGAATCACAGCTTCGACAGTCTCATCCATGGCAATTTCCCCAATCAGCGCATCCGCCATGACCTTGATGTGATGCGCGCCGGTCACCAGAAGATGTGTGCCGATGGATACGGCAGTCACCTCCACGCCCCCACGTTTCAGGATATCTATTGTACTGATTGCCTCAATTTCTTCAAATCCCTCTGCAAGTAACACATAGACCATTATAATCACCTCGTGATTTATATACCCAGAAATCAATGCAACTTTAACACCAAGCGAAAATTTGGGATTGGGTTGTGGGGGGGAATGACCATCGGCAGAATCTTTAATATCACTTAAATCACTAAAATGATGAAAAAACGAAATCATTTTGTAACTTTGCTTGCTTTCTTGCACGATTTACTATAGAATGAAATTTGGCCGAAATGCCGCTTGAATTCAATAATTACTTACTGTTTACGTCATAGAGGTCTTGCAAACCCGGAATTATACACTTTAAGGCCAAATGGCTGATCACTTCAAGCGATAGTATTTTTGCAATTCGAAAAAAGGAAGGTATTTAATGGAACCTATCAAATTTAGTAGTTTTAACTGCTCCGAGGCAATTCTCAAAGCTGTCAGCGACATGGGATTCGAGGAAGCGACACCAATTCAGGCACAATCTATCCCATTTATCTTAGAAGGTAAAGACGTCATTGGCCAGGCACAGACGGGCACAGGCAAAACCGCTTCTTTCGGGATCCCGCTTCTTGAGAAGATCGATCCAAGAAACAAGCAGCCGCAAGCCCTCGTGCTTTGCCCGACCCGTGAGCTCGCCATCCAGGTGGCAGAGGAGATCGGGCGCCTTGGCAAGTACATCCGCGGCATCAAGTCCGTGCCAATTTACGGTGGACAGCCCATCGACCGACAAATTCGCGTGTTGAGATCTGGTGCGCAGATTGTCATAGGTACGCCAGGCAGGGTCATTGACCACTTGAAGCGCGGCACGCTGAAACTGCACGAGATCAAGTTCCTCGTGCTGGACGAAGCGGACGAAATGCTCAACATGGGCTTCGTAGAGGACATTACAGAAATTCTCAAGACTGTTCCGCCGGAGCGTCAGACGGTGCTGTTCTCAGCAACTATGCCAAAAGCGATCCTCGACATCACAAACCGCTATCAGCGAGATCCTGAGCTCGTGAAGGTCGTCCACAAGGAGCTGACTTCGACAAACGTCGAGCAGTTCTACCTCGAAGTTCACTCCCGCGACCGCGTTGAAGTGCTCTCGAGACTCCTGGACATGTACCAGCCGAAGCTTTCGCTGGCGTTCTGCAACACCAAGAAAAAAGTTGACGAAGTCACGGCGCAGCTTCAAACGCGCGGATTCTCCTGCGATAAAATTCATGGTGACATGAAGCAGCAGCAGCGTGACGCGGTTATGGACCGCTTCCGTACGGGGGCGATCGAGCTCCTGATCGCGACGGACGTCGCAGCGCGTGGCCTTGACATTTCAGGTGTCGAGTGCGTTTTCAACGTTGACGTGCCACAAGATGAAGAGTATTATGTCCACCGTATCGGCAGGACAGGCCGCGCAGGTAAAGACGGCATGTCCTTCACGTTTGTAAGCGGCAAGGAATTCCTGCTGATGAAAGACGTTATGCGCTACACTGCGAAAAAGATTCAGCGCCATGAGATCCCGTCCATCGCGGACATTGAGGAGATCAAGGCAAAAGAACTCGTCGATAAAATCAAGCTGGAAGCTGAGTCCGGTGGCCTCGAGAAATACTTCGCCATCCTCGAAGCTATGTCCGAAGAGGGTATGACCTCTCTGGAAGCAGCGGCGATCCTCATGAAGATGGAGCTCGAGCGCTACAAGGTCGAGTCCAGCAATGTTTGTGAGATCAGCAGCGGCGGCTTTGGTGACACTGGCGCAGGCAATGGTATGGTGCGACTGTTCATTAATGTCGGAAAAAACATCAGCCTTGAACCGCGCGATGTCATCAAGTGGATTACTTCGGAAACCACTGTCACTGGCGAGCAAGTTGGGAATATTGACATATACGAGAATTTCTCGTTTGTCGAAGTACCTGAAGCCCGTGCAAATGAGGTCTTCGAGATCCTTAAGAACGCAAAACTGAAAGGCAAGCGCGTCCGCATTGATAAAGCCCGCGGCCGCAGCGGAGGCGGAGACAATCGTTTTGACCGCAAGCCTCGTAGCGGCGGCAGCGGTGAAAAAACCTACAAAGGCCGTGACGCACGCCATTCGGGTTCCAGCGACAAGAGCTATGGCAGCTCAGATCGTCCGAAGCGCAAGTACAAGCCAGCTGAGTAATTTTTAAAGCCCTTATTTCCGCCGATGGTCCCCCTACCCCCAACCTCGCCAATCAAGGCGAATGTGAGGGGATGAGTTTTGGGATTGGGAATGAAAAGATATAAGAGAATTTTATAAGACATGGAAACCCACTGCCTGCGGCGGTGGGTTTTTTGTCGTAGTAAAGGAATGGAGCTGCTGCCGGGGGCAACAGCTCCTTTTTGAAGTTGGCGGAAGAGACTGAATTGTTGAATGGATAATGAGAGTAACTTCGCGGGTCTGACCCCGCCTGTTGCATCCCAGAACCCCACGCGGGTTTGACCCCGTATGTTTACCACACCATCCACCTCGCGGGTCTGACCCCATCTGTCCACACAACACGCCCAACCCATTTTCAAAACTTACTAAAAGATTTCTAAACTTCCGTATTATTTAATAATTCTGTAATTTGTTGCATGATGTCGTTAATGAATTCATTCGTAACCAATTGAATTCATTCGAACTTATTCGAACTCATTTCATACGAAATTTACAAGATCAATCACTAAATTCACCAAAATGTCATGCAAGCTTCAACTCACATTATCAAAGGAGGATGTCAAATTTGGATTACGTAGCTTCTAGTCTGAAATTACACGAAGATTATGTTGGGAAACTTGAAATCAAGTCAAAGGTGTCCGTTAGCACAAGGGATGACTTGAGCCTTGCATACACACCAGGTGTGGCTGAACCATGCAAAAAAATCCACGCTGAACCGATGGATGTTTATAAGTATACTGCAAAGGGAAATCTCGTTGCTGTCATTACAGATGGTACGGCAGTGCTGGGACTTGGTGATATTGGACCAAAAGCCGCTCTACCTGTCATGGAAGGAAAAGCTGTTTTATTCAAAGCGTTCGCTAACGTCGACGCTTTCCCGATCTGTGTGGATTCAACTGATACGGACACTATAGTTCAGGTTGTCAAAATGATCGCCCCGGGATTTGGCGGCATCAATCTGGAAGATATCTCAGCTCCCAGGTGTTTTGAAATTGAAAGAAGATTGAAGAAGGATCTTGATATTCCAGTGTTTCACGATGATCAGCATGGTACCGCTGTCGTCGTCTGCGCAGCTCTTATCAACGCTTTGAAAATCGTTGATAAACACCCAGATCAAATCAAAGTCGTGGTCAATGGCGCCGGTGCAGCAGGTACCTCTATTGTGCAAATGCTTCTGAACCTCGGCATCAGCAACATCTTGGCCTGTGACCGTGAAGGCATCCTGGTTCACACGGACACTTACAGCAATACTTCAAAAGCAGAGCTCGCAGAAATGACTAACCCTAAGCTGATTTCTGGAAAACTTCCAGACGCTATGAAAGAAGCAGATGTATTTATCGGTGTTTCTGCCACAAATGTTGTCACAGAAGAAATGGTTGCTTCAATGTCGAAGGATTCAATTGTTTTTGCAATGGCCAATCCGGTTCCTGAAATAATGCCAGACCTTGCTAAAAATGCAGGGGCAAGAATCATCGGCACTGGACGAAGTGATTTTCCCAACCAAATTAACAATGTATTGGCTTTTCCGGGAATTTTCAGAGGAGCGCTGGATGTCAGAGCGTCTGATATAAACGAGGCAATGAAGGTAGCTGCAGTCTATGCCATAGCAGACATTGTTACAGCTAATGAGCTGAAAGAAACTTATGTTATACCTGATGCTTTTGATCCGAGAGTCGGTCAACACGTCGCCAAAGCAGTTGCTGAAGCTGCAATTCAGTCTAAAATAGCTCGGATATAACAACCCGGGTCAACAGACGGGGTCAGACCTACAACGTCAACAGACGGGGTCAGACCCACAACGTCAACAGACGGGGTCAGACCCACAACTTCAAACAGATCGGGTCAATAGGCCTTAGCCTCAGATCCGCAGCCACATCGCTCACTGGAACACATAGCATGGGGAGTAAAAAAATGGAAAATGCAGTTCGTGAGGATCGTCTCCAAACTATATCTAAATCAAGTTACCTGATTAACGGTCTCTCGTTGCCGGTATTCGCTGTCATTGCTGCGGTTGTGCTCGTTGCCGGCAGGATTGGCGCGCTCCCGGGCGGCATGGTCGGCGCGTTTGCTCTCATGTTGGTGGTTGGTGCGATTCTCAATGAAATTGGGAACCGTCTTCCAATTGTAAAGGATTATCTAGGTGGTGGCCCTATCGTCATCATCTTTGGGTCAGCAGCCATGGTCATGTTTGGAATCTTTACTGAAGACCAAACTGCACTCATAAAGAGTTTCATGGTCGATTTTGAGTTCCTCAACTTCTACATAGCCGCTCTCATTACTGGCAGTATTTTGGGGATGAACCGGAAACTTCTGATCCGAGCGGCTGCCAGATACCTTCCTGCAATTATCGGCGGCGTCGTGGTGTCCTTCGTTGGCGTGGGGTTGGTTGGCGCGATCATCGGCTACGGTTTTAAAGAAGCGATTCTTTATATTGGCGTGCCGATCATGGGCGGCGGCATGGGGGCCGGTGCGGTGCCGCTGGCGAAAATTTTCGGTGCGCAGCTGGCTAAGGATCCTGCTGAGATGCTGTCGATCATGATTCCGGCGGTTGCACTGGGAAATGCGTTATCCATTGTGATTGCAGGCCTTTTGGATAAGTTGGGCAAAATGAAACCATCGCTGACCGGCAATGGAAAATTGATGGTGGTAAAAGAGCAGGAGACGTTTCAAGAAGAAAAACGTTCTCCGGTGGACTACAAAATTATGGGTTCTGGTCTGTTGATGTCCCTCGGATTTTATGTATTGGGAAGTATTTTAGGCAAACTTTTCCCGCAGATCCATTCCTACGCATGGATGATCATCTCGGTTGCGGCGGTTAAAGCCATCGGCATAATTCCTGAAAAGTTTGAAGAAGGCGCTTTTCAATGGTTTGGCTTCGTTATGACTTCGATGACAACCGTGCTGCTCATAGGCATAGGTGTTGCATATACAAATCTGAGCGAAGTGTTGTTGGCTCTGACGCCTCAATATTTGCTGCTGGTTGGCGTAACGGTGGTTGGCGCTGCAGTTGGGTCAGGTTTGGTGGGCAGGTTGGTTGGTTTCTATCCGATAGAATCTTCAATTACTGCAGGTCTATGTATGGCTAATATGGGAGGAACGGGAGACGTTGCTGTACTTTCTGCATCAAAGCGAATGGAGCTCATGCCGTTCAGCCAGATTTCATCGAGAATAGGTGGCGCTTTCATCCTGATTCTTGCCTCAACACTGCTTAAGTTATTTTCATAAATGAACATGGGGATCTGTGGAAATTGACTTTTGCTCCCCTAGGTCTGACCCCGCATGTCACAAATATACCGTGTAGGTCTGACCCCGCATGTCACTCAAATGCAAAACGGCGCCAAGATTTGGCGCCGTTTCTGTTATAATGAGAGTAAAGAAAAGGTTCATGAATGAGGGTGTGTCCATGATCAGCTTTAAAAAAAGACCGCTTCGACTTGGGACGTTTATTATCCTACTGGTTTGCCTGGTGCTGGCGATTTCACTGGCCGTTACCAACTGGCTGGTGAGTCAGCGCGTCGTCAGAATGACCCAGGAATATTTTGAAGGAAAAGCCAAAGATGTGTCGCATTTCATGTCGGAATCCATAATTGTGAAGGATGCCCTCAGCGGAAGGCGACTGCAGACCGACGTTCAACAGTTTGCCGAAACGATTCGCAAGGTCAGCGGCGTTGAGTTTATAGTAGTCGTCGACATGAATGGCATCAGGTATACGCACCCCAATCCTGAAATGATCGGCCAGCGCTTTGTGGGCGGGGATGATACGCCGGTTTACAGCGGAAAGGAGTTTTCGTCCGTTGCTGAGGGGACGCTGGGAAAGTCCATGCGGTATTTTACTCCGGTTTTTGATGCTGATGGCCGTCAGATCGGCGCCATCTCCGTTGGCATACTAATGAATATTATTGAGCACAATTTGAATGCCACCCGGTTGATGGTGTTGATTGGGGTGCTGGCTGGGTTCACCATCGGCATACCAGGGGCTTTTTTGCTGGCAGGGCGAATCAGGAAAATTCTGTTTGGCCTCGAACCGGAGGAAATTGCGAGGCTCTTTGAAGAGAAGAACGCGCTGGTTCAGTCGGTGCGGGAAGGGATCCTGGGCGTGGACAAGGAGATGCGCATTACGGTGGTTAATCAGGAGGCGGCGCGGCTCTTCGCGGTCGCGGGGATTACGGACGCGGTGATTGGCAAGAATGTGGAGGAGGTCGTGCCCAATACAAATCTGCATTATGTCATTGAGACGGGACTGCCGGAGTATGACCAGGAGCAGGAGCTGCATGGGGTTAGAATTCTCACCAATCGGCTGCCGGTCACAGTGAAGGGCGAAATTGTGGGCGCTGTGGCCACTTTTAGGGATAAATCTGAGGTGACCCGGCTTGCGGAGCAGTTGACCGGTGTCAAGATTTATGCGGATGCGCTGAGATCTCAGACTCACGAGTTTATGAACCGGCTGCATGTGATTTTGGGGCTGATTCATATGGGGAAGTACGAACGCGTTTCGGATTACATCAAAGAGGTGAGCCTGCAGGTGCAGGATGAAGTTGGCTATGTCATGAGCCGCATTAAGGATCCGGTACTTGCCGGGTTTGTGATGGCGAAGCTCAGCAGTGCCAGGGAGAAGGGGATCGTCTTTGTGCTTTCCGAGGATACTTATGTGCCGGAGATTGGAAATGTGGTTTCTGAGAGCGACATATCGACCATACTGGGGAACCTGATTGAGAACGCTATGGATGCGGTGGGGGCGACAGGTTCAGCAGGTACAGTGAGTGCAGCGGCGCAGACATCCGAGAAGAAGATTACGGTTCACATGGCGGTTGAGGAAGATGTTTTGTCTATGCTTATTTGCGACTCGGGGGAAGGCATAGATGATGCCTTGCGGGAACTGATTTTAGAGAAGGGGTATTCAACGCGTGGGGAGCAAAGGGGACTTGGAATGCATCTGATCGCCCGCATCCTCGAAAAGTATGGCGGTACCCTGGATATTGGGCGCGCGGACATAGGTGGGGCAAAAATTACGGTTAAGATTCCGGTAGATATGGAGGTGAAGCGTCATGATTAGAGTGCTGCTGGTCGAAGATGATCCGATGGTCGCTGAGCTCAACCGAGCCTACGTTGGCAGTGTGGATGGATTCACCGTCATCGGCAGCGTCCGGTCAGGACAGGAGGCGCTGGAGATCATGCGGGGTCAGACCCGAGGGGAGAACTCACAGCCTGACACACGGGGTCAGACCCAGGTGGAGCCCCAGGTGGTCGATTTGGTTTTGCTTGACATTTATATGCCCGGAATGCAGGGGCTTGAGCTTCTGTCTGAGATCAGATCACAAGGGCTCGGTGCGGATGTGATCCTGGTCACCGCAGCCAGTGATACGAAATCAATCAGGGAAGCCTTAAGACTTGGGGCTGTGGACTATCTGATCAAACCTTTCGAATTTGAAAGGCTAAAAAAGGCGCTGCTCGGTTATAAAGAAAAATTGCTGATGTTCCGACAAAAGAATAGTGTCAGTCAGTCGGAGCTTGATCAGCTGTTAAGCGAAAAAAATTTCGGCGTATCCGAAATGGCTGGTCTTCCGAAAGGGCTGGATCGGACGACGCTTAAGAGAATCATCGAGGTGGTCGCGACATTTCCTCAGAAGGATTTCAGCGCGGATGAGATAGCAAAAACCATCGGCATAACACGGGTTTCTGTGAGAAAATTTCTGGAATTTATGACGGAGGTCAAAGCGGTCAAAATGAATGTCATCTATGGCGCTATTGGGCGGCCGGTACATAGGTTTGAGAGATTGCCGGGGTTTGAGAGGGTTATGGACCGATATATGGAAGAAGGAAAGTAAAATGGGAACCCACTGCCGGAGGCGGTGGGTTTTTTATCGGTGTGGAGGGTATACATAAACCGGAATAGAACGGTCAAATTTGTAATGTTGGAGGTTCGAAGTTATGTGTGGACGCTATTTTGTCGATGAGGCCTTTGAAGAAATACTGCGGCGCTATAAAATCCACGACGTCCCTGAGGTGGTATGGGCGCCTCGTGAAGTTTTTCCCACTAACGAAGCGCCGGTTGTCATTAAGGCAAAGGACGAAGTTCGCGCAGGTTTGATGAAGTGGGGCTTTGTTTATCCCAATATGAGCCGACCTGTCATCAATGCGCGAAGCGAGACAGCCGGGGTCAAACCTGCGTTTAAAGATGCACTGAAAAAGCGGCGCTGCATTATACCGGCTTCGGGTTTTTTTGAGTGGCACGGTGAAAAAGGGGACCGGACAAAGTTTCGAATTGAACGGCCTGAGAAATCAATAGTTTCGTTTGCGGGACTTTATGCGCCGTTTACTGCAGCGGATGGGAATCGGTTTTTTGCTTATGTTATTTTGACAAGGCAAAGCTCGCCACCGGTTTCGGAAATACATGATCGGGAGCCCATTATTTTGAAGGAAGAAGATGAGGGGACTTGGTTGGATCAGGGGACTTCAGAGGCGGAGATTGAACTTCTCATGCGGCAAGCGGGGCCTGAAGTCATGTTAAACGCGGTCTGAAGCGAAAATCTTATGGATGTTTCACAGCATGTCTGAGGCGGCTTGCGCCGTTTGGCACTTATAGCCTCCGTCTGTCCAACCTTATGTCAACGCGGGTCTGCGCTGCGACTTTCGCCTATTAGCGCCTATTGACCCCGTGTGTTGGACCTCGCAGGTCTGACCCCGGCGGGCACCGACTTTACGTCAACCCAGGTCTGACCCCGTCGGGCACCACCAACAAACCACCGTCAAAAAGTCCTTTGACACAAATTTTTAATTTTTCTTCAAATTCGTCAATCTCTTAGACGTTTTTTTGACATTAAGACTATATACTCGGGTCATAGAGAGACACATGAAGTACTTTGATGTGACCATCGGCAAAAAAATGCTCTTTGGGATGAAGTTCGAAGTCTCCAAGATCAAAGTCTCCAAGATCAAAGTCTCCAAGATCAAAGTCTTCAAGATCAAAGTCTTCAACTTCTAAATTGGTGGACTTTAATTCACAAAATTTTATATCGCCGTAAACCAAAACGCGACCAATAGACTATAAGGAGTGACATTCGAATGCTTAACAATCAACAAATCGAAAGCGCCATGAAAGTCAAACTGAAAGACATCTTCCCTGAGCTGCCTGCGTACCCAACATTTGTCGAAGGCATCCGCCGCGCGCCAAAACGTGCCATGACCCTGACCAAGGACGAAATTGGCCTCGCGCTCAAAAACGCGCTCCGTTACGTCCCTGAAGAGTGGCATGAGACCCTCGCGCCGGAGTTCCTCGACGAGCTCCTGACCCACGGCCGAATCTACGCTTACCGCTTCAGACCGCAGGGCAACCTCGTTGGTCGCCCAATCGACGAATACAAAGGCCGCACTCTCGAAGCCAAAGCGTTCCAAGTCATGATCGACAACAACCTCGACTTCGCGATTGCCCTTTATCCTTACGAACTCGTTACTTACGGGGAGAGCGGACAAGTCTTCCAAAACTGGATGCAGTACTGGCTCGTCAAAGGCTACCTCGAAATTATGACCCAGGATCAGACCCTCCACATCGAGTCCGGCAACCCTAGGGGCCTCTTCAAGTCCTCTCCGGAAGCGCCGCGCGTCATCATCACCAACGGCCTTATGATCAGCCAGTTCGACACGGCTGAAGGCTTTGCTCGCGCTGCGTCCCTCGGCGTCGCCAACTATGGCCAGATGACCGCAGGCGGCTGGATGTACATTGGACCGCAGGGTATCGTCCATGGCACCTACAGCACCATCCTCAACGCAGGCCGCAGAAATAAAGGCCTCGCGGACGACGCGGATCTCGCCGGCCAGCTTTTCGTCACCTCAGGCCTCGGCGGCATGAGCGGCGCTCAGGGCAAGGCTGCAGAGATCGCGAACGGCGCGGCTATCGTCGCGGAAGTCGACTGGTCCCGCATCGAGACCCGTTTCTCACAAGGCTGGGTTTCCTCCGTCGCCAAGACGCCAAAAGAAGCTTTCGACAACGCTTACAAATATATGGCCGATGGCGTCGGTCACGCCATCGCTTTCCACGGCAATATCGTTGACCTCCTTGAGTATGCCGATGAAAACAATATCCACATCGACCTTCTCTCCGACCAGACGTCCTGCCACGCGGTCTACGAAGGCGGCTACTGCCCGGCAGGCATGACCTTTGAAGAGAGAACTGCGCTGCTGGGGTCAGACCCGGTACTGTTCAACCAAAAAGTCGACGAGACCCTGAGACGTCATTTTGAAGTCATCAAGCGACTCACCGCAAAAGGTGTCTACTTCTTTGACTACGGAAACTCCTTCATGAAGGCTGTCTACGATGCCGGCGTCACCGAAATCTGCAAAAACGGCGTGAATGAGCTCGACGGCTTTGTCTTCCCGTCCTACGTGGAAGATATCCTTGGCCCGCTCCTCTTCGACTACGGCTATGGCCCATTCCGCTGGGTCTGCCTCTCCGGCACTGATGAAGACCTCATCAAAACCGATATGGCTGCCATGTCCGTCATCGACCCGAACAGACGCTTCCAGGACCGCGACAACTACGTCTGGATCCGCGACGCCATGAAGAACAAGCTCGTCGTTGGCACCAAGGCCCGCATCCTCTATCAGGACGCCCTCAGCCGCATGAATATTGCCCTCAAGTTCAACGAAATGGTCAGAAGCGGGGAGATTGGCCCGGTCATGCTCGGCCGCGACCACCACGACACCGGCGGCACCGACTCCCCATTCCGCGAGACTTCCAACATTAAAGACGGTTCCAACATCATGGCTGAGATGGCGACGCACTCCTTCGCGGGCGACGCAGCACGCGGCATGAGCCTCATCGCCCTCCACAACGGCGGCGGCGTTGGCACCAGCAAGGTCACCAATGGCGGCTTCGGCCTCGTCCTCGACGGCAGCCTCCGCGTCGATGCGATCATCCAGCGTGCGATTCCGTGGGACGTCATGAACGGTGTCTCCCGACGCGCTTGGGCTCGAAATGAGAATTCCATCAGCACGGTTGTCGAGTACAACCAGATTCGCGGCGGCCAGGACGTCCTCGCCCTCCCTTATGTGGCGGATGATGTCTTGATCCAGTCTGCTGTCGAGAAGGCGTTGGCTAGCAAATAGATTACTTTTTAGTCGAGCAGGGTTGTCCGGGCGGTGGTGTGCTGGCCCGGATGACCATCGGCATATACTTCTTTTGAAATAATGACCATAGCCCAGTCGTCCAGAACGTCAATGTTTCCATGGCATGAAAATTTATATAGAGCAAGTACACAAAGCCATTTTAGCCGATGGTCCCATGTACGCCCAATATAGATTTTCCAGGCTCTGTGGGGCACCTGACGTTTTGGGGGGCTGGGTTTTTTAAGCTTCGAGGGAGGAAGCATGGTTTTCTGAACGCCGCTTAAGATTGAGTGAGGGGATTCGATTTTGAGTCTCTGTAATGATTTCAAAAATAAATATATTTTATTTTGTGATTTGAGTCACTTTACTTCTAATTGAGATGTGTTATCATTTAAGGTGAAGGCATATTTAATTTACTTTGCAGGTCTGTGGTTTGCGGCTATCGCTCGCGCCTGTACAACCTTATGTCAACGCGGGTCTGACCCCGCATGATACAACCTTATGTCAACGCGGGTCTGACCCCGCATGATCACCTCGCGTGATCACCTCTCAAATTGACAATCCCTCTGAACCTAATGGTATCTCAAATAGGAGTGAAGACTATGAATGAAAAGAAGATGCTGACCCCGGCAGAAATTGCTGAAACCGCGGTCGACACTGCGACGAAAAAAGCGGGTCTGACTACGCCGGTTCAACTTGTACTCTCCATTCTAGCGGGTGCATTTATTGCATTCGCGTCCCAAGGCTCGAATATGGCTGCTTTCAATTTGCTGTCGGAGGCTGAGACCTATGGTCTTGGTAAAGTCCTTGCGGGTGCTATTTTTGGAACAGGGCTCATGCTGGTCATTCTGGCGGGCGGGGAGCTTTTTACGGGGAATACGCTCATGATGGCAGCAGTATTATCAAAAAAGGTCCGCGTTTCGACTATGCTTAAGAACTGGATCGTAGTATTTTCCGGAAATTTTGTTGGCGCTATGCTGGTCACCCTTATGATCGTGGCTTCAGGGCAACTTGACAGCGGGGGAGGGCTCCTTGGGGGTCAGACTTTGAAGATCGCCGTCCATAAGGTGAATCTACCGTTTCTCTCAGCTTTTTTCCTGGGCATCATGGCCAACTGGCTGGTAACGCTGGCGGTGTGGCTTTCCTACGGCGCGCGGGATATGACAGGCAAGATCTTGGCTATCTTTTTCCCAATTTGGCTGTTTATCACCTCTGGCTTCGAACACAGCATTGCCAATATGTATTATGTTCCGGCGGGCATTTTGGCAAAATCCAATCCGGCATGGGCAGCTGCATCAGGGCTTTCTGCCGATGTTCTCGATACCCTCACCTGGCAAAATTTTCTCTTCGGCAATCTGTTGCCCGTAACACTAGGCAATATTGTAGGCGGGGCGGTTTTCGTCGCGGGAGCTTATTGGTTTATTTACCTGAAAAACAAGAAGGATCCGAAGCAGGATCCACTTTCCAGATTCATTAATGCAGCGTAGGAAACCAACCACGGATGAGTTATGCGGGTTCGCGGCTTGAGCCTATTGACCCCGCCTGTTCATTAACAGGTCTGACCCCGTCAGTTCGCCCCGTCATTTAATGCGGGTCTGACCCCGTCAGTTCACCCCGTCAGTTCACCCCGTCAGTTAATGCGGGTCTGACCCCGTCTGATACCACCCCGTAAGTCCATGCAGGTCTGACCCCGTCTGATACCATGCAGGTTCGCGGCTTGAGCCTATCGACCCTGCCTGTTCATTTTGAGTCAACTTTCTAGGAAATTGCAATTATTTGAATTTATAAATACTTTTGTTCCGCACAGCGGAAGTTAAAGTGTTGATATTGCAGCATTCCGCCTGGTGGAATAATGAAAGAGTCGGAATAATTCCCGAATCAATTAAGCAAAATGAAATTTTTATTGTGAAGGATTGCAAGGGGTAATTTTCAGAAAATTTTATAAATATAAAATATAAATAGGCAAAAACAAATAATAATTTTATTAATACAATAATTCAAATAAACTATTGTGAAATTTAGAAAGTCATGTTACTATGATATTGTTAAAATAAAGACAATACAAAACCAATTTATTTATCCGCCATCATAAAATATAATTGATAACATTTATAGGAGAGAGATGAATGAACGAGAAGAAAATGCTGACCCCAGCAGAAATTGCAGAAGCTACTGTAGAAACGGCAAAGAAAAAAGCAGCGCTTAGTCCGATTTCACAATTGTTACTCGGTGTCCTCGCTGGCGCATTTATTGCGTTTGCGTCTCAAGGATCAAATATGGCCGCGTTTAATTTGTTTTCTGATCCATCGACTTATGGGATGGGCAAGGCACTTGCGGGCGCGATCTTCGGAACGGGTTTGATGTTGGTCATCTTGGCAGGTGGTGAACTTTTCACAGGAAATACCCTCATGGTCGCAGCTGTCATGATGAAAAAAATTACACCAAGTCAAATGTTTAAAAACTGGGTAACGGTTTATTCCGGAAACTTCATTGGCGCTATGCTGGTGACTTTTATGATTGTTTATTCCGGTCAGCTTAACAGCGGCGGCGCGCTCCTTGGCGGCCAGACAATCAAGATTGCAGCGTACAAGGTTAACCTGCCATTCCATTCTGCATTGTTCCTCGGAATAATGTGCAACTGGTTGGTCACATTGGCAGTATGGCTCTCCTATGGCGCAAAAGACATGACTGGCAAGATTCTCGCAATTTTCTTCCCAATCTGGCTGTTTATCACCTCTGGTTTTGAGCACAGTGTTGCGAACATGTACTACATTCCTGCCGGGATCCTCGCAAAGGCAAATCCGGTTTGGGCTGAGGCGTCGCATCTATCGGCAGAGGTACTGAGCACTTTAACCTGGAAGAACTTCCTGGTAGGGAACCTGCTTCCTGTCACACTTGGCAATATTATTGGCGGCGTCGTTTGTGTCGGCGGTGCGTACTGGTTTGTCTACCTCAGATCTCAAAAGACCCCTCAGCACGATCCGCTAACGACTTTCGTAAAGAAAGCTGCTTAAACAATTTGATCTATAACAAAACCCTCTGCGAGCGCGGAGGGTTTTTTAATAAGCAAACGGGGTCAATAGGCGCTAGCCGCAGACCTGCAAAGCACTTAGACCCGCAAAGCACTTCACAGCCATTGAAACGCCCACAAGATGCAAAAAAGTTACGGAATATGACAATCACGTGAGGCACCTGCAATTTTGTTGTATAATGAATTAAACAGCTATTTTGTATATCAAATTTCACAATTCCCACCTGAAATCACAAAAAGCATTTCGAATGGTTTCATATAGCAATCAACCAGGAGGCGTTTACATGGTTCCAGCAATAGAACTGAAGCTCCTCGGGATTCCCTCGGTTTACGCCGGCGGCAAGCCCGTCAATATGACACTCAAAAAAGCCGAGGCCATTCTTTATTTCATGGCAGTGGAGACGACCAGCACCCGGGACGCCCTCTGCCGCCTGTTTTGGCCGGACAGCGACACCGAATACGCCCGCCGCAGCCTGCGCAATGCCCTCTACCTGATCCGCAAACACGTGGCAGAGGACCTGCTCTCCATGCCCAACCATTCCAGCGTCCAGCTCAACAAGGACGCCGTCTGGCGCTGCGACCTCTGGGAGTTGGAGCCGGTGCAGGCCGTCACCCGGGAGGACTTGACCCTCCTGAGCGGTTTCTCCTTTAAGGAAGACGAATTCTTCCAGGAGTGGCTTGTGGACCAGCAGCGCAGCGTCCAGCAGAGAATTTTCGATCACCACAAAAAAACCGCCATCCGCCTGGAAGAAGACGACGACTATGTCGAGGCCGCCAAAGCCCGCGAGAAAATGGTCCTCATCGACGCCTATGACGAAGATAATATCCGCGCCCTGATGAGCCTTTACCTGCGCACCTCGGAGTACAATCACGCCATCGAGGTTTACCAGAAGCTGATGCGCACCATGAAGGACGAGCTTGGGGTTGTCCCGGACAGCGACACGACCCGTCTCTACGAAAAAATCCTTGAACTCAAAGGCAAGCAGACCGCCCAGGTCACTGCGAGCCCCAAGACCTACTTCTTTGGCCGCTACGACGAACTGACCGCCATCGAAGAAGAACTCTATAATTTCCTTGAGAATCACCACCACCGCCACATTCTCATCACCGGTGAAGCAGGCATTGGCAAGACCGCCCTGGTCGAGCGCGTCATCAGCGCCCTGGAGCTCAGCGAGAAAGCCGCCGCACCGCCTTACGAACACACCTATGAACATCATGCAGATCAGGACAATAAGGTGACCATCGGCAACAAAAAACAAAAAAATTCAGCCGATGGTCCCAGCCCCAACCCCACCGCAAAACAAACACACCAGCTCCCCGTCAAAGTCATGCGGGCGGCGGCGTACCCCATGGAGCACGATTTGCCGTACCGGATTTTCCGCGGCATCCTGAGGGAAATGCTTCAGGAACTTGGCGAGACCGGCACCAGCCGCATTTTCGGCTTCGCGGACTTCGCGGCGCCGGCCATGGCGACCCAAGGCCTGGAAGGGGACGAACGCATCCGCTACGAGGATATGGTGCAGGAGGTCAGCGACCTGGTCAGCCGGTATTCCCAGCGCCGAAACGTGGTTCTGATCTTCGAAGATCTCCACTGGGGTCAGACCCACTCGATCAATCTGCTCCTGGAGCTCATTCGCGAGCACCTGAAAAACGTCATGGTCATCATGACCTCGCGGGACGTCAAATCCAAAGCCCTGGACTTCATGACGGCCTGCGGCTGCAAGGAAAAATGGCTGCTCCGGGTGCCGCTGGCACGTTTTTCACCCGTCGAGGCCCGGCAGTTTCTCCGAAACGGTCTCCGCAATTCGACTGTGACCCTGGATGAAGCGGCCATGTCCCGCTATATCGAGGCTTCCGAGGGCAACACACTGCTCCTGCGGGAGTACCTGGACCTGATCAACGAGGGGACCATTGATAAGCTCGACACCCTGAAGTTTGACGAGCTCATGCGTTCGAAGCTCATTGGTCTCTCCGAGCCCGCCCAGCGCGTAGCGGATGTCGCCGCGCTGTTCATGGAATCCCCGGATTATGAAGCGATCCAGGCCATCGCTGCCTACGAGGACGTGGAGCTGGTGGACCTGATCGAAGCCCTCAGAGGCGCGGGTATACTCGAGGAATGGGTGGATGGCGAGCGCCTGATCTACCATTTTACCCACCAGAAACTGAAGGATTACCTCACCGATCAAATTTCCGTCACCCGCCGCAGGATCCTGCATAAAAAGATCGCGGACTATTACGAGCACCTCTACGCCCAGCGCGGCGGCGTCTCAGTCCTGCCTTATGTCATCCACCACAGCCGCCTGGCCTCGGACGCGCGCCGCGAATACCGCTACCGCGTCATCTACGGCCGCCGCTACCTCGATCGCTGGCACGAAGTGTTCAGCGGTCAGAATGACGACCTCGAAGGGGGTCTGACCCTGGAGGACAAGGTCATGCAGTCCATCGACGAGGCCCGCAGCCGGCTTGATGCCAGGGATGAGAGCATCGCCACCTACGACCACCAGGTCCTCTACATGCGCGGCCGCCGGGCGATTCGCGAAGGGCGTTATGCCGATGGTCTTGAGTCCATCGACAAAGCCATCCGCTACTTCGAGATCCACCGCTGCGAAGATTTGCTAGAACTCTGTCTCCTTCAAAAAATCTACTACGCGATCCAAACCGGCAAGCTGGCGCTGTTTGATGCGCTCCTCAGCGAACTCGGCCACCTCATGGGCGGACCGGGGGAGCCGACCGGGGATCTCATTCACGTCTTCTGGCGCCTCAAAGGTCTCCATGCCACACTGAGCGGAGATACCGAAAGCGCCCAGAACTACCTGATGATGGCCCTTCAGTACTTAGAGCCCCTGACGGATGAACAGCCCCGGACCCATTCCGCCATGGCTGCAACTTTAAATTACCTGGCTATGGCCTATGAAGGCGAAGGGCGTTACGATGAGGCCTTCCACACCCTGACCCGCGCTTTGGAACAAGCCGAACGCAGTTTGCCATCCAACGGCCTCGCCCTGATTCTCACCAATCTGTCTCTGGCGCAGTTCAGGCAGGGCAGGATGGATCAGTCCCTGGAGTCTGTCGTGCGCGCCGTTGAAATCTTTGAACTCACCAAGAGCATCTGGGGCCGTGCCAAGGCGGAGGCTCATCTCGCCCGCCTCATGGATATTGCCGATATTCCCGAAAGCGTCGACGAGCATCTAGGCCGCGCCAGGGATTATGCCCAGCTTATGGGCAACCCATATGAAATCCGCTTTGTGCAGGAAGCTGAGGCGGAAATCCGCTCCCATCCGTATCATTTGAGTAATGCGGGCGAAAGTTATGCAGGTCAATAGGCCTTAGCTGCTGACCCCGGTGGATCAATAAAAACTGCAGGTCTGCGATTAAAACTGCAGGTCTGACCCCGTCGGAACCCCAAAACTGCAGGTCTGACCCCGTCGGAACCCCGTCGGATCAATAAAAAATGCAGGTCTGCGCTGCGGCTTTCGCCTATCTACGCCTATTGACCTGCATCTAAAATATTACTTTAAAATTCAATTTTGCTTCTCTTCCAGTGCCGCAATCTGACTTGAAAAATAATGCCACGGTGCAGGGTAGGATTTGGCGCCGCCCGCGTCATTCAAGTCACCCGGGAGCGTCCTGAAGCTTAAGGCTGTCCGCTTTGCCGGATGATAAAATCTTATTTCATAGGACCAAAGTCCAATAGGGTTCCCGTCCTTCACAAAGTCAGGATTATATTTGGCATCCCCCAAAATGGGAAAGCCGCTTGCCGAAAGCTGCACGCGAATCTGATGACGTCGGCCGGTGAGCAGCAGCACATCCAGAAGGGCAAGAGGTGACGCAGCCTCCGTCAGCGCAGCGTCGGTCCGCCCGATGACACGATATTTCAGCTCTGCCGTCTGTCCTTCAGAGTCCTGGGCGACTTCCACGACATTGCCTTGAGTCGTCTTCAGCTGGTGGATCAAGTGGCCGCTGTCATCGATGGGCTGGCCCTGTACCACGGCGAGGTAGCGTTTTTTAATGCGACCATCGGCAAATTGAGCACTTAAGTGGCCTGCCGCCTCCCGGGTCTTGGCGTAAACCATGACGCCGCCCACCGGACGGTCGAGGCGATGAACGAGCTTCGCAGTCTTGCCGGCCTCTCCGGACGCCTTCATGTGGGCCTGAACCGCCTCAAGCAGAGAAGGGGCTTTGGTCGGATCCGGCTGGCACGGCATACCCGGGGGCTTCACGACCACGATGACATGCTTGTCTTCAAACAAAATTTTCAGCATTATTATGTCTCCTTTTTTTCACACTTGTATCTGCGATTGAAGTATGTGTATAATAGTCCTAATCTTGTGCAAATTAACGTGCGGGCCATGTTCTTGTGGTGCTGCCCGACCGGAGGTGTCACATGCAGCTGAACATGAAACGTTGGCTCGGTGCAATGCTTGCCTTGAGTTTAAGTTTAATCGTTTCTTTCGTTACGATCAACCATTTCGACGCCATTGTCGCCTGGATTGCGAAAATTGCCGGCGCCACGACCCCATTCATCATCGGTCTCGTGATCGCTTACATCCTCGACCCGGTGGTCAATTTCCTGACGCGGACCTTCAAGTTTGGGCGTGGAGCGGCCATCGGCGTGCTCTATCTTTTACTCCTGGTCATTTTGGCCGGTTTCGGCTGGCTGGTTGTGCCGATGGTCATTGACAACGCCTCCGAGATCATCGCGGACGTCCCGCAGCTCATCAGCAAGGCGAACACGGGGATCTCCGACAGTGGCATCCTCCAGAACGAAACCGTACAGGAGGCGCTGGTCTCCATTCGCGGACGCCTCGCGGAGTGGGCCAACATCCTGCTGTCGAACTTGACCCAAGGCCTGATGAGCATAACCTCTGCGGTGTTCAGCACCTTGATTGGAATCGTCGTTTCGATCTATACACTGATCGACAAAAAGCGTCTGCAGGCTTCCATGGCGAGGCTCAGCCGGGCGCTGTTCAACGAAACCCAGGCCCAGTCCATTTTCGACTGGGGCGCCAAGATCCACGAGATCTTCTCGAAGTTTATGACAGGCCTTATCGTCCAGGCAACTATTGTGGGCGTGCTGTCCTTCATTGGCATGACAGTTTTGGGGGTTCGGTACGCGGCGATCTTCGGGCTGCTGCTGGGGCTCACCAACGTGATCCCGTATGTTGGTCCGTTTATTGGGGCTATCCCTGCGGTTGGCATTACGCTTCTTTATAATCCGCTGAACGCGCTGAAGGTCGCCATTCTGATCGTGGTTGTCCAGCAGATCGACGCGAATCTGGTCGGTCCGCGCATTATGGGCAATTATATAGGACTTCGGCCAATGTGGATCGTGCTCGCCATCTCCCTCGGTGGATCATTCGGCGGCATGATCGGGATGATTCTGTCGATTCCGGTCGCCGCGATTCTGAACATTGTCCTGGTGCACCTTATAGAAAAGAAGGAAAGAATGGCGAATGAAGCGGACGATGCAATTTAGATTAAAGGAAGTTGGTGACAGACGCCCACTTCCTGCAGAAGAAGAAGTAGAAACTCGGTGTCAGCGCCTAGCGCCTATCAACCCCAAGTTTCTCCCATGACGATCAAAACTCCCTAATTAGAGAAAGGAACATCAGAGTATGCCAGACTTAACGAATTTGAAAACAAGCTGCCACGACACCAAAAATATTGCGTCCCATGATAAGATGCGAAAGCCCGAGTGGCTGAAAATTAAGAAGGGCGAGATGCGGGACATCATTGAAGTCGAAAAGATGCTCTTGGCGAATCAGCTGCATACAGTGTGCAGGGAAGCCAACTGCCCGAACCGCATGGAGTGCTACGGCAACAAGACGGCGACCTTTTTGATCATGGGACCAAACTGCACCCGCGGCTGCCGGTTCTGCAATGTCACCAAGGAAGCCCCGCTCTGCCTGGATTCCGAGGAGCCGGCACGCGTCGCTCAGGCCGTGGTGGAACTTGGACTCAAGCATGCCGTCGTCACCTCCGTCACCAGAGATGATTTAGCCGATGGCGGCTCTTCCCACTTCGTCGACGTCATTCGCGCGATCCGCGAAGCATCACCGGGCACTTCAGTTGAAGTGTTGATCCCAGACCTTCGCGGCAACTGGGACGCCCTGGAAGTCATCATGAATGAGCGACCTGATATTTTGAATCACAATGTTGAGACCATTGAGCGTCTTTATCCTGAAATCCGGCCAGAGGCGGTTTATACGAGGTCGCTTGAGCTGCTCAAGCGCGCGAAAGCCATGCAGCCGGACATTTTGACGAAGTCCGGGCTCATGCTGGGTCTGGGCGAGACCGAAGAGGAAGTCCTCAAGCTCCTGTCGGATCTGAGGGCACATGAGGTGGATCTGGTGACCATCGGCCAATACCTGCCGCCGTCAGCGGAACATTATCCGGTGAAGGAATACGTTCACCCTGAGGTGTTCGAGCTGCTTTCGAAAAAGGGCATGGCCATGGGCTTCCAGGACGTGTCCTCCGGGCCGCTGGTGCGCAGCTCCTACAACGCAGGAAAAGTCTACGATCAAATTCAGGATCAAGGCCGCGCCTAGACTGGCGTATTTGACGGCACTACGGGAATGCGGCTGCGCCTATTGACCCCGTTGGATCACATAGCAGGTCTGACCCCGTTGGATCATTATCCCTTCACGTCCAGCCATAAATGGTGTACACTAAAGACGAAAATGAATGCTGTTTCGCCGGTGATTAACCATTTGAATGTCGTCTTACCAACCTGTCTATGTTGAAAGTTTCAACCCGTTTGAATTTTGACTGCTTAATCACCGGAGAAATACTATGGAGGCTAATCCAATGAAAATTCCGTTTTACCATCTCGACGCGTTTACGGACCGGCAGTTTGCCGGTAATCCATCGGCAATCTGCCCGCTGGAGGAGTTTCTTGACGAAGAGCTCATGCAAAAGATTGCTCGGGAGAACAACCCCTCGGAGACTTCTTTTATTGTTAAGCGCGACGGGCACTATGAAGCACGCTGGTTCACCGAAAATAAGGAGCTCGACCTGTCCGGTCACGGAACGCTGAGCAGTGCGTACGTTGTGTTTACCACACTCGAGCCGGAGCTCGACCGCGTCAAGTTCAAGACCAAGAGCGGCATTCTCGAAGTCTATAAAGAAGGTGATCACCTGGCCATCGATTTGCCGGCGCGACCGGCTGTAAGGTCAGAAATGCCCTACGAATTAGTCCTCGCACTGGGCAAATTGCCCAAGCACGTGTATCGCTACGCGACACGGGACTACATGGTCATTTACGACGACGAAGACCAAATCCTCGATCTCGACCCTGATTTCGAGGAGCTCCTGAAAGTCCAAACCCACGGCGTCATCTGCACTGCGCCTGGTCACGACGTTGACTTCGTTTCGCGCTATTTCTTCCCGGTCACCGGCAAGGACGAGGATCCGGTCACGGGTTCCGCCCACTGCACCCTGGCACCTTATTGGAACTCGGTTCTGAATAAAGGCGTCATGACGGCGAAGCAGCTTTCAAAACGCGGCGGCAACCTCCAGGTCGAGGTCATTGGCGACCGTGTCAAACTCATGGGCAAAGTCGTCTCTTATATGGAGGGGACCATTACCGTTTAGGGTCTTCCCCAGGGAAAAGGAAACCAAATTATGTTGTTGGATGCAGTCAATGCAGTGAACTTGGACTCGACCGCAGCCTCAGGATTGTTGTTTGGCGCGACCGGGAATTGTTTGGCCATGCTGGCGTCTGGGTTGCCCCTCGGCGACTGGCAGCTCGAGCTTCTGCTTTGGCTCCAGTCCCTGCGTCATCCTGTCCTGACCTGGATCATGGGTGCGCTGACCATGCTTGGCGACGACCTGTTTTACGTCGCGGTGCTTTCGGTGATGTACTGGTCCGGTTCGGGTGTTTTAACCTATGGCCGCCTCGGCTGCGATCACCGCTTCAGCTCAAGTCTGGATGTCTATTCCAAAAGCGCCAAAAGACCTCAAAGTCGTCAAAACACCTTCGAACTCATGCAGTTGGTGGTGTTTTCCGTACTTCTCAACATCGTCATTAAAAACTTTGTGGACGCACCCCGTCCCTTTGAAGTCGTCGCCGCTATTGAAGGTCTCTGGACCTTTACCGCCGGCAGCGCCTCGTTCCCAAGCGGTCATGCCCAGACTGCGGCGACCTTTTGGCTGGCGCTGGTCTCGGCAGGCGCGGGCGTTCGGAGGGGGAAGCGGGGCCGTGCTGTGACCATCGGCACAGCCAGTTCTTTGATTTTTCTGATCTCTGTGTCCCGTCTTTACCTGGGCGTTCACTGGCCCCAGGACGTGCTGGCCGGCGTGCTGATTGGCGGCGTTTTGGGTTTATCAGGGCCGTCTCTAATAAAGAGATTTTGCCGATGGTTCCCCATCCCCACACTCGCCCTGTCCGCCATTGGAATTTTCGTCTTTCAGGATCATGGCGCAGTACAGCTGACAAGCCTCCTGATTGGTGCGTTCATAGGGCATGGGCACATGGTGTCACACCCAGCTGCGAAAGTAGGGGAGGCGCTCACACCTGCTGCAAAGCCGGCTCTGCTGATACTGGGCATACTGGCGGTCGCGGCGGCATACGGCACGACGACCTGGCTGCTGACTTATTTTGGTTTGCCGGCGCTCGTTGTCGATGGCTTAGCCACCCTGGAAACCGGTCTGATGATCACCTGGGGCGTGCCGGCGCTGCTGGAAGCAGCCGCGTCTGGATTTGAGCGGGACTAGCGGGTCTGACCCCAGCGGCAAGTTAATGAGAGGATGCGGCATTGAGCCAATTGACTCCAGTGGGTAATTCTTCCGGGTTTGAGGCCAAAGCCCATAACCCCACATGTTCCATTTTGAGGAGGGCATTTTCAAATGAAGGAAATTATCTTTGCCGGCGGCTGCTTCTGGGGCGTCGAGGAATTTTTTTCGAGAATCGACGGCGTCGAGGACACCGAAGTCGGCTATGCGAATGGCATCACTGAAGATCCTGACTATAAGAAGGTCTGCACCGGAACGACCGGATTTGCAGAGGCTTGCAAAATCAAATATGATCCCGAAGTCGTCAGCCTGGACACCTTGCTCGACAAGCTGTTCAGCGTCATTGACCCGACGCTGATCGACAGGCAGGGGCCGGACATTGGCAATCAGTACCGTACCGGTGTCTACTACGTGGACGAGGCTGACCGACCGGTCATTGAAGCCTACTTTGAAAAGGTGCGGTCAAACTACGATCTGCCAATTCGGACAGAGCTCGAAGCACTTAAAAATTTTTACGAAGCGGAAGAGTACCACCAGGACTATCTGAAAAAGAATCCCGGCGGCTATTGCCACATCAAGCTTGACTGATCAAGTCGCTGAACGGAGTGATCTCCATTGGATCTAAAAGAACTTCACTATTTTCACGTCGATGCCTTTACTGAGACGCCTTTCGCCGGCAGCCCCACCGGGGTCATTTTGCTTGAAGAAGCGCTCCCCGAGGAGACCATGCAGATGATCGCCTCAGAGCTGAACCATTCCGAGACTGCGTTTGTCATCCATCAGCCACATGAAGCGATGCGCAATCAGTGCGCGTTCTATGCGCTGCGCTGGTTCACGCCTGAAACGGAAGTTCATTTCTCAGGGTCTGCGACCCTCGCGGCTGCCAAAGTGATTCAGCAGGAGCTGGGTGTCAATGTGCCCTGCATTGTGTTTAAGACGATCATCGGCGAAATCTTTACAAAAAAGTCAGGGGACTACATTACTATTACGCTGCCTGTGGACGATTACGAGGCGCTGGACCCCTCCGAGCAGGTGCTTTGGTACCTCGGCATCAATAATTATCAGCGGGCTGTGTACAGCCGCAACCTCAAGAAACTGATCATTGAGGTGGATGACGAGCTGGCGCTGTCGCGGATCAAGCCGGATTTCAACAAGCTGCGCGGCATAGACCTGGACTTTGACCTCGGCGGCCTGTGCATCACCTGCAGGAGCTCCAGTCCCGAGGATTACGACTTCGCCTCCAGGTATTTCAATCCTTGGATTGGCGTGGACGAGGATTCCATTACCGGCTCGATCCACACCGTCCTGGCGCTGTATTGGTCCCGGGAGCTCGATAAGAAGCACCTCGTCGCCGTGCAGTCATCGAAGCGCGGTGGCCGCTTAATTCTCGATCTGCTCGACGAGGGTACGGTTGAAATTTCCGGCCGCACCTATGTGGCCATTGAAGGCAGAATCCGTCTGCCGCTCTGATCAAATCGAATGTCATTTTAACGAATTAAGCCGCTGAGTTAAAGAGTTTGCCGATGGTCATCAACTCCCGGCACCCTCTCAATCTCAGCGGCTTTTTTTATTTCACGAATTTTGCGGGTCTCGAATTTTGCGGGTCTGACCCCACGTGTTACCTGACGACCCATGCGGGTCTGCGGCTTTCGCCTATTGACCCCACGTGTTACCTCAATTTCCTCTGTCGGCCGAATGCCACCATGAACGACAGCGCCGACAAAGTAATGGAGATTGGGATCACCCAGTAGCCTGTTGCGATTCCCACCCAATCCGTCACGCCGCCAATCAGCAGACTTGTGATCAACGTCATAAGGTTGCCTGCCGTCGACACCAGCGCAATGGCCGTCGCCCGATATTGTCCGAAGTCGCGGGCCAGGATTATGGTGACCATCGGGAAAACCAAAGAATAAAAGAAGCCCGAACCGGCGATCAGGTACAGACCGGCCTCACCCAGGAGCATCCCGCTGATATAGAGGACCGACGCGCAGGCGGTGAACACCACGACGCTGCGCACGTACCCCAGCTTCTCTGCGATCATCCCACCAAGAAGCCGGCCGATGGTAAACAGCCCAAAGAAGACCGCGCTGATCTCACCGGCCTTGTCTTCGGCAAAATCATAAATGGTTTTGAGGTAATAGACAATCCAGTTGGCGGTCTGAAGCTCGGACGCGACGTAAAAGCCGACGCCCAGGGCCAGCAGTACCAGGTAAGCTTTGTGAGGGAGAGCGCTCAGCCTGACCCTCGCGGCGCCGGTCATTGCGTTAGGTTCCTTCATAAAAAAGGTGAGGGCAGCAGTGGCAAAGAAGAGGATGCCGACCATTTGGAAGAGATCGACCCAGTCAAAACCGCGGGACACCAGTTCGCCGCCGGCTCTCTGGCTGATGGTCAGACCCAGTCCAAAGAAGAAATGGACAAGATTGACCAGAATAGCAGGGTAGCGCACCTGAATCACTGTGGCCATGGTGTTTAGGGAGATAATGAGCAGGGAGACGCAAAATTGAATCAGGCTGTAGCCAATAACGAAAAGGGTATAGCTTTGAATTTGTGAAACGGCAAGAAAAAGCACGCCATTCAGGAGTTGGGCAATCAGAATAATTTTTTTTAGCCCGTAGCGTTCGCCCCACTGGCTGCCAAAGTAAATGGCGAACACGCTGAAAAAGGTCGTGGCCGTAAAGAGCATGCCAATCTGACCGTCTGTTACGCCAAAATTATCTATGAAATTGGGCACTAAAATGCCGCGTATGCCGGTCGATATGGCGAGTCCGAAGATCGACACAAAGGCGACCAGGATCATCCATTTCTTGTTGGTTTTCAAAGGGGGAATACCTCCGTGGAAAGAATAGGTGGGATTTTGGGTGCGGCGGAAAATGCCGATTGTGCTTTGCAGGTCTGCGCTGCGGCTGCGGCTGACGCCTGACGCCTGACGCTTATCAAAACCTATCAACGCCTGTCGACCCCGCTGCATACATGAGTGGGTCTGACCCCGTCGGGTACTTTTGCAGGTCTGCGGCTTGGGCCTATTGACCCCGCGTGGTCCACCTTATGTCCATAGTAAGTTTTTCTGCGGCCGGCGTCAAAGACATTTATCCCTTTTTTCCAGTACAATGATTTTTCGGATTTTCTCATTCCATGTTTATTTATTAATGAGAAAAGGGTATGAATGCCCTAAGAGGTGATCACATGAGCGCGTTTAGAAAACCCATAAAAATCAGCAAAAGCGAAAGCAAATACAGGGATGTCACCATTCAGCTCTTAAACCTGAATATCCTCAGCCACAATCAGGGGCCGGCTTTTGCCGTGCTGCTGAAAATTGCCGCACTGACGGCGTTCG
Source organism: uncultured Acidaminobacter sp. (assembly GCA_964416305.1). Lineage (GTDB taxonomy): Bacteria > Bacillota > Clostridia > Peptostreptococcales > Acidaminobacteraceae > Acidaminobacter. The sequence continues at coordinate 16,137 of CAYQDM010000002.1, read as the reverse complement.
CGTACACCGTCAGCAGATTCATTAAAGGCGAACCGCTATTCAAAAAACAGGCATAAAGGAGTGACGTGAATGTTAGTCGTAAGAAGAAATAAATATGAAGAACTGGAAAAACTCAGACGAAAAACGAATGCCATCCGCTTGGTGGAAGGTCTATTGATTGGGCTGGCTATTGGCGCTGTGATTGCATTTCTCCTCACACCTTGGGACGGCAAGCATAGCCGCAGCTATGTCAAAGGCCAGTTTGGCGGCCTCAGAGAAAAATGTCGCAGCCTCTGGAGCAGCTGCGGTTTGTGCGGATGTGGCTGTTGTGAGGAAGACGCAGAAAATGAAGATCCTCTCGAAGGATACGACGACTGAACTGTTTACAAAGGTCAACAACCTTTAAACGTCGACGACCCCAACCCGCAAGCTTTGATTTTATGGCGGCACGCTCTGCCGCTTTCTTTTTGCGGGAGGGGGACCATCGGCAAAAACAAAATTGGAGAGGTGGATGCCCAAATATGAAATATAATCATTCCATTGTCATTAACCGATCCCGAGGCAGGGTCCTCGAGCTCATGATGGCGACCGAACACATGCCAAAATGGCAGCGCGGGCTGGCCACGGTCGAGCCTATAGACGGCGAACCCTTCACCCACGGGGCCAAGACGCGCCTCGTTTTCGACACCGGCAAGAAGACCCTGGAAATGACCGAAACTCTGGTCGACATGCGTCTGCCAGATGCTTTTACGGCAGTCTACGAGACCGACGAGCTCTGGAACCGAGTCACGAACCTGTTCTCGGAAGTCGAGGAAAAAACTGTCTGGACCACAGAAAGCGAGTTCGTCTTCAGCGGCCTCATGCGATACCTTGGCCCACTTATGAAAAAATCCTTCATGAAACGCACAGATTACGAAATGGCCCGTTTCAAAGAATTTGTCGAGAATTTTGATCAATTCAAGGAAGAATCCCCGAACTCAGAAGAGGCTTAAAGCTTTAAGGATTTTAGCCGATGGTCCCTTCACCCCCAACCCTTCACCCCGAACCCTTCATCCACCAAAACGACAACTAACGGGAGTGGTGCCTGTGGAACTTTACAAAAAATCTCGCCAACCGCTGAAATATCTGAACCTCTTGTTTTTCGCCGCCACGCTGGCGGTCAATGCACTCGCCAACATCCTGCCATTCAACGGGCTGACGACTGGGGAAGCATCGGACTCATTTCGCAATTTATTCGCCCCGGCACCTATTACATTTTCCATTTGGGGCGTCATTTATTTGCTGCTAGGATTTTTTGTGATCTACCAGATGGGATGGACCACGGTGGCGAAGCGCGGCGTTTCGCGGGTTACATCAGATCTTGGGGCGCTGTTTATCATAGCCTCCGCGGCGAATATGGCCTGGATTTACTTCTGGCATTTCCAGGAACTGGCGCTGACGATTCTTTTCATGCTGGTACTTCTGGTTTCCTTGATTGGGATTTACCTCAAACTCAGGGATTCACGCCGGGAACGATCGGGGCTGCAGACCTTCATTGTGGATCTTCCTTTTTCGATCTATTTAGGCTGGGTCAGTGTCGCAACGATTGCGAACTTCGCTGCATTCTTTGTCAGTATTGAGTGGGATGCCTTTGGCTTGGCACCGGAGGTTTGGACGGTCGCAGTCATGGCTGTCGCAGTGCTTCTTGGACTTTTGTCCTTGTACAGGAATCGCGACTACGCGTATGCTTTAGTTGTGGTTTGGGCCTTTGTTGGAATTTACCTCCAGCACAGGGACTACTGGACGGGACAATATCCTATGATACAGTATGCTGCAATGATTGGCGTCGGGGTCTTGGTTCTCTTTGGACTTTACGTGGCTTCAGGGGTTAATTTGGTTCGACGAGGCCAGCGCAATACAAGACGGTATTGATTACATCGATATTAAAATGGAATTTAAAGGTATAAAAAGGTAAAAGTAAGGCCGTTGGCATCAATCTTGAGGTCGGTTCCCGACTTCAAGGTGCAGCCAATGGCCTTACTTTTCTTTTTGAAAGAATGGAGAAATTGTCACTCATTGAAGATCGTCAAATTTTCGCTGCCCAAATCCTTGTACTCCATGCCCATATAGCCATAATCTCCAAGGTCGGGAAAGAAGCACTCAAAGCCAGTGTGACCAATTGAAAATATGACGTTTTCCAGCTGCGACTTATCAACGGAGGGGTAGCCGTACAGCAAAGCTTGCTTGTTGTACACGGCGGCTATGAGCGCTTTATAATCGACATTGGCATCGAAACAGCTTTCGAGTGAGATCCGGTGACCATGGTAATCATAACTGGCAAAGTAGGCTGGATTTCGCATGAGGTCGAGAGGTTGGTCCTCGCGGATGGTGAATGCGGATAATCCTGTTGCGGGTCTGACCCCGTCTGTCAATTTGTAAGTGTAGACCGAGTGGCGGAGGGTGTAAAAAGGACCGACTTCAGTGATGTCGAGAGCGATTTCACAGTAGGGCTCTTCGCCGGGTGCGAGATTTTCATCCGCTTTCAGTGATTTCACGAATTGACGGCTTTCTTCGAGGGTCGTCACAACAAGGGCTTGAATGGCAAGCGGCAGATCTTTGGGATAGCGGTAGTGAAGGAATGCTCTGAAGTCAGTGTTTTCGAAAGTTTCTTCTCCGGCAATCAGCTGCTGGCTGAAAACGGTGTCTGACTGGACGAATTGCTGGTCTCTGGCGCCGGTATTGAGGTAGGGGTTGGTTTCGGAACCATCGGCAAAACGCTGTCTAATGGCTATCTCGCCTTCGAAGAGATTAAAGGGCAGGGTGATTTGTGCGGGGTAGAAACCGGTGTCGAAGTCGGGTGTCTGGTGATCGAAGACGAGAACAATGCCATTGGTCTGCAGGTAATATTTCTGGTTGGCCTCAAGGCCTTTGAAGGGCGTGGTCAGCCTCGGAACCCAGTAAAGACCATTTTCGAAGCCGGGCTCTTCGTCGGAGTTCTGGCTGCTCAGCATTTTGGCGACCTCGTCATTGATGCGGTGCATAGCGGTTTCGGGGTTTGCAAAGAGAGCGGGAAGCGGGATTTTGTCGCCGGTTCGAAGGTCGTAATTGCGGGTCTCGAGGCGGCCTATGTATTCTGACCGTTCGCCCGTGGGATCGTTGAATGTATAGGTTTTATCCGAATAAATGGCCACAGAGAGGAGATTTTCAAAATTGAAGGGAGCGGAGGCATTCAGGGTGAACATAGTATACGGTGTGCCTGGAGGGATGCGCTGGTAAATGCCGCGGTAGGGCGGAAGATCAGCTTTTTCCATGGCTTCGTAGAGGCTGGTGAGGTCATTGTTGATGGCATCCTGGATGCTTTCGTCTTTCAGACCTTCGATTTTGAACGTGCTCTGCCATAATGTGCCTGGGACATCCTTCTGAGAGGTACTGAGCGAGATTGGATTTAAATAGAAGGTGTCGAAGTTTGACGGATTAAGAATCGTGATCAGGTGAGTCAAGTCGGGAGGTGGGGCGGGCTTGAGGGGGTCAATTTTAGCGGTCGGAATCGCCGTTTGCGTTTCGGATTCAGCCGACGGTGACAGTGGATCATCTGACGGCGTTTCAGGCGTGTTCGCATTTTGAGTGCACCCCGAAACAAGCAATAGGAGGGTTATAAGCAGCATAATGGTCAAATAGCGGTTGTTGCCTTGATAAGTTCTATTTAACCCGAACATAACCTGTCTCCTCCGCAAGGGTCTGACCCCCATCCGAAAGCAGCCAGCTGACCACTTGTCTTGCCGGGCTGTTCTCTGGCTCATCCCGACGCACGACGGCGTAGTAGGCGGTGGTGAAAGGGTAGGTTCCGGCGGTGATACTTTCTGGTGTCGGCGCTATGCCATCCACCTCGAGCAGTTTGATGTTTTCGTCGCCCCACATGTCCATGACGAAATAAAAGTAGGAGTATCCTAAAGCGCCTTCGCCATTTTCAAAACTGGCCACCGCGTCGATCAGCTGCCCCATCTCCGCGACGATTTGTTCCATGGGTGGATCCATTGGTTTTAGTTCTGTCCCATCTGGGGTCAGACCTGTCATGACCATTTCAAGAAAACCCGTCTGGCTGCCGGAGTTGACCGGGCGCTGGTAGGGGATGATGTCGAGGTCTTTGCCGCCGACTTCACTCCAGTTGGTAATTTTTCCGGTGTAGATGTTTTGAAGATCAGCCGGGGTCAGACCTACTATAGGATTATCTGCATTCACCAGGAACACAAAGGCCTCGCTGACGACCGGTATGACTTCAAGTTCAACCCCTGAGGAGGCTGCTAAGGCAAGCTCTTCTTCAGAAGGGGAAGTGACGAAGATCAGATCCGCTTTCTTTTCTATAAGGTTGACGTATGCCTGGTGGGTTTTGTTATGTAAAATATAAGGCCGGACCTCTTCCGGTGTCATGTCCATCAGGCGAGCCGCCAACGCTTCGGAAAGCGGGATGGTTACCGTGGAGCCGTCGACCCGGGGGTAAGTGTCAGGCGTGAAGGAAGGGGCGTCGTCCGAGTAGGTCTGACCCCCGTTGTCCTTTTCTTCACCCGACTGGGTCTGACCCCCGCTGTCACCCCCGTTGTCCGCCTGAGCCCCACCATTCTCCGTCTCGCGGCCACAGCCAGCGCCAAACATCAAAATGACAAGGAACATCACCAGAATCGTGACCACTCTCCTGAGTGGTTTACTTTCTTTACCTGTTCGATTATTATTTGTCGTTTCTTTCTTTGTTATTTCTTCGGGCATGATCAGCGCCTCCTAGCGATCTAATCCTTTAACTCAACACAACAATTGGAATGGATGAGAAACAAACATAAAATTGTGAATGGTTTGTCTAACTCGACTATATCACTTTGAATTTCCATTTGTTATTAAAGAACTATTAAACGAGCACCAAGCAAGCCTTCCTCTCGACCGAGCAGCTCAGATCAAACCAACCAACGAAAACCAATCCTCCCATCCAACCATCTGCATACTCATCCATTATCAGGGTATGAATTTCATAGAAATCCACTCAAGCACTTAATTCGAGTAATCTGCGCCAAAAAATTCACCCATTCACTGCCAAGGAGGCAATCTCCATGCTGAATCCATCCGTTCCGTGGGAAAACGCCATCAGAACGCGCCGCTCCGTACGCAAATACAAACTTGAGCCCCTCAGCCAGGAACATCACGACGCCCTTTCACAATTTATACAGACACTAACCCTACCGTTCGAGCACGACATTGAGTGCCGCTTCTTCAAAGCAGATCCCACCAAAAAACTCTACTTCAGCATGGTCTCACCGCCGGACAATCTGGCCTTCATAGCCCCAGCTGATAGTTTGTCCCTCAGCAAAGTCGGTTTTCTGGGAGAGCTCATCCTGATTTACGCCAACAGCCTCGGCATCTCCACCTGCTGGTACGGCCACTAACACTTGGCAGAACTCGAACGCCTCTCGCCCCATCTGCCATCCCCTGACTGCCTCAAGACCTCCAACATGGGCTTTGACTTCTCAAAAGGCGAGGAGGTCGAAGGCCGCCGCGCCATTTGCGTCACCCCGCTTGGCTACCACGACATCTCCGGACTCAGACTCGTCGACCGCATGACCGAAACCTTCATCAGCTACAAGCGCAAACCCCTTGAGGAACTTTTTATTCAGCCGATGGTCGTATCAACCCTCAATGAGCCCCTGCGCCACGCCCTGGATCTCGCACGCCTTGCACCTTCCGCCGCCAACAGCCAGCACTGGCGCTTTGAGGTCTCGGACGACCAGTCCACCGTCAAAATTGCCATGCCCCCTGGTTACAAGCACCTCAAATGGGAGCACCCCAACGTAGACATTGGAATCTGCGCCGCCCATTTTTGGGTCGGACTGAACCTTCTAGGTCTAACCTCATCTGTCACACTTACCTTGGAAGAGGGCAGGGCGGTCTGGACTTTTAATTTGAAATGAATCACTTTCAGCAGGTGTCTCTCAGAGCCTGCTTTTTTGTGCTGAAAGCAGGGTGGAGGGGAGACCATCGGCAAAATCTTTTTAAGCGCTTATCAAATATATCAATGGCTCAAACGCCTGCAAGTATGATAAATACTTATTGATCCCCGTTCTCAATTCAAACTTTCTATTTCACGATTTTTAGCGCAGCTAGTAAACTGGATGGGACCGCACTTTTTATAAAATGATGCGCGGAAATGCTTACATAGCTCCAAGAATAATAAATTACTTTCACCATAATTCACCCCATCCAAGGAGGCACACTTATGTCAGAAAGAAATACACTTCCTGAAATCTTTGAAAGCTTTGCCGATGCTCGAAAACAAGGCTTCCTCGCCGCCAAAGCGGTGAAAGACGCCGGCAAAAATCTCGTTGGCTATTACTGCACCTTCACGCCAGTTGAAGTCATCATGGCCGCCGGCGCCGTGCCTGTTGGCCTCTGCGCTACCAGCGACGAAACGATCCCGGAATCCGAAAAGGTCCTCCCGCGGAACCTTTGCCCGCTTGTCAAATCCAGCTATGGGTTCGCCGTCACGGATAAATGCCCGTACTTCTACTTCTCTGACCTGATTGTCGGTGAAACCACCTGCGACGGGAAGAAGAAAATGTATGAGCTCCTCGAAGAAGTCAAGCCGACCCACATCCTTCAGTTGCCAAATGAGGGAAAATCCCAGAGATCCCTGGATTATTTCAGGGAAGAAGTTCAAAGCTTCAAAGAGCGTCTTGAAAAGGAATTCAATGTGTCCATCACCAATGAAGATTTGAAAAAGGCCATTCGATTGAAAAATCGCCAAAGGGAAACCCTTAAAGAATTCTACAACCTGATGAGCCTCACACCGCCTCCGGTCAGCGGCCTCGATGTCCACAAAGCCCTCTATGGCTCTGAATTCAAGTTCGACAAGGAAGCCCAAATCGCGGAAATGCAGGCGCTGACAAAACAAATCTACGAAACCTATAGAACCGAGGGCAGCAAAGTCTCTGAAACCGCTCCAAGAATTCTCATAACCGGTTGCCCAATTGCCGGCGCTACAGAAAAGATTATCACCGCAATTGAGGAAAATGGCGGCGTCGTTGTCACCTATGAAAACTGCTTCGGCACCAAAGCAGTTGAGGAAATGATTGATGAGACTCTTGATCCCATCGACGGCATTGCCCGCAAATATCTGAACACCCCGTGCTCGGTCATGTCCAACAACCAGGATCGCCTTGACAAGCTCAGCGAGCTCATTACCCGCTTCAAGGTGGATGGCGTGGTGGACGTCGTGCTGCAAGCTTGCCATACTTATAATATTGAAGGCTTTTCAGTCAAGCGCCACGTCAAGGAAAAACATAACCTGCCGTATATAGCGCTTGAAACCGACTATGCTTCAGCGGATGCAGGTCAGCTCAAAACACGGCTAGGCGCTTTTATAGAAATGCTTTAAACGATTTAAACGATTTATATGATTTAAAAGATTTAAACGATTTAAACTCGAGTCATAGGCTCTGTAATTATTCGCGCATAATAAGGACGAAAGTCTAATCACGCCAGGATAAAGACAACAGAAAGGAACTCAACTAATGATTTATATGGGTATCGATATTGGATCCGTGTGTGCCAAAGGTGCGATTCTCCATGGTGACCGGCTCGAAAAAGTGATTCTTCCGACAGGCTGGAATATCAAAGAGACCGCCAATTTGCTCAGGTCAACTTTGTTAGCGCAGGCAGGCGCAAGGGATGCGGAAGTCTCCAGTGTTGTAGCGACTGGTTATGGGCGTGTCTCCATACCCTATGCGGATAAAAAAGTCACTGAAATCACGTGTCATGCCCGCGGTGCCGTGTACCTCAATCCAAATGCCAGAACTATTGTAGATATTGGCGGCCAGGATAGTAAAGTCATCTCTGTGGATGCCGATGGTCGTGTCCAGGACTTCGTCATGAACGACAAATGCGCTGCGGGTACAGGCCGGTTTTTGCAGGTCATGGCCCATGTACTGGAAGTCGAGGTGGATGAACTCGATCAACTGGCCCGGCATGATGAGGCTGTCACGATTAACGCCATGTGTACAGTGTTCGCTGAAAGCGAAATTATCTCGCTGCTGGCCCAGGGAACGGATAAAGGCGCGATAGCCGCAGGAATTTTAAGTTCTATTTCCCAGCGCGTTCAACACCTCTCCAGCCGGATCTCCGTACAGGATCAACTCATATTCACCGGTGGCGTTTCCAATTCTAACGTCCTCAGGCACATGCTCTCTGAAAAGCTGAAGCTTGAGGTCCATCATCACTGCGACGCGCAGTTCGCCGGCGCCATTGGTGCAGCTTTGCTTGCAAGGGAAATCTGCGAATAACTTGAGTACAATTTGAGAAGCATTGCATTTACTTTACGGTACCGACCGGAATTCAACTGAGGGTCAGGTACCGTATTGTATTTTATGGGAACACTATTTCAAACTGATTTATAGAACAGTGGTCCCTTCGGACTCCTCCCAATCCCCTCGACAGGTCCCACTTAAATTTGCTATACTGATTTCGAGACTACAACAATGTCAAACTATCCAACCGGAACAGGGGGCAAACCATGTTTGGAAAAAAAGGCGACAACCGCTTTGAGACCATCTATTCCCAGGGCAAGATCAGCGTTTCCCGGATTATCGTTGATAGAGAAACCGGCGTCAATTACCTTTTTGTTTCCGATGGTTCCGCCGCCGGCCTAACCCTCCTGGTAGACCGCGAGGGCAACCCCGTCATTACCCGCGTCGAAGACAACACCCGCCTATAACACTTGGCGCCACAACTCAAGGTTCAAAAACCATCAAGGCCGTAGACCACTGCGGCCTTTTGTAATATCCACCTTTTTAAAAGAAAGGCAGGTGAGCCATGTCCCCGCGAAAATACGTCACCATCGACCGCCATTATCTCTTTAACCGTCAACATGGCGCCTGCTACTTCTGCGGCAAGCCCCTCAAAATGGGCACCCTCAGCATTGACCACTATCTCCCGAAGAGTGCCGGCGGCACCAACGACGTCTTTAATCTCGTCGCCTCCTGCAAGTCCTGCAACGCCGAAAAGCTGAATACTATGCCGATGGACGTCGAATCCCAACACATCGCATGGTTCATAGAAGCCTACGACGACCACCATATCCTCACCAAGTCCAGCATTACGATCCCAAAAGACATCCTGAATGAATGGGTCCACAGCATTCGCCGCTCTTACCCAAGTGGCGACTTCACAGTCTTCGAATCCCCGGGTCATCGTTTTTATGTTCGTTTAAACCAGATCGAAAAAATTATTGCTTTCCATCAGACTGAAATTGATGAGTAGGTCTGACCCCGTCGGTTCATTTACGCACTTCAAAATTACTTCCGCGTTTTTCGGAAGTTATCTTCAACTATTTATATTACAATTATACCAAGCACTTCATCCTTCAAAATTTTAGTTCCATCCAATAAGGTAGTCACTAATCCTTTATCATCCCACTCCCAGGAGGCGATCCCGCATGCAGCATAACCATTACTTCACCTACACAACCCAGCTCGGTCCTGTCACTATAGCAGACAATGGCGACGCTATAACCCATCTCCTGATCGGTGACGCCGCCGCTAACTTCGAAAGCTCAATCAACAGCCGCCTGAGTCCACCACCCATCCTCAAAGAAACACCTTTAATAAGCGAGGCTCATCAGCAACTGGAAGCCTACCTTAGCGGCACCCGCCAAACCTTCGAGCTCCCAATCGCCCCAGCCGGCACTGCCTTCCAGCAGAAAGTCTGGTCCGCCCTCAGGCAAATTCCCTACGGAACCACCCAATCTTATGCTGACATCGCAAAAAACTTAGGCAGCCCCAGCGCTTCCAGGGCAGTGGGCACCGCCTGCGGCCGCAATCCCATCCTCATCATTACCCCATGCCACCGCGTCATAGGCACAAATGGCAAACTCACCGGCTTCGCTGCCGGCCTCGACGTCAAAACCGCCTTACTCCACATAGAGAAAGCTCTTCCCGCTGAATCTGCCCATGATCCCAGCTAATTCGAATGCCAATCCACCCGACAACCCAACCTTTCTCCCGTATCCGGACCACGCCCTGGATCACCTGAGCGCTCGGGATCCCGCTCTCGGCCGCGCCATCCTTCAATTTGGCCGCCTGGAACGCCCCGTTGCCCCGGATCCCTTCACCGCTCTCGCCAGTGCCATCACCGGCCAGCTCATCTCCACGAAAGCTTACGACGCCATTTGGGCCCGACTTAAAGGCCATCTCCAGACAGTCACCCCCCAATCCGTCCATGCCGCCGGCCCGCAAGCCCTGCGCGCCTGCGGTCTCACCCAAAACAAAGCCGCCGCGCTCCATCAGGCCGCTTCAGCCATACTTTCCGGGGCCTTTGACTTAAATGCCGCCACGACCATGGACGACGAGGCTGCCATCCATCACCTCAGCGCTTTAAAAGGCATTGGCCGATGGTCATCCGAAATCACCCTCATCCACGGCTTCCTCCGTCTCAATATCCTCAGTTATGGTGACGCGGCCATCCGACGCGGCATGTGCAGTCTGTATGGCGTACAGACCATCGATAAAGATCTCTTTGAAACCTGCAAAGCCGCCTATTCGCCCTATGGCTCGGTGGCGTCCATCTATTTATGGAAATCCGCATTTATCGAAAACTTATAACCACCATATTTTGAACAAAAAAATTCCTGGTGGTCCTATGCTGACGCCCTCACACAGATCCATGATCAAAGAATCCATATCCCTCCACGATGATCTCCAGAACCTCTTAAAGACCCTCGCCGAGCCTGGCTACCAAAAGTTCGCCTCCGCGCTGCTGCCGGGAACGAACAACCTCCTTGGCGTAAGGCTGCCGATCCTGCGCCAAATCGCGGGCGACATTGCGAAAGGTGACTGGTCACACTATCTCAGCAAGCCTACAGACACTTATTTCGAAGAGACCATGCTGCAGGGTATGGTCATTGGGCTCGTCACAAACCAAACACGTGGGGTCGATAGGCGCAAGCCGCAGACATACACGCCCAAAAGTGACACATGGGGTCAGACCTACTCGTCCAAAAGTAGCACACGGGGTCAGACCCGCTTGTCTCACAAAACTGACACATGGGGTCAGACCTACACGTCTCACATAGGTCTCGACACAAACCAGACCCGCGTGTACCTCGAAGCCTTTATTCCCAGAATTGACAACTGGTCCGGGTGCGACAGCTTCTGCGCCGGACTCAAATCTGTCAGAGAAAACAGGGAAGAGGCCTGGCCGTTTCTCATGTTCTGTATGAAATCCAAAAAGGAGTTTGAATTCCGTTTTGGCGCAGTCATGCTCCTGAACCATTATTTAACCCATGAATGGATCGACCCTGTCCTGGAAGCCTTCTTCACCCATACTCATAAAGACTATTATGGGAAGATGGCCATTGCTTGGGGCCTTTCCCAGGCCTTCGCCTTCGACCCGCGAAAAACTTTAACACAATTTGAACAACGGTGGGTGATAGGCACAGCCGCAATAGGCAAAGCCGCGATAAGCACAACCGCGGACCCGGAAGTCTTCATCCGCCAAAAGACCTACCAAAAAATCCTCGAATCCAACAAAGTCAGCCCCGACCATAAATCCATCATTAGAGCCATGAAAGAAGGGGAGCGCCTTGGTTAAAAAAGAACACCCCGGAAAACAAGTGCATTCCACCCGCCGGGACAAACTCGCCGCCGTCCTCAACTCCGACCCGGCATACGATGGACTTTTTTTCTACGCCGTCAAATCCACCGGCATCTTCTGCCGCCCGTCCTGCAAGTCCAAAAATCCAAAAATCGAAAACATCGACTTCTTTGACACAAGCGATGATGCCCGACGCGCCGGCTACAGGCCCTGCAAGCGCTGCCGGCCCGACCTGCTCACCTATGAACCTTATAAAGATAATGTCGAAGCAATTTATGACGCCATCACAACCCATCTCCTTGATCAGGAGTCGCTAACCGCCCTTCTGAAGGCCCTGGGCGCACATCAGGACCCTATCAGGTCTGCGTTCAAGACACGTTACGGCTGCCTTCCATCGGCGCTGATCACCCAAAAACGCCTCTCCCTTGCTGCCGATGGTCTCCTCACCACCACCAAACCCATACTCCAAGTCGCCCTCGACAGCGGCTTTTCCAGCCAATCCGTCTTCTACGACACCTTCAGACGCACCTATAAAACCTCGCCTGGAAAATACAGAACACAGTCTCACAACTTCTAAAGCGGTGTCCACAGGGCACCTTTTATTTTTGCTAAAGCACTGCCATTACACAGATATGCACTTGGTGACGCGGACAACTTTCGAACTGGTGACGCGGACGGATTTCAACTTGGGGACGGGGACTGTCATGAATCTGTAATATTGAACCACATTCCCCATCATTCCACTCGGCTTTGTACGTGAAAAAGTGCAAGAATTCTGCCGTAATTCCACCCAGCGAGCCTTGACACAACCTTAACCACGTATTATACTTGATTTGAATTCCCACCTATAAACTCGGGATTGAATCTCAACACAAAATTTCTACACAAAATCCCGACACCAACATCACAATTAAATTACATTGTACACAACCTAAATCACTTTCTCCAACCAGTACCACCACAACCCTATGAGGTGACAAAAATGAAACTCTCCACCCGCGGCCGCTACGGCCTCAAAGCCATGTTCGACCTGGCACTGAATGACGGCGACGTCCCGATCTCCCTGACTTCCATCGCGGAGCGGCAGGGGATCAGCGTCAACTACCTGGAGCAGCTCATCGCGCCACTGAAAAAAGCTGACCTCGTCAAGAGCGTCCGCGGCGCACAGGGCGGCTATCTCCTCAACAAGCCCGCTGACCAGATCAGCGTCGCCGACATCCTGACCGTCCTCGAAGGCCCCCTCGGCCCCACAGAATGCGTCCGGCTCCTGGGTGACGACGCCTGCGAACAGGCCGACTACTGCGTCACTCACATGATCTACGAGAAAATGCGCGACAGCCTGCTTCAAGTCGTCACGACCATTACCCTCAAGGACATGGTTCTCGACCACAAGCGCATGCACGCCGGCCCCATCGACACACAATTTTTCTGCAACAAATAATTCATAGAAGGGTCAATGCGCAGGCATCTGACCATCGGCAAAAATAAATCTTTAAAGCACACCAGAGGCACCGAAAAATCGATAAGACTATTATCCTGAAGGAGTCCTGCCCAATGAGAAGCGTCTACATGGACCATTCCGCCACCACACCCGTCAAACCAGAAGTCGTCCAGGCCATGCTCCCATACTTCACCGAAATTTACGGCAACGCCTCCAGCGTCCACGCCTTCGGCCGCGAAGCCCGCAAAGGCGTCATGAGCGCCCGCCAGACGATCGCCGACTTCATAGGCGCCCACGCCGACGAGCTCTACTTCACCGCCGGCGGCACCGAGTCCGACAACTGGGCCATCCGCGGCGTCGCCTACGCGAACAAGGCCAAGGGCAACCACATCATCACCACCACCATTGAACACCACGCCGTCCTCCACGTCTGCGAGATGCTGGAAAAGGAAGGCTTCGAAGTGACCTATCTCAAGACGGATGCCGATGGTCTCATTTCCCTCAAAGACCTCGAAGCAGCAATCCGACCAAACACCACCCTGATTTCCATCATGGCGGTCAACAACGAGATCGGCACCATACAGCCCATTGAAGAGATCGGCCACATCGCCAAAAAGCACGGCGTCCTCTTCCACACCGACGCCGTCCAGGCCCTCGGCAAAATCGAGCTCGACGTCAACAAGCAAAACATCGACCTCATGAGCTTCTCCGCTCACAAACTCTACGGACCTAAGGGCATCGGCGCCCTCTACGTGCGAAAAAGCGTCCGCATCAAGAACCTCATGGACGGCGGGGCACAGGAGAAGAAGAGAAGACCGGGCACGGAAAACGTCCCGGGCATCATAGGCTTTGGCAAGGCGGTCGAACTGGCAGCGGAAGGTTTTGAAGAAAACAACGCCCGCCTGATCCGTCTGAGAGACAAGATGATCGCCGGCATTGAAGCCACCATCCCTTACATCCGCCTCAATGGCCATCGCACCAAGCGTCATCCGGGTAATGTCAACTTCTGCTTTGAGTTCATCGAAGGCGAGTCCCTGCTCCTGAGCCTCGACCTCGTGGGCGTCGCCGCCTCAAGCGGTTCGGCGTGTACCTCAGGCTCCCTGGATCCGTCCCATGTTCTCATGGCTATAGGCCTGACCCACGAGATCGCCCACGGCAGCCTGCGTCTGTCCCTCGGCGAGTTTACCACCGACGAAGACGTCGACTATGTCATTGAGCAGCTGAAGCCAATCGTTGAGCGGCTTCGCAGCTATTCACCACTATATGAAAAAGCCACTGGAGGAACCCGCTAATGTATAACGAAAAAGTCATGGAACACTTCACCAATCCTAGAAATGTCGGCGAGATTCCTGATGCCGATGGTATGGGTGAAGTCGGCAACGCGAAATGCGGCGACATCATGCGCATGTATCTCAAAATTGAAGACAACCGCATCGTCGATGTCAAGTTCAAGACCTTCGGCTGCGGGTCCGCCATTGCGTCATCCAGCGTGGCCACCGAGCTGATCAAGGGCCGCACCATCAAGGAAGCCCTCACGCTCACCAACCAGGAAGTCATCTCGGCCCTCGGCGGCCTCCCGACGGTCAAGATCCACTGCTCCGTCCTCGCCGAGCAAGCCATCAAAGCAGCGCTCCTCGACTATGCCAACAAGAATGGCCTGACTTTCGAGGAACTCGCCAACTTCAATCCGGATGACGATGGTCACGACCACGGCCACGAGGACGACGAGCACGAGCATTAATCTGACCAAAGATGCAGGCAAATACACCTGCATCTTTGTTTTTGAAGTTTGGTGACGCGGACAACTTTCACTTTGGTGACGCGGACAGGTTTCAAACCGGTGCCAGAGCATGCGATAATCGCTCTCAACTAATCAAACTATTCCTTACCTCAAGCTCCAAACATCCTTTACCCCCAAAAACGGAGGATCACAGTTATGCCAAATAAAAACCGCGTCGTCGTCGGCATGAGCGGTGGCGTCGACAGCACCGCCACCGCCTGGCTCCTCAAAGAAGCCGGCTACGACGTCATAGGCGTCACCATGAAGCTCTGGGAAGACGACGACCCCGACTACGTCGAAAAAGAGGGGGGCTGCTGCAGCCTGTCCTCCATAGACGACGCACGCCGCGTCTGCGACAAGATCGGCATCCCATTTTACGTCATCAACTTTAAGCCCGTCTTCAGAGAAAAAGTCATAGACTACTTCATTGACGAATACCAGGACGGCCGCACGCCCAACCCGTGCATCGCGTGCAACAAATATGTCAAGTTCGACGCGCTCATCAAAAAAGCCCACGAACTCGACGCCTACTACGTCGCCACAGGCCACTATGCCAAAGTCGAGCAGCTCCCAGATACCGGCCGCTACGTCATCCGCCTCTCCGAAGAGAAGCGCAAAGACCAGACCTACGTCCTCTGCAACCTCACCCAGGACCAGCTTCAGCACATCCTGATGCCCTTGGGCGACTTCGACTCCAAGGAAAAAGTCCGGGAAATCGCGTCCCGCTTCGACCCCCACGTCGGCGGCAAGTCCGACTCCCAGGAAATCTGCTTCATCCCAGATGATGACCACTCCCGGTTCCTCACAGAACACCTGGGTGACAAAATCACACCCGGCGACTTCGTCGACCTGGGCGGCAAAAGCCTCGGCAAACACAAAGGCATTGTCCACTATACCATTGGACAGCGCAAAGGCCTCGGCCTTTCCCTGGGCCAACCGGGCTACGTCACCAAGATTGAAACCGACACCAACCGCGTCGTCATAGGCGGGGCAGAGGATGTCTTCTCAGACACCCTATACGCCAACGACCTCAACTTCATGCCTTTCGAGACTCTGACAGAACCCATGCGCGTCCTGGCAAAAATCCGCTACGCCGCACCGCCCGCCCCAGCCACTCTCAGCCCGGCAGGGGAGGACCGCGTTAAAGTCGTCTTTGACACCCCGCAGCGCGCCATCACCCCAGGTCAGGCCGTAGCCTTCTATGTGGGTGACATGCTGATAGGTGGAGCGACAATTATCCGCGAAGGCTAAAGACGTGCACAAATAAAAGCGGCACCGTCAGGTGAGAGCAACGCTCTCATCTGTGCGGTGCTGATTTTATTTGTATAGGGCG
>CAYQDM010000001.1:149826-193040 GCA_964416305.1 uncultured Acidaminobacter sp. | reverse complement strand
GCAATAGCAGACTTGTCAAAAAAATTAAACGTCAGCGTTCCGAAAATCGTGCCAGGTACGGTTAAAACACAATAAGAAAAAGAATAGCGGGTGCCACGGGATCTTCACCTTGGCACCCGCTATTCTTCTTCAACCAAAAGTGAAACGGGTTTACCCATTTCACTTACCTTTTCAATTTCTTCTTCACAAACCTTTACCTCGCCGACTTAACCTCTGTCCAAACTCTGTTATAAGCCTCAATGAAATCCCCTAAATCCAGCAGGACTTCGAGATTGGCTAGATCCGCATCATCCGGATAGGCAGTTTTGTCTCCGGAAATCTCAGGGTCCAGAAGGGCTAAGGTTTCTTTATTAGGCGTAGAATAACCAATGTACTCCGCGTTTCTCTGCCCAATCTCCGGACGGCTGAGGAAATCAATGAATTTATGGGCCATTTCAACATTCTGAGCGCCCTTAGGGATGACAATGTTGTCAAACCAGAGGTTGCTGCCTTCTTTAGGTATAACATAAGCCAGATCCTCGTTCTCTGAGATCATATAGACCGCGTCGCCGGACCAGCAGAAAGCTATGGCTGCCTCGCCGCCTATCATCATGTCCTTCAAATTGTCGCCGGCATAGGCCAGGACCAGCGGTTTCTGCTCAATCAGCGCAGCCTTCGCGGCCTCCAGTTCCTCCAGGCTCTTGGTGTTGATGGAGTAGCCGAGCTTTTTCAGCGCCACCGCAATGGAATCCCTCTGGCTGTCCAGCATCAGGATTTGCTTTTCGTATTTAGGATCCCAAAGGGCGTTCCAGCTGTCGATTTCCTCATCTATCATGGAGGTATTGTAAATAATGCCTACAGTCCCCCACATATACGGAACTGAGAATTGATTGCCCGGATCGAAGTCCAAATCCTTAAAGCGATCGTCTATGGCAGCAAAATTCGGAATTTGCCCCAAATCGATTGGCTCAACCAAATCTTCGCGGATCATCTTCTCGATCATGTAATCCGATGGAATAGCAATATCGTATGGCGTCCCACCCTGCTTCAGCTTGACGTAGAGGTCCTCGTTGGTGGCGTAGGTGTCGTAAATGACCTCCACGTTGAATTCCGCTTCAAATTCGTCCAGCACGGTTTCGTCAATATAGTCGCCCCAGTTGTAGACATAGAGCTTTGACTCAGGAGCGGAAGCAGAACAGCCGCTTATGGCCAGCAGTATCGCCACCATGATCAGAAGCCCGACAAATCGCAACTTCACCGGTGCCCCATATTTACGTTCATTTTTTTCTGTCAATTTCACTTTCAAGTCACATCCTCTCCAATGGATCAGCTTTTGGCAGGACCACGCCTGCCCCCTTTTCAGATCTCCGATTAATCACAAACAGCAGCAGCAGCACTGTCACAAACATCAAAGTCGACAGCGCGTTGATCTCCGGCTTGATGCCCCGGCGGGCCATGCTGTAAATCTCAATGGATAAGTTACTGACCCCGCCGCCAGTGGTGAAGAAGCTGATGACGAAGTCATCAATGGACAAGGTGAACGCCATGAGAAAGCCTGTGATGATTCCCGGCATAATTTCCGGCAGGATCACCTTTCTAAAGGCGTACCAAGGCGTCGCCCCCAGATCCAGGGCCGCGTCCAGCATCTCGCTGGAGAGCTGCTTAAACTTAGGCAGCACCGACAAAATGACATAAGGGGTACTGAAGGTGATGTGGGCCATCAGCATGGTCATGAAGCCCAGCCGCGTCCCGGTGAACACAAAGAGCGACATCAGCGCGATCCCCGTTACAATGTCCGGGTTGAGGATAGGCAGGTTGTTGACCCCAAGGATCAGTCCTTTAAAACGTCCCCGCATCTGGCTCAGCCCGAAAGCCGCGAAGGTGCCCATCACTGTGGAAATCAGGGAGGAGATCAAAGCGATCGCCAGGGTGTAGTACAAGGCGCTCAGAATTTTGTCATCCTGGAATAATTCCGCGTACCAGCGCAGAGAGAACCCCGACCAGTTGGAGGTGGATTTGGAATCATTGAAGGAAAACACGATTAGTACGGCGATAGGTGCGTACAGGAAGGCGAAAATGAGGAAGAGGTAGGATTTTTGCAGCCATCGGCTCAAAAGAAGCTCACCCCGCTCCCATTTTTATCCGTCTTGCCAAGAATCCACATGGAAACCAGGATCAGCGCCATCAGGACCACAGAAATGGAAGCGCCGAAGTTCCAGTCGTAAACGCTGAGGAACTGGTCCTTGATCAGGTTGCCCACCAGGTTGACCTGAGAGCCGCCCAGAAGGTCGGAAATGACAAAAGTACTGACCGCCGGCATAAACACCATCATGACACCGGACACCACACCCGGCAGTGACAGCGGCAGAATCACCCGCCAGAAGACGTGAAGCCGGTTGGCGCCAAGGTCCTGGGCCGCCTCAATGACGCTGCGGTCCATGCGGATCAGCACCGTGAAAATAGGGAGGACCATGAACGGCAGGAAGTTGTAGACCATGCCCAGCAGCACGGCCCCTTCGTTGAAGAGCAGGTTCAGGGGCGGTATGCCGATGGTCGCCAAAAGTCCATTCAGCAGACCGTTCCTGCCGAGGATGGGGATCCAGGCGTAGGTTCTGAGCAGAAAATTCATCCACATGGGGAGAATGATCATGGTCATGGCGGTCCTTTGGGCGCTGGGTTTCAGACCCGCCATAATCATGGCGAGTGGGTAGCCAATGAGCAGGCAGAGGACGGTGGACTGCAGCGCGATCCAAACGGACAGGCCCAGAACCTTGAGATAAAGGGGATCCGTAAATTTGATGAAGCCGTCAAGGGAGAATTCGAGACCACGGGTACCTGTCCTGAAGAGGCTATAGCCCAGGACCATGATGAGTGGAACCACGATCAACATGAGGCTCCAGAGCAGGTAAGGGGCGGTGCTGAGGCGTTTAAGCATTGGCAGTCGCCTCCTCAGCTTCATAGAATAGTGCACCTTCGTGAACTGGCACAGCACTTTTTTTCATGATGTGGATGTCGTCCGGCGTGATCCGAAGACCCACTTGCGAGTCTTCAGGAGCCAGGTCGGTACTGTGAACCAGCCATTCGCGGCCGTCCACCAGGACCACCATTTCGTAGTGGACACCCTTGAAGAGGGCGGAGTCCACGACGCCTTGGAGGAAGCCATCGGCAGGGGCGACCAAGTCTATGTCTTCCGGACGGATGACGACGTCGACAGCTTCGTTTATTCCAAAACCGGCATCCAGGCAGGGGAAGGTTCGCCCGGCGAACTCAACCCAGTAGTCCTCTTTCATGACACCCGGGATCAGATTGCTCTCGCCTATGAAATCCGCCACGAAAGCGTTCGCCGGCTCGTTGTAGATGTCCTGGGGGGTGCCGATCTGCTGGATCTGTCCGTGGTTCATGACGATAATGCGGTTGGACATGGTCAGGGCCTCTTCCTGGTCGTGGGTGACGTAGATGAAGGTGATGCCCAGGTCCTGCTGCATGTATTTCAGCTCGATTTGCATTTCTTTTCTGAGTTTGAGGTCCAGTGCGCCCAGTGGCTCGTCCAGGAGCAGCACTTTGGGCTCGTTGACCAAGGCCCTGGCGATGGCGATTCGCTGCTGCTGGCCGCCGCTGAGGGAGCTGACAGAGCGTTTCTCAAAACCTTTCAGGTTCACCAGCTCCAGCATCCGTGCCACGCGCCTGCGGATGTCGCTTTCTTCCTGTTTTTTGATTCTGAGTCCGAAAGCTATGTTTTCGAAGACGTTGAGATGTGTGAAGAGCGCGTATCTCTGAAAGATGGTGTTGACCGGCCGCTCATAGGGCGGCACGTGAATGATGGATTTGCCCTCAAACAGGATGTCGCCCTCTGTTGGTGTCTCAAAGCCGCCAATCATCCGGAGAGTCGTGGTTTTGCCGCAGCCGCTGGGCCCAAGGATGGTCATGAACTCCCTGGAATCCACGTGAAAGCTGATGTCGTCTACGACGCGGTCCTCACCGAAGACTTTGACGAGATGATTGACCTGAATCATTTTATCTTCCAATCTGCATGCCCCCAAATAGAGCCGGCCTGTTGGCGGCGTTTTCAATAGCGGTTTTTAGTTAAATATCATTTCAAACAATAAAAATAATACCCGGGTTTACTGTCACTAAACTTATAGACACAAAATATTATACAAAAATGTTGAGATAAATTGAAGCGGAAACTGGGTGTATTCGGCTGGCGCCTATTGACTCCGAGTTTCTTCCAAAAAAAGTGAAGACCAGCGCGTCGCGCCGGCCTTCACTTACCTTTTCAATATCACTTTTCTTCTTTTTACTTCAAATGCTGCGCCAAGAGCGTCATGGGACCACGCATGTCGTCCGCAGGGACTTGGCCCGGAGCGGAAACGCCTTTGCCTGCACAGAAGGTAATGACGGAGTGGCTGAAGCCGGCCGCGAGGCGGCTGATGAGGCCATCGCCGCTCATGGAGATGGTGACGGCATGGGCAGCGTCCGGCAGGTCGTTGTAGCGCACAGAGGCCAGCATGAGGTTCAGGACGTCTTCCCGGGACTGCGGCATAACCGCCAGCTTTACCACGTCAGCGCCCAGGGACTGTGCTTCAACGAGGCGGGCAACCATGTCGTCGACTTCAGGTGTGGATTTGAAATCATGGCTGGACAAAATCAATGCAACACCCGCATTACGGGTGAGCGTTCGCACGGGCTCGATCAGTGTCTGAGGACTGGCGGCTTCGATGTCCACCAGGGAGACGAGACCGCTGGCAACCACCGCTTCAATGACCGCAAGCCGCGTCTCGTTCGTCAGGACCTGCGCGCCGCCTTCAAGTGCGCTGCGCAGGGTGAAGAGGAGGGGGATGTCTCCGAGACCATCGACTAATGCATTTAGTCCTTTCAGGGCATGGGCGGGGTTTTCAATCCCTTCAAAATAATCCGCGCGCCATTCCACCAGGTCAGGCTGGTGCGCCACAGCAGTCCGGCACTCCTCCAAGAGAGCTTCTATGTTTTTTCCCACAAAAGGCATGGTAATCAGCGGACTGCCGCCGCCAAGGACTTTATTTCTGATCTTTATAGGAGCTTTTGTCATAGTGTTCCCTCCAAAGCGTTATAGGCTGCTGACGTCCCGAAGAGGCAGCGGACGGTCGATCTCCAGCTGCATCAGGCGGTCGACAATTTCCATGCAAATCTCTTCTTCGGTCTTATTATCTGTAATAATAGCAATATCCGCCGCAGATTCATAGAGGGAAAGTCGCGGATCCAGCAAGGTTCCAATTTTGTCCACGGACATGTTGTCCTTGAGGAGCGGCCGGGTGTCATCGGTGGCGATGCGGCTGTAAATCTGCTCTGGGCTGGCTTTCAGCCAGATGACAATGCCGTTGTTTCTGAGGTTGTCCACGTTGGCCTTGTTCAGCACGACCCCGCCGCCGCCGCACAGGATGATGACGTTTTGGTGCTGGCTGAGCTCCTCCACGGTCTTCGATTCCAGCTCTCGGAAGTATGGCTCGCCGTACTGGGCGAAGATGTCGCTGATTTTCATGCGCGCGCGGGCTTCGATCACGTGGTCCACGTCGATCTGATCCATGGCCAGCATTTTAGAAAGCGCTTTGCCGATGGTCGACTTCCCACTCCCCATAAAGCCCACTAGCGAAATGTGGTAAGGGAAGAGGAGGCGGGACTGGATTCGTCTGCAGCTGCGGAGCACATGGGTCTGGATGGTCTTGATCTCTTCGCGGAAAGTTGGGTCGTTGACATAATTACCTATGTTTTGTATGATGGCGCGCTCGCGGTCCTGGCTAAAAATGGGCATACCGAGGGATTTTTTTTCTTCCATGATGTCGACAATAATGCTGAGACGTTCTTCGAGCAGGGTGGCCAGCGCGCGGTCGCAGTGGTCAACCTGGTTTCTGAGCTCCTGAAGACGGTCCATGGTAACAGCTCCTTTCGGGTTTACTGAGTAGGTGAAACTGGGTGTCAGCGTCTTGCGCCTATTGCGTCTAGCGCCTATTGCGTCTAGCGCCTATTGCGTCTAGCGCCTATTGCGTCTAGCGCCTATCGACCCCCGGTTTTTTACGCTAAATGACGCCGCGTTTGTAAGTACCTAAGAATCTAAAATAAGGACAATGTTTTCTGGCGGCGTCTATGGCATTCAGGAAGGAATCAGTATCCGCGCGGCCCTCGGCGTCCAGATAGATGAAGTATTCCCAAGGACGGTCAGGGACGGGCCTGGATTCAATACGGAAGAGATTGATCTTCTCTTGGGCGAAGTATCCCAGGATTTCATAGAGGGAGCCGGCTTCATGGCGGGTGGTGAGGACCATTGAGGTGCTGTCTGCTTCAGGGCTGGTTTCTGGGGTTTTGGTGAGGATCACAAAGCGCGTGGTGTTGACGGCGCTGTTTTGGATGGCCTTACCAATAATTTCAAGGCCGTAGAGCTGGGCGGCCCGTTCACTGCCTATGGCTGCTATACTGACGTCGTCCTGCTGAGCCACATACTGGACGCTGACGGCAGTATTCTTCATAGGCACCTGCTTGATATTGAGGGTGTTGAGGAACAGGGTGCACTGCTCGAGGCCCTGGGTGTGAGAGCGAACCTCGCGGATATCTTCCATCTTAACGCCTTTATGACCAATCAGGTGGTGAACAATTGGGACAAGGACTTCTCCTGTGATGAAGAGGTCTTTTTCTCTAATAAGATCATAGACCTCGTTGATGGCCCCAGTGGTGGAATTCTCCGCCGGCAGGACGCCATAGTCGAGTTCACCAGAGAGGACGGCATCACAAACCTCGTGGAAGGTAGCGTAGGCACGGTAGTCCTTGTTGTGACCAAAGTATTTGAGGGTGGCCGTTTCGCCGTAGGACCCCGGGATGCCGGCGTAGCCGGCGGTGCGGTGTTCACCGTGTGGGAAGTGCTGCGGCAGGACGTCCTCGAGATGGCTGTCCTGGAGGGCACGGCTTGAGGCCAGGATGGTTTTCATGATGCTGAGGATGCGCGTCTGGTGGTCCGGGTGCTTGATTTGTGAGGAGAGTCGGGCGAGGAGCTTTTTCTCCCGCTCCGGGTCGTAGACGCGCATGCCAATTTCTTTTTTGATATTTCCAATTTCTTCGACGATGGTCATTCGGCGTTCCAGGAGCTCGACCAGTTTGTCGTCGAGCTGATCGATTTCATTTCGGTAGTTGTCTAATAAGTGCATGGAAATGGCTCCCTTCGAGTCTTAAGTTTGTGGGGCTGGGTGGTCGTTGTGTGACCATCGGCAGAGAAAATGTCTTTTGGTTTTTTGATTTTGGTTTAGATTAGGCCTTTGAGACTTTGCCGCCGATTCCGGCGAAATCTTCGAAGAAGTGCGGGTAGGATTTTTTGACGGCGCCGCTGCCTTCGATCTCGATGGTGTCGCTGGCTTTGGCGGAGGCTATGGCGAGGCTCATGACGATGCGGTGGTCGTTCCAGCCTTCCGTCTGGCCGCCTGTGAAGCCTTCCACGCCTTCGATGATGAGGCCTTCGGGCTCTTCGGTGACGTTGGCGCCGAGCTTATTGAGCTCAGTGCGGATGGCCAGGAGTCGGTCGGACTCTTTGAGGCGGACGCGGGCAGCATTGATGACGTGGGTCTGACCCTCACTGACCGCGGCCAGGGTGGCGCAGATTGGGACCAAGTCAGGGCACTGGGAAGCGTCGATGACAGCGCCATGGGTCTTGGAAGGGTGGACGATCAGGTCGCCGTCTTTCCATTCTATGTTGCCGCCCATGTCCCGGACGATTTGGAGGATGCGCTGGTCGCCCTGCTCGGAGTGCTCGGAGAGATCTTTGAGGATGAGGCCGTCGCCCATGAGGCCGCCGGCGATCCAGAAGGCCGCCTGGGAGTAGTCGCCTTCCACGCGGTAGTTGGCGGGTTTAAAGGCTTGGTTGCCTTTGATTTTATAGTGCTCCGGTGTGACGGTCTCGACTTGGATCCCGAATATTTTGAGGATCTGGAGGGTGAGGGTCACGTAGTCTCTGGACTCCAGGGGCGAGGTCAGGATGATTTCAGAGTCGCCGTCCAGGAGCGGGAGGACGTACAGGAGGCCTGTGACGAACTGGGAGCTGATGTGTCCCGGCATTTCGAAGGTGCCGGCGTTGAGTTTGCCGTGGACGGTCAGCGGCAGCTGTCCTGGGTAGTCGTATTTTATGCCTTGGCGGTCGAAGAGGTCGAAGTAAGGATCGAGAGGCCGGGTGGTCAGCTTGCCTTCGCCGGTGAAGACCACTGGGGCGTCGAAGAGGCCCGCGAATGGGATCAGGAAGCGGAGGGTTGAACCGGATTCGTTGCAGTGGAGGGGCTCGGTTGGCGCTTTCAGCGTACCGCTTCTGCGGATGGTGAGCTTGTCGCCCTCCTGGATCGCTTCGACGCCCAGAGCTCTGACCGCTTCTGTGGTGGCGATGATGTCCTCGGAGAAGATGAGGTTCTCAATGACGCTTTCTCCCTCTGCCAGTGCCGCTGCCAGGACTGCGCGGTGGCTGAGACTTTTCGATGGCGGGATCCTGAGGGTGCCGCTGAGTTTTGCCGGTTCTATTCGTCTGATCATGAGTTGGGCTCCTTTGATGTTTAGATTGGGGTTGGTTTGGGGGTGAACGTCACTTTCGGCTTACATACGTGCACCTCGCTCCGCTTTGCGGCTGTCGCCTATTGCTGCGCTTCGGTCACGGGCTGCGCCCTATACAAACAGTGACAATCCCGTACTTCAGAGAGCAAGCTCTCTTCAGTTCGGTATTCTCTCTGTTTGTGCACGTCAGTTAGCCTTCGCGCACTCAACTTTGGGGACTGACACTCACTTAATTTTGGGGCCAGAGCTTTGTAATAATTCTGTAATATTAAACGTACGCCTTAATCTGTATCGACTACCCCGATCCCAATCCCCGAAGCTTTAAGCAGCGACGCAGCCGTCAGGCGGTCGGCATTTGAGGCAAAGCTGAGGGTGAAGGCGCCGCGCTGATTCTCTCTGGAGTGATCGAGGGCGAGGTCCTTAATGTCGAGCTGGTGGTCTGCAAGAAGTTTGGTGACTTCTGCCAGGATCCCCGGCCGGTCTTCGAGCTCGAGTCGGAGAGGATAAAGAGACACCTCTTCGCTCGGGCGGATCGTGATGAGTCCTGAGCGAAGGCGCTGGGCCTCGCCCAGCGTCTCGACAATGGCTTGGTCCTCGACGTCCTGCAGGTTCTTCCTGAACCGCATCAAACCGTCTACCAAAGTATCAATACTCGAAATGACTTCCGAACGGTTGTGGACGAAGATGTCCCGCCACAGCGCCGGGTCGCCCATGGCTATCCGGGTGGAATCCCTGAAGCCGCCGCCGGCGAACTTCAGTTGATCCGTCGGCAGGGAGGCCGCGAAGACCTCAACCAGGATAGAAGCAGTGAGATGTGGCAGATGACTGAGACGCGCTGTCAGAACGTCATGGGACTTTGGATCCGTCACGACGGGAAGGGCGCCCAGTTTCAGAATCATCTGCTTCAGCAGATCTACCGGCTTAACCCCGCGGACCAGACCCTCAAAATGATCATCCGGCGTCAGGAAAAAGTAAGCGTTTTCAAACAATATGGGTGATCCGGCATTGAATCCGCCTTTTTCAGAGCCGGCCATAGGGTGGCCGCCCACGAAGAGAGCGCCTGTACCGGTCAAGATTTCCGCTGCCGTTTCATGGACAGTGCCTTTGACGCTGCCCACGTCCATGACCACGGTGCCGGGGCCGATCAGAGGCAAAGCGCTGACCATGGCTTCCCTGACCTTACCCAGTGGGACTGCGATGACGACGAGTTCGGAGGCTGCATCCGACGAGTCCGTTTGAGGTATTGCATCCACCATCGTAAACAATCCTGACTGCCTCGCCTGGACCAGTGTTTGGGGATCCGGATCAAAGCCATTTAAAACCCCCTGAAAGCCCTTTAACCTCAGGGCTTTGGCCATAGACCCGCCAATCAGCCCAAGTCCTACAATGCTGATGCTATTAAAAAACGGAACCTCTTCGTTATCCGATGTTCGCATGTCTGAGCCCCACCTTATCGTCAGCTTTTTTATTGTTTAGTCCTTTAACTTCCACCACGATTGGCTTATCGCTGTAGATCTGATCCTGAAGTCTGCACAGGTTATGAATCTGATTAAGCTGGTGCATCAGGAGTTCGAACTCCCGCGGCCGGAGCGACTGAGGTCCGTCGGAGAGCGCTTTTTCAGGCTCGTGATGGACTTCGATCATGAGACCATCAGCACCCACCGCGACAGCGGCCTTGGACAACGGCCCCACCATTTCGCGCCGCCCTGTGGCGTGGCTTGGATCCACAATGATGGGCAGGTGGCTCAGAGTCTTGATGGCTGTGACCACGGACAGATCCAGCGTGTTGCGCATGTGTGGCTCAAAGGTCCGAATGCCGCGTTCGCACAAGATCACATTTGGATTGCCATTCGCCAATATGTATTCCGCGCTCATGAGGAGATCTTCAATGGTCGACGACATGCCGCGCTTGAGCAGCACCGGCTTCTTCGAACGCCCAGCCCGCTTCAGGAGGGAGAAGTTCTGCATGTTCCTGGCGCCAATCTGAAGGATATCCGTGTAAGACTCGACGAGGTCAAAGTCCTCTGTACACATGACCTCCGTGATGATTGGCATGCCGTTCGCGGCGCCCGCGTCCTTCATCAGCTTGAGTCCCAGCTCGCCAAGTCCCTGGAAGCTGTAAGGCGAGGTGCGGGGCTTGAATGCGCCGCCTCTCAAGATCGTCGCGCCAGCCTCTCGAACCGCGCCGGCTATGATATCGATCTGTTCCCGACTCTCAATGGAGCAGGGCCCGGCCATGACGGTCAAATCCCCGCCGCCTATGCGAAGTCCACCGACCTCGACCACGGTGTCCTCCGGGTGGAATTCCCTGCTTGCAAGCTTGTATGATGACTTAATGCGCTTGATGTCAAGAACGTGGGGGTGGAAGGAAATCACCGAGAAGTCCAAGCGGTTCACGTCGCCAGTGAGTCGGAGCTCTCTGTCATTGCCGCGCCGGGCGAGTTCAACTTCCAGTCCGTGCTGCCGGATCACATCCATAATGTGTTCGCATTCCTCGTGAGTGGTGGTCGTTTTGAGCGTGATAATCATAATGTTGGCCTCCTAAGGTTTTATAAGTTTTTTTGTTTTTGCCGATGGTTCCGTTTAAGCCCCAATAACCATAAAAGCCATCCTCGCTCATGCCACCACCTCCTTTCGAATATAAAAAAACAGGGCGCCCCTTTACTTAAAGAGACGCCCTGTTTAATCCAGGTCTAAGTCACTCGCCGGTACATCAGGCCGCAGCCCTAAGTCCGATCTTTAAGCAATTTGAGGTTCTATCCGATTTGCCGTACGCCAAAAAGCCGAAGCCATAAAAGTAAAAGCTCCAGCTAAAGTAACCAAAATATTCGGCTGTAAGTTTAAGCGTACGTTGGACCAGTGTCATCTCAAACCACCCATTCCTTAATTGACTGAGGCACCCGCTGACTTGAAAAAGAGCGGTCATGCCTTTGAATAATTTTTCTCAGTGTAAACCCTGTCGAACCAGATGTCAACCCGTATTCAGAAAATTCCCGAAAAAAAGCCAAAGCTTTCACAAATGAGGCGGGGAATGTACTACAAAATTTTATAAAGTATTTTCACAAGAACAATATGCATGTGTATACCGTTAATGTTCGTGAAATTGAATTCTGTTGAGATAAACGTTTGACATGGCGGCTGATTCATATTATCATTAGGTTAATTTCATAACATCTTCAGGGCAGGGTGAAATTCCCGACCGGTGGTACAGTCCACGAGCCGCTCCCGCGGTTGATCTGGTGCAATTCCAGAACCGACAGTAAAGTCTGGATGGAAGAAGATTGGTTTTTTGAAGGTGGTGCTGTTTTCCCGCACCCTCGATCAAAATTGTATTGTCAAACCCTGAAGAACGACGCTTCAGGGTTTTTTATTTGTAAAAAAAGGAAGGAAATTGGTGACTGACATCAATTTCCCTCCATCAGAAGAGGAGGGACCACTAATGAACGCCTACCACACAATGCACATGCAGCGTGCGCTTGAACTGGCTAAACTCGGAGCGGGAAGGACCAGTCCTAATCCAATGGTAGGAGCGGTGATCGTCAAAGATGGCAGGGTCATTGGTGAAGGCTATCACGCCAATTATGGGGAACCCCATGCAGAGGTGAACGCCATAGAAAACGCTTCTGAATCCGTTGAAGGCGCAGAAATCTTCGTCACTTTGGAGCCTTGTTCCCACTACGGAAAAACCCCGCCTTGCGCCTTAAAGCTCATCGAAAACCGCTTTTCAAAAGTCTATATTGCCATGGAGGACCCCAACCCTCTCGTTGCAGGCAGAGGCATCCAGATGCTCAGAAAGCAGGGGATTGAGGTAGAAGTGGGACTTTTGGAAGAAGAAGCAAAAGCCCTCAATGAAGTCTTCATCAAATATATCACCACGAAAAAGCCTTTCTGCGTCATGAAGGCCGCCATGACTCTGGACGGCAAGATCGCAACGGTCACAGGCGAATCCAAATGGATCACTTCGGAAGCTGCCAGGGCGTATGTCCACCAACTGAGACACGAGCTGAAGGCAATCATGGTGGGTATAGGCACAATCCTTAAGGATGATCCCATGCTGACCACAAGGTTGGAAGGCAGACAGGGCAAAGATCCGGTTAGGATTGTCGTGGATTCGACCCTGAAGATCCCTCTGAATGCCAGAATCCTGCATCTGAACTCAGATGCGCCAACTATGATCGCGACCACAGACCAGGCAGATGGGGAAAAGGCAACTGCCCTGCAGGCTATGCCTGGCGTAAAGCTGATCATTGCCCCTCAGAAGGCGGGTAAAGTGGACCTTGACTATCTTATGTTTGTCCTTGGTGAACAAGGCATAGACAGCCTGCTCCTGGAGGGCGGCGCGACCCTGAATGCATCGGCGCTTGAGTCTGGCATCGTAGATAAAGTTTTAATGTTTATTGCGCCTAAGATCCTGGGAGGACAGAATGCACCGACCCCGGTTGGCGGCAAGGGCATAGAAGTTCTCGAGAAAGCGGTTCACCTCAAAAGGATGACGGCAGTTGAAATAGGAGAAGATCTGCTGATTGAGGCACGAATTTGAGTGACCATCGGCAAAAAACAAAGGGGTAGTGAAAGATGTTTACGGGCATCATTGAAGAGATAGGCGTCGTAGAAGGAATCGAAAAGTCGGGGCCAGCAGCGCAGTTGACCGTGCGGGCATCGAAGGTGCTCGGGGACGTGAGAAACGGGGACAGCATCAGCACTAACGGCGTGTGCCTGACGGTGGTGCGGTTCACGAAGGACACGTTTACGGCGGACGTCATGCCGGAGACGCTGCGCTATTCGAACCTCGGGGCGCTGAAAAAGGGCAGCCTGGTGAACCTGGAGCGGGCTATGAGCGCCAACGGCCGTTTCGGCGGACACATGGTCTCCGGGCACATTGACGGCGTGGGCGTGATCCGGGCGCTGCGGCAGGAGGGCAACGCCACCTGGATGACGGTGGAGCCACCCGAGGCGCTGCTGCGCTACATCATTCAGAAGGGGTCCATAGCCATGGACGGCACCAGCCTGACGGTGGCGCAGCTGGAAGGGACGACTTTCGGTGTGTCGATCATCCCAGTGACGAAGGATGAAACGATTCTCCTGCAAAAACGGGTTGGCGACGAGGTGAATCTCGAGTGCGACCTGGTGGGCAAATATGTTGAAAGGCTGCTGCAGTTCGCGCCTGAGAAAAAGAGCCCAATGACCATGGACTTTTTGAAAGAGAACGGGTTTGCCTAATAGCTTATAGAAGATTTTGCCGATGGTGACGCTTAGGTGACCATCGGCAAAAATTAATATCTTTGTTTTATGAACGATTGACAACAGGAGGTGTCCTACCAATGGGATTTTGTACGATTGAAGAAGCAATAGAGGCCTTGAAGGCTGGAGAAATGATCGTCGTCGTGGACGATGAGGACAGGGAAAACGAAGGGGATCTGCTCATGGCCGCCGAAATGGCGACACCGGAAGCCATCAACTTCATGGCCAAGCACGGGCGGGGACTGATTTGCGTACCTATGCTCAGAGAGCGCCTGAATGCGCTGGGGATTTACGACATGATCGACCGCAATACGGATCCGAAACAGACTGCATTTACGGTCTCGGTGGACTCCATGCGCTGCACCACGGGCATTTCCGCCGGGGAGCGGGCTATGACGATCCAGCACTTGCTGGAGGAAAACGCGTCACCACAGGATTTTATGCGTCCGGGACACATCTTTCCGCTGGTGGCCAAGGAAGGCGGCGTGCTGCGCCGTGCTGGTCACACAGAAGCGGCTGTGGATCTGGCGAAACTGGCGGGATTTCAGCCGGCGGGCGTCATCTGTGAGATCATGAATGACGACGGGACTATGGCCCGTGTGCCGGAGCTGATTGAGTATTCCAGGAAGCATAGCCTTAAGATGATTACGATTGAGGAACTGATTCGCTACAGACGTAAGCGGGAGGTTCTGGTGGAGCGTGTCGCGGAGTCGGAGATGCCGACGAAGTACGGCGAATTCAGGATGATTGGGTTCATTAACCGTTTGAATGGCGAGCACCATGTGGCGCTGGTCAAGGGGGATGTGGCGACGCAGGAACCGGTTCTGGTTCGTGTCCATTCGGAGTGCCTGACGGGAGATGCCTTTGGGTCTCTGCGCTGCGACTGCGGCGAGCAGTATGCCGAAGCCATGAAGCGCATTGAGGCGGAGGGCCGAGGGGTGCTTCTGTACATGCGCCAGGAGGGCCGGGGCATAGGTTTGATCAATAAGATCAAGGCTTACGCGCTGCAGGACCAGGGCTATGATACGGTGCAGGCCAACCGGATGCTGGGCTTTGAGGATGATCTCAGGGATTATGGCATTGGAGCGCAGATTTTGATGGAGCTGGGGCTTCACAAGATCCGGCTGATGACTAACAACCCGCAGAAGATTACAGGACTTTCCGGCTATGGGCTGGAGATTGTGGAGCGTGTGCACATCCAGCTCAATCATAATGAGCGGAATGAATTCTACATGAAGACTAAAAAAGAAAAAATGGGCCATGAGCTTAACTTTGAGGAGGAAAAGAAATGAAGGTTTATGAGGGTAAATTAGTATCGGACAAGCAGCGGTATGGGATTATTGTTGGCCGATTCAATGAGTTTATTGGCGGCAAGCTTCTGGGGGGCGCTCTGGACGCACTGAAGCGACATGGGGCTTCTGAGGATCAGGTGGAGATTGCCTGGGTACCTGGGGCATTTGAGATTCCTTTGATCGCGAAGAAGATGGCTTCAAGCGGCCGTTATGACGCCGTGATTTGCCTGGGTGCGGTTATCAGGGGTTCCACGCCGCACTTTGACTACGTTTCAAGCGAAGTCACAAAAGGCGTCGCTCACGTGTCCCTGGATACGGGGATTCCGGTGATCTTTGGCGTTCTGACTACGGACACCATTGAGCAGGCTATCGAACGCGCCGGCACAAAAGCGGGCAACAAGGGTTTTGATGCAGCTGTCACTGCTATTGAGATGGTTAATTTGATAGAGCAGTTGAAGTAAAAAATTCAAATTGGTGACGCGGACAAGTTTTGAATTGGTGACGCGGACAGGTTTTGAATTGGTGACGCGGACAGAATTGAAACCGGGGCCAGAGCTTAAGTGTTCGGTAAAACCGGGAGAGCATGAGCCGCAATGGATTTCGAGATTTTTAACAAAAAGATTTAAGCGAAAAAACGAAAACAGGCTCATCCAAACCTCAAAGTTGTCTTGAGGCAGGGATGAGCCTGTTTTTTCAAGTATTTTGTAAATATCAAAAACTATAGTCTCGCACCGCTTTTTCCTAGGCGTGTCCATCTGCACCAACGGACCTCAAGCAGGTCAATCCCTTTAAACAACAGAAAGCCCATCAAACTCAGGGCCAGAATCCCGCTGAACATCTCCACATAATCGGCCATGAGCCAGCTGTTCATGATGAAATAGCCTATGCCGTAGGTCGTCGCGTAGTTTTCCCCAAAGAACAAAATGGAAATGCTGACCCCCACGCAGATGCGCAGGGCAGTCATAATCTTGGGCAGCGTCGCCGGCAGGATCAGGTGCCGGTACAGCCCTGAGCGGCCAATCCCCAGAGACAGCACTGAGTAGTACAGCTCCTTGGGAATCTCACGCACGCCATCCCTGGCCGCTACCAGGATCTGAAAAATTATAATGATGATAATCAGTACGATCTTCGAGGTTTCTCCAAGTCCGAACAAGATCATCAGCACCGGCAGAAAAGCAATTTTGGGCAGAGGGTACAACAAATAAACTACAGGGCTGAGCCAACGGTCCGCCCGCTCGCTGACCCCCATCCAAAGTCCTATAGCGCCGCCAAGCACCAGTGAGACTAAAAGCGCTACAGAAATCCTTCCGAGGCTGACCAGTAAGTGCTGGCTCAGCTCTCCCGGAAAGATCCTAAAAAAATGCAGGATCGCCGTATGAGGCGCCGGAATGGCCGCGGAGCCCACTGCAAAGTGCATGATATACCAAAACAGCAGGATCGCCAGCATGCCGTAGAGGGTCTGAAGCCAGCTGCTGCCCAGGCTGGTACTTAAGCACAATAACCTTTGGTTCTTGTTGTCGCTCTGCGTCCTGATGCCGCTCTGCACCTTGTCGCCGCCAGGCTGTCGAATTTCGCTCTTAAGCCTGTTCATTCAACCGCCTCCGAATCTTCAGGCTCATCTCAAAAAATGTAGGATGATCCCTGAAATCCGTCTCTCCAAAATATGGATTGTCGATTTGTTCGGTCACGCGACCACCCGACATCACCAGGATGCGCTGACCCAGGAACACCGCTTCCTCAATGTTGTGCGTAACCAGCACCAGGGTAA
This sequence comes from uncultured Acidaminobacter sp., assembly GCA_964416305.1. Lineage (GTDB taxonomy): Bacteria > Bacillota > Clostridia > Peptostreptococcales > Acidaminobacteraceae > Acidaminobacter. Next base: position 176,207 of record CAYQDM010000001.1, on the reverse strand, counting down.
ACTGCCGCTCCCGGTGCAGCCGCAGCACCAGATTCTGGATGAGTTCCTTGGTCATGGCGTCCAGCGCCGAGGACGCCTCGTCCATGAGCAGCACGTCCGGCTCCAGGACCAAAGTCCGTCCTATGGCCACCCGCTGCTTCTGACCCCCGCTGAGTTCCCCTGGAAGCCGGTGTCCGAGGCTTTCCAGACCTAACTCCTTCAGCATGGCGTCCACCCGCTCGTTTATCTCCAGAGTGCCAAAGCCCCGAGCTTTCAGCGGAAACGCCAGATTGTCCCGTACATTCTTCCATGGCAACAGGCCATAGTCCTGGAGCACTAGGCCCGTCTCCTTACGTATGCCATTGACGGATTTGCCTCCAATGACCATAGACCCGGAATGGGGCCTGACCAGTCCCGCCAGGGCGTAGAGCAGCGTTGTCTTGCCGCACCCGGAAGACCCAATCACAGCGCAGGTCGAGTGCGCCGGCACGCTCATATTCAGTTCTTTCAGAGCAATGTCCTGATCATAGGCCACTTCCAGGTCGCGGATCTCTATCACTGCACAAACTTCCCTTCGATCAGGTCTTCATACCCGAGTTCGATTTTTTTGCCTAAGACGCGCTCGTTCCAGTCCATGATAGTCTTGAGATAAGCCTCATCCGGCACCCGCGCCAGGTGGTACTCCGGCATAAGGATCTTTTCTGTAATCTCCGGTTCCAGTTTCAGCACTTCGACGAGGAGCGCCCGGGCTTCGCTGTCATCCTTCTGAATGTCTGCAATGGCCTTGTTGTAGGCGTCGTGGAACCGCTGCAACGCCGAAGCCTTATCGTTGATGGCTGTACCTGTAAAAACCATGACATCCGGCGAAAACGCGTCCGGATTCTCAATGAGCTGTTTCGTCAAGCCGTTCAGCTCCCCCATGGACGCCATAGGCTCCGGAATGACTGCCATGTCCAGCTCGCCTTTTCCAATCATTTCAAGGCGCGCCGGGATTTCGTTGATGTAGATTTTTTCGACGTCGTAACGGCCTTCCAGGCTTCTGTCAGACAGGTAGTTCGAGACGCTGACCTCCATCATGCCCACTTTGACAGCGCCGCTGTCCCTCAGTTCGCCTTTGATCAGGAAGGGGAATGCGCCGTCAGTGCTCGTGGTGACTTTGATGTCAAAACCGTTCTGGACGTTGTTGACCAGGGCGATCATGTCCGTCATGGCTCCGTCCAGCTCGCCGCTCTGGAGCGCGCTCTGGCGGTTCATGGCGTTCGTGTAGACCTGGACGTCCACGGTTAAGCCAAGTTCTTCGAAATAGCCTTTTTTCGCGGCTAAAAATATAGGCGCAGAGTCTACGGCTGGCATGACCCCAATTTTAAGGGTTGCCGGCTCATTTTCAGTGCTTTCTGCCGATGGTTCCGAAACCGACGGTTCAGCAGGCGTTTCAGCGTCAGGTTTCTGACAGCCTGTGATAATTAGGGCAGAAGCAAGCAGAAATGCCAGCAGGAGTGATAAGTACGATGATTTTTTCAATTATGATCCACCTTTCTTGCTTGAATTAACACTCCTATTGTATAATGGCTTTTGGATTGTTTCAATATTAACAATATAACCAAATCTCCAAGACACTGGTGTCATGAGGTATACTATGCAATGTGACAAAACTTATCGTTTAAGGCAGGCGACAAAACTATGAAACATGAAGAGACAATAGAAACTAAAGCGGAAATTTCGAGAAAGAAAATTGCGCTGGACCTCTGGATCGCGCTCAGGCCCCTTTCGCTGACGCTGGCTGTCAGCTCGACGACCCTTGGCATTCTGGTGGCTTGGCGCAGTGGGATGCTGATTGGCGACGGAGCGGCCCTGATTTGGGCGAGGATTATGATGGTGACCATCGGCGGCATGCTGGTTCAGGCGTGCGCAAACCTGGTCAATGATTTCTATGAGGGCTCGTTTAAATACCATCGGCCAGGAGAAAGGACTTATAAATTTTTGAACTATGAACGGACAGCATTCGACCTGGCGGTGTTTGGACTGAGCATGCTGTGTCTGGCCGGGACAGGGCTGATAGGGCTTGTGCTGATGAAACTCAGCGCGCCAAGCCTCATCTATATAGGGCTGGCGGGTATGGCGGGGGCGTATGCCTATACCGGGGAACCGTTTGTTTACAAGAAGCGGGGACTGGGTGCCGTGCTGTCCTTTGTGCTGATGGGGCCGCTCATGGTTCTCGGGGCTTATGTCGCGGTCAGCGGGACGTACAGCTGGGAGCCGGTGGTGCTTTCCATGCCGGCCACCTTGATGATTCCGCTTTTAATGATGTCGAATGAAATTCGAGATGTTGAGAGGGATGGTGCGTTGGGCATACGGACATTGACTGTCATGGTGGGGATCAGAGCTGGCAAAGGGATTTATCTGGGGCTTCTGGCGGTTGCCTATGGGTTGACGGCAGCGTTGGCGGCGCTCGGACGGCTGCCGGCAGCTGCTCTTGCGGTCTTCGTGACGCTGCCGCTGGCAGTCAAATCCTATAAAAAAGTGTCAATGCCCAAAACCAGCGGGATCCGGATCACCAACCTGCTGCACATTGCCTTTAACGGTATTATGATCGCAGTGCTTGCGCTGGCGAGGTAACCAAATAAAAAAGGCGCAGCGAAAGTCGGGAAACCTGGCTTTTGCTGCGCCCTTTTTTGACTTAATTCGGTTTACGTGGTTTGGTCCTCCGGCATCTGCTTGGGGCGACGGCCCTTCAGGGCTGTATACATGCTTTCGAGGCGTTTTAACACAGCCTTTCGCTCGGTCCCGTTAAGCCGGACCTTGCCGGTGATTTCGGTGGTATAGTCCAGAAATGCCGCGGTAAGTCGGCTTTCATTGATGGCGAAGAGCACATTTGGGGCGTTGTCTTTGACTACCAAAACGCCGACATTCTCCCGTATATACACTGTACACTCTGAGGAAAAGTTATCCTCTAACAGGATCACGTGATAGTTTGGATAGGTTTTCATCAGGTGAATGGTATAGGCCAGGTGTTCGCTGTATTCCTGAAGTGTGTAGACGGCGTCTGACAGACCTATAAGTCCCATGAACTTCACGCGAAGTGCGTCCGGGATTTTGTTTGTTTTGGAATCTTTTTGATATCCACGTGCGTCCGCAGATTTTTCCAGCTCCTGGAGTGTCTTTTTGTCAGGCAGCAGCAATAGATCCGTATGATCAAACTCCTGAAGCTGTTTCAACAGTCTCTCATGCCGTTTTCTTTGAAGACCGGCCATGTACTGGATGTTCTGGGGATCGAGGCCGGATCTGCTCATAATGGATTCTGCAGTGGCTACGGGCATTGTTAACGAAGGCAGTCCTTCTCTTAGGGTTATGACATTGGAAGCCTCTGACTCAAACTCGTCGATCATTTCCAGAACTGCGCCGTTGTGTTTGGCCGTTATGATCTTCATTAGCGGTCGGCAGAGGTTCAGGTAATCCTGAAATTCATTTTGATAATGGGCAACCGTCCGCGGCTCGCTGAACAAGTGGACAACGGGCGGATTTGCAGAACGGCTGACTGAGCGGCTGATCAACGCAGTTTTCTTTTCAAGAATAAACAAAGTGTGCTTGTACACATCATCCCGCGTTCTTGGATAATAGTAGGGCTCTATTGATCCTGTCATATACAGGGGCAGCCATTCGCGAATGGCTGTCAGCATCTCGTCCAGGCCACGGTTGACTGTATGGACAATGACGATTTTATGACCCTTTTGAATAACTTTTGACATCAGCACGGACCATTGATTCGTGAATTTTTTGTCTCCAATAAGCCACTCCATGGATTCGTCACTGTAAAGGTAGAGGGTTTCAGTGGCATCACTCATGAGTGCAGTGGCCAGCAGTGTTAAAACCGCTTCTCGTTTGCCTTGGATGTCTAAAAAGGTGCTTGTTTCCTTTGGATTCAGTGTCCCAAAAAGTGAGGCCAGGTCAAAGACGGCATTCGAGGTGGGAAAGCTAAAGTGAGAGACCTGTTCCAAGAGCTTGCCGATGGACTTTGTCTCAAGCACCTTCTGATCGTACAGCCAGTCGAGGATCATAGCACTTGCCGGTTCAAGATCAATGGGAATCTGGGACGGCGGTATCTGAAGCGCATGACAAAGACCTGATCTAAAGGTGTCTATGGCCATAAACTTCGCGAAATACTGACTGATGGCCAGCAGGTAGTTCTCGTTTTTTGAAGGTGACCTGTCGCCGCGTCTCAAGCGGCTTATGTAAGAAGCGTCGAGGTTGATATGTCTGGCCAGTGCACTGTTTGAGGTGCCGGACAGGTTCATGAGCAAATCGAGTTTTTCAGAAAATAACAAGTCCGTCATCCTCCCAGCGATACTGGATTAAGTATAAATTTTGAAGCGCAGTGTGCTTCATCCTCCTGATACCCAATTTTTCGAATGAATTTCACATTTTGTCACGAAACGTGACATAAATTTGTCATTGACAAATGTTGACACTCTGATGACATGGGTTCACTAATGTGTATTATGGAATCAAGGGGGGTTGGTGATGGCGATGACATTGACAAAGGCATGGAAAATCAAACTCAAAGAGGGTTTCTTTAAAACGGTCGACTGTGAACTGACACTGGATGAGACGATGTTGATCCTGACACCGCTTGAAAATCATCACCATCCGTCCGTTGAACTGGAGCTGAGTGAGATTGTTGAAATTACTGTGAACCGAAAAGATCAGATTTATACGGAAATTGAAATTAGGACGAAACAATTCATTTTTGTGGCGCAGTTATTGAATCCAATTTTTGAAGAGGCGCTGATCCTGGAACTTAATGGGGCTTTTCGGTCGCGTCTTAAGGTGATCTGAAAATGGTAAGAAGGTGCAGCGAAACCCGGTCCCCCGGCTTTCACTGCACCTTCTTTTCTTGAAAGCGATCCTCATTATTCTTTAATGAAGACCTCCATTATTTCGGCGACATACATCGTATGGAAGTCGCGGGTCGGATAAATCTTGTCGATCAGCTCTGTCTCAATAAAACTCTCCGGCGCCAATGGCTGGGCAAATAATTTTTTGCAGCGGACCACAAGGTTGGCCTCCTCAAAGTAGGGCGTACCGTCCAAATGTTTGACGGTGAGTCCGGACTTTGCAATTTTGTCCTCGTCTTTACCGGAAACACTGCCCAGGTAACTGAGGGTTTTGCGGTGCTCTTCCCCGAAAAAGGTCAGCGTGAAGGTATCCGCCTGATCGACAAAGAATTTGGTGTGACGCTGAGGTCGGATGAACACGTAGGCGACGTTTTTGTTCCACAAGACACCAAGACCGCCCCAACTGGCTGTCATGGTGTTGGCCTTGCCGTCCGCCTCTGCGGTGACCAGCATCCAGTCTTTCCCGATCATTTCAAAAGCGTTTTTCTGAAGGGTTTCCGGTGCAATCGATTTAAATGAAGTCATGGGTTGACACTCCTTTAGTAATGGATCTTATGAAGGTTGAAATGCTTTAAGTCAGCACAGCGCTGCTGTGTCTATGCAAAGTGTAACATTTGCAATGGGTTTAGACAAGTTTAGGGGCTGGTGACGCGGACGGGATTTGAGTGAGTGTCTGACACCAAACTTGAGTGAGTGTCTGACACCAAACTTGAGTGAGTGTCTGACACCAAACTTGAGTGAGTGTCTGACACCAATTCTGAATGAGTGCCAGACACTCACCTCACCTGCATTAAAAACTTTTTGAAGTTCTTCACCTTCGACAGGGTAGAAACTACACAGAACAAAAAACGAGAGGCGGGATCCACTGTGGCAAAACGTCTGCGCTATAATATGAATGCCTGCATTGGCTGCCAGACCTGTTCACTGGTGTGTTCAACACTGCTGGGACAGCATTCACTGAGTGAAAGTGCAATCTACATAAAAACCAAAGGGGGCCTTCAGAGCCCTTATGTCTGCGTGGTTTGCGTCGCATGCAAAGAAAATATAGCCTGTCTGGAGGCTTGCAGAACCGGCGCCCTGAGAGCAAGACCCGGAGGCGGGGTCCTCTTTGACAAGAGCAAATGCATCAGCTGCAGACGCTGCGTCAAGGCTTGTGCCATAGGTGCGGTCCAGTACAGCGAAAAGCTGGATCAACCGGTCATTTGCAGGCACTGCGGCACCTGTACCAGATTCTGTCCTCATCAGTGTCTCTGGATGGAAGAGGTTGAAGAGGCTGAAGGGACTGAAGCGCTGGAATTGTCAAAAATATCTCTGCCAAACCCTGAGACAACGCAGCCGGAAGAAGGGGAGGCAAAGTCATGATCTATCAGGATTACATAAGAGTACTGACCATAGACCTCTCACAGGAAACCTATATTATCAGCCAGCGCAAGGACCTGAAAGCCTTCCTTGGCGGCGTGGGCATTGCCTCAAAGCTTCTGGAAGAACATCTAAAAGAAGACAAACCGGTGCTGGATCCTGAGCAGTGCATCGTGTTCGCCATAGGCGCCCTTTCCACCATCTTCCCCATAGTTACCAAGACGGTGGCCATGTTCTGGTCGCCGCTTACAGGTGAACTCGGAGAAAGCTATGCGGGCGGCCGCATGGCCCTGACCATGTTCATGGCCCGCTATGATGCTATTGTCATAAAAGGCCGCGCCCAAAAACCAATTTACCTCTCCATCAGCGGACACAGTGTCGAATTCAAGGACGCTGCAGCCATGTGGGGGCTTGAGTCGGACGAAGTTGGCCGGATCATCCGGGAACGGGAGCCGGGAGCGGGCAAGCGCAGCATCCTCAGAATTGGACCGGCCGGCGAAAACCTCGTCCGCTACGCCAGCGTCTGCGTGGATACCTACCGCCACTTCGGACGCCTGGGGCTAGGTGCCGTCATGGGAAGCAAACACCTGAAAGCCATCTGCATCTATGGCAAGGGCAGTCATGAAATCAAAGACCGCAAAGCCTATTTTAAGGCTTTCAGCGACATTCACCAAAAGGCGCTGACCACCGACCTTATGAAAAAGTATCATGATCTGGGCACACCAATTGGTGTCTCCGGCATGAACGCCAACAAGAGCATCCCAACCCTGAATCTTCAGACCACCTTTTATGAAGACATCAGTGCCCTCACCGGGGAGGCCTTTGCCCAGCGCAATCTCATAAGAAAAACCGCCTGCGCCGGCTGCCCGGTTGGCTGCATCCACATTGGCCAGTTTCGCCGCGAGTTTGGACCGGGGTATGAGTACGAAGCCATCAGTGTCAGTTACGACTACGAGCTGATCTTTAGCCTGGGTACCTTCCTGGGCCTGAAGACCAGCGACGAAGTCCTCGAAATGATCGAAGCCGTTGAAGCCTACGGCCTTGATGCCATCTCCGCGGGCGTCGTTCTGGGCTGGGCTACGGAAGCCTTCCAAAAGGGATTGATCACAGAAGTCCAAACCCTTGTGCCGCTTGCTTTTGGAGACCAGAAAAATTACCTGAAAGCCTTGAAGCACATTTCTGACCGCACGAACGATTTCTATAAAACCCTTGGCGACGGCAGCGCCGCAGCCGCCAAACTTTACGGCGGCGAGGACTTCGCCATGCAGCTGGCGGGCAATGAGATGGCCGGCTACCACACCGGCTATGGCTCTGTGCTGGGCGCAGCGGTTGGCGCGCGCCACTCCCACCTGTGCAATGGCGGTTACGGCTTCGACCAGGCAGACGATTTCAGTATGGAAACCCTTGTAGATCGCGTCTTTGACGAAGAGCTCCACCGCTGCCTCCTCAATTCCCTGATCGCGTGCCTTTTTGGACGCCGGCTGTACGACCGCGGTACGATCGTCACCGCCTTGGCGTCCTTAGGTGAAACCCACACAGAGGCATCCTTGAAACAGGCAGCCGCAGAAATCTACAAAAATAAACTGAGACTCAAAAAACGCATGGGCTTTGATCAGACTGCCATGAAACTTCCAAAACGATTTTTCGAGACCCCTGGCGGAGGCACCAAACTCGACTCAGACGTCCTGAATCGTCTCATCCGAGACTACGACCAAAAATGTCAGGCCCTCTTTACAAAAGCAGAGTGATTTTTGCCGATGGTCAAAGCAACTCCATCCCAAGAACAAGCAAAAGACCTTGCGTCTGCTGAGTTACAACAGACGCGAGGTCTTCCTTGCCTACACGCTCAAGCGAATTTCAATTACAACTCATAATACAATCTGAATTCCTCAGGATGCGGCAGGGCACTGATCTGATAATGCTCTTTCGTGAGCCGCTCAATTTGGTTCTTAATCATGATCTCAGAAAAGACGCCGCCCCTGAGCAAAAAGGCTTTGTCTGCTTCAAGAGCCTGGCAGGCCTCAATCAAATTAGCCGGAAGCCCTTTGACTTTGCCTCGCTCAGCTTCTGGCAGTTTGTACAGGTTGACATCAAATGGTCCATAACCCTCTGATACCGGATCGATCTTGTTCTCAATGCCATCAATGGCTGCCATGAGCATGGCCGTAAATGCCAGATAAGGATTGGATGTGGCATCCGGTGAGCGCAGCTCGAAGCGTTTGGTATGTGGTTCGGTAGCATACCCCGGGATCCGGATGACGGCACTGCGGTTCGCGGTACCGTAGCAAATGCTCACAGGCGCCTCATAGCCAGGCACAAGCCGCTTGTAGGAGTTGGTGCTTGGATTGGTGAATGGCATCAGTGCCGCGGCGTGCTTCAGGATTCCGCCTATGGCGTAAAGGGCCGTTTTGCTTAGCTGACTATAACCGTTCGGGTCGAAAAAGAGCGGTTTGTCGCCATCAAAAAAGTGCATGTGGATGTGCATGCCGCTGCCGGCCTCGTTCCAGAAGGGCTTAGGCATAAAGGTGGTCGTTAAGCCAAAAAGGTGGGCGTTATTTTTAAGGATATATTTGAGTTTCATGGTTCGGTCGGCCATTTCCTTTAGTGTCGCGAATTCCACTTCAATTTCAACCTGACCCGGTCCGCCGTTCTCAGAGTGATGGTACTTTACGGGGACACCGTGGTCTTCCAGCAGTCTCACCGTGTTGCTGCGGAAGTTGTAGCTGGAATCCATGGGTAAATCCACGTGGTACCCGCCGTGAGGCGGTACCTTGGCACCGAGATTGTGATATTTTGTGTTGCCGGTGTTCCAGTCTGCCTGATCGGAGTCGATTCGGACCTCCATATGGTGGGACTCCGTCCGGTAGGAGATGTGATTCAAGACGTAGAACTCGAACTCCGGACCAAAGAGCGCGCGGTCGCAGATGCCCTGGGCCTTCAGGTAGTTTTCGGCCTTCTCAGCCATGAAGCGCGGGTCGTCTTCAAATCTTATCCGCTCCCCGTCTTTCAGGCGGTAAATGTTCGCAATGAACACCAGTGTCTTTTCATCTGCGAATGGATCCACAAAGCCGGTGCTGAGGTCGGGAATGAACACCATGTCGGATTTTTCGACAGTCAGAAAGCCATAACTGGACCCATCAAAGCCTATGCCTGAGGTTAAAACACTGTCATTAAAGCGTTCGTAGGGAATGGAGAGATGGTGCCATCTGCCTTTCATGTCAATGACCTTGAAGTCAATGATCCGGATGTCCTCCTCGGCAATAAAGGACTGGACCTCCGCCACGTTTTGGAAAGCTGTCATACTGTGCGCCTCCTTGAAATTTTTTGTACAAGGTTGGTTCTATGCACCTATTAAACTTCCAATAAAATTGAACACTTATAATTTAATTCTAAACTTTGTTAGAAAAGAGTCAAGAGCAATGACTGTAAATCCGTGGGAATAATTTCGCTCTATGGAATATTGAAACTGGGCTTACAGCATGACACGAACAGCTATTACATTAGGAGGTAAACTCTATGTCAGAAAAACCACTTAACATTGTCATCCTTGACGGCTACACACTAAACCCCGGTGACCTGAACTGGGACGGCTTTGCCAGACTTGGAAAAGTAACGGTCCACGACAGGACCACACCCGAGGAGATCCGTCCGAGGATCCGCGGCGCGCAGATAGTCATCACAAATAAAACGCCTTTGTCGGCAGAAACTTTGAATTCCCCTGAGGCTGCGGACGTCCGCTATATAGGCGTCCTGGCCACCGGCTACAATGTAGTGGACGTGCAGACAGCGAAGCACAAAGGCATCCCGGTGACAAACGTCCCAACCTACGGTACAGACTCTGTGGCTCAGATCGTCTTTGCGCATCTCCTCGAAATTTGCCATCACGTGGGTGCCCATGATGCCGCTGTCCGAAGTGGGGAATGGGCGGCCTCCAAAGATTATTGTTTCTGGCACTTTCCGTTGATCGAGTTGGCAGGCAAAAAGCTCGGGATTATAGGCTTTGGCAGGATCGGCGCAAGAGTAGCTCAGATTGGGCATGCCTTTGGAATGGAAGTCCAGGTTCTGGACCGACAGGGAAGAGGGCAGAGAGAGGGATTGCCCTATAAATTTGTTTCCCTTGAGACCCTTTATGGGACCTCGGATGTCATCACCCTGCATTGCCCGCAGACGGCGGAGACCCAGGGACTCATCTGCGCTGAAAGCATCAGCCGCATGAAAGATGGCGTCATTTTGCTCAATATGTCCCGCGGGGGTCTTGTCAATGAGCAGGATTTAGCCGATGGTCTCCGCTCCGCAAAAATCGCCGCCGCCGGCGTGGACGTCCTTTCCGGCGAGCCGCCAAAAGCGGATAATCCGCTTCTGACTGCGCCTAACCTGTTTATCACCCCTCACATAGCCTGGGCACCGTGGGAAGCACGCGCCAGACTCATGGAGATCGCCGTGGAAAATTTGGAGCGTTTTCTTCAGGGGGATCCGGTGAATGTGGTGTAAGGGAAGTGAAAAGGAAGTGAAAAGGAAGTGAAAAGGAAGTAAACTCGGTGTCAGACACCGAGTTTACATTTGATTATTAAAAACAAAAGTCCAGGGACGCGGCGAATGCCATGTACCTGGACTTTCTTAACGATTTTAGAGTCTTAACCTTTAAAATCTTCCTTAACTAACTTGCCATTTTCATCCCAGCCCATGCGGGTGATTTTCGCAAGAAACTTGACGTCGTTTTCCTTTGCACACTCGAGAACTTGGAAAACCTTAGTTTGATCAATACCGGCCTTTTTTACGTCGCCGAAAATTTTCATGATGGAGTAAGGGTGATCCGGATCCTTAAGGCAAATCATGCCGGTGTCAGGGATCATCATAGCGTCGGAAATCAATTTGCCATAATCAATGTCTTTGAGGTCGGCAATGACATAATACTGTGTGTCGCCGCCGAGATCTTCAAAGCCTTTGACTTGCTTGATGCTGAAGCTTGATTTTGCGACTGCGCTCATAGTCGCGAACAGCGGCAGGATGCCCCAGCCTTTGTGGCCTGAAACGATCATGGATTCCTTGCGGGCCATGGCCTCTTCGAGGTAGGCGCCTTGTGCTTCATTCATGAAGCCTTGATCAACCAGTTTTTTAAGCATGGCGTTCATTGAACATTCTCCTTTTTATTACGTTATAGTTTTATAATTTACAGGGTACTGGGTTATGGAAATCAGAGAAATAAATATAATGTGGGTTGACAATGCAAGTCTATACACCTATACTGCCTTTTTTATAATATCATTTCATCCGAAAAACTTAAAGACCCGAACGAACAAAATTTTTTCGAATAATTGAATTATTTTATAAATAATTTTCATGACATAAAAAAACCGCTCACATCAAGCGGTTTTTTTGAACAGACACGAAATTAGTCGTGTTTACCAATAAACGTGGATGAGTTCTTCGATGTCCTCTTCTGTGCTGAATAAGCGAACTTCCTTGGATTTCAGAAGCGCGATCGCAACATCTGGTTTATTGACGCGGAAGATCATCAGAGCTTTGCGCGGTTTGGAGCCCACAAAGGCATACATGTACTCAATATTGATGCTGCCTTCCTCCAGGATATCCAGAATTTTTGTAAGTCCTCCCGGTGTATCCTCCATTTCGACGACGAGCACTTCCGTCATCTTTGCTGCGAAGTTATGGCTTCTGAGGATGGACATAGCCTCTTCGGGCTTGTCGACTATGATGCGCAGAACACCAAAATCAGAAGTATCCGCAAGTGTAAGCGCGCGCATGTTGATTCCGGCTTCCGAAAGGACTTTAGTGGCGGCGTTGAGCCTTCCCGGTGAGTTATCGAGAAAGACGGACAGTTGTTTGATCAGCATGAAAAATCCTCCTTCAGTCTTGGTTAAAGTTTTCGGTTGTCAATGACGCGCTTGGCTTTGCCTTCACTGCGCGGCAGCGTTTTTGGCTCTACCAGTCTGACCTTGACTGAGATGCCCAGCAGGCTCTCAATTCTGGAACGGATGCGACTCGCCGTTTCTTCCAGTGCACGGACCTCGTCAAAGAGGAAGGTTTCAGAAACTTCGACGTGAACCTCGAGTTGGTCGAGTTGACCTATACGGTCGACAATCAGCTGGTAGTGCGGCTGAACATCTCCCATTTGCAGCAGGACGTGCTCGATCTGGGAAGGGAAGACGTTGACACCGCGAATGATCAGCATGTCATCTGTTCTGCCCTGGATGCGTCCGATTCTTCGAAGTGTTCTGCCGCAGGCGCAAGGTTCCGGAATAATGCGGGAAATGTCACCGGTGCGGTAGCGGATGATTGGAAGCGCTTCCTTGGTCAGAGAAGTGAAGACCAACTCGCCGCTTTCCCCTTCCGGAAGTACTTCGCCGGTCGCCGGATCAATAACTTCTACAATGAAATGATCCTCCATGACGTGAAGCCCTTTTTGCTCCAGGCATTCCACTGCGACACCCGGTCCAATGATTTCACTTAGTCCATAGATATCCAAAGCTTTGATCTTTAACCTGGTTTCGATCTCGCGCCGCATATTTTCTGACCATGGCTCAGCGCCGAAGATGCCGAACTTAAGTTTAAGCTCTTCCGGCTTTATACCCAGATCTTCAAGTGTCTCAGCAAGAAATAACGCATAGGATGGCGTACACGCCAAAATGGTACTGCCATAATCTTTCATAATCATGACCTGGCGATCGGTGTTGCCGCCGCTGATCGGGATGATGGACGCTCCAATTTTTTCACCGCCGTAATGGAAGCCCAGGCCGCCTGTGAAAAGTCCATATCCGTAGGCATTCTGAATAACGTCGTGTCTGGTGGCGCCGCCGCTGGTGAGGGCTCTGGCCATGAGCTCCGACCAGGTGTTCAGGTCGCGGCGGGTATAGCCTACGACAGTTGGCTTGCCCGTAGTGCCGGAGGAGGAGTGAATCCGGACGACCTCTGAAAGGCTGACGGCAAACATGTCATAGGGATAGTTGTCGCGTAGATCGGTCTTATAGGTAAACGGCATATTGGCCAGATCACTCAGGCTTTGCACATCCTCCGGGTCAATGCCGTGCTTCTGAAACAAACGGCGGTAATGGGGCACGTTATGGTATGCCCGGGACAGTGTTTCCTGCAGGCGCTCGAGCTGCAGCTGATCCTTATTCTCTTTCGTCATGCATTCCTTTGGCTCATTCCAGTACTTTGTCATAAGTAATTCCTCCTGTGTACTTTGTCTGATGGCTTTCGTGATCTATAGACAGACTGACTTTGCTCGTTTCAGGACAAAAAAATAAACCTTCTCCCTGCAATCTGAAAATCTGCAAAGGGACGAAAGGTTTTTCCGCGGTACCACCCCAATAGGCCATAAGCCCACTTTAGAAAGACGGGAAACAAAAGCCTTCTTGGCTCAGATTCCGGATCCTCTGCCCTTTAACGGGGACAACCGTTCAAGCCTACAGCGGGTGGGTTCAGCTTGAAAACTCAGGAGAGAACTTCGCCGCGCGGGATCCTGGGAACGCTTGCAGTCCGGGACATTCCCTCCCTGAAAGGCCTTGGCGCGATTACTTTTCTCCGTCAATGTCTGTTTGGATGATAATTTAAATGGTTGTGAGCCGGAACTGAACTCATTGACGTGATTATAGGCTTGTCTTGAGGACGTGTCAAGCAAAATGCCAGAGAATTCAAAAAGATTTGAAATATTTTATAAAAAATAAAATTTTTGTAGAAATAAAACTCATATAGTGAAGAGGACTTTAGTTTTCTGCGTCGAATAGTGTCAACGGGATTTACTTTGGGTACGAATTATTTAATCGAGAAACTGGGGTTGAGCGTGGTGGGGGCGGGTGACCATCGGCAGAGAAAAGTTTTTAAGGCTTTTAAGGCTGATGCCGATGGTCGTGTGTTCCTCAACATTACAGAAAGTGAGTGGTTGGATGAAACAGGGATATGACCATTTGATGGGATTCAATTTCATTGAAATTGCCAGGAAAATTCAGGTAGCAGTCAGCAAGCAGCTGGAGCCGCTGGGCATCACTTTTGCGCAGTACAGGGTGGTGTCGAGGCTCTGGGTTGAGGAGGAAATGACCCAGAAGGCGCTGGGGGATGAGCTGACACTGTCCGCGGCGACGCTGACGCCGATGCTGCAGCTGATGGAGAAAAAGGGCTGGATTCAGCGGACCACAGATGAACTGGACACGCGATCGAAAAAGATTCGCCTGACGGAGACCGGAGTGGAGATCCGGGAGCGGGCGTTTGAAGTCGTGATGGCTTACGAGCTGGAGGAGCTGAGGCTTCTGCCGGAGGAAGAGTTCGGGCTGATGCTGAAGTGGCTGAGGCTGATCAATGCGCAGTTGAAGACCGTTTAATTAGGGTGCGAAATTAATTGTGTTAAAAAACTTGATTATGTCGAGTTTTATGCTAAAATATAGTTAGGGTACAAACTAAAAATTAAAAGAGGTGCGGTTGATGGGTGTCTACGAACAAGGTGTCAAGTTTGCTTCTGAGATGGACGGCGTGGATCCTTTGAAAGGGATCCGTCAGGAATTTTATCTGAACGATGAGGTTATTTATATGGATGGCAACTCGCTCGGACTTTTTCCGAAAGCTGCCGAGGCTTCTCTGCTGAGAGTTCTGGAGGATTACAAGCGCATGGGGATTGATTGCTGGACGAAGACTAATCCGCAGCTGTTTCTCTATCAGGATCACCTGGGTGCGCTGATGGCAAGTTTGGTGGGCGCATCGCCGGAAGAAGTGACTATTATGTCGAATACGACGCTGAATCTGCATTCTATGATTGCGACGTTTTATAAACCATCGGCTGAGCGGTTTAAGATTTTGGTCGACGACTTGACCTTTCCGACTAGCCGATACGCCATTGAGAGCCAGCTGAGACTGAAAGGGTTATCTCCTGAGGAGGCCCTTAAGGAAGTCAAGAGCCTGGATGGCAGGACGCTGGATGAGGCCATGTTGATTGAGGCTATGACGGAGGATGTAGCCATGGCAGTGTTCCCTTCCGTATTGTACCGCAGCGGGCAGCTGCTGGATGTGGCGAGATTGACCCAGGCAGCCCATGAACGTGGCATCATCATTGGTTTTGACTGCTGTCATGGCGTTGGCGCGGTGCCTCATGAATTCTCAAAGTGGGATGTGGACTTCGCGGTCTGGTGTACCTACAAATATCTGAATGGGGGACCGGGCTCGAACGCGGCGCTGTATTTAAACAAGCGGCATTTTGGCCTGCATCCGGGCCTTGCAGGGTGGCAGGGTTACGTCAAGGACAAGCAGTTTGATCTGCTCAATACGTTTGAGCCGGTCAGAAATGCAGGGGGGTGGCAGTCCGGCACTCAGAACATTTTCAGCATGGCGCCGCTGGAAGGGTCCCTCGAGCTTTTCAACAGCGTCGGTGTGGAGAAAATTCGTGAAAAGTCCCTGAAGCTGACGGATTACCTCATGGCTTTGATCGACGATAAACTTACCGGTTACGGGTTCAGTGTCGGCAATCCAAGGGAGGCGCACCGCAGGGGCGGCCATGTGGCGCTGGAGCATCCTGACGCAGTACGGATCAATCAAGCCCTCAAAGACAACGGGGTCATGCCGGACTTCAGGGCACCCAATGTCATCCGCCTTGCACCAATTGCGCTTTACACCTCCTTTACGGAAGTCTTTAGGGTGGTGGAAACGCTCGTCAGGATTATGGATGAAAAATTATATGAAAATTATTCGTCCAAGCGGGGTACGGTCGCGTAAAGCGGGTGGTTCAAGAAGAGGTTGCTGAGTTTGGTTAGAGCGGTTGTCGGAGCGGTTGCCGGAGCGGTTGACGGAGAAGTTGACGGAGAAGTTGACGGAGAGGTTGGCTAAGGTCGTGAGTTTTTTTTGTAAGGTTCAACAAATAATTTGATCTTTGTGTCCTTTTATGATGTAATATGAGATTGTAAGAGGTTTCACAGAAGGGGGTCGAATCGTTGAATGAAAAACTCAAACTGTATGGGTTTAACAATCTGACAAAGACGTTGAGCTTCAACATCTTTGATATTTGTTACACGCACAGCAGGGATGACCAAAAAAAATACATCGATTATATCGATGAACAATACAACGCCAAACGTCTGACGAATATTTTGACTGAGGTCACTGAAATGATAGGGGCTTGCATATTGAATATCGCCAAGCAGGATTATGATCCGGAAGGGGCCAGTGTCACCATTCTGATTTCAGAAACGCCGGTTCGGGTTAGCGAACTTGACGCGTCCTGCAATTTAGGGCAGCTGGTGTATAAGGACTCCGTCGTCGGTCACCTGGACAAGAGCCACATCACCGTTCACACCTATCCGGAAAGTCATCCTCAGGATGGCATATCGACTTTTCGAGTGGACATAGACGTTTCGACCTGCGGGGAAATTTCGCCGCTTAAGGCGCTCAATTATCTGATTGAGTCCTTTGACTCGGATATCATCAATCTGGACTATCGCGTTCGCGGGTTTACAAGAGACACAAATGGTCAGAAGTTTTACATCGATCACAAGATCACTTCTATTCAGGACTACATCTCGCCGGATGTTTTGGATCGCTATAATGCCATAGACACCAACGTCTATCAGGAAAATATCTTCCATACCAAGATGCTGCTCAGGAAGTTTGATCTGGACAACTATCTGTTTTCAACGGAAAAGCTGGATCTCAGCCCTGAAGAGCGCCGTTTGGTGACTAAGCGCCTGCGCTATGAAATGGAAGAGATTTATTACCGGAAGAATTATCTGTAGAAGTTAGACTCACGTTAGTGAATCAGCCCCTTGGAATGAGCGGAAAGCTTTATTCCAAGGGGCTTTCAAAATGTCTTGAACTGCTGGCCTTAAAAGGGTACGATAGGGTAGGAGTACCGCATCACCTCATTCGAAAAGACATAAAGGAGTGTGAAGCGTCATGGACGCTGGACCGAGTAGAATGCTGAAAACAAAATATCATATGGCAATTCTGCGCAGGGCATTTCCAGGCGGATGTTGACGCTGATCTCAACTTAGAGCATCGCGGTTGACCTCGGGCCTGTCTTTGTCACGTGCAGGACGCCGAGAAGGAGCGAATGCGATGATTCATATTTATAAGACCATCGGCGAAAAGCTTGAAACGGTTGAGATGAACGGGGACGGCTGCTGGATCCATATGACGGCACCCACGGAGCAGGAACTGCAGGACATCTGCAGAAATTTTCCTGACATGGACCCAACGCACCTTAGGGCGGCGCTGGACGAAGAGGAGCGGGCACGGATCGAGATTGAACCGGGATCGACTCTGATTCTGGTGGACGTGGCCATGATTGAGCCATCAGAGAACAACAAATACTACAATACGCTGCCGCTGGGCATCATCCTGGCTGGGGATTCGATTATCACCGTCTGTACGCAGGACGTGCCGCTGATCAAGGATTTCGCGGGCGGAAGCATCCGCAGTTTTTATACGTTCAAAAAGACGCGGTTTATTCTGCAGATTCTGTATAAAAACGCGTCCTACTACCTGATGTTCCTGAAGCAGATCGACCGCAGGAGCAGTCAGATTGAGCGGGAGCTGCACAAGTCCATGAAGAACAAGGAGCTGATTCAGCTGCTTGAGCTGGAAAAGAGCCTGGTTTATTTTTCGACTTCACTCAGGGCCAACGAGGTGGTGCTGGAGCGGATGCTGCGGCTGGATGCCATCAAGAAATATCCGGAGGACGAAGATCTTCTCGAGGATGTCATCATTGAGAATAAGCAGGCCATTGAAATGGCGACGATCTACAGCAACATTCTGAGCGGGACTATGGACGCTTTCGCATCTGTGATCTCAAATAATCTCAATATCGTGATGAAACTGTTGACGTCAATTACCATTGTCATGGCGATTCCGACCATGATTGCGAGCTTTTTCGGTATGAATGTGCCGGTGCCGCTTACGGGTAATCCTTGGGCGTTTGTAGTGATTATAATGATGACTATAGGTTTGGCGGTGCTGTCGACATTTGTAATGTGGAAGAAGAAACTGTTTTAAATTAATGCCGGGTGTGAGCGATAGGCTTGACCTTGGGGCAGTGACGACGAAAAAAGCCGCTGAGGCTTCGAATCCCATAACGGGTGCGAAGGGCAGCGGCTTTCGGTTTTATAGGATATGGTTGTTGTTTTGATCATGAATGGTACGGAGAGGCACTCAAGGAAGCGTGCTTATTAGAGCATCAAAACGTCAGCGGCGAAATCCATTCTGGCCTGCAGGACAGATTTGAGGTGCTTGCGCTCCTCGGCCAAAACAACTTTAATTTCGTCCGGCGCGACTTCAGGATACAGCCGCATGAGATCGCTGACGAAAATCAGTCCGTCGCGTTCGATTTTTTCAGCGATAGTCAAAGCGTCATCTTTGGCATATTTGCCGCGTACCTTGGCGACGGTGTCCTCTGCGTCTTCGAACATGTTATTCTGGATCAGGGCGTTCATGTACTCGGCATCTTCTTCGTCCAGTTCGAGAGAGCCTTCATTTGGGAGCTTGTCCATAAGCGCTGCATAAATCTTTTCATGGCGCAGTTCCTCTTTAGCCATGCGCTCAAACAGGCTGCGGCCTTTGCCCTCTTTCATTTCGGAGGCTAGGGTATTGTAGAACTCAGCGACTTTGGCTTCATTGAGGACGAGTGTTTTAAAGAGACGTTTACCATCAAATCTAACTGCCACATGAACCATCCTTTCAAATAATTTTGGAAAATCTGGGTCTTTAGGTGTAAGATAGAAGAAGGGTTGTCGTTGTGCCCTGAATTGAAGGGCACTGCCGGAGCGCTCGAGGCCAAAGGATTGGCGTTCATACGCCCACGGCATTTCGATTCCTTATTACCCGTTTTACAAAGTTGTAAGCGTTTTTTGTCATTTTTTGGTGAGGATTTGGGTGGATTGAATTAAGGCATCACTACTGGATGACACTTCACTATGGGAAAGCGCATTTCAACTGGATGACACATTAGGCGACTGTGACTTAGGTTTCGGACGTTTCAAAGGTTAGGTGAGTTTACATGCAAAAAGTGACAGAGCTGAACCTCGAACGCGGCATGCCGGATGTGGCAACGGCGGTCCGACGGCTCAAGGATGGCCTTGTGACGGCGAAGCGTCAGGGCGCCAAGGCCGTGGTCGTCATTCATGGCTATGGCTCCAGCGGCGTAGGCGGGGCCATACGAGGCGCGGTTCAAAAGACATTGGACGAGGATCAGATGCGGGGTCTGGTGCGCTTTTGGTTTGGCGGAAGTGCCTGGTCGTGGAAGAAGAAAGAGGCAATGGCTGTATGCAAGGATTTGGAGAAATTTGAGAGAAGAATTTACGGTAACGAAGGCGTGACCGTGGTGATTTTGAAATAGGGTCGCTGTTATAGGTATTGGGAGTGATTTCCATGAATGTTCAAAGAAAGGCGGATTTGGCCTTAATCATGGTGGTCTTGTTCTGGGGGACCTCCAATTTATTGACTAAGGTCGGCCTTGGAGATTTAAACGAATTTAATCTGATTGCCCTGCGCTTTGTCATAGCTTTTGGGCTGACGACCGTGATATTTCGAAGGCGTCTGGCTGCAGTGGAGCTTAAAACGGTTAAACGTGCTGCTATGCTGTCGGTCATCCTCTTTTGCGTTTTTATTTTCGCGACGTTTGGGGTCAGGCTTACGACGGTGTCCAATGCCGGCTTTCTGACCTGTCTTGCGGGGATTATCGTTCCAATGATCAATTTCGCGGTCTTTAAGATCAAGCAGGACAAGATGACCGTAATGAGTATTGTGATGGCTCTCGCAGGCGTTTGGCTCCTGATCGCTGGCACCACGTTCACCTTTAATCTTGGAGATATTTTATGCATTCTGTGCTCTGTCGCGTTTGCTGTCCACATTTTAGTGACGGAACGGCTGACCCGGGGTGTGGACTCAGTCGCACTGGGTGTGATTCAGCTGGGTTTTGTCGGCGTTTATGCGGTGGTCTTCAGTTTTATGCTCGAAACGCCGACCCTTCCGGTGTCCTTCTCCAATTGGATGGTCGTCCTGGGGCTCAGCGTCTTTTCAACGGCGATTGCCTTTGTAACGCAGACTGTGGCGCAAAAATACACTACGGCAACTCATACGGGTCTGATCTTCACCTTTGAGCCGCTGTTTTCGGTGCTCATTGCGTATATTTTTCTTGGCGAAATCCTGTCGCTCAGGGGCTATGCCGGGGCGGCGCTGATGCTGGCCAGCCTGATGCTGATAGAATTGAAGCCGGACTTTGGAAAGGTGGTATCCAGATGATCCCATGGACCATGATTTTTGCGGTAGACCTTGACTGGAATATTGGCTATGACGGTGATATGCTGTTCAAGATTCACGCTGACCTCAGACGCTTCCGCAGGATGACGGAATCAAATCTGATCATCATGGGGCGTAAGACCTTCGAGTCTCTGCCGGAGCAGCGGCCGCTGCCCAACCGCGTCAATATTGTCGTCACCCGGGAAAAGACTTACCGGCGGGAAGGCGTGACGGTAGTACATGATCTTGATGCGCTCAAGTCCTTGGTGGACGGGCTGGTTGCGGACAGCGGCGGTGATCTGAGGCCGTTTCTGATAGGCGGAGGTGAACTGGCCAGGCAGTGCCTGCCATGGTGCGGGTCTGCACTTATCACTAAGGTGTTTCGGCGCTTTGATGCGGATACGCTGATTCCAAATCTGGATGAGGATCCGGACTGGGCACCGGTGTGGACCTCAAGGCGTTACAGCCAGGAGGACCTGGTCTATCAGTATGTGAATTATGAGCGGGTTTCGGGTAAGTAAAGCCTTGAGGAAGGTTCGCTTGAATGTTTGTTTGTGAAGGGGGCGGCGCGTCGTGGTTGAGGAGAAGTTTACAGGTCGGGATTTTGTAGTGCCGGGTGGAGTCTATCGCCACTTCAAGGGGAATTTCTATAAAGTGCTGGAAGTCGCAAAGCATTCAGAAAATGGTTTGCCGATGGTCGTTTATCAAGCACTCTACGGCGAGTATGGCCTCTGGGTCCGCCCACTGGAGATGTTTCTGGAAGATATTGAACGCGATGGCGTACGCGTGCGGCGATTTGAACTCTGGGAGGACGGAAGTGACGAATCGTTCGGTAATTATGGAACGGATGGGAGCGTTGGAATAACAAGTGCAGCTGGCATGGACAGGGTTGAAAAACCTGTTGAAGCCACTTTAGACCAGGATCCATGTATTCGGATGCTGCGGGATCCTTCGGAAGCGCTGGAGCCTGCGCCGGATCTGCATCAGTTGATCTTGGAGTTGGATGGGCAGCGCCGTTTTGGAGTCATGTTTTCGGCAGGCGGCGCTGGTGACACTAAGCCAACATTGCTGCTGCTCCATGGATTTCCGGGCAATGAGCGCAATTTCGATCTGGCCCATGCCGTCAGACGTCTGGGATGGAATGTTATGATCTTCCATTACCGTGGCACCTGGGGCAGTGATGGTGAATTTACGTTTCAGAATGCGCTTGAGGACATCAGGGCTGCCCTTGCTTATCTTCGCTCTGAAGCGGCAATTCAGGCTTTCGGGGTGGATCCCGCAAACCTGTTTATAGGGGGCAACAGTTTTGGTGGATTTGCAGCGATCCTGGCTGCTCAAGAGGATCCTGAGATTAAAGGCTGTATTGCTCTGTCGGTCTATGATTTAGGGAGAATGGGCCGTTTGATTCAAGAGGATGCGGTGGCGGAAGGCGAGATGAAGTCGATGTTTTCCGCTTGCGTGATTCCAACCATCGGCGGATCTGTTGAGGCACTGACCCAAGAAGTGCTGAATCACCAAAGGGACTGGGACATCAGCGGTCAAGCTGAGCTGCTTAAGAACCGGCCGGTTCTGTTAATGGCGGGTTCACAGGATGTGGACGGGCCGCCGGCAGTGCACTTTGAGCCGTTGAAGTCAGCGCTGGAGGCATCGGGGGTGCTGCTGGAAGCACATCTGCTGGACAGCGATCACGGGTTCCAGAATAAACGGATTGAGGTTTCTTGCAGGATGGGACGGTTTCTTGAGCGGTGGAAGAACGCTTGAACGCGGAAGGAAGAAACTGGCTGGATTTGGTGATGATTGGACGCCGCGGGGCGACATCTGATCATCACTGCCTCCGCCTGGTTTCTTCCTAATTATTTTTTGTGTTGTTTTCCGGGCAAAGTGGTGGTATGCTACATTTATCGATAACCCACCCCGCAGGGGAGGGGAAAAACCATTTGGAGGAATCCATACATATGATTTCCAAGCTGACACAGCACAGAAAAACGATTCAACTTGTCTTTGGTTTGGCTGTCTATTTGGCCATTTTCGTGATGCAGATCAGCCTCTGGATTGTACTTGGCGCGGCGGTGCTGCTGGGGGCGTTTTTTGGGAAAACCTTCTGCAAATGGATGTGCCCTATGGGATTCATCATGGAGAAAATGACCTCTAAACTCAGTGAGGACGATTCCAAGCGTCAGATGTACAATTATTACAAACTGGGATGTCCAATTTCCTGGGTGCAAGGGCTGTTGAACAAGATGAGCCTATATAAAATTAAGGTTCAGCCAGAAACTTGTACCTCATGCGGGTTATGTGACAAAGCTTGCTACATTACCAGTTTGAATGCTGAGTTCAGCTTCTTCAAGATGGCGAAAAGGACGCCGGCCACAGCATTTAACTGTTCGAAATGCTTGAAGTGTGTCGAAGTTTGCCCGACGAACAGCATCCAGATTAAGATCTGAAGGCGCGTTGGCGCTTAATATTGAGGAACAAAAATGGCGACAGGGACAAAACTCAGTTTTGTCCCTGTCGCCGTTTTCAGTTCAGTGTCTGACACCAAATTCAGTTCGGTGTCAGACACCAAGTTCACTTTGGTGCCAGAGCTTTGTCAATAAATTGTAATACTTCCCTCGGATTCAAGGGTGGTTTTGTCGAAAGCGCGAATGCGGCCGTCCTGGACATAGTAGAGGGTGTCGCCAATGTAGCAGAGGCGGCGAACCCATGAATAGTAGTAAATGTTGTCAGGGGAGGACAGCGCCGGCAGACTTTCGATTTGACCTTTGACCTTGAAGCCGTCCTGAGCGTCGTAGGTCATGACCACTGCGCCGTTAAAATAATCTACCCTGGTTTTGTCTGGGCTGTCCTGATCTGAAATAGTGCCATCGAAAGCAAACATCTGGTTATTCAGATCAAACATTATCGCTTTGTGGTTGTAGAGCATTTCGGCATAGCTGCCGGAGCCGCCCAGCGTCAGCGTTTGGATTTCTTTAGGCTTGCCCATGTCAGAAACATCAAAGAGTGAGAATTTGATGCCTGCGGTGCGGGTGCCTATGACGATTTCTTCGCCGTTTGAGTCTCGAGTGTAGATGTCTTGGGTGCCCTGGCCAATACCGAGAATCAAGTCTTCCTCAACAGGGTGGAGATAGTTGGAGAAGCCCGGAACCTTTAGTTCGCCGGTAATTCTAGGTGCTTTTGGATTGGACAAGTCGAGAACGAAGAGCGGGTCAATTTGTCTGAAGGTGACCACATAGCCCTTGTCGCCCATAAATCTTGCGGAGTAGATGGTTTCGCCAGGCGCCATATTTTCGACTGCGCCAACCACGTTGAGCTGATCGTCCAGGACATAGACAGCGTTGGTGGTTTCCATAGCCCAACGGGTCGTCGCCAAGCGCAGGTAACCGTTGTGTTCATCCATGGAAAACTGGTTGAGCAGCGTGCCTTTGACTTTACCGCCGCCAGCGAAGCCAATCTTGAGTCCGTCTATGCTGAACTTGGAAAGGCTGGTAGTGGAGCCGGACATGTCGCTGTAATCCTGACGTGCTATATACAGTGCATTGTCATTCATATAAATCTGAGTGCCGCTGCCGAGGATAGCTTCAACGGTGGAAGGTGTGCCTTCGTCACGAATGTCTATCGCAGCCACCATCAGATACTCCGGTGTCGTGTTGCCCGGATAGTACATGACCTGGTTAATGCTGAGAGGTTTGTACGCATCGCTCTTCACTGTGTCTCGAAGGATTGGGAGGACATCCTCCATAATATAGTAGTAGTTGTATTTGTTGACTGCCAAATAAACGGTGTCATCTTTTTTGCGGCTGGAAAGCAGATTGCCTTCAAGTTCAAATTCCTTTAGGAGATCCGCTTTGCCAGTGTCACTGATGGTATAGACGCCGGTATAGACAAAACTTTTGCTGTAGTAAGGCGGCATAATGCCAATTTTGGCGTCGCCATCAATAGCAGGCATTGTGGCAGGTTCTGTCACAGCGCCGGACTCGATCATTGGAAGATCCACAGGTCGGACTTGCGGGAGGCTCCTTGAGCCCAGGATCACAAGACGTCCGCTGTCGATATAGAGTTCGGAAATGTGAATGCCCTGGCCATATTTGTCATCTATTGGCATGCGGATGGTATCGGTAAGTGTCATTTTGCTGCCATCAGCACGAACTATGCTGACGACGTTGCCGGAGGCGACATAGATGAATTTGCCGTCGGTTTTCACGACGTCGGCTTCTTCAATGCCCTCGACTTGCTCGTTGGTGCTGGAGAAGTCCCTGTCGCCTCCGCCTGATGCCGAATCCTCTGCAGGTGCGGATGGGGCTGGTGCTTCAGTTGGCGACTCAGCTGACGGAGCGGCGGTTTCAGGAACCGCTTCCTTCAAACCGCCATTGTAACCATATTGATTAATACTGCTGGAAAGCAGCGTCTTTAACTGCCAGAGGGAAGACACTTTGACCGCCTGGCCAATTTTGGCGCGGATACTTTCCCGAAGTGTTTGATCTGCTGCGAGATTGACGAGTTTGTCGCCAATGAGTACCACGTTGCTGTCGTAGCTGACTGCTTTGCCGAGAACATCTTCACAAATGACGCGCAGCGGCAGCATGGAACGGTTTTCGATCACGAGGGTCTCAGTGTCGAAGGTAACGCGTTTAGCCGGTTGACCGGTCACGATCAAGTCGTAATAGTTTTTGTTGAAGTAGAAGACGAACAGTTTTCCGCCGTATTCGATCACGGCGGCTTGCTTAGGCACGTCGTAGCTGACTTTGGCACCAAAGTGCTCTGCCACTGCCCGTGCCGGGACCAGCGTTCTGTCTTTATGGACAATGGCTGCCACGTTTGGGTTATCCGGATCCAGAGGACTGACGGCGCCGTTTGAGAGTGTCAGCGGACTGCCTATATAGAGCGCAATCGATCCGTCTCCTGAGGTTGTTTCGGCCATTGCCGGCACAGCGGCGGTTAAAGCCAGCACGACCAGCATCATAATGGATAGCATTTTTTTCACTTGGCTCACATCCTTTGTTGGGTTGATGGAGTGATTAACTGCTTAATTGGATATTGTTCCATGTCTGTCGATATTATTACCCTTATAACTTCCTTAGACGACAGAGTATCTTTAACGCGACTAGAGTCCCAAAATTACATTCCAAGCGGTAAAATCACCTCTTCCGGGACCTCAGTCTGTGGAACAGGCTGCTCGGCAGAGGCCTCGAAAACTCTGATCCGTCCATCTTCGAGGATTTCATAAGCGTCATAAGTATAGCTCATGACTTTGTCTGTGCCGCCCGAGAAAGCATCACGACTCACATCCTGAGTGAGATGAAGTACAGTACCATCATAATTGACATCCATAAGAATTGGGTCACCTTCAATGGTAAACGCCACAAAGCGCATGAAGGTCGGTTCACCTTTTTCAAGTGTGTTTTTAAACTTTTCATAAGCTTCAGTATTGGTAAGCTCGCCGTGCAGATTAACGACGTCGCCGCGCTCCACAGCGGTTTCAAAAGAGTAATCTTCCGGTACTTCTGCCAGAGGCACAAAACCATTTGTGGTTTTGGAAGGCTCTATGGTTCCGGTTGGAACCGTCTTTTCTCCGGTGCATCCGCTGATCAGGACCATCACAAGGATCAGCAGCGCAAGTCCTGTCAGTGTCATGAGAAATTTTGATCTCGTCATTCTATTCACCTCCGTGACTCTGTTTGCCAATAGATCTGGCGTTCAGTGGTTTAGACGAAACTCAAACCTCTGAGGTTCCATGTTTCTTTGTGCACGTCGAGGCGGCTGCAGAGAAATGTACTTTGGTTGTAATACAGACGTGCAGATTGCTGAGCCAGCAGAGAAATGTACTTTGATTGTTATACAGACGTGCACCTCGCTTCGCCATAATCCCCGCTTTGCGTGATTTATGGCTGCGCTTCGGTCACGGGCTGCGCCCTATACAAAGAA
>CAYQDM010000001.1:0-149726 GCA_964416305.1 uncultured Acidaminobacter sp. | reverse complement strand
AAATAAGCCCGTTCTTCAGAGAGCAAGCTCTCTTCAGTACGAGCTCACTTTTCTTCGTGCACGTCTGTTAGCCTTCGCGGACGGTCACGGGCTGCGCCCTATACAAAGAAAAATAAGCCCGTTCTTCAGAGAGCAAGCTCTCTTCAGTACGAGCTCACTTTTCTTTGTGCACGTCTGTTAGACTTTACGTGTAAGATGTGTTAAAGTGTGTATAATCTTTATACACTTTAACATAATTGGGCAGTTCAACGCCCTATCAGGAGGACCTTATGAAAACATTTAAAGAACTCGGC
This sequence comes from uncultured Acidaminobacter sp., assembly GCA_964416305.1. GTDB lineage: Bacteria > Bacillota > Clostridia > Peptostreptococcales > Acidaminobacteraceae > Acidaminobacter. The sequence continues at coordinate 149,433 of CAYQDM010000001.1, read as the reverse complement.
ATTTCTGACGCCTTAATAACTGGGCTGTCGAAAGCCGGAATAGTCAATCCGACAGAGATTCAAGGCGCAGTGATCCCCGGAGGGCTGGCCCGTCAGGACGTTATTGCGCAGTCTGTCACCGGCTCAGGCAAGACGCTGGCCTATCTGCTTCCAATTTTCGAAACTATTGACGCAACCTCAAAAGCGCTGCAGGCAGTTGTGCTCAGTCCAACCCATGAGCTCAGCGTTCAGATTGCAAACGAAGTCAAGAAGCTCGCTCAAAATTCTGGTTTGGCGCTTCAGTGCCAGGTGCTTATTGGAGAAACCAGCCTGAAACGGCAGGTTGAAGCCTTGAAGAGCAAGCCTCAGATCGTGGTGGGCTCGCCTGGGAGAATTACCGAGCTGATTGCCATGAAAAAACTGAAGATGCATGAGGTAAAAACCATTGTTCTCGACGAGGCAGACCGGCTGTTGGACGACACAAAGCTGGCCGATTGCAGGGCTGTGATCAAGGCGACGCTGCGGGATCGTCAGCTCATGGCGTTTTCCGCCTCCATAACCCCTCAGGCTGAGGCCGTGCTCACAGAAATGATGAAAACGCCTCAGGTCATTCGGCTGGATGGGACGCTGGTCAATCCAAACATCACACATCTCTATGTGGAGTGCGAGCTCAGGGATAAAGCCGATGCTGTCAGAAAGATCGCCAGCGCACTGAAGCCGGAGAAAATTTTAGTGTTCCTCAATAAGAATGATCATATTCAGAATATGGAAAAATTCCTGATTCACCACAAGGTCAGCGCCAAGGCTATTTACGGCGCTTCCGAACGACAGGACCGAAAGGATGCCATGGAAGGCTTCAGATCCGGCCGTTACCAGGTGCTGATCGCGTCTGACCTCGCGGCGAGAGGTCTGGATATTGCCGGACTCAACGTCGTCATCAGTGCGGATGTGCCAAAGAAGACTGAGGAGTACGTTCACCGTGTCGGCCGCACCGCCCGTTATGCCAACGAGGGCTATGCCATTGTTCTGGCCACCTCCCAGGACCTGTCCTTCCTGAAGACCTTGGAAGAGGATCTGTCTGTAACCTTCCATGAAAAAGTTCTGAGATTTGGCAGGATTGAAGATCCCCGATAACTGAAGAAATTTGCTGACGCTTCATAACAGGAGGGTAACGTCGCCTGGCGACATTTTTCTCCTGGCACCATTCTTCTCACTTAAGGAGGCTTTCAGTCATGGCGGTTTATGCTAAAGCAGACCCTGAAATGCTGCTTTTCGCGTTTCAAAAAATACTTGACTCAATTTCAGACGGCGTCGTTATGAGTGATGCCGATGGTCGCTTGATCGTCTACAATCACGCACAGGAAAAACTGGAGGAGCTTCATGGTGAGGACATCATTGGCAAACCACTCTGGGAAGCCTATGGTTATGATCCTGACAGTGAGTCAGAGCACCGTAAAGTCCTGACCAGCGGCAAAGCGATTGAAAACCGCTACGAAGCCCATGCCGTCAACAATGGCATCCCCAAATATGTGTCCTACAGCACCTATCCTGTGCTTCGCAACGGAGAGGCAATCGGCGTTTTTTCGATCAGCAAGAATGAAACCAAGCTGCACTCCCTTCTGGAAGAGGCCATTGAGCTCAAACGCCGATTCCTGAGCCTGGACCCTGACCGTCAAGAACCGGTTGAAGACGCAGGCAATGGCACGCGGTACAATTTTACCAATCTCATAGGCGAAAGCGAGGCCACCAGGCAGCTCATCAAGGAAGCCCAGAAGATCGCCTGGCTCGACAACAACGTTTTGATTGTGGGAGAAACCGGCACCGGCAAAGAAGTGTTTGCCCAAAGCATTCACAACCACGGGAAGAAGCACAAGGAACCCTTTATTGGCATCAACTGCGCCGCTATCCCGGAAAATCTTCTGGAGGGCATTTTATTTGGTACGGTCAAAGGCGCCTACACCGGTGCGATGGACCGCAGCGGGCTCTTCGAGGACGCCAGGGGCGGGACGCTTTTTCTGGATGAGCTCAACTCCATGCCGGTGTCCATGCAGACCAAGCTGTTACGGGTTCTGCAGGAGCGCAAAGTCAACCGGGTAGGCGGATCAGAGTTTGTTCCCGTCAAGTGCCGGGTTGTCTGCGCTATGAACGAAGATCCCTTGAAGCTGATCAGCGAGGGCAAGCTGAGGCAAGACCTTTACTACAGGATTGGGGGCCTGAGCCTTTACATTTCACCTCTCAGGGAACGCCCGGAGGACGTTCGGTGCCTGACCCGCTTTTTCATTCAGAAGTACAATCACATGCTCAATACCCATGTCGAGCAGCTTTCCGAAGTTCTCGAACGGGCATTTGAAAACTATGAATGGCCGGGCAATGTCCGGGAGCTGGAACACGTCATAGAAAACCTGATGGTTCATAACGATGAGCAAAACCGGGTACTGGAGGCGACACATCTGCCAATGTATCTGAAGACATCGCTTAAAATTGATCCCAAGGCGGTGCAGCCAAAACCGGTCAAACGGGAAGGACTCAATGACCGCATGGATCACTTCGAACGGGAAATTATTTTGGAAGCTCTCAGCCGCAACAGCTACAACATTTCCTCCACCTCTCGGGAACTTGGGATCATCCGCCAGAGCCTTCTTTACAAAATGAAGCGGCTGGGGATAGAAAAAGTGACTGCCTAAAGGCCTGTATAGTCTTTATGCAAGGTGTAAGATATTTTACACTCCGTGAACGCGACTTATAGACAGCAACGTGTATGAAATTTATACACGTTGCTGTTTTTCTTTTTTAACCATGGTCGTGGCTGATGGGGCATAGAAAAAGTATTTGCTGCATTTGCAACGCTTTGAGAGATTTTTTCGGATGGTCGCCAAACTTGGCACGCCACTTGCGTATAGAGATTGGCATGAAACAAGAATCCATTAACCACCCAATAAAAGGAGGTACTATCAGTGGCAAACGCAGAAATTCTTTACTCGGTTAAGGCGCAGCGCGGAGATACGCTTCGCTGCAAAGGCTGGAAGCAGGAAACGATTCTCAGAATGCTGGAAAACAACATGGAGAACGCAGAAATTCCTGAGCTTCTCGTCATTTACGGCGGCAACGGCAAATGCGCCCGAAACTGGGAGTCCTATCACGCGATCGTCCAATCACTTAAAGAACTTGAGGACAATGAAACTTTGGTCGTTCAGTCCGGAATGCCGGTCGCGATCTTTAAAACGCACAAACTTGCGCCGCGTGTCGTCATGGCGACCACCAATATCATGAAAGCCACTTGGGAGACTTTTTACGACCTTCAGGACAAAAACCTCACCATGTTTGCCAACTATACGGCGGCGCCTTGGGAATACATCGGCACACAAGGGGTTATTCAGGGGACCTTTGAGACCTTGTCCGCAATTGCTATTAAGCGATTTGACAATGACCTTGCCGGAAGAATTTATTTGACAGCCGGCGCGGGCGGCATGGGTGGCAACCAGAGCTGGGCCATGAAGATGCACGGCGGCGTCGCGATCATTGTCGATGCGGACGAGCGCGTCATTCAGCGCAGAATTGACAAAAACTACATGGACATGATGGTGCATTCCTTTGATGAGGCTAGAAAAATCGCGGAAGAACACGCCGCAGCTAAGAAGCCGTTGTCTATAGGCGTCGTGGGCAACGCGGCTGAGATCTTCTGGGAGGCTTATGATAAGGGCTTCCAGCCGGACATTGTCAGCGAAATGTGCCCTTGTCACGATCCTATTTCTTATATCCCGGCAGGTTATACGGGGGAACAAGCGGACGAGTATCGTGCCCGCGACAGAAAGGCATACCTGGCTGATGCCCGCGAGTCTATGCAGAAGCAGCTGCGCGCCATGATCGCCTTCTCCAAGAAAGGCGTTGAGGTCTTTGAGTATGGTACGAGCATCCGCAAAGAGTGTATGGATGCAGGCATGCCGCCGGAGGAAGCTAAGCAGATTCCGGGTTTCGTCTCTGAATACATTCGACCACTCTTCTGCGAAGGCCGCGGTCCGTTCCGCTGGATCTGCACCTCCGGGGAAGCCTCCGACCTCGCACGTCTCGACGACCTTGCCCTTGAAATCTGTGCCGGCGATCCCCTTGTCGAGCGCTGGATCAAACTGGCCAGAAAGAATTTGCCAATTGAGGCGCTCCCTGCAAGAATTTGCTATATGGGCTTTGGTCAGCGAAAGCGCTTTGGACTCGCGGTCAACGAACTCATCAAGAAAGGCGAAGTCAAGGGTCCCGTGGCTTTCTCCAGAGACAATCTCGACTCCGGTTCCATTGTCAACCCAACCTTTGAGTCTGAAAATATGCTGGACGGCGGCGATCTGATCTCCGACTGGCCATACCTGAATGGCCTCCTTAACTGCGCGGCGGGGTGTGACCTTATCGCTATCCAGGCAAATTACTCCATGGGTGAAGCAGTTCACACCGGCGTCACAATGATCGCGGATGGCACTGAAGAAGCGGATCTTCGTCTTGAGGCATCCCTGACAGTCGACTCGGGCATAGGCGTCATTCGTCACGCGCAGGCGGGTTATCAGACTGCTAAGGATGTCTGCAACGGTAAAGGCAAGCTGACCACCGACAGCATTAAAGTGCCGCTCTGGTGGGAGCCGGCGGATAAAGTGACCTTTGGTCCATCCGGAATGCCACCGAGATAAGAGAAGAAACTCGGTGTCAGACACCCAGTTTCACCGCTGGGAAAGGAGAAGAAACTCGGTGTCTGACACAAGTTTCTATGAGTGTATAAATAATATACACTCGTGTAAAATATTTTACACCAAATTTGACACATTTCTAGTGTTTGACTGTATAAAAAATAGACACCCTTAGTATTGTCAAAAATAACCCATTTCACAAGAGCCTCTAATTTCAATGGTTGTAGAGAAAATTCTGAACTTTTGGAAAGTTGGCACACGACTTGCTTATATAAACAGTGAGCAACAACTTACACTTTCATGACTATAAGGAGGACGTTAAAGTGGCAAACGCAGAGATTCTTTATTCGGTAAAGGCACAGCGCGGTGACACATTACGCTGCAAAGGCTGGAAGCAGGAAACTATACTCAGAATGCTGGAAAACAATATGGAGAACGCTGAGATCCCTGAGCTTCTCGTCATCTACGGCGGCAATGGCAAATGTGCGCGGAACTGGGAATCCTATCACGCAATCGTCAAGTCCCTGAAGGAGCTTGAGGACAACGAAACTCTCGTCATTCAGTCCGGCATGCCTGTGGCGATCTTCAAGACTCATAAGCTGGCACCTCGCGTTGTCATGGCGACCACCAATATCATGAAGGCAACTTGGGAAGTTTTCTATGACCTTCAAGACAAAAATCTTACCATGTTCGCTCAATATACTGCGGCACCATGGGAATATATTGGAACACAAGGTGTTATCCAGGGCACTTTTGAGACGCTTTCTGCCATTGCGATCAAACGCTTTGACAACGACCTCAGCGGCAAAATCTATTTGACGGCCGGCGCAGGCGGCATGGGCGGAAACCAGAGCTGGGCTATGAAAATGCATGGCGGCGTCGCAATTATCGTTGACGCGGACGAGCGTGTCCTCAAACGCAGAATTGAAAAGAACTATCTGGACCAATATGTCCATTCCTTTGATGAAGCCAGAAAAATTGCAGAAGAGCATGCCGCTGCCAAGAAACCGCTTTCAATCGGTATTGTGGGCAATGCGGCGGACATCTATTGGGAAGCTTACGAAAAAGGCTTCCAGCCTGATATTGTCAGCGAAATGTGCCCTTGCCATGACCCAATTTCCTACATCCCATCCGGCTATACAGGCGAGCAGGCTGACGAATATCGCGCCCGCGACAGAAAAGCTTATCTTGAAGACGCCCGCGCTACAATGATCAGCCAGCTGCGCGCCATGATCGCGTTTTCCAAGAAGGGCGCTGAAGTCTTCGAGTACGGCACCAGCATCCGCAAAGAGTGTATGGACGCGGGCATGCCGCCTGAGGAAGCGAAGCAGATCCTTGGATTTGTCGCCGCTTACATCCGACCGCTCTTCTGCGAAGGCCGCGGACCGTTCCGCTGGACTTGTATTTCCGGTGAAGCCTCCGACCTCGCCAGACTCGACGATCTCGCTCTTGAAATCTGTGCCGGCGATCCGCTTGTAGAGCGCTGGATCAAGCTTGCCAGAAAGCACCTCCCAATTGAGGCGCTTCCTGCGAGAATCTGCTACATGGGCTTTGGTCAGCGTAAACGCTTCGGACTCGCTGTCAACGATCTCATTAAAAAAGGCGAAATCAAGGGTCCGGTGGCGTTCTCCCGTGACAACCTCGACTCCGGTTCCATTGTAAATCCAACCTTCGAATCTGAGAACATGAAAGACGGCGGCGACCTGATCTCCGACTGGCCATACCTGAACGGCCTCCTCAACTGCGCGGCGGGCTGCGACCTCATCGCTATCCAGGCGAACTACTCCATGGGCGAAGCGGTTCACACCGGCGTCACCATGATCGCAGATGGCACAGAAGAAGCGGATCTCAGACTTGAAGCTTCCCTGACTGTCGACTCAGGCATAGGCGTCATCCGCCACGCGCAAGCCGGCTACGAGACCGCAAAAGATGTCGCAAACGGCAAGGGCAAGCTGACCACGGACAGCATCAAAGTGCCGCTCTGGTGGGAGCCTGCGGACAAAGTTACCTTTGGTCCAACCGGAATGCCTCCAAGATAGACAAGACTGTCAGACACCAAAATGACAGGCTGAATTCAGCGGTTCATTGACCACGACCGGCGATGTGCGACGCATCGCCGGTTTCTTTAATTAAATAAAGTCACAAGCAAAAAAAGGATGGTTTCGCATGAACACTCAGGTTGAATCCACTAAAAAAGCTACTCTCATTCTGAAGGACGCAGCACAGCTGCTGACCTGTGCCGGCAGTAACCCCAGTCACCTGGAAGTCCTTGCCGATGGTTGGGTTGTCATCACAGGCGACCGTATAGCCGGTGTCGGACAAGGGGCGAAAACTCTCGAAGTATTCAGACACACCAGCGGGTTTGATTTCAGCGCCGCTGAAGCAGTTTCACTGGCTGGGAAAGTCCTGGCGCCAGGGTTTGTCGACTGTCACACCCATTTGGTGTTCGGCGGTTCCCGCGTGGATGAATATGTGGCCAAGCTTCCCCGGGGGGACGCTGAGTCATTGAAGAAACGCGGCATCCCAACAGGGCTCGCAGCCTCCATGGCTATGACCAGAGAGGCGTCCGAAGAGTCGCTTGCGGAAAGTGCGGGATTCAGGCTGAAAAACCTAATGGCTTCAGGCGTTACGACAGCTGAAATCAAAAGCGGTTACGGCTTTACCACCGCCCATGAGCTCAAGCAGCTCAGGGTCATTCAGAAATTAAATGCACTTCAGCCCGTTGATCTCCACGCGACCTTCCTTGGTGCTCACGGCTGGCCGCCTGACATGAATAAAGAGGATTACATGGAGGTTCTGCTTTCGGAGATGATCCCGGAAGTAGGCGGTTCCGGCCTTGCCACCGCTTGCGACGTCTGGTGCGACGACGGTTACTATACCGCTGCTGAATCCGAAAAAATACTCACCAAGGCGCTGGATTTCGGCATGAAGCCCAAAATCCACACGGATGCGTATTCTTTGATTGGCGGTTCGGAGCTTGCCATAGAGATGGGCGTGCTGTCTGCGGATCATTTGAATTATACGACCTATGACATCATGGAGAAAATGGCGGCGGCTGGTATTCCCGGTGTACTGCTTCCCGGAACGGACTTCAACGTCCAGCATCCCGTCCTCACTCAGCCGGGTCTGATGCTGAAGGCAGGTATGACACTCGCCCTCGCCACGAACCTTAATCCCGGGAATTACGTGGAGTCCATGGCGTGGATTCTGGTTCTTGCCTGCAGACGCCATGGCATGACCCCGGAGGAAGCGATTCGGGCTGCGACCATCGGCGGGGCACTGGCACTGGGGCTGCAGGAGGACCGGGGCAGTATTGAAGTGGGCAAACGTGCGGATCTTCAGGTCTGGAGCACGGACCGGTACGAAAACATCATCTACCGTCAGGGGGCCAACCTCGTGGAGACGGTTATCAAAAATGGGCAGCCTATAGTCGGTCGATTAGCTGCGGAAAGGTGAGACACAATGAATCAAAACGAGACATTCAAATATAAAGCGCTGGATTTAATCTTGGACACCCAGGACGTCACCGTAGGCGGCGGATCCGCCTCTGCAATTTCGGCAGCCATGGCAGCCGGACTGATTGGCATGGTGGCCAGACTGTCGACGAAAAAGGATTACGGTATCAGCGCGGAGGCGCACCTGGAAGTGGCGGAGCGCTGCGACATTCTGGCGCCTGCGCTGATGCAGGGCTCTCTGGACGATATGGCAGCCTTTGCCATGATTAAGTCTGCTTTTGGATTGCCAAAAGATACGGATGAAGAGAAACAAGCCCGGGCCAAAGCAATCAATGACGCTGCGGTACAAGCGGCGCTGACGCCTTATGAGAACGCAAAGAAAGCCCTTGAGGTTCTGGAACTTGGCAGAAAGATCAAGAATGTCTCAAACCCGGCGGCGGGCTCAGACCTATTAATTGGCCTGCAGCTCTCAGAGATCGGTGTGAAGGGCTGCATCATGAACATGGAAGCCAACATGCCGCTCATCAAAGACGCAGGGCAGATTGAAGCTCTCAAGAACTACATTATTCAGCTGAACAGCAAACTATAAAATGAGATCCGGGAGGGAACACTCGTGAAAGTGTTATTGGCAGAAGTCAATGTCAGTGAAGGCAGAAAGATTGATTTAATTCAAGAGATGAAATCCGCCTTAATGGAGGGTGCTGTACTCCGCCTGCTCGAGGTCAACTCGGACAAGGATCACAACAGGACCGTCTTTACGTACAGCGGGGAGCCTGAGGAAGTCCTTGAGGGTACGAAGCGGCTGGCAAAGAAAGCAATCGAACTCATTGATATGACGCAGCATACCGGTGCGCATCCGAGAATGGGTGCAGTGGATGTAGTACCGTTTATTCCGGCGAGGGATGTCACTCAAGAGGAGGCCCTTGAAGTCTCACGGGCTTTTGGTGCTTTCCTTGGCGGTCTCGGTGTACCGGTCTATTACTATGAAGAGGCTGCGACAAAGCCCGAGCGCAAGAGCCTGGTTGACATACGGCGGGGTGAGTACGAATCCTTTCCTGAGAAAATGACCAAGGAAGAGTGGCGGCCGGATGAAGGTCCTTTCGAGTTTGTGCCAAAGAGCGGCGCGACTGTGACAGGCGTCAGATTCCCTCTGGTAGCCTTTAACGTCAACCTGAGAACGGATGACTTGGCAGCGGCCAAGCAGATTGTCAAAGCGGTCCGTGCAGCGACAGGCGGTTATCAGAACGTCAGAGCGATTGCCCTTGAGATTCCGGACAAGAAGATGGTTCAAATTTCCATGAACCTGACACAGTATCAAAAGACACCTATTCACCGGGTTTTCGAGACGATTAAATCAGAGACGGAGAGCAGGGGGATCCTTATTGCAGACACCGAGCTCGTTGGGCCGGTTCCGGTGATGGCCCTTGAGGACATGATGAAGTTCTATCTCAGATGCTACAGTTTTAATATGGAGCAGCTTTATTAAAATACAAGAAAGTGGGTGTCAGCGGCTAGCGCCTATCAACCTCGAGTTCCAAACTGGGTGTCTGCGGCTGGTGCCTGTCAACTCCGAGTTTCATCAAAATCAAGGAACTGGGTGTCAGCGGCTAGCGCTTATCAACCCCCAGTTTCATCAGAAAGGCAGGAAAAAAAGTGGCAGAATTTATAGTCTTGGATGGCAATAACGTCAGTCTTGAGGATGTCGTAGATATAGCGCGCTTTGGCAAGCCGGCAGTACTCGCGGAAGATGCTAAAGAAAGAATCAATAAATCCCGAGCTTGTGTGGAAAAATTTATAGCGGAAGGAAAAGCCATCTATGGTCTGAACACCGGTTTTGGCAAATTCAGTGATGTAGCCATAACGGCAGATCAGCTGGATGAGCTTCAGAAAAACCTGATTTATGCGGACGCAGTCGGCATTGGACGGCCATTTGATACTGAGATCGTTCGTTCCATTATGGTGCTGAGGGCTAATGCCCTCGCTAAGGGATTTTCCGGGATTAGGCTGTCAACAGTGGAAACCCTGATTGAAATGGTCAACAAACGCGTGCATCCAATCATTCGCGAAAAGGGCTCTGTAGGCTCCAGCGGAGATCTCTGTCCCCTTGCCCATCTGGTTCTCGTCATGATGGGTGAGGGTGAAGCGGAGTACGAGGGGGTTATCATGCCTGGGGCTGAAGCCATGGCTAAAGCTGGCATAACGCCGGTCGTGCTCAAGGCTAAAGAGGGCTTGGCTTTAATCAATGGCACCTGCGCTATGATGGGTGTGGCAACTTTGACAGTTTATGATGCCCTGAATCTCCTCAAGACGGCGGATATCGTCGCAACGCTCACAGTTGAAGCGCTGGAGGGTATAAAGGATGCCTTTGATCCGAGAGTCCATCAAGCCCGCAACCAAAAATGGCAGGAAGCTGTTGCAAGAAACCTTCTGAGACTCTCTGAAGGCAGCACGCTGACCACCTCTCAAGGTGAGCAGAGGATGCAGGATGGTTATACGCTCCGCTGTGTGCCTCAGATCCACGGCGCAAGCAGGCCCGCCTATGAGTATGTGCGGCAGGTCATAGAAAATGAGATCAACGCAGCGACTGACAATCCGCTCATATTTCCAGACGGGGAAGCAGCAGTTATTTCCGGCGGGAATTTCCACGGCCAGCCGGTGGCCATTGCCATGGACACGCTGGGTATTGCCGTTGCAGAACTGGGCAACGTTTCCGAGCGCCGGATTGAAAGGCTGGTCAATCCGACCTTGAGTGGACTGCCGGCGTTCCTGGTGAAAAACGGCGGACTCAATTGTGGATTTATGGTACCGCAATATGCGGCAGCTGCAGTCGTCTCTGAGAATAAGATCCTGGCCCATCCTGCCAGCGTCGACTCCATTCCGACCTCAGCCAATCAGGAAGACCACGTCAGCATGGGGACCATTGCGGCGAGGAAAGCCAGGGAAATTCTGGGTCATGTGGAATATGTCCTGGGTATTGAGTGGCTTTGCGCAGCGCAAGCTGTTGATTTCAAAGACAAAGAACGCCTTGGGAAAGGCAGCCGAGTGGCGTATGAAACCTTACGCGCCAGCGTGACCTTTATGGAAAGTGACCGGATCATTTATCCGGATATGGATCAGTCGGTATCGTTGATCCACGGCGGTGTTTTGGTCAATGCGGTGGAAGCGGTTGTAGGGGTGTTGGAATAATACGGAAGGAAGAAGGTGTCAGGGGCTAACGCCTATCGACACCTTCTTCCTTTTTAATTGTATGCATACACTATGCTTGCACGCTTAATTGTATCGAATAAAAGCTTTTCACAGCCCTCTTTGTATGTATAATGAATTCAAGACTAATTCTAGTGGGGTGTAAAAATGACAGAAATCAAAGTACAGGCACAATTGGCAGCAGAAGGCACTTTGGATTCAAAAGGCGTAATGGGACATTCGGGTAGAATGGAAAAACCCAGGTCCATCGCCAAAGAAGTCACACTCAATGGATTGTTGATCGCACTCGTCTTCGTCAGCACCTATCTGATCCAGATCAGACTTCCAATCTCCCTGAATGGCGGTCTGGTCCATATGGGCAACGTGGCGCTGTTTACGGTCGCTCTTGTCTTTGGGAAGAAAAAAGGCGCCATGGCAGGTGCGATTGGTATGGGATTGTTTGATTTGGTTTCGGGCTGGGTCGCGTGGGCACCCTTTACTTTCGTGGTCAGGGGCGTCATGGGCTATTTGATCGGACGCTTTTCTGAAGGCTTTGAGAATGCCTGGTGGAAAGCGCCCGCCGCAATTGTACTCGGTGGCATCTGGATGCTGGCGGGTTATTATGCGACGGAGGGTATCCTGTACGGCAGCTGGATCGCGCCGGTGACATCTATTCCGGGCAATCTGACCCAACTTGGACTGGGCGCGGTCATTGCCATTCCATTTTCAAAAATGCTAAAAAGCAATGCCTTAAAATTTATGAGATAGGGGCAGGTGATGATCATGCGAAAAAACGAAAAACCATACCTGATTATGACACCGGGTCCAACGCAGATGCATCCGGATGTCCTTGATGCATTGTCCCTGTATGAAACAAATCCTGACTTGGATTCGGATTTTCTCGAGTTTTACAGAGTCCTATGTCAAGACCTCTCAAAAAAAATGAACGCATCTGGTGCCACCTTCGTTTTGGCAGGGGAAGGCATATTGGGACTTGAAGCTGCCTGTGCGTCAATGATTGAGCCGGGTGACCGGGTACTTACCATTTCCAACGGCATCTTTGGCAGAGGCTTTGATGATTTTTCAAAGATGTATGGCGCTCAGACAATGTTGTATGAAGGAGATTTGCGCAGGGGACTCGATCCGGTGAGGCTGGACCGGTTCATAATGGACCATGGGCCGTTCAAAGTGGCGACTGTGGTACACTGCGAGACACCTTCCGGGATTACGAATGATCTGGAAACCATCGGCAAAGTACTGAACCGGCATGGCATCCTGTCCATTGTAGACGCGGTCTCGTCCTTTGGCGGGGAAAAGCTCAGCGTGGACGACTGGGGGCTGGATGTGGTCCTCAGCGGGTCCCAGAAGGTGCTTTCCGGACCGGCCGGCCTCAGCACGGTGACTCTAAGCAAAAGGGCGGTGGAGCGCATCAAGGGGCGAACCACTCCTATTTCTTCCTATTACGCCAACCTGTCGATCTGGTTGGATTACTACGAGAAAAAATCCTTTCCTTATACACAGCCGGTTCAAATGCTTATAGCGCTGGAAAAAGCGGTGGAGCGACTTGAGGTGGAGACGCTGGTAAAGCGCCATAAAATCTTTGCGGAGGCAGTGCGTGGCACTTTCAAACAGCTTGGCTTTGAGCTTTATGCCCTGGATCATGAGTCGAATACAGTGACGACGGTGCTTTTGCCGCCGGGGGTGGACTTTAAGACGCTATTCAACCAGATGAAGTCGCATCACGGTGTTCTTATTGGCGGAGGCTTCAATTTTCTTGAGAACAAGATCTTCCGAATTGGTCATATGGGAGAAAACCTCTCTGCAGGGAAGATCGCTGCAGCGCTTGACGCGCTTCAGGCGTGCTTCGTGTCAATGGGTGCTGTGTTTGGGACCCGTCGATACTCTGAAGTTTTTCTTGAGCTGCTGGAGCAGCAGCAAGAGGACTTAATGGCCTGTTGAAATAGAGCGGCGTGTTCGGATAAAAATAATTCGAAATAACCTCCATGTGCTGGCAGATCCCCTTTACAATCCACAATTGCTGTGTGATAATATTACTTTAATTGAGGAGCGGGATCGCACAGCAAGCGGATTAATGGGAGGGTATTGTCTTGAAAATCGGGTTCGACCACAACAAGTACATCGAAGAACAATCGAAGTATATTCTTGAGCGCGTCAACAACTATGATAAGCTGTATTTGGAATTTGGGGGCAAACTCCTGGGCGACTTTCACGCAAAGCGCGTACTGCCCGGCTTCGACGAGAACGCTAAAGTCAAGCTGATGCATCACCTGAAGGACAAGATCGAGGTTATCATCTGTGTCTACGCGGGTGATATTGAAAGGAATAAGATCCGGGGTGACTTTGGCATTACTTATGATCTGGATGTCCTGCGGCTTATTGACGACCTCAGAGCTTTTGAACTCGATGTAAACAGTGTCGTGATCACGCGCTTTGACAATCAGCCGGCCACCACGCTCTTCATAAATCGTCTTGAAAGGCGCGGCATTAAGGTTTACAAGCACTCTGCCACGAAGGGTTACCCTACGGATGTAGACACCATTGTCAGCGACGAAGGCTACGGCAAGAATCCATATATTGTCACGACAAAACCTATTGTTTTGGTCACGGCACCAGGACCTGGAAGCGGCAAGCTCGCAACCTGTCTGAGCCAGCTGTACCATGAGCACAAACTTGGCCGCACAGTCGGTTACTCAAAATACGAGACATTCCCAATTTGGAACGTGCCTCTGAAGCATCCGGTCAACATCGCTTATGAAGCGGCAACGGCGGATCTGAAGGACGTCAACATGATAGATTCCTTCCATTTTGATGCCTACAACGAAGTCACGGTCAACTATAACCGCGACATTGAAATGTTTCCGGTTTTAAGAAGAATCATTGAGAAGATCACCGGTGAAGCTGCGGTTTACAAATCCCCTACGGATATGGGCGTCAACCGCGTTGGCTTTGGAATCATTGATGATGAAGTGGTCAAGGAAGCTTCCCGCCAGGAAATCATTCGCAGATACTTTAAAACAAGCACTGAATATAAAAAAGGCTTTGTTGAAAAAGATGTTTCCAATCGTGTCAAACTGATCATGGAAGAACTCAATCTGAAAGAGGAAGACCGAAAAGTCGTCATGCCGGCGCGTGATTATTCAGCCAAGCTCAGAAAACTGTCCAGCAAAAACGAACTGTCACCGGTAGTCGCCATTGAGCTGCATGATGGCACCATTGTTACCGGCAGAACCTCCAACCTTATGGACGGTTCAGCAGCGGCGCTTCTGAACGGCATCAAGCACTTGGCCAATATTTCGGATGAGATTCATCTCATCTCTCCGGTCATTCTTGAGCCAATTGTCGATCTGAAAGCCAACAAGCTTGGGAGCCGCAACACACTCCTGGACTGTGAAGAAATTCTGATTGCCCTCAGCATTTCCGCAGCGACAAACCCAACTGCGCAAGTGGCCCTGGACAAGCTTTCCATGATGAAAGGCTGTCAGGCCCACTCCACGACCATCCTCAGCGTCAATGACGAGCAGACCTTCAGAAAGATAGGGATCGATTTGACTTGTGATCCGGAATATCCGTCAGAGAGTTTGTATTACAACAACTAGGAGAATACAGTATTAACTGCGAATGCCGCATTCATCTCAGATGGGTGCGGCATTTAATGATTTAGTGATCGTGAGATTTTGGGGTTTTGAAAGGATCTTTTGAGTTTGGTCATTCTCAAGGGGCTCCGAAAGTGATATTATGTAGAATAATGTGTATGTATACTTTATCGACAGCGGAGTGCAGTAAGGTTTATAAAATCCTTTTCGCTGCCGGGGTTTCTCGATAGAATTTGGGGGATGCTTATGAAAATTGTGGATCTGACACATCTGATCAGAGAAGATATGCCGGTTTTTCCGGGGACAGAACCTCCGGTGCTCGAAGCGGCGAACACCCTTGAGAAGGATGGTTTTAGGGAGAAAAAGCTTCATATGTATTCACATACAGGGACACATATGGATGCCCCGGCCCACATGATTGCTCAGGGATGGACTTTGGACCAGGTTCCGGCGTCTGCTTTCTTTGGACCTGCAGCAAAGGTGGATGCCAGAGGGCTTGAAAGGATAGAGAAACATCACCTGGAGCCTATGATCCGTCCTGAAACCGAATTTCTGATACTATGGACGGGCTGGGATCAATATTGGGGATCTGAAAACTATTTTGGTGCGTTTCCTGCACTCAGCCCAGATGCTGCAAAATGGCTTTCCGGTTTGCCGCTTAAAGGCGTCGGGGTCGATGCGATCTCCATAGATCCAATGGACTCGGTGAATTTCGAGGTTCATCTTGAGCTGCTCGGCAGCGACAAAGTGCTTATAGAAAATCTGAAGGGCTTGGATCAGCTGCCTGAGCATTTTCTTTTCAGCGCAATGCCCCTAAGGCTTGAAGATGCCGATGGTTCTCCGGTCCGCGCCTTCGCCCTGATCGACCACGACTTATCAACGAATAATTGTTAGATGCTTACAAAAAGGATTCATGCTGGGGAGTTTAACGCCTGACAAGCAGGGGTCGTACCCAAAGGATCCGTTTGGATAGAAAGAAGGGAGGAAGGAACGCCGGCGACTTTGACATGAGATCATGTGATAACGAGATCAGAGGTCAGATCTGCGTTCCGCTATTTATGAAGCTAGCTATGATTGGCTGCGGCAATATGGGAAGAATTTTACTGCAAAGTGTTCTAAAAGCAGAAAAGCTTAAGACATCCGAGTTTTCGGTGTATGATCGTAAACCTGAACGGCGCCAGGCGCTTGGGGAAAAATACCCTGGCCTTGAACTGCCAGACAATCCCTATGACTGTGTGAACGGTGCAGACTATCTGCTCCTGGCCATAAAACCCTATCAGTATGCGGCTATGCTGGCCGAAGTCCGGGATTCCATTTCAAAAGACACTGTGATCATCTCCATAGCGGCAGGCATAGGCACGGAACACCTCAAACGCTGGATTGATCCTAGTGTCAAGGCGGTCATCACCATGCCAAACACACCTGCGCTAGTCAACAAGGGGTTGACTGCGATCTCTTATGGCGAAGGACTCTCCGCCGAAGAAATGGCATTCAGCCGCGGGCTTTTCGAATGTGTCGGAGAAGTGGTGGAAATTGAAGAAAAACTTATGTATGTCGTTCCATCCATCAGTGCGTCAGCGCCTGCCTATATTTACGTTTTAATTGAGGCAATGGCGGATGGCGGGGTCATGCAGGGACTGCCAAGGGACTTGGCCTACAAGATGGCAGCTTTGACTGTGGAGGGCTCTGCCCGCATGGTACTCGACACGGGCAAGCATCCCGGCGAGTTGAAAGACCTGGTTACTTCTCCGGGTGGAACAACAATTGTTGCGCTGAAAAGTCTTGAAAATGATAAATTCAGAGCAACCATCATGAACGCCATGGAAGCCGGAACCAAGCGCGTAGAGCAGATGATGAAGGGTCAACAACCTTAGTTTGTTACTTTTATACAAGACAATATGTGGTAAACCTCAGATTTTTTTGAGCTGTTTGCAACTTTCTGTTATAATGTTCGTGTATCTAAACGAAGGTTAAGGAGCGTTGTGTAATGGCTAAAGCATATCAGGGACATATCCTTTATACAAAAAATCCGAACCGTTTTGAGATTTACGAAAACGGCGCAGTCATTGTGGAAGATGGCAAAGTGGTCGAGGTCCTGAAGACCTTGCCTGAGAATCAGGAAGCCCTAGAAATTTTTAATATGGGAGATCGACTGATTATCCCCGGATTTGTTGATCTTCATTTCCATGCGCCTCAGTTTCCAAATTTGGGACTTGGGCTGGACAAAGAACTGCTGCCATGGCTGGAAGACTATACTTTTCCTGAAGAAGCCAAATACTCTGATCTGGATTATGCCGAGTCTGTCTACACCCGAGTGGCCAAAGAAATATGGCGCCAGGGAACGACGCGCATAGTCCTGTTCAGCAGCGTCCACAAAGAGAGCACGCAGCTTCTCATGTCGATCTTTGACAGGGCAGGTCTTGGTGCCTATGTGGGCAAGGTCAACATGGACAGGAATTGTCCTGACTTCCTTGTTGAATCGACAGGGGACTCTATAGAAGAAACAAAAGCCTGGCTTGAAGCCACGGTCAACTTATATCCAAGAGTCAAGCCGCTGATTACACCAAGGTTTGTACCAACCTGCACCTCTGAACTGATGCGGGCACTGGGCGAACTGGCCGCTGAGTACAACGTGCCGGTTCAGACCCACATCTCCGAGAATCAGGCTGAGGTCGATTGGGTGAGAGAGCTTCATCCGGAAAGTCAGGATTACGCCTCGGTCTATGAGGAACATGGCTTGATGGGAGATAAAACCATCTTGGCCCATTGCGTACACAATACGGATGCAGAAATTGAAAAAATGGCCAAACTTGGCGTTTTCGCAGCGCACTGTCCAAACGCAAACTACAACCTCGCCAGCGGGATCATGCCGGTTCGAAAGTTTTTGAATGCTGGGGTTAAAGTCGGCCTGGGTACGGATGTTGGTGCCGGACACAAGGTATCCATTGCCAGTGTCATGAGCACTGCAATTCAGGCTTCCAAGATCGCCTGGCTGAACTCTGACCGGACCTTGGCACCGCTCAGCACTTCCGAGGCGTTCTACCTTGGCACCAAGGGCGGCGGCGCTTATTTTGGCAAGGTGGGCAGCTTTGAGCCCGGGTATGAATTTGATGCTTTGGTCATAGATGATCATCGACTTGGAGTCACTGAAGGACGATCGCTGGAAGAGCGCCTTCAGCGTTATCTCTATATAGGGGATGACCGGGACATCATTTCGAGATTTGTTTCAGGTAATGAAATCATGGAACCGACAAAATAAATCACAAAAATAAAAAAAGTAG
Organism: uncultured Acidaminobacter sp.; assembly: GCA_964416305.1. Classification (GTDB taxonomy): domain Bacteria; phylum Bacillota; class Clostridia; order Peptostreptococcales; family Acidaminobacteraceae; genus Acidaminobacter. The sequence continues at coordinate 131,254 of CAYQDM010000001.1, read as the reverse complement.
TATGAATTTGAGGCTTCAGCTTTCGCCGGTTGACCTCGTTTCATACTACTTTTTTTTAGTTGGTCACTGTCAGGACTTTCAATGTGACACTGCCGCCTGGCGTAAAAATGTTGACGACATCCCCGGCCTTTCGGCCAATGATGGCTGAACCAATAGGGGACTCGTTTGAAATTTTCCCGTCAAACGGATCTGCTTCGATTTTTGTGACGAGGGTGAAATCATCCTGGTCGCCACTTTCGATGTAAAGAACTTCGACCTGTGATCCGAGTCTGACCTGGTCATGCGTGTAATCTCCAGCATCCTCCAGCTCATAGCTTTCAAGCATGCCTTTGACCTTCAAAATCTCTGTCTCGTTCAAGGATTGGGCTTCGCGTGCGGCGTGGTACTCAGCATTCTCTGACAGGTCGCCAAAACCGCGGGCTTTCTTGATTTCTTCAGAAATTTCTTTGCGCTTTCCAATCAGCAGGTCGAGCTCACGCTCTAATTTTTCAACTGCTTCCTTGGTTAAAATGAGTTTCTTCAAGTGATCACTCCTTCGATACAGAGTCCATCATACCAGAAAGTGAGATGAAAATTAAGCGTTTTTTAAGATTTAATTAAGAATTTACAGATTCGTCAAGAAAACCTATCCGCCTTTTGAGGCTCACAGGCTTGCCGGAGAGGATCTCCAGGTGATCTCCGGGAAAAGCATCCGCCTCTTCAGGACTGTGGGTGACAAGAATCATAGCCTTCTGATAATGTGCCTGGACCGACAGAAGAAGCTGGATTGCGTTGTCCCTGTTAGCTCTGTCAAGGGACGCAAAGGGCTCATCCATAAGGAGAATGTCGGCCTCCGAAGAAAGCGCACGAGCTATGGCCACCCTCTGGCGTTCGCCGCCGGACAGCTCTGCCGGGTATTTTGATGACAGGTGCGCAATCTTGAGAAAGTCCAGCTGCTCATGAATGTTTTGCCGATGGTCGCTTTTCGCCACCCTCTCCCGGATCTGACTGTGAAGCTCGCTCCGGTGTCTGTGCCGGACTCCAAACATGACGTTCTGATGGACAGTCATATGAGGAAACAACGCCAGAGACTGAAAAATATATCCAATGCGGCGATCTCTCGGCGGCAGGGAGATGCCGGAATCGTGGTCGTAGAGAAGCCTGCCGTTCAGACGCAGGTACCCCCTGTCCGGTGTCGTCAGCCCTGAAATTAGATTAAGCAAAGTTGTTTTCCCTGAACCCGACGGCCCCATCAGGATCAAAAAAGGTGAATCTGTGGTGTGCGCGACATCCAGGGTAAAGGCGTCCAGTTGTTTGACGAGATGAAAATCTATCATGTAAAAGGCTCCTTTGACTATTTAACTATTGAGTCCTGGATTTATCCAAAATGAAATTGACACTGAACATGGCGGTAATACCTATAAATAGGGCAATCATCATAAGCGAGTTAGCCGTGGCATGGTCGCCGCCTTCGGCAGCGAAATAGAGTGCTGTCGGAATGGTCTGGGTTTTTCCGGGGATGTTTCCTGCAACCATGAGAGTTGCACCAAATTCTCCAATGGCACGGGCGAAAGACAGCGCGAGCCCGGTCAGCAGTTTTGGTTTAGCCAAGGGCAGCGTGATCTCGGTGAAAATATGCCATTCATTCGCCCCCAAAGTCCTGGCGGCATTTTCCAGACGTTGGTCTACGCCTTGAAATCCCGCACGGGCGCTTTGATACATTAAGGGGAGGGAGACAATAACAGCGGCAATGACTGCAGCGGGCCAGCTAAAAAGGAGTGTTTTTCCGGTGGCCGCGTAAATTAAGCCTCCCAGCCAGCTGTTTTTTCCTAAGGACAGGAGAAGCAGATAACCGACAATGGAGGGTGGCAAGACCATCGGCAAAACTACAAGGGTTTCAATAATTCTAAAGGAAGTTTTTTTTGTTTGTGACAATTTACGGGCGAGCAGGGTACCCAGTACTCCGGTGAGCAAGGTCGAGAGGGCGGCTATTCTCAGAGAGAGCAGAACCGCACTGAGGATCAGGGGCTGGGACAAAGTCATCACTCCAATTCAGGGTAAGACGTCAATTTTGGTCTGGAATGGAAAAGCCATAGGACTTGAAAACGGCGATACCTTCTTCGCTGCTCAGGAATTCCAGAAACGCCGCGGCTTCAGGGTTGTCTGACAGGAGAGCGGCAGGATACAGGATTGGCTGATGTGTATGGTCGGGCAGGACGAGCTTGGATCCTTCGATTTCAAGCAGGGCGACATCTGTTGCAAAGACAAAACCGGCATCGACTGCACCCGAATTCAAATACTGAAGGACTTGTCGGGCGTCTTTGGCATAGAGTTTCTTATCTTCAATCAGTTGAGATAATCCCAGACTTTCGAGGGACTGGGCTGCGTATTTGCCCACAGGGACACTGGACGGGTCGCCCATTGTAATGCGTTCGGACACTTCAAGAAGGTCCGGAAGTGTTTCGAGTGTCGCGGGGATCTCCAAATGCGTGGTGATGAAACAAATTTGATTGCTCAGGAGGTCGCGCCTGGATGCTTGAAGGAGCAGGCCAGCGTCGGACAAGACATCGAGATCTGAGGTGGAGGCAAGCAAAAGCAGATCAAAGGGCGCGCCTTCTTCAGCCTGTTTTCTGAGCGTACCCGACGACGCAAATGAAATTTGGGGGCGGACACCGGTTTTCGAGGCGTAGAGCTCGGAAAGTTCATTTAAGGGTTCGGTCAGTGAGGAAGCTGCACCCATAATGAGCGCCTTTTCCTCATTTGATGAGCTGCAGCCGGCGAGGGCAAAGGTGACTGAGACAATGAAGATCAGGATGAGGAAACTTATTTTGGGGAGGTCCAGCGAAAGGAAAGGTCGACGGCTTTCTGCCCTCAAGAATGTGTTGGCGGATTTGGGTCTGTGCTCTTGTATCTTCATGGGGGGGCTCCTTCGTTATGTATTCCGAAATATAACGGTGCTTAAAAGGAATCGACACAAGAGATCGTGCCGAATTCTGCTGTCATTATAGCACGAAATTTTGGGAACGGGTAGGGGGATAGTCACCCAGTGAAAAACTATCAGCTGTGTTCACCCAAAAATACTTGAAAAATTAGTCTCTTACAATTATGATGGAGTGGATGAATTGAATAAAAATAGATAAATATATGTTCAAAATAACTGAAAAATAGATTTTGAACACAATAATTTAATTGTTTTTGGGCTTGTTACAAGTTCTTTGGAACTCTTATCCAAACAAAATAATGCATAAAGGAGAGAAGGCTGAGGCTGTGGCGTGATCCGCAGACTGATGCCGAAGAGATGCAGGATTACTTATTGGAAATGGTAAAAAATTTTGGTCCCTACTCGCGTGAAGGAAAAGTCGCCACCTATATTCCCGAGCTTGCCAAAGTCAGTCCTGATGGGATCGGTATATGTGTCAGAACGGAAGCAGGTCTGTATTGCGCAGGTGATGCAAGTGTCAAATTCACTATGCAGAGTGTCTCCAAGCCAATCGTGCTGATCCTGGCATTGATGGACTGGGGGACGGATAAAATCTTTGAAAAAGTTGGAAAAGAACCTACGGGTGATCCCTTTAACTCCATGATTCGGCTTGAAACCTATGAAAAGCACAAACCTTTCAATCCCATGATCAACGCGGGAGCCATTTCAATTGCCTCTCTGATCAAAGGCAGCTCTCCTGAACATAAGATTGATCGGCTTCTGGCATTTATGAGGAGGATCGCTCATAATGACAGCATTGAGATCGACAGCAGGGTATATCAGAGTGAAAGGGAAACCGGCCACAGAAACCGTTCGATAGCCCATTTTCTCAGGGCTATGAAAAATCTTGAAATGGATCCGGATGAGGTTCTTGAGGTATATTTCAGCCAGTGCTCAGTCAGCCTGACTTGCTCTGATCTGGCCAATATGGCGATGGTGCTGGCACTTGACGGCAAATCCTATGAGACAGGGGAACAACTCTTCCCGAGAGAATACGCCAAGATTGCGAAGGCCTATATGCTGACCTGCGGCATGTATGATGGCTCCGGGGAGTTTGCGATTCAAGTCGGCATCCCTGCAAAGTCCGGAGTAGGCGGCGGCATCTTGGGTGTCGCACCTGGGCGTATGGGCATAGGCGTGTATGGACCGGCGCTGGATTCAAAAGGTAATTCAGTGGTCGGTATTAAAATGCTGAAGGATTTATCTGACACTTATGATTTGAATATATTTTAAATTACTCATCGAAAAAAGGAAATTGTTTAACTTGATTAAAAAATAACGTAAATCCATGGAAAAAATTTTAATATAGGTTTATAATGAGTGTAAGTCTTATAGATGGAGCGTGACTATGCCTAATAATATTGGAGATAAAATCAAGGACCTGCGTTTATCAAAAAAAATGACCCTGAAAGAGCTTAGCGAAATGACGGAATTATCAATTGGGTTTCTTTCTCAGGTTGAACGCGGACTGACAGCTCTGGCGATCACGTCTCTGGAAAAAATCGCTCGAGCTCTGGATGTGGATCTTTCCTATTTCTTTCCGCTGAAGAAGCGAAGCAATGATGTCATCATGCGCTCTTTCGAGCGAGAAGTCGCCAGAGTAGACAGCGCGCACTTCATTCACTATCATTTGAGCAATGATTTGGAAAACCGGGATATTTTGCCGCGCATCATCGAAATACTGCCTAAGTCAGAAGATGAGCTGCTCTCGCCCTATCAACATGAGGGTGAAGAATTTATTTACGTGCTGGAGGGTATCTTCACCTTATATTTGAACAATGAGCGCTTTGAACTGTATCCTGGAGACTGCGCCCACTTTGAATCCAATACGGTTCACAACTGGGCCAATTATACCAGCCGCATGGTCAAAGTTCTTTGCATCAATGTACCTAATGGCTTCAAACACTCTGAGATTGTAGAGCCTATGCTTTAGCAGGGAATTGAGACGAGGGCAGATGGGGTAAGGTTGAGCCTCTGCCTTCATTCATGCTCTGTTTGACTATTGAAATGGTTTACACTATAATGATTGTAATTTAGTGTGTTTGGCTATGATGGGAAGAGTAATGCGACTGTCGGACTTCAGCGAAGCGGGAATGGTGTGAGCCCGCCGTCATGTCACCGTATGAAAAACATCCCTGAGCTCCTGACCGAAAGCTTGCAAGCGGCTTGATGACAAGTCGGGCTCAGCCGGTAGATTCGGGCGACTGACCTTCGTTACAGGGTTTTGAGAGGCTGGGTCATAGGATTCGGCAATCAGGGTGGTACCGCGAATAACCTTTCGTCCCTTGTCATTAGTGCAGGAGCGAAAGGTTTTTTTGTTGGCAGAAACAATGGGAAGTTAAATAGTAGAGAATAAATTATTGGAGGAATCTGCATGCAATTGATGAAAGATTTAATGCTCAGCTACAATGAATTGGCTGGACAGTCGGTCACTATAGGCGGCTGGATCAGAACCGTCAGAGACAGCAAGAACTTTGGCTTTATTGAATTGAATGATGGCACGACTTTCAGGAACGTACAGATCGTGTTTGACAAGACCCTTGAGAATTTTGATGAAGTTGCGAAGTATCCAATTTCAACCTCGCTGATCATTACGGGGGAAATTATTCTGACACCTCAGGCCAAACAGCCCTTTGAAATCAAGGCGACTGAAATCGTCATTGAAGGCACCTCAGATGCGGACTATCCGCTTCAGAAGAAACGACATACATTGGAGTATTTGAGAACGATCGCACATCTCAGACCGCGCAGCAATACTTTTTCAGCAGCGTTTCGCGTCAGGTCGGTCGCAGCGTTTGCCATTCACCGCTTTTTCCAGGAAAAAGGCTTTGTGTATGCACATACCCCAATTGTCACGGGCAGTGATGCAGAAGGCGCTGGCGAAATGTTCCGCGTTACCACGTTGGAACTGGGCAATCCCCCTAGAACGGAGTCTGGTGAGATCGATTTTTCCGAGGACTTCTTTGGCAAAGAAACTAATCTGACAGTCAGCGGTCAGCTTGAGGCGGAAATTTTTGCGCAGGCATTCAGAAATACTTATACATTTGGGCCAACTTTCCGTGCTGAGAATTCCAATACCGCCCGCCATGCTGCAGAGTTCTGGATGATTGAGCCCGAAATGGCATTCACAGATTTAAATGGCAATATGGAAATTGCAGAAGACATGATCAAGTACATTATCCGGTATGTCATGGCGGAGTGTCCTGAAGAGATCGCCTTCTTCAACGAGCGCATAGATACAGGCCTTGTGGAAAGACTGACCCATGTCGTCAACTCTGATTTCGCGCGCGTCACTTATACAGAAGCAATTGAGCTTCTTGAGAAAGCCGACGTCGTATTCGATTATCCGGTCAGTTGGGGTCTGGATCTTCAGACGGAGCATGAGCGATATCTGACAGAAAAAGTTTTTAAAAAGCCTGTCTTCGTTATCAACTATCCAAAAGAGATCAAGGCCTTCTACATGAGACTGAATGAAGATGGCAAGACTGTTGCAGCCATGGACCTTCTGGTTCCGGGCGTTGGTGAGATCATAGGCGGTTCCCAGCGTGAGGAGCGTTATGACAACCTGGTTCAGCGTATAAAAGATATGAACCTTCATGTCGAGGACTACTGGTGGTACCTCGAGCTGAGAAAGTACGGCACGACCCGCCACGCAGGCTACGGACTGGGTTTTGAGCGGATTCTCATGTATTTGACTGGGATCACTAATATCCGCGACGTCATTCCGTTCCCGCGTACAGTGAAGACAGCGGAGTTTTAGAAACAGATTGAAAAGAACAAAAAAAGAAAGACGGTGTCGTTGGGCTTACAGCCTCAGACACCGTCTTTTTTCAAGCTTTCAAGGTGAAGTCGCAGTAATAGACTTAAGCGGCAGACAACCTCATTCTCCATTCCAATCAGCTCAAGTTAACGCTCCAGTGATCCATGGTACACCGGTGTAAGCTGCTCAACGGATTTTAAACCCTCCAGAATGGATAAGTCATCCATGAGACCGGTGAGATCAAAGGCCTTGGGATATTTGAGCGCCAAAGTAATGACAGCGGTTTGATCACTCTGATGGTCCAGATCAATATCCTGGATCAAACACTTGTGAATGCCGGTGACATCCCCAATCTTTCCAATTTGGCCGGGTTTATTCTCTGATACTATTCGAAGTACAAGTTGTCTGCGTTTTTTGATGATTTTTTTTTCCATCCGCGCAAATAATTCTAAAATAACCAGGACGGTCAGTGAGGTAATAACGCTGATGGAATAATAGCCCGCCCCAACGGCTAAGCCTATGCAGGCGACTGTCCAGAGACTCGCTGCTGTCGTTAAGCCTTTGACGGAATTTCCTTCTTTGATGATGGTGCCAGCTCCTAAAAAACCAATGCCGCTGATGACCGCCGCGCCAAAACGCCCTGGATCGAGATTGACCATATCCCCATAGGCGCTGATCATGATGGCGTTGATCATCATGACCAAAGTGGAGCCAATGCTGACCAGCATATGAGTTCTAAAGCCGGCGGGGCGGTTCACGCTTTCGCGTTCAAGTCCAATTATGCCGCCGAGAATACAAGAGAGCAGCAGTTTAATCAGCATATCCGAGGTGACCATGAATTCCGGCATAATATGACCTCCAAGCATCTAATAAACCCTTATTATTCATAAGTTTAACATCCGAATCCGGCCATTGCGATGATTTTTTGAAATTTCGGGTACAATCAGGTTGGGATGATCATTTTATTATTTAAAATCCTGCAGCAGTTTGACGCTTTTTTGACAGCCGGGATCTACACTGTGAATGGATCCGGCGACCCAGGGAGAGTGTGTGACTTGAAAAAAATACTTATCACAGGCGCATCCGGACAAATTGGAACTGAACTGACGACTTATCTGCAATCCATTTATGGTCACGATCAGGTGATTGCTTCGGGCAGAAATGAAGACATCCGTCATCACGCGATCTACGAAAAGATGGATGTACTCAGTGCCGAACAACTCTTTGAAGTGATCCGCAAGCACCAGATTGACAGTGTCATTCATCTGGCGGCCATCTTGTCTGCTGAGGGGGAAAAGAATCCTGAAGCACTGTGGCAAATCAATATGAATGGCCTCTACAATGTGCTCGAGGCAGCGAAGGAGACTTCTGTCGCTGTATTTACACCAAGCTCCATAGCGGCTTTTGGGCCGGAGACGCCTCTGGACAACACGCCGCAGCTGACCATTCAGCGGCCCAGAACGATCTATGGTATCTCAAAAGTTTCGGGCGAACTATTGTGTGATTACTACCACCACCACTTTGGTGTCGATACACGCGGCGTCAGGTATCCCGGATTGATTTCCCACGAAGCCCTTCCCGGTGGAGGGACCACGGATTACGCGGTGCATATTTTCTACAAAGCGGTTGAAATGGGTCAATTCAGTTGTGATCTGGGGCCGGAGACTTATCTGGACATGATGTACATGCCGGATGCTCTCAGAGCGGTGGTTGAGCTGATGGAGGCGGATCCGGCGAAGCTTCAGCATCGCAATGCCTATAACATTTCAGCCATGAGCTTTACGCCATCCCAATTGGCAAAAGAAATTCAAAAGCACCTTCCTGAATTTCGAATGGACTACAATATCAATCCAGTCAAGCAAGCCATTGCAGACTCGTGGCCAAATTCGCTGGATGACAGCTGCGCCAGGGCGCAGTGGGGCTGGAAGCCTGAATACGACCTGTCAGCCATGACAACTCACATGCTCAAAGTGCTCAGTTCCAGATCCCGTTAGGAACCGGCACCTCAAAATAAAACAATATCGAATGGAGGCAATTTGAAATGGCGTTTAACAAAATTGTACAATGTGTCCCTAACTTCAGTGAAGGCAAAGATCGTGAGAAAATCGAAAAGATCGTTCAGGCGTTCAGAGGCAAAGAAGGCGTCAAGCTTCTCGACTACAGCAATGATGAGGATCATAACCGCGTCGTCGTCACGGTTGTAGGTGAGCCTGAGCCGCTGAAGGCAGCTGTAGTTGAAGCTATGGGCACAGCATCCGAGCTTATCGATATGACGACACATCGCGGACAGCACCCTAGAATGGGCGCGACAGACGTCGTTCCTTTCATTCCGATCACGAATGTCACAATGGAGGAGTGTGTCGCCCTCGCTAAAGAGACTGCTGCACTTGTTTATGAAAAGCACGGCATCCCTTCTTTCCTTTATGAAAAGGCTGCGTCCGCTTCACACCGCGAAAACCTCGCTGATCTCAGAAAAGGCCAGTTTGAGGGTATGGCTGAAAAAGTCAAAGAGGACAAATGGAAGCCTGACTTTGGTACAGACATCCATCCGACTGCCGGCATCACTGCAATTGGCGCCAGAATGCCGCTCGTAGCCTTTAATATCAACCTTGACACTAACAATCTTGAAATTGCCAACAAAATCGCGAAAAACGTCCGTTTCCTTTCCGGAGGACTCAGATATTGCAAAGCTATCGGAATAGACCTTGCTGACCGCGGGCAGGTTCAAGTCTCCATGAATATGACGGATTTCACCAAAACGCCTTTATACCGCGTCTTTGAGCTCGTCAAAATCGAAGCGAAACGTTATGGCGTCAACGTCGTGGGCAGCGAAGTCATCGGACTCGTGCCTATGGAAGCCTTGATCAGCACGGCAGAGTATTACCTTGGTGTTGAAGTCTTCTCTATGGATCAAATTCTCGAAAAAAGAATTATGGAGTAATCTTATGACTAAAAAAAAGGCAGATGATAATCGCGTCCTTCTACTGTCAAATGCTGCACAAATAGTAACGGTGAGTGGCTTCGAGGCCAAGAAAGGCGCACAGATGCAGGAACTTGGCGTCATTGAAGGCGGCTCTGTTTTGGTCAAAGGTGACCGTATCGAGCGAATCTTGATGCCTGGGGAGACCTTGGTTGACATAGTTCCGGATGAGGTGATCGACTGTACCGGCAAGACCATTTTGCCAGGCTTCGTGGATTCACATACACATCTGGTCTTCGGCGGTTATAGAGAAAATGAATACAACTGGCGCCTGCGCGGGGATTCCTATGTCGACATCATGAATCGTGGCGGCGGCATAATCAATTCCGTACGCGGCACACGCGAGGCATCCTTTGAAATGCTCTACAAGACCGGCATGAAACGCCTCGACAGCATGACGCGTTTTGGTGTCACCACAGTGGAAGCCAAGAGCGGCTATGGACTGGACAAAGAGACAGAACTCAAGCAGCTCGAGGTTATGAAGGCGCTTCAGAAAGACCATTCTTTGGATCTGGTGACCACGTTCATGGGTGCTCACAGCGTCCCAACGGAGTACAAGGGAAGAGGCGCTGAATTTATCGAGTATCTGATCGCGGAAGTTATGCCCTTAGTCTGGGAACAAAACCTCGCTGAATTCTGTGACATCTTCTGCGAAAAAAACGTTTTTTCTGTCGAGGAATCCAGACGTCTGCTGACTGCAGCCAAGGATATGGGCTTCAAGCTTAAACTCCACGCTGATGAAATTGTTCAGCTTGGCGGTGCAGAGCTTGCAGCAGAAGTAGGGGCTGTTTCAGCAGACCATCTGCTTCAAGCGTCGGATGAAGGCATCCGCAAAATGGCGGAAGCTGGAGTCGTGGCGACTGTTCTGCCTTGTACAGCCTTCAGCCTGAAGGAGCACTACGCCAGAGCGCGCCACATGATCGACAGTGGGTGTGCGGTCGCAGTGGCGACGGATTTCAACCCGGGCAGCTGTTTCACGGAATCGGTGCCTCTCGCAATAGCGCTGACCACACTTCAAATGGACATGCGCATAGAAGAGGTCATTGTGGGTCTGACCCTGAATGGTGCGGCAGCTGTTGGGCGCGCTCATGAAATTGGGAGTATAGACCCGGGGAAAAAGGCAGACCTGGTGATCCATGAGTTCCCATCTTATCAGTATATTCCTTATCACATTGGGGTTTCCACAGTCGAAAAAGTGATCAAAAATGGTAGGCTTATTTTTGATGCTTGTAAAATTGAGATTTTGTAAATTCTTTCTATAGCATATTAATTGAAGTTGAAGTATACTGATATCAGAATTATTTAAGGAGGAGTAAATTCATGTTATCCAATATGAAAATTACCGAATTTTTGGCAGCTACATCATCAGACGCTCCGGTTCCTGGCGGCGGCAGTGTTGCAGCACTTTCTGCAGCGATCGCATCATCTCTTGCAGAGATGGTCGCGAACTTAACCATCGGCAAAAAAGGTTATGACGAAGTTCAAGATGAAATGAAAGCAATTTCTGAAAAAATGAGCGCCTATACGCCAAAGTTCGTCGATTTCATCGACAAGGATGCAACCTCCTTCGACGACGTTATGAAAGCGTTCAAGCTCCCTAAGGAGACGGACGAAGAGAAGAAAGTCAGAACTGATGCGATTCAGAATGGCATGAAGCTCGCTGCCAATGTACCGCTTGAAACAGCTCAAGCTGCAATGGAAATTCTCGGCATGATCGAAGCGGTTGTCGAGAGAGGCAACAGCAACGCGGTTACAGACGGTGCGGTTGCAGCTATGATGACACGTACGGCTGTGCTCTCTGCACTTTACAACGTCAAGATCAACCTCGGCTCCATTAAGGACGCAGAGTATGTTGAGAAGGCTGCTGCTGAAGTTGCACGTATCGAGAAGGAAGTCGTTGAGATCGAAGCAAGAATTCTTTCAAAAGTTAAGCTTTAATTTAATGTAAGTTATGAAAGCCCTGCAGCAGTTTCTGCAGGGCTTTCGTTGTCTGTATGTCTTCGCTTGCTGCGAGCGCCAGCCCTCAGTCTCTCGCTTGGCCCCTGACCTTACCCGTTCACTTGTCAATTGTCGCCAAATGCCATATAATTAGAAAAAGACATTGAATGAGGTGGGACAAATGGGGTTTAAGATAATTGCGGACAGCTCTAATGATATGTCACCTGATCTTCAAGAGAAATACCCGGTCGAAATCGTTCCATTTAAGCTGACATTGGATGATAAAGAATATGTGGATGACGCAGCGCTCGATCCCATTCAGTTTATTACGGATATGAGTGCAGCCAAGGGTGTGCCGCGTTCTGCGTGTCCTTCACCGAATGACTTTATTGAAGCGTTTGAAGGCGAGGAGGACTGCTTTGTGGTCACGATCTCCTCCAAGTTGAGCGGTACCTACAACAGCGCCCAAATCGCAAAAGAAATGTTCCTTGAGACCCATCCGGACAAGAAGATTCACCTCGTGGATTCAAAGAGTGCTTCAATTGCCGAAACCTTGATCTCCATGAAACTGCATGAGCTCATTGGAAAGGGTCAGGACTTCAATGAGATTGTCGATGCCATAACGGGTTATGTCAACGACATGAAGACCTTTTTTGTCTCCGAGTCCCTGGATAATTTGATCAAGAACGGCCGGATTTCGAAGCTGAAGGGTGCTTTTGCCACAGCGCTGAGCATCAAGCCTATCATGGGCGCGGAGGATGGCGAAATCAAGATGTTTGAAAAAGCTCGGGGCTCGAACAAAGCCTTCGACCGCCTGCTGGAAATGATCTATGAAAATGCGAAAGCGGTGGAGGATAAAATTTTGGCGATTTCACATGTCAACAATCCTACGAGAGCAGCGCATCTTAAAACTGAAATTCAGAAGCATTGTGGCTTTAAAGACGTGATTATAGTTCAGACCCACGGTCTAAGCAGTCTGTATTGTGACCGACAGGGGATTATAGTATCGTTTTAAATTGAAAAGGTGCAGTGTTCCAACCCTTTGCCGGTTGGAGCGCTGCACCTTTTTTATTGGTTAATTCTCAATTGAAATCAGGTTGTGACGATACTCCGTATAGATGGCTTTCAATGTCGTCATTTTAACCATCATTTCAATTTGGAGCTCGCTGGCGAGCTCATACTGCTCGTCGCGGATCGCGTTCTTGATTCGTGTAAAGAGGGCTTGTTTGTCCAAGCTGTTTTTCATGAGCTCTGAACGGAGCGCGCGAATTTTTTCCCAGTTGACGATGTCCAAGTCCGTGATGTCGTCGAGTCCGTGAAGCTTGACATAACGTCTGATCAGGTCTTCGTTGGTCGGGATCACGCGGTTCGTGAGTTCGGAGACCCACTGGCTCAATATGGTCGCCTGATAAGATTCAATTACTTTTTCCGGGAAGACTTCGCCTCGTGTTAAAACACTGACTTTGTCCTTGTATAGATCAAAAGCCTTGAGGTTTTCCCAAACTGTGCGAGGCGGAACGCCGAATAACTGATTGCGCTCTTCGCTGGTGAAGTGCTCAAAGACGTCTTCCTCACTGCGGTAAGCTCTGAATCTCTCGAGGTAATCAGAGTCCTCGCCGTAGGACTTGGACAATTCCTTTTCCAGCTCTGCCTCTGTAGGCTTTTTGTCCAGTACGTAAGCGATGCCGTCCAGCATTGCCTGATAAACAGCCGCTGTGGTGAGGTAGGTGTTGGATGTTGGATTTGGCGAGCGCAGCTCAAAGCGCGTTGCGAAAGGATTTTCCATATCTCTGATGAGACCGATCAGGACGGTACGGTTTCGAGCCGGAACTTCAACAGTATGTCCAATACAGGCGACGGTACAAACCGGTGCTTCGAATCCTGGCTTCAAACGATTGAAAGCGTCATTGGAAGAGGTGACAAATGGATTGATCACTTCATAATGCTTCAGGATGCCCATGAGTGCGCCCCAACCGAAAGGATTCAGATAAGAGTCTTTCATGTTTTTAGGCGAGAACAAATTCAATTTTCTTCCAGAGCTGAGCTTGACCGCTATGCCGACGTGGTGGTGCTCGCCGTTCCCTGCGACGCCTTCAATAGGCTTGGCGCGGAAGGTAACTTTGAGCCCGTGTCTGACAAAAGTCTCTCTGATGATTTCACGGGCAAAGAGCTCGTGGTCCGCGGATTGAAGCGCTTCATCATATTTCCAGTCGATTTCGAGCTGCTCCATGATGTGTGTAAACTGGCTCATGCCGGCGAGCTTGGAAGGAACGCCGCCGACTTCCTTGTGTCCCATTTCTGCGTGATAGCCATAGTTGTCCAGGTTGATCAGCGATTGCTCCATAGCGGTTCTGACCGGACCGACTGTGCGCTTCCAGTACTGCTCTTTCAGAGTTTGAGAAGCAGTCAGTTTCTCGGTGTCTGTTCTATGATCAGGTGTTTTAACCCAAAATTCCACTTCTGTTGCCATAGTCATGTAAACTTCCTCGACGACTTCATCTTTCGTCATGCCAAGGAACTCCCGTGCATAGTCGCTCTCTGCAAGCCATGCCTTCAGGGTGGATTTGAAGTAATCCGTCGACTTTTTAAGGACTGCTCTGGAGCAGACCGGTTTGCCGTCGTGGTAGAGGAACGCGGGGATGACCAGCGTGCCAACCGGTCGTCCGGTAGCCACATCACGGTGGGCCAAGTTGTAATCCACCATCCACTTTACATGTCGATCCGGAATAAGGTCAACTTTGGCGTTGTTGATCTGAGCGATTTTAGGCAAATAAACGCTTGAACCGTCTGTTTGAACACCCTGGTAAAGAAAACCATCAATGTCTTCGAGAAAAATTTGAACTGGGATCTTTTCATCCGTGCTATTGTTGCCCAGATCCACTGCGGTCAGGGAAACAAACTTTATCTGGGGATGATCAGCCAGCATTTGTTTAATAGATTCTTCGTCGTGTTGATCAGCGGGAATAAAATAAAGAAGATCGTTCACGTTACACCTCCGGACATAGTTTATGCTCTTTCACGAATTATTATAGAGAGATAAAAGAAAGAAGTAAAGGAAATTTCGATAAAAATACCAATGAAAACAAAAAAAAATCATAAAACAACCAGTTTAGTACGCATGATAAACAATTATATTGATTTAATGTTCGTGAAATTGACCTTTTGAGAACTTTTTGTAATATGCGACCAACGTAATGGCTGTGAGTGGGCCGAGGATTAAACCAGAAAATCCGAGAAAGCGGATGCCTAGATAAAGCGAAAACAGTGTAATTAATGGATGAATGCCTATGTGGTGCCCCACAATTTTGGGCTCCAGCATTTGCCTGGTGACGGTGACAATGGCATAGAGAATCAAAAGTTTGACAGCGGTAGGGACGTCAGACAAGATCAGCTTCGAGAGGGCCCAAGGGACGTAAACCGCTGCAGGACCCAGCGCCGGCACCACATCCACAAGGCCTATGCCGATGGCGATTGGAAACGCATTAGGAATGCCAAGAATCAATAAGCCTGCCAGGGAGACGGCAAAAGTAATGGTCATCAAGGTCAGCTGCGCCTTGAAATACCCTATGACAACTTTCAAAACGTCCTGCTTAAAGGTCTGAATGTACGGATTGTCACTGATATACGTTTGTATCCACGGTCTGAACAACTTTTCAATGCGTTTTCTGTCGACAGTGAAAAAGTAGGTGGAGATTAAAATGACGAGAATTGAGACGACAAGACGCGGCAATGACTTGAGCATGGTGAACGAGGACTTGGCTGCCTCTGAGAGCAATGTGGCGAGAGAACCCATGAAGCCGGACCAGGCGGTGGTCAGAAATCCGGTAGACTCATCAGGAAGGTTGAGAAATACTTTTTCTATGACATTGAGGACACGCTCGTTGTAGCTTGAGAGACTTTCGATCCATCCCGGAACCATCGGCAGCATTTCTTTTACTGAGAGCACAATAACAATGCCAAGCCTGAAAACAAGAAATCCACCCAAGCCTATTAAAAGCGCCATCAGCGTCAGGGTGATCAGGGAATCCGGCAGACGGATGCCGGACTTGATGCGTTCTACTATTCTGCACAATGGCCGTGACAGAAGATACCCGAGCCAAAATGGGAGAAGCACAAACAGCAGCGGAATCAGCTGGGTATAGAAGAGAAACAGGAAGAAAAGCCCCAGCGCAATCAGGCTTAGCTTTGACAATATAATTGAGTTCACCGAGATCACCTCCGAATCATTACAACTAATACCCATTTCGAAGAAACAGCTCACAATATCTCTAAAGCCAATCAATAAGCGGACAGTCGGAATGGGACGCAGGGTAAGACGACAGCGAGGGCAGAGATTGTCAAAGGGATAACAGCACTTGCTTTTAGACCACGAATCCTTTATAATGATTAAAGATTGTGATCAGATACTAATAACTAATTATAAATGGAGGTTACCATGAGCTTGTTGAATCAGAAAAAGATTCTGGTAATGGGTGTGGCTAATAAATGGAGCATTGCGTGGGGCATCAGCAGAAAGCTGATCGAGTCAGGTGCGCAGCTCATTTTTACTTATTACGGGGAAAAGAGCCTCAGAGGGCTTGAAAAGCTTGTTGAAGAAGAGGGCATCACCGGTGTTCGCATGATCGAGTGCGACGTGACACAAGATAACAGCATTGAACAGGCATTCGGTGAAATCGCCGCTAAAGAAGGCAAGATTTTTGGTGTGGTACATAGCATCGCACATGCGGATAAGAATGAACTGGACGGAGATTATTTCAATACCTCGAGAGCGGGCTACAGCATGGCGCAGGATATCAGTGCGTTTTCGCTGGTTGCTGTGACTAAGCATGCGCTTCCTTTACTGGAAGAAGGCGGATCCATAGTGACGCTGAGCTACCTCGGCGGCGAGCGCGTCGTCAAGAACTACAATGTCATGGGTGTTGCGAAGGCAGCGCTGGAAATGAGTGTTCGCTATCTCGCTCATGATCTTGGACCTTTAGGCTTCCGAATCAATGCGATCTCGGCAGGTCCGGTCAAAACTCTGGCGGCAAAAGGGATCAGCGGCTTCAGCAATCTGTCTTCAAATTTTGTCGATCGTGCGCCAATGAGAAGAATGGTGACGACGGAAGAAATTGGCGGCGCAGCGGTCTTTCTACTGAGCAGCTTGGGCAGCGGCGTGACGGGCGAAGTTCTTCACGTGGACTGCGGCTATTCCATTCTTGGGTATTAATTTAACACCATGATCTAATTTATTAAAGGAAGAGGAAAGGACGCAGCAGGCTGCGGCCGGTTCGTCTTCCTTTTATTTTGTGGAAAATGTAAGGAAGTTGGGGAAGCGCGGGTTGATAGGCGCCATCTGCAGACAGCCGCTTCTTCCATTTGTCGCCTTTACGTTGCAGTCCGGCGCTTTTTTGATATAATGAAAAGGTTAAAAGTACACGGAGGTGACACAAAATGCACCTGAAGACGAATCAACTCAGCAATATGCTCATTGACCTGGACCGGGCACTGACCCGCGGCGAGGCTGAGAATGTCGTGGAAGCCATTAAAAGAATTCGCTTGATTTGCGATGATATTGAGCAGTCTGTTCAGGATGAAATCGATTACGCCAAGCGTCGTGATGAAGCTTTGAGATTAAAATATAAGCACGAACTCATCAATGAAGTCTCATTTTTAGTGAAACCCGTGACAGTAGAAAATGTCTATGACGGCGACTATCTGGATCACTTCGTGGAAACCCGAGCCAGGCAGCTGGCTGAGGCGGGCGCTGAGGAGGCCCACAATGCGTTCTGGACGGAATACCTGACCCTTCACGGCAACATTTTTGGATCCGTACCGGCAGAACTCCTCAAGCCAGAATCGGTGGCTTATCTGGAGACGTCCGGCTGGAAGCGCGTCCAGGTCAGCGTCCTTGACTTTGGAGACACGCTCGAGGTCACCATGGCCTTTTATGAATACTGTGATGAAAAATTTGGGCGCTACATTGTCGTCCAGGAATCGAAGACGAATGCCTTTATGGTCCTCGCTTTCGGCATTTGAGTTGAAGAATTTGGGAAGGCGGCGTCAGAAACATGTTTGAACAGCTGGGACATGACAGGCTGGACTTCCGGATCGAGGAAGCCCAATCCGGAATGAAGGTTATTGATGTGATGGTAAAATGGATGGATTTGTCCGTCCGGCAGGTGAGAAACGGCAAGAATCGTAAGGATGTGCTTCTGAATGGGCGTCCTGTGTCGGTCAATGGGTTTGTCAGGACCGGAGATCTGATCACCTATTTGTTGGAGGTTGAGGAAAACTATTTCGAGCCTGAGGCGATTCCCGTTGCTGTGGTGTTTGAAAATGAGGATCTGGTCCTCATCAATAAGCAGCCGTTTGTCGTGGTGCATCCGACCAGGAGTTACCCTTCCGGGACTATCGGCAACGGTCTTGCCATGCACTTCAAGAAAAATGGCATTAACCCTAAAATCAGATTTATCAACCGCCTCGACCGGGACACTTCGGGGCTTCTGCTGATTGCCAAGAACCCCTACGCTCAGCATGTGGTGACAGAGCAAATGAAACGCGACGAGGTAGAAAAGCGCTATCTGGCGCTGGTCCACGGTCGAGTCGAAGCCGAGGAGGGCACCATTGATGCGCCTATTGGCAGGCCGGATGAAGACCAGGTCGAGCGTTCGGTAATGGCTGATGGTCAGCCGTCCACCACCCATTTCTGGGTCAGGGAGCGATTTGAGAACGCGACACTGGTGGAAGTGCGTCTTGAAACAGGCAGGACGCACCAAATCCGAGTGCATTTCAGCCACCTGGGTCACCCGTTGGTGGGGGACACGCTGTATCACGAGGGGTCGGACCTGATCGGCCGACAAGCGCTCCACGCCTTCAAACTCTGTTTCAGGCTGCCGCGAACGGGCGAATACCGCTCATTTGAAGCACCGCTTCCGGAAGACTTCGAGCGGCTGCTGACTCAGCTTCGCGATTCGGACGCCCTCTCGGATGCATTCAAGATTTGATATTATTGTCAACTTGTATTATAATGTAATCAGTACTCTGGGGTGTGCGTTATACGGATTAAATTCAACCACTGGCATATTATAGGGAGCACGAGTTTTCTGGGCTATGACAGGCCGGCCAGACCGGACGTCAAAACTCGGAAACAGTACACCCACTTAGGTGGAGTGTGGTGCTGAATTTATCCTCGACGGCACTCTGGAGACATCTTCATTTTTTGAATGAAGATTTTTTTTGCGGATACAAAGACAGATGCGATTGCATCAAGGGGGTAGCGCATGCAGCCTTATTATGGAATATCCATTGATAAGCAGGATCAGGAGCACTTGTACATTCAGGTGTATAAGCATTTGAGAACCCTGATCTTCAATAATTCCATCAAGCCTCATGAAAAGCTGCCGCCCATCCGAAAGCTGGCAGTGATCCTGGGCGTCAACAATGTCACCGTTGTCAACGCTTATAAGCTGCTTGAGGAAGATGCGCTGGTCTATAAAAAAATAGGGAGCGGCACTTATGTCGCGCCGGTTGAAGATGAACTAGAAAATGAAAGGGATATGGAGGAACGTCATCGTAGAGTACCCTATGATTTTTCAGTTTCATCACCTACAGCAGATCTTTTTCCGGTCAAGGATTTTAAAATCGTCATTGACGAAGTGCTGGAACGGGATAAAGGCTATGCCTTTGGCTATCATGAAAGCCAGGGCTTTTTTCCGTTTAGGCAGTCTCTGTCTGCTATGTTTGGCGGCTCCAAGGTAGCGCTGGACCCGGACCAGATTCAAATCATTTCCGGTGCCCAGCAGGGGATCGATCTGGTGGCAAAATCCGTCCTGGATTATGGCGACTATGTTTTTGTCGAGGCGCCGACTTACACCGGCGCGCTTGCGAGTTTCAAGCTCAAAGGCGCACTGATAGTGGAAATTCCCATCCTGGAGGACGGCATCGATCTGGAGGCCTTAAGTCAACAGGCCAAAAAGTTGAAGCCCAAACTCATTTATGTCATGCCTAATTTTCAAAATCCAACAGGGTATTGCTACAGTGACGAGAAAAAGCGTGGGTTGATCGAGATCGCCAAATCCTGCGGGGCGTGGATTCTTGAAGACGACTATGCCGCGGATTTAAATACCGGTGAAGCTCTGGTGTCGCCACTGAGTGCCTATGATCCCTATGATAGAATAATTTACGTCAAAAGCTTTTCCAAGGTGCTGATGCCGGGGCTGCGACTGGGCTACATGGTGGTTCCGGAAGCACTTCAGGATGAGATTGCACTGGCAAAGCACGCCACTGATATTTCTACTTCTGGATTATTGCAGCGCGCTTTCGATCTGTATATTCGAAAGGGTCTCTGGGACCGGCAGATCGTGCTCATGAAGCGCATCTACGACAAGCGCCATGCGGTGACCGCGCATTTTCTGAAGTCCCATGAAGTGCCTTGGATCCACTATCATCTGCCTCAGGGCGGGTATAATTACTGGATCACTATGGATGCGGCCCTCAATGCGGATGAATTGATGTGGCGGCTGAACAAGAAAGGTGTGGCGATTTTATCCGGGAGTACTTTTTATCATCTGCAGCTGAAGAGTTCATCCTTCAGACTCAGCATAGCCGCTATAGATGAAAAGGAAATTGAGGCCGGGCTCGGGATCATCTTTAATGAGATCGAAGCCATGTACCATGAAATGTCCGGGAGCAAGCCGGGGTTAATGAAATCACAGGTGCTGTAAGCACCATTTGGGTAAAGGTCGTCAAGCACTTGAGCCCATCCACACGTATAAGGAGTTATGTATGTCAAATCAGGGATTTATGCCCGTCAATCAAGAGGATCTCAAAGAGCTCGGTTGGGAGCGCGTGGACTTTGTTCTTGTCACAGGAGATGCCTATATTGATCATCCTACTTTTGGCGCGGCGGTCATTGGCCGCGTGCTGATGGATGCGGGATTCAAAGTCGGAATTTTGTCTCAGCCAAACTGGAAAACCACAGACGCCTTCAAGACTTTTGGACGCCCAAGACTGGGTTTTTTGGTGACAGCCGGGAATATTGATTCCATGGTCAATCACTATTCTGTCAGCAAGCGGCGAAGAGACAAAGATGCCTACTCGCCCGGCGGAAAGATGGATTTAAGACCGGATCGTGCAACCCTTGTGTACACTCAGAAGATCAGAGAAACTTATTCAAAAATGCCTATTATCATTGGCGGCATAGAAGCGAGTCTGAGGCGTTTTGCCCATTATGACTACTGGGATGACAAAGTCAGAAGGTCCATATTGGTTGACTCTGAAGCGGATTTGCTGGTTTACGGCATGGGCGAACATCAGATCGTCGAGATCGCGAACCTGATGAATCAAGGCTTTGAGCCCAAATATATCAGGCATATTCCCGGCACCTGTTATGTGGCCGCGTCCCGGGATGAAATCTACGAAGCGGTGGAAATTCCATCATTTGAAGATGTGACGGCAGATAAGAGAACCTACGCAAAAGCGTTCATGACTCAATATGATGAGCAGGATCCCATTCGCGGGAAGACTTTGATGCAGGCTCATGGCACCAGATGGCTGGTTCAGAATCCACCTGCCATGCCGCTGAATCGAAGCGAGCTCGATCAGGTATATGCCTTGGATTATAAACGTGAAATTCATCCGGCTTATCAGAGTCTGGGAGGCGTTCCGGGCATTGAAGAAGTCAAATTCTCAATTATCTCAGAGCGTGGATGCTTCGGTTCCTGTTCATTCTGCGCGTTGACCTACCATCAGGGGAGAATCGTTCAGAGCCGGTCTCACGAGTCCATTCTCGAAGAGGCAAAGCGGATTGTCCAGGATCGAGACTTCAAGGGCTATATTCACGACGTCGGCGGGCCTACGGCGAATTTCAGAGCGCCGTCCTGCAAGAAGCAGCTCAGGCTTGGCACATGCAAGCATAAGCAGTGTCTGTATCCTGCACCCTGCAAAGATCTCGAGATCGATCATGAAGATCTGAGACTGCTTTTAGGCAAACTGCGTCAGGTAGAGGGCGTCAAGAAAGTTTTCCTGCGTTCAGGACTGAGATATGATTATCTGATGGCGGATCCAAACCCCGCTTTCTTCAAGGAACTGGTACAGCATCACGTCAGCGGACAGCTTAAAGTTGCACCGGAGCATGTCGCCACGGAAGTGCTGGATAAAATGCAGAAGCCTGCCGGCAAGATCTATGGCAAATTTGTGGACCGGTTCTTTGAGCTCAGCAAGCAGTGCGGGCTGGAGCAATATCTGGTGCCTTACCTGATGAGCTCGCACCCCGGGAGCACACTGCACAGCGCAATTGAGCTGGCCGTTTATCTCAAGAAGATAGGTTATCAGCCTGAACAGGTTCAGGATTTCTATCCGACACCGGGAACGCTTTCAACCACCATGTTTTATACGGAGCTGGATCCGCGGGATATGACACCGGTCTATGTGCCGAAGAGCAAAGAAGAAAAGAAAATGCAGCGCGCTCTGCTTCAATTTGGAAGGCCTCAGAACTACGAACTGGTTTATAAGGCACTTATTCAGGCAGGTCGAACGGATCTTATTGGCTTTGGCCCCAACTGCCTGATCAAGCCTCGCGACGGTTCGCAAGTACCGGATCAAAAACGCGGAATGGGAAGCGGAAAAAATGTTCGAGGCAAGGGTAAGGCGGCTGAAAATGTCAAATTGGTCAAGAATGACAAATTGGTCAAGAATGACAAATTGGTCAAGAATGACAAATCGGTCAGAACTGACAAATCCTTCAAAACTGACAAATCCGTCAAAACTGACAAATTAGTCAGAACTGACAAAAGCACAGCAAAAGGACCTTCCCGAAGCAGCACAAAGGGTGCAAAGCGCCAAGCTGCCACAAATAAGACAATCGGCAGCGGATTTAAAACAAAACGGAGTTGATATCATGTTACCTAAAGAAAAATTGGACAGAATTAATATTTTGGCAAACAAAGCAAAAAATGGATCGCTAACCGAATCTGAAAAAATTGAACAAAAACTTCTTAGAGAAGAGTACCTGGAGGCGTTCCGCGAGAACTTCAAACGCCAGCTGGACAACATTGAAGTCCGGTATGTGGATGAGGATGGAAATCCGGTCGAAGATCAGAAGTCAGGTGCTCCTCATAAAATCAAAGAAATAATGAATTAGTATCATGTAAATTAAACAAACCGGAACCAACCATACAACGAGGTGACATTATGTCAATGATAAATGAGCGTACAGATCGCAATCTCTCTTTGAAAGACCGATTGACTCACAGCTTCCCAATTGTTTGGGAACAGCTTGACGAGGCAGAAACCGCAGCAGTCTTTGAAATGGGCGAACGCTATAAAGACTTTATCACTTTGAGTAAAACCGAACGTCTCTGCGCTGCTGAGATTATTCGCACAGCAGAAAGCCATGGGTACCTCAATATGGATGTACTGCCTGAGGGTTACAAACCAAAGGCCGGAGACAAGCTCTATCGCGTCAATCGCGGCAAGGCCCTTGTTATGATCGTTGTCGGGAAAGCGCGACTTGAGGAAGGCATGCATATTGTAGGCAGTCACATCGATGCACCGCGCCTGGATCTGAAGCCTATGCCACTTTATGAAGAGTCAGACATGGCGTTTCTGAAAACCCATTATTACGGCGGCGTAAAAAAATATCAATGGACTTCCATACCTCTTGCCCTTCACGGTACAGCCAGAAAAGAAAATGGCGAGCTTGTGGAAATACGTATTGGCGAAGACGCGGACGATCCTGTTCTCTTCATTACGGATCTTCTGCCGCATTTGTCCAAGGACCAGGTGACCAAGCCTCTTGGAGAAGCCATCACGGGCGAAGGCCTCAACGTACTTGCAGGCAGTGTGCCGCTGCCAAAGGGCGATTCTGAAAGTGCGCCGGCGTCATCTGAAGAGAATCACAAGGACAAAGTGAAGCTGCATTTGTTGAAGCTGCTCGAGGCGCGCTACGGAATCACTGAGCGTGAACTGGTGACGGCGGAACTCGAAATTGTCCCGGCCGGCGAAGCCAGAGACGTTGGACTCGATCGAGGCATGATTTCCTCATATGGACATGATGACCGCGTGTGCGCCTTCGCCAGTCTCGAGGCGATCCTGGGCATACAAAACCCGGAGAAAACCGCAATCGCCTATTTCACTGATAAAGAAGAAGTCGGCAGCATGGGCAATACAGGTGCAGAATCCGCGTTCTTTGAAACGACTATGGCCGAGTTGATGCTCCTTCAAGACGGGACATATCACGATTTGATGTTGAGACGCGCGCTTGCAAAGACGGAAGTGCTTTCCGCCGACGTCAGTGCAGGATATGACCCGAATTACTCAGAAGCTTACGACAAACGAAATTCCGGCATGATGGGACGGGGTCTCGAAATTATGAAGTACACCGGTGTGCGCGGCAAATCCGGCAGCAGTGATGCCAACGGCGAATTCTTTGATAAAGTAACCCGCCTTTTTGAAGCGAATCACGTTTGCTGGCAGGTTGGAGAACTGGGAAAGGTCGACCAAGGCGGCGGAGGGACGATCGCATATATCCTTGCCAATAAAGGCGCTGAAGTCATAGACTGCGGTGTGCCGGTTCTAAGCATGCACGCCCCCTATGAAGTCATAAGCAAAGCAGACCTATATATGGCAGCAAAAGGCTACATGGCCTTCCTGAACAGATGAAAAAACAGGCGGACCATTGAACGTGACTCTGTGTCACTTCTCTGGACGCCTGTTTTATATTAAAAATCAGAACCCCAAGTGCTTTTGCCGATGGTCATAGAACACCAAGCCCAAGCCGTACAGAAGGTTTTATTTTTTCTTGTCTTCGTTTATGAAGCTCTTGAAAGTATCGGACAGCGGTGAAAGGACTCTTTTCTTATGAAAGACGAAATAGAAAGATCGGGAAATTTTCGCGTCCTTATAAGGGATCAGTTTCAGACGATCTTCTGAGAGTTCTTTCTGAATAGATTGGAGTGAGAAAAAGCTGTACCCCATACCCAGCTCGACCATGCGTTTAATGGTTTCGTTGCTCTCAACTTCAGCGACAATTTTAAGGGTCTCAGGGTCAAGTCCGGCGTGCTCTTTCAGGAACCTCATTGCTGCTGAACGTGTTCCGGAGCCTTGCTCTCTCAGAATCAAAGGCATCTCCGGCATAAGTTCGGTCTTGATGGTATCCAGACCGTCAACAGGCCCAGCCAATACAATTTCGTCCTCCATGATTTCAATGCAGTCGAGCTGAGCGGATTCCGGCTTAGCGCCGACGATTCCAAAATCTATTTCTCCGGATAGAATTTTTTCGATGACCTGTGATGTGTCGTGTTTCATTAGATTGTATCTGACATCCGGATAGATCAGACTGAAGCGCTTTAGCGCATCTGCCAAATAGTACTGCTCTGGGATTGAACTTGAAGCGATTTCGAGAATGCCTTCAATTTTTCCTTTGTACTCTTCAAGTGAAAAAAAGGCATGCTCTTTTTTGTTGAGAATGCTGATGGCGTGCTCGTAAAAAATCTCACCCGCCTGCGTCATGGAAATCTGTTTATTGGTTCTGTTAAACAGGACAGTCCCTAACTCCTTTTCAAGCAAATGAATGTGATTGCTGATGGTAGGCTGCGTCAAATATAGTTTTTCAGCAGCTCTGGAGAAACTTTTCAATTTTGCGATCATAACAAAACTTTCCAATTGCTTGAAATCCATATTACCACTCCTCGACAGCGGCTGCGGTCTGATATGATTATGAACGGGTTAAAAAATGACTAACTCTAGTTTTTCGTCACTCCGCAGCGCTATATTCCATTCTATTCTATCATATGAATGGGATTATGAAAGTCAAATTGAGGTATGTATACTATTGAAATGAAGCGTTTGGCTGTAAAAGTATCTGATGGATGGGGGAGCTTCGTGAAGAAAAAAATTATGGTCGTTGATGATGACCCCAATATCTTGAATTTGATGAAGATTTATCTTGAACAAGAAAAGTATCAAGTCATCCCCATAATTGACAGCACAAAGGTCATTCAACTCTTTAAGATGGAGATGCCGGATGCTGTGCTCCTGGATATTATGATGCCTCAACTTAATGGCTTTGAATTGCTCGCGGAACTGAGAAAGCTCAGCAACGCGCCAGTAATAATGCTATCCGCCAAAGGGGAGACCGTTGACAAGGTCATGGGACTTGAGCTTGGCGCTGATGATTATCTTGTCAAGCCGGTTGACCCTACCGAATTGATGGCCAGAATCAAAGCGGTATTTCGTCGATACAGCGGAAACTCAGAAGACAGCAAAATTTTGGAGCTTCCTGATCTGATTATTGATTTGGGCCGCTTTGCGGTTACCTGTAAGGGCAAGCCTGTCGTCATGCCGCCTAAAGAACTTGAACTGTTATATCTTCTGGCTTCGCATCCTAACCAGGTTTTTACCAGAGAACAGCTGCTGGACAGAGTCTGGGGGTTTGATTATATGGGAGAGAGTCGGACCGTAGATGTCCATATCAAACGCCTCAGAGAAAAACTGCCCGCACATGAGGCGTGGGAGATTAAAACCGTATGGGGTGTAGGGTACAAGTTTTCAATCTGACCAGGTGGTGATTTTTTGAGAACCATATATTACCGGCTGTCCATGCTCTATGTGATCATACTTTTAATTTCATTTGCCTTTATTGTTATTGGTGTCAATATTGCCATCAACAGTCTGATGATCAGTCAGAAGCAAGAAATTTTGCTGGACAAAGCCATGACTTTCCAGCAAATTTATTCAGATGCTGCCTCGAGTGGGATCCTGGATGTGCAGAGACTGGAAATTGAAGTACAGTCACTTGAAAATTACTTAGGCGCTCAAGTGCTGCTGGTAGACCGTCAAGGTCGTGTGTTTATGTCAGATGCCAATGTGACGGATCTTATAGAAGAAGCTGAGATCAGCAGCTATGACCTGGAAATGATGTATTCCGGAGAAGTCATTGCAAAGCGCACTCAGCTCAGTCAGTTTGGACAGGATCAGTACCTGTTGATTGGATATCCAATTTTTATAAATTTTGAAGTTGAATATGTATTATTTTTAATGGCGTCAATTCCGGAAATCAGCATGACTGCGCAAGATGTTAATATTGCAGTTGCTATGGGTCTTGGATTAAGTGCCATTGTGGCGCTTGTCATGCTGTTTACTTTTTCCAGAGCTATGAGCAGAGAGATTAATGACCTCAATGAAATTGCCAGGCATGTGACCAGCGGTAATTTTGACAAGCGCATCCATAGTAAGCGGCAGGATGAGATCGGTGAACTGGCGCTTAGTTTGAACGCCATGGCGGAAGCTCTAATGAAGCTGGAGCATACGAAACAAAATTTTATTTCGAATCTGAGTCATGACCTGCGCTCTCCGCTTCAATCCATTATTGGTTACACCAAAATATTGCTGGAAGGCAATTCAGAGCCGGACAAACAAGAAAAATATCTCACCATTGTTTTGAATGAGAGTGAACGACTGACAAAGCTGGTTAACGATATACTGGACTTGTCAAAAATGCAGAGTGGGCATCTTGAATTGGAAAGAACCTATTTTGATCTGCATGCTTTAATTCTCAATGAACTTGATAAATTCGAAGGAAGAATTGAAAGTAAAAAGCTTCATGTCAATATAGAATTTATGGAGTTTGGCTGCCAGACCTATGCGGATTACGCAGGGATTCAAAGCGTATTTCAAAATTTAATTGATAACGCAGTCAAGTTTGTGGATGTTAATGGCACCTTGGAAATTAAAACAGAACTCCAGGAACATAAGGTCCTGGTCAGCATAAGAAATACAGGTGTCGTATTAATGCCTGAAGAACTGAATGAAATTTGGCAGCGCTTTTCAAAACTCGACCGGGCAAGGAGCGAGCATAGGGATTCTTCCGGACTAGGACTGGCTATCGTTCGAGAAATCATTAAAGTGCATGACGAACGCATTGAAGTCATCAGCACACCGGAGCTGGGCGTCGTTTTTCAGCTGACGCTGCCCTTTGTGAGTTGGCAGATCTAACACAAGCACCCGGTGAAATATAGAAAAATTAATCATTTTGAAAATATTTTTTTAGAAACTGTTCATAAAATCTTCACAAATTTTGTCTAAACTTGAGCTATAAATAAGATTACCAGTGGAATCTGTCGCGTCACAGCTATATTGAATCAAACAGGAAGGTGAAAGTATGGATCAACAGGATTTTCAAACAACATCCTCGGAAGCGGAAACTCAGAATAATAAACGACCATCGGCAGAAACAAAGTCAAACAGCTTTGCTAAACTGCTGGTCATCATACTGATCTTAGCGGTCGTTGGTGGCTTTTCCGCAGGTGCGGGCGCTATGTTTTTCAAGAATTATCTGATGCCGGACGAGGCGCAGACACCCGTCCTGACCACACAACCAGCAGCTGAAGGCGCAATAGCCACAAGTATTGGAGACGACGCGGATATTGCGGCTATTGTCGAGTCGGTTGGCCCAAGCGTCATCAG
Organism: uncultured Acidaminobacter sp.; assembly: GCA_964416305.1. Lineage (GTDB taxonomy): Bacteria > Bacillota > Clostridia > Peptostreptococcales > Acidaminobacteraceae > Acidaminobacter. The sequence continues at coordinate 103,171 of CAYQDM010000001.1, read as the reverse complement.
CATTACGAGTACTGTAACCTACACGGATTTCTTCAATACGGAGCGGACGGCTCAATCGTCGGGCTCAGGTGTCATCTATGCTGTGACTTCAGAGTCTGTGGACATTTTGACCAATGAACACGTCGTAGCGGACGCGAAGGAGGTCATGGTTCAACTGAAGCCGGACCAGTATTTCAAGGCCGAGATTGTTGGCAAGGATAAATCCACGGATTTGGCGATTATCAGAATTCCTGCCGCCGACATTCCGGCTGAGGTTCTTGACACAGTCAAAGCGGCGAAATTTGGGGACTCTGATAATCTCAGAGTGGGTGAGGTTGCGATTGCCATAGGCAATCCTCTTGGTTATAACAGCACTGTCACTGTAGGGGTAATCAGCGCGGTAGACAGGGAAATCAAAGACAAGAACTCTCTGAAACTCATTCAGACAGACGCTGCCATTAATCCCGGCAACAGCGGTGGTGCTCTGGTGAATTCCCGGGGCGAAGTCATTGGGATCAACACTATCAAAATAGCGAACACTGAAGTTGAGGGCATCGGCTTTGCCATCCCAAGCAATTCAGCTGTACCAATTGTCAACGAATTGGCTTCCAAGGGTTTTGTATCAAGACCTTATCTGGGCATTTATGGTATGGAAATCAACGCAGAGACGGCAAAGGCTTATGACATTCCAGTCGGAATCTACGTGCGCGGCGTTATAGAAAGCTCCGGCGCTGAGACTGCCGGCATTGCTGCAGAAGATGTGATCATCTCCGTTGATGACACAAGGATTGAGACAATGACGCAGTTGTCAGAGCTGCTGGCGCAGCATAAGGTTGGCGACAAGGTAACCGTCAGAGTTGTTCGTGGCGGCAGCACACTGGAGCTTGAAGTGACTTTGACGGACGCCAATTCCTGATATTTGGCCACAACCTGAACATGTAAATAATTTTGGAACCGGACGGGACACCTTAGAGGGGTGTCTCGTTTTTTTTAATGAAAAAGCCACTCTGTAAACTCTTCAGGTTTTTTGAATCGCGCAGGCCTCATTTGGGTATGATATTTCACAAGTGATAAGTATGATTATGGAGAGGATGCCACTTGAAAATTACATTACTCGTCGACAATCAGACCTTGGTGGATCAGTATTTTCTGGCTGAGCCTGCTTTCTCAGCATGGATCGAGTCCAGCGACACAAAGCTGTTGTTTGACACAGGATATTCGGATGTGTTCCTGGAGAACGCGAGGCGGCTGAAACTTGAAATTTCTGAACTGGATATTTTAGTGTTCTCACATGGTCACAGTGATCATACCTGGGGATTGCCGGCACTGGCAGAGCATTTACGACAAAACCGGCGCAGACCGGACCGGGTCAAGCTGATTGCTCATCCGGAGGCCTTTTTTGAAAAAGGGCTGGACGGCGAAGTATATGGCGTCAATTTTGATATTGAGGAGTTCAAGGATGTCTTCGACGTCGTTCTGACAAAGATACCCATTAGCTTGGGTAACGGGCTGACGTATCTTGGGGAAATTCCAAGAAAAAATGACTTTGAAGGCAAATTCGCCATTGGACGAACCCTTCAAGGGAAAAATTGGATCAAGGATTTTATTTTGGATGACACCGCATTAGCTTATGCGGGAGAAGAAGGACTCGTCATAATATCAGGCTGTTCTCACAGTGGAATTGTCAATATTGTAGAACATGCAATGTCATTGAATAAAACTACTAGGGTCGTTGATGTGGTGGGCGGACTTCATCTCCAGAAGCCTTCCAGGGAGCAGCTTGAAGGGACAGTGAGTTTTTTTGAATCACTTAATTTGAAGCAGCTTCATGCCAGTCATTGCACTGATCTTGCATCGAAATGCAGATTGATGCAGTCGCTGCCTTTAACGGAGATTGGTTCTGGCAGTGTTTTGGAGTACCGCTAAGGATTTTGTGAAGTTCTAATGGTGAAGAAATTCCGGGATCAAAAAAGTCTGAAGGAGGACTGTGAAGATGAAAGGGTATCGGTACAGATTTAACGGACATGGTTTTAATTTGATCAAAGTGATCTACCGGATAATTGGAACGGGTTTCGAACCTGTCTTTTTTGAAGACCGCGTTGATTTTGTTGATAAGGACAATGCGATTTTTGTGACCCTTTTCAACGATCCCGACTATATCAGATTAATGTTCAGAGTTTCAGTGCCAAAGGTCGAAGGTGTGACTGAGGGCCAGCTCGAGACGCCGGAAGGTCATGTCAACATATGGACTTATCTGGGTGATAAAGTGGAAGACGCAGTCTTTCTATCAGAAATTGGGCTGGCCAACTATAACAGCCATCATAAATTGTAACCGGTTATTAAGCATTGAGACAAATACTCGCACCAAATGAAAACAGCCCCTGAGCATCTCTGCTTCAGGGGCTGTTTTCATTTGGTGCCCGAAGGCGGATTCGAACCGCCACGCCTCTCGGCGGCTGATTTTGAGTCAGCTATGTCTGCCGTTCCATCACTCGGGCGCATTCACTTGCAAGTCATGACCTGCAAGAATTATAATAGCACAGACTATGCACTGAGTTCAAGGGTTTATTTTTGACAATTTAAATATTAAAAAACGGTACCCTATGGAATGTGGGTGTTTGTTTGTAATATAATCATCAGGTATAGAAAGGATCTGGTGAATGGTTTGAAAAAAATATTACTCCTGTTGGCAGCACTCGTCGCATTAATGAGCCTGAAGTGGCACTCTTATTACGAGATGATTCAAATGTCGGAAGGCAGCCTTCTGACCGTTATTCTCACGGTGATGATGACCCTGTGGATTTTTTTCGCTCTCGAAAAAGCGGGAAAACATAAAGGGGCCTGGATCTTTGTAGTGATCTATAGCGTCGTCTCTGTCATTTTTTTGGTAGATGTCGTCTATTTCAAACAATTCAATGCCAGAGCCACCGTCAAAATCCTGCAGAATGTCGGCGTCATTGGAGATATTGGCGACAGCATACTTGCCATCTTGTCACCCAAGCATTTAATAGCCTTGATTGATATCCCACTTTGGATCCTTTTGACGGCACTGCTCCACAAGCAAGGGGAACGCTTTTCGATACGCTGGCGCTTACTGGTGATCTTGCCTGCTATTATGGGGGTATTGTTTTCGGTACCGCAGCTTAGAATTGCTTATACTGAAAAGGTAGGCGCAAGAGAGTTTTTTGCTTTTCATGTCGAGGATCTGGTCACCAGTGTCGGTGGAAAAGTGTTGAATTTACAGACAGATCAACTCGAAATATTGAGTAAGGTCGGACAAAAAAATGGTATCTATCAGGATCTTGAAGCCTTAAAAGCCCAAAAACACTGGGGCATAGGGGAAGGCAGGAACTTAATCGTTATCCAGATTGAGTCTTTCCAAAATTTTGTGGTCAACAGAAATTATGAAGGCCAGGAATTGACGCCATTTTTGAATTCTTTGATCGGCAATGACTCACTGTATTTCGACAGCTATTACCAACAGCTTGGAATGGGAAACACTTCAGATGCTGAATTTGCGACCAACAATTCCATTTATCCGACCGTTTATGGTCAGTCTTACGCGCTCTATCAGGAAAATGCCTTTAGAGGTCTGCCTTGGCAGCTTAGGGATCAAGGCTATACTGCCCTTGCTTTTCATGGTTATAAAGGCGACTTTTGGGGCCGCGATCTCGCTTATCCCGGCCAGGGTTTCGAGAGGTTTTACAGTGAGAAGGACTTTACCATTACTGAGCCCCTTGGCTTTGGTTTGAATGATTTTGAGTTTTATGAACAGTCCGTCGAGCTGTTGAAGACTTATCCGCAGCCTTTTTACGGATTTTTTATAACATTAAGCAACCATCATCCCTATCAGCTGCCTGCCGAACTTAAGGAAATCAACCTGAGACCTGAACATCAGGGGACTCTTTTTGGCGATTACCTGCAATCCGTGCGTTACACAGACAACGCACTGGCATATTTGTTTGAAAAGCTAAAAGAAGCCGGTATGTATGACAATTCCGTCATTGCGCTCTATGGAGATCACCACGGTCTGGTCATTACAGATCTGGAATCCAAGACGATTTTGGATGATTTTCTTGGAAAGCCATATGAGTTTGACGAAATGCTTCATATTCCACTGATTATTCACACTCCGGAATCAGGTGTCAATGAAACGGTGAGCACTATAGGGACGCAGGTGGATTTTCTGCCAACCATCATGAACCTCATGGGGATTCCTAATGACAACTATTTGATCTTTGGTCAGGATCTCGTGAACACGACTGAAGGCATTGCGGCATTCCAGGCCTATACGGCTTATGGTTCCTTTATCAGTGAAGACTATGTCTTCGAAATGTCCAGGGATTACATTTTTAATAACTCGCGGGCCTGGAACCGTAAAACCGGGGAGCCGGTTGACATCAATCTGTGCTATTTGCAGTACAATAAGGTCAAGGAAGAATTTGAGGCATCCAAGTACATCCTTGACAACAATCTGCTTGCGGATGCAACCACCTATTTTGGACATTTGGCTAAGTCAGACGGGACCGGCAGTGAAGGTGGCATTGAAACCATCGGCCAGGAAGTGGTTTTTGTTGGCGGACCGACCGTAAACGGAATGGAAGGCACCAATACGAAGGAAGTGCTGGATCTGGCGTACGAGGCAGGCGACCGCGTGCTTGCACTGGATTATTCTTGGACTGAGGACGGGGAAATCGTTGCCATGGATAACACAGTACAGTTTTCCGCACTTCTGAAACACCCCCTGAAGGATGCGAGCAAGAAAGCTTTTATGGATGCAAAATTGAATGACGGCCTGACACAGCTTGATCTTAAAGGCTCGCTGGACTGGCTCAAACGCCATAAAGACGCACTGATGATCTCGTTTTCTGATGAACGCTCCATAGATTTTTCGAAATATCTCTATGACCATTATCGTGAAACCTTGGCACGTTTTGTCATTGTTGTGGATTCTTTTGAAAAATATTACAGGTTGGGGTATCTGAATGTCGAAAAAATTGCACTGGATGCTGACGCGCTTAAGAATGAGCCTGAGGATCTGCTGCAGTTTGTTGAGAACAATCCTGTTTATATGGTCATAACCAGTGACGCCAGAATGAGTGATGAAAAGAAACAAGCCATAGCGAGCCGGACCAACCTCTTTGTGAGGGAGGGCAAATCGCTGGTGCGTTATACGCCATCAAATTAAGTAAATCAAATGGGGGTGCGCTGTGAATGCGCATCCTTTTTATTGCTCCATAACCTTGCGGCTGGGGGGGAGATGTGGTATCATGTTAACATAATGTTATGAGGAGCGGTGAAATGGATCCAATAACCCATGGTGTCATTGGTCTTGCAATATCCACTTTTTCTGGGACCACCCCAAGCCTGGACAATCCTGTTGCGATTGGCGCTGCAATCGGTGCTATGATTCCTGACTCAGACGTGGTCATTCGACTGTTTTCTGACGAAATGACCTATTTAAAACATCATCGCGGATGGTCGCATTCGCTGCCGGCACTTGCAATTTTCTCGGGTCTGATCACTTTGGGTCTTTCCGTGCTGATGCCGGGTTCTCTGTCTTTTGAAGTGTTTTTCTGGACTTTGATGGGTGCAATCTCCCACACCATTTTTGACATTTTAAATTCCTACGGCGCAATGCTGTTTAAGAAAAAGCATAAACTGAACCTGCTGACACTTTATGATCCGTTCATCACCCTGTTGGCGATTTATCTGATTTTTTCAGGTGAGAAGTCACTGATGCAGTACGCGTCTGTCGTGATGCTGTTCGCCGTCTACCTGGCTATGCGCTGGAAGATGAAGCAAAGGGCGCATCATCATGTGGCGACTGCGATAGCGAGGCAGTACGACTTTAAGCGCGTCACAATTCTCCCGTCTTTGAAAGCGTTTTACAAATGGGATTTTGTCGCAGATACGAAGAGCCATCATATTGTAGGGAAATACAATCTCTTTACGCGCAGACTTCAGGTTATCGCAAAATACTACAAGAAGGACTCACGGCATCTCGGCACTTTTGATCAGTCAAATCTTGGACGCTATTTCAGAAGATTCAGCCCCAATATTCACCTTGAAGTGGTGGAGCATGACAACCATATTGAACTAAAGGCTATCGATCTGAGGTATTATATGAAGAACAGTTTTCTTCATCACGGGACGCTTTACCTCGACAGGAATGGAGAGATCGTGGAGTCGTATTTTCACCCGTACAAGCAAAATAAATGGATCCCGGTACTCGAGGGATAGAAGAATAGTTGACCGCAGCTTCGGCTGCGGTTTTTTAATTTGAACTGAGAGGTGAAAGGGGAAGGCGGTGTCAGCGGTTCGCGTCTGTCGGCCACGCCTTCCGCATACTTTAGCCGTTACAGATCCTTTGGCGTAATTTTCGCATTTTGGTGTGAATCTTTTTAAGGCTTGGGTATGAATGCTTGGAACCAATTGAGGCAGTGTGGCGTCTAAAGCACTGAAAGCCTCGATCGAGGGAGGGATTCAAGTTGACATCCAATGACGCAGTATTGATCCAAAAGAGCAAGCAGGGCGACGTGCACAGCTTTGAACTGCTCATCTCCAAATATCAAGTCTACGCTTATAACATTGCCTGGAGAATGCTTGGCAATGAGGAAGACGCCAAGGACGCGACACAAGAGACGCTGATCAAGGTCTTCAAAGGTCTGGACAAATTCAAGGAAAACTCTGAGTTTTCAACTTGGTTATACACCATTACCGTCAACACGTGCCGTGATCAGCTGAGAAAGCGCAAGAAGGTGATGACTCTGTCTGTTGATGACACTGAGGAAAAAGTCCCTATTCAACTTGTGGCTGAGGAATCCGCTGACCCTGCCGTACGACTGGAGCAAAAGGAAGTGGCCGGTCAGTTGCTTTCTGCACTTGGAAAAATACCGGAGTTTCAGAAAACCGCAGTGCTGCTCCGAGATGTTTATGGCTTTTCCTATGAAGAGATTGGTGCCATTGAGAACTGCTCCGTGGGTACCGTCAAATCCAGAATCAGCCGGGGGCGTCATGGACTGCGTACCTTAATACTCAATGAACGAAGCAATAAGATTCAGGAAGGGGGGACGATCTGATGCGTGACACCTGTTCAATAGACCGATTGCACGATTATTTGGAAAGAGAAAACTATGAGATGGATCCCCGTGGTCTGACGGAAGTCGAAGCGCATCTTGAACAGTGTCCGGATTGCCGTTCCTATCTTGATGATCTGACGCTTCTTAAGGGGGAGCTGGCCGCCATGCCACTCAAAGCGCTGCCTGATGGATTTGAAGAAGAACTTCACTCCAGATTAGTTGAAGAAGCCAATGTGAAATTGGTTTCAAAAAGCTCAAGGATCTCAAATTTCACACATTCGACGTCATTTAAAGTGTTGAGCGGGATCGCCGCTGTGCTGATCATTGCCATAGTCGTCGTAGGGACAGCCGGAAATCCATTGCGAAACCTTCTCTCGAAAGCTAAACTCGAGGAAGCTTCCAGTGACATGGCTATGGGCGGAGCCCCTGCACCCGCAGAAATGCCCACTGCTGCCATGGACAGAGATGGGACAGTTGTCTTTGAAGAAAGCATGAGTAACGCCAAAGGTTTTGGTGAACCGCAGTCGGCACCGGTGGAGCCAAGCATTCCGACCGATTCGACGGATGGTTTTGATCCGTCACTCTTTGGCAAAATGATCATTCGAAACGGATCTGTGAGCCTCGAGGTTGAGGAGTTTGATACAGCCTATGCTCAAGTCGAAGAAATCGTCAGATCCCTTGAAGGCTATATTGAGGGCGCAGATACCTATTCAACGCCTATCTATGACAGTAATGGCCGTCGCGGCGACATTCAGGGCGGAACCGTCAACCTCCGAATTCCGAGCACCCGCTTTGACGCCGCCATGCAGCAGATCAAGACTTTAGGGACTGTGACACATTCCAATATCTCATCCTATGATGTGACTGAAAACTATGTGGACACCCAAAGCAGAATCAAGAACCTGGAAGCCAGAGAGCTCAGGCTCAGAGAATTGCTCGAGCGGGCGGAAGACATTGAGGATATTATGGAAATAGATCTTCAGCTCGCCAATGTTCGCACCGAGATTGACAGTTTGAACGCGATCATAAAGAGCTACGACAAATCCCTCCAGATGTCATTCATTCAGGTCAGTCTGAATGAGAAGCCTCTCAGTGAGAGTACCATTACGACTCTGGACGACAACCTGTTTGAAAGAATGAGGGCCAACTTCATCCGCAGCATCAACGCAGTTGTTCAGATGTTTCAAACTATTATGGTCGGGTTGGTAGCCATACTGCCGTTTCTGCTGATCTTTGGCGCCCTGATGTATCTGGTGCTGAGAGTTGTAAGGAAATTCCTCCGAAACAGAAAACAAAACTTGTAAATTAAAATTTATGCCCCCTTCACAGGAAGGGGGTTTTTCATTGTTCAAGTTATTTTTTTTGCCGATGGTTGTTTATGTTCAGCGCGACTGGCGCAGCAAAACCATCGGCTAAAGTTCTTTGAAAAGGCTTTTTGACATATTTTCTGTTACAATAGACTAAAATGGTCATATTACATTTAGAATCTTTGAGAAAAACGCTTTCAGAGGAGTGGAAAAAATTGAAAAAAATTATGATCATAGACGGCAACAGTTTGATGAACCGCGCTTTTTTTGCGCTGCCGCCGTTGACCAACAAAGACGGTGTTCCAACGAATGCGATTCACGGATTTTTATCCATGATCTATAAAATGCTTGAAACTTATGATCCGCAGTATATGACAGTGGCTTTCGACCTGAAAGGACCAACTTTCAGACATATTGCCTATGACCAGTACAAAGGCACGCGCAAAGGAATGCCGGATGAGCTAAGGGTTCAAGTCCCCATTCTGAAAGAAATTCTCGATGCGCTGAGCATTCACAGAATGGAGCTTGAAGGTTTTGAAGCGGACGACCTGATTGGTACAGTTTCAAAACGGTGCGGCGAGCGAGGGGTGAAGGTCCTGATCGTGACGGGAGACAAGGACGCCTTGCAGCTGGTAGATGATCAGATCGAAGTGTTGATTACAAAAAAAGGAATCAGTCAGATCGATACCTATGACTCGGAAGCAATTCTCAGGGAGTTTAATCTGACGCCGCTGCAGCTGATCGATTATAAGGGGCTCAGCGGTGACACTTCTGACAATATTCCTGGGATTCCGGGGGTAGGGCCAAAGACGGCCATCAAGCTGCTGGAAACTTATAAAAGTGTAGAGTCGGTCATTCAAAACGTTGAAGATATTGAAAACAAACGCCTTCGAGGCCTGGTAGAGACATATGCCAACCAGGCGCTCATGAGCAAGTCCCTGGCGCGAATAGAGACCAACGTGCCGCTGGAATTTGAATTGGACGAATTTGCCCTCAGGGAGCCAAAACTTGAAGAAGCAAGAGCCTTGTTTTCCCTTTATGAACTGAAATCGCTCATGGGCAGGCTGAAGTCCGATTCTGATAATACAGTTCACGAGACTGTCGCAGCCGATTCGGACGAGGTCGTTTGGATTGAGGACGCGCAGGGCTTGAAACAGCTCGTGGATGAAGTGGCGGGGTCGGGACAGGCCGCAGTCTACAGCCTGACAGAGAAGGTTCACGTCAGGGATCTGCGTCTCAGAGGGGTTGGAGTTGCTCTGAAGGATCGAGCCTGTTTTATTCCTGAAGTCGAGGGAAAAAACCTGGCATCTGAGTTCCTAAAAACCGTTGGACCGCGCGGAGACATTGAAAAGTGGAGCTATGACTTGAAAAGAGAGTATTTGCTCTCCTATCAATTGGGATATGAGCTTGAAAACGGCTGTATGGATATAGCTATAGCACGTTATTTGATCGATCCCTCAAGGACTAACGAAAAACTGTCAGCAATGGCATTTGAACGTTTAAAAATCAATATTCCTGATGATGAGGCTGTCTTTGGCAAAGGCGCCAAAGCTGTCTCACTGTTTGAGGTTGAACTGCTCCAGGTCGCGAAATTAGCCCAGAGTAATGCCAGAGCAATTTTTGATTTGGCGGTTCAAATGAAGGAAGAAATCTCCAGTGAAAATATGATGCAGCTGTTTCACGCGGTCGAAATGCCTTTGGTAGAGGTTTTGGCCAGCATGGAATATGAAGGTTTTAATATTGATCTTAAAGAGATTGACGACATGGATCTGCTCATCACTGAAAAACTTGGGCAGCTTGAAGCGGAGATCTATGAATTTGCAGATGGCCCATTTAACATTCAGTCACCAAAGCAGCTTGGCGAAATTTTGTTTGACCGTCTGGGCCTGCCTGCACAGAAAAAAACAAAGACGGGTTATTCGACGAGTCATGATGTTCTTGAAAAACTTGAAAAGCATCATCCTATAATTGCATTAATTATGGAATACAGAACTTACAGCAAGTTGAAAAGTACTTATATTGATGGACTGCGTCAGGTTATCAATCCTGAAACAGGAAGAATTCACTCCAGCCTGAATCAAACTGTCGCTATCACCGGACGTCTCAGCTCCACAGAGCCAAACCTTCAAAATATACCGGTGCGGCTGCCCCTTGGACGACGTCTCAGGAAGGTGTTCCTGCCAAGTGCAGACCATGTGCTGGTAGATGCGGATTATTCGCAGATTGAACTCAGGATTCTTGCACACTTGGCCAAGGACGAACAATTGATTCACGCCTTCAAAAACAATCTCGACATTCATACCCAAACCGCTGCTCAAGTTTTCGATTTGAAGCCGGAAGAGGTCACAAGTTTTGAACGCAGCCGTGCCAAGGAAGTCAATTTTGGGATTGTCTACGGAATGAGCGACTATGGTCTTTCTGAGAATCTTGGGATCACGCGAAAAGAAGCGCGCTTATATATTGACCAATATTTTGCCAAGTATCCCAATGTCAAAAAATATTTGGATGACACGATTGAGGCGTGCAGAACCCATGGTTATGTGACGACCATTTTGAACAGAAAACGATACATTCCTGACATTCACTCCAAAAACTTCAATCTGCGATCCTTTGCGGAACGCACCGCCATGAATACGCCTATTCAGGGCAGCGCTGCGGATATCATCAAGATTGCTATGGTTAAAGTTTATCAGGATCTGAAAAAGGGTGGATACAGATCCAAACTGATCCTTCAGGTTCATGACGAATTGCTGATCGATTGTGTCCCTGAGGAGTTGGAATCTGTTAAAGCCTTATTGAAAAGCGACATGGAGTCGGCGGTGCAGCTTGAAGTTCCAATTGAAGTCGACATGAAATCAGGTTCAAACTGGTATGAAACAAAATAAAAATCCAATATGTGGCGGCATGTAATTTTTGTGGCATTAGGAGGGGACAACACTTGAAAATTATTGCGCTGACCGGCGGCATTGCCAGCGGAAAATCATCTGTGACTCTCATCCTGCGCGCCCGGGGCTACGTTGTTCTCGACGCGGACGACATAGTCAGACAACTCTATGGAAAAGGGATGCCAATATTTAATGCCATACTCAGCGTCTTTGGCAATAATATACTGGATGACGCGGGTGAAATTGATCGCAAGAAACTTGGCAATCTGGTTTTTTCGGATTCTGAGGCGCGAATCCGTCTTGACAGTGTGACCCACCCTATAGTGGAAGCTGAGATTTCTAGAGGCATTGAGGAACAGCGGATGCAGGGCGAAAACATAATTTTTGTTGACTCACCGCTGTTAATTGAAACCGGGAAGTATGAACGATATGATATGGTGATTCTGGTGTATGTTGACCCAGATACTCAAATTCAGCGATTGAGGTCAAGAAATCAACTCAGTTATGAAGAAGCAATACAAAGAATTAAGAGTCAAATGCCACTGGAGGAAAAGAAAGCTTACGCTGACTATATCATTGACAACAGTGGTACGCTTGAAGCGCTGGAGCAGCAGGTGGATCTGCTGCTCCGTCTTCTGGCGCAATCAGATTTGCCAATCCCGTAGTCCTGACATCAGATCATAAAGGAAGATAATTATTTTCCGGCAATTCGGGTTGACTTTAATCTCCCTTGGCGGTATAATGAATTTCGTCGGGTCAACCGGCGAATACGTGCGAGAGTGGCGAAACTGGCAGACGCACTATCTTGAGGGGGTAGCGGGCTAATGCTCGTGCGGGTTCAAATCCCGCCTCTCGCACCAAACGGACGATTTCGAATCGTCCTTTTTTTTACCTTTTTTGCCGAAACCATCTCAATTCGACCATAGCAGACTGACCTTGGCGGATTTGCATGAAATCCTAAACGAGCAGGACAGGAGGACATTTTGATGATGAAGTACACTAAGTTTCTGATGGTCGCTTTGCTCTTGGGAAGTATGATTACAACAGCCGGCTGCACGGATCAGTCCTCCCAGACAAATCCAGGCGAAAGCCAGAGTCCTTCAGAAAATGTCGAAACCGGAAGTGAAACTTCTGTGGAAGCGGAGGCGCCGCCGGAGACGCCTGCAGAAAGCGAAGAGATTCATGATGACCTAGAAGCGTTCAATGATTTTAGCGACATGCTCTCCAAATCCATGGGCATAAAAAATTTATATTATGAATTCGAACTCAGGGTAGAAGGTGTCTCCAGGGAGTACTATGCCGCCTGGAAGAGCGAAGATCAGGCAAGAATTGACCCCTTTGATCAAATGAGCAGTATTTTCGTAAACCACAAGAATCAAACCATCTCAGTCTTGGATCGCACGTCTGGCACATTGTCGCCATCCGCTTACGACGAGACTTTTATAAATGGCATGATGTCACCGGTGGCTTTTAATGAAGCACTCGATCAGGATATGTTTGAACATGTTCACTATGAAGGTTCTGCGCTGATGGATGGCAAACCATGTGATGTTTATGAGGTTCATTCAGCAGACTTAAATGTGACTTACTACCTTTGGAAAGATAATGGACTGACCGTAAAGATGATCGCTCAGATCACCGGCTTTCCTAAATACGAATACTATTTCAGAAGTTTGCAGCCGGAGGGCGCGTCCGATCTGGATCTGACGCCGCCGAGCGACGTGAAATTATCCAAAGAATCCGTTATGCTGCCAACTTTGAAAGTTGGACAATAGAATAAACAATTGGGGAACAGGGTGCAGCATTCACCATGTTCCTTTTTTGTTTGAAATTATGGTTAGATGGTGGCTCGGTCAGATTAAGCCAACTTTCGAAAGGCAATTGACCGCTTTGCTGAGTCTGCCTTCATTATTTCTTTAGATCGTGCCGTTATTATTTTATCAAAATTGACTGGTTCCGGCGTGTTATTCAAGGGCTTATTTGAGTAAACATGGCCTTTCGGCATGCTTTTGTTGTTAACTAATTAACGCTCGAGGCGTTGAAAAATATTGAATTCAAGCACTTTCAGTTGACAGTGGCGCGAGATGTAGTAAAATTGTTTAGAGCACTAATTTTATTGATTGTATACTGTATATTTAACTCAAGGGGTGAAACCATGGGCATTTTTTCTTTCAAAGGCGGCATACATCCGCCGCACGCAAAGAAATACACAGAACACAAGGCTGTAGAGCTTGCTGTCGAACCATCAACCGTAGCTATTCCACTCAGACAGCATATAGGCGCACCTTGTGACGCGCTCGTACAAAAGGGTGACTATGTCAAGGTTGGCCAAAGAATTGGCGAACCTGCGTCATTTGTTTCCGCGGCAGTTCATTCGAGCGTGTCAGGTACGGTTAAGGAATTAAAAGTCATGGACACACTCGGTGGAAAGGATTTATGTGTGGTCATTGAATCAGATGGTTTGAATGTGGTGGACGAAAGTATAAAGCCATATCCACCGCTTGAATCACTGGAAGCCAAAGAGGTTCTGGACATCATCAAAGGCGCCGGCATTGTGGGTATGGGTGGAGCCGGTTTTCCGACCCATGTCAAATTGTCGCCGCCTAAAGAAAAGACAATTGATTATGTCATTTTAAATGGTGCTGAATGTGAGCCGTTTCTGACGGCTGATCACAGACTGATGCTTGAAACGCCAGAGAAAGTTGTTCTTGGACTGAGAGCACTGATGAAGGTGTTGGGTGTTCCAAAAGGTTACATAGGAATAGAAGACAATAAGACGGACGCGATCGATTCAATGAAGAGGGCAGCAACGGCTTATCCCGAGATTGAAATTGCTTCACTAAAGACAAAATACCCGCAAGGTGCAGAGAAACAGTTGATATTTGCTGTTACCGGCAGGGAAGTGCCTTCCGGCGGACTGCCAATGGATGCCGGCGCTGTAGTCAACAATGTCGCAACAGCGGCAGCTATTGCTGAAGCCTTGTTGACAGGCATGCCGCTCATCGACCGTATTTGTACTATAACCGGTTCTTGCATCAAAGAGCCTAAAAATCTGCGCATTAAAGTAGGCACAATGTTGACGGAAATAGTCGAGCAGTGTGGCGGTTTCAGCGAAACACCCGGAAAAATTGTCTTGGGTGGACCAATGATGGGCATCGCGACTTCGACACTCTCTATCCCTTCCACGAAGACAACTTCCGGCATCTTGACCTTTAACGAGGCGGATTCTAAGACACCGGATGCGTTGGCCTGCATAAAATGCGGCAAATGTGTCACAATATGTCCGGCTTATCTTGAGCCGGTCTATATCAGCGCTTACGCGCTGCTGGATCAATTTGACATGGCAGAAAAGTATTCTGCGCTCGATTGCATTGAGTGCGGTTCCTGCTCGTTCATTTGTCCGTCCAAAAGACCACTTCTCCAGTCGATCCGCTTGGCAAAGCGTGAGATACTGGCTCGAAGAAGAAAAGCATAGGGGGATCGGCAGATGGAACAACAATATAGAGTATCGTCATCGCCGCATTTCAGAAGTAACGAATCTGTCAGCGGCATCATGCGGGACGTCGTCATTGCGCTTTTGCCCGCAACGGCTGCCGGAATTTACTTCTTTGGCTTTAACGCACTTATCACTGTACTGCTGTCAGTTGGCGCGGCTGTAGCGACAGAGTTCTTCATTCAGCGCTATATGAGAAAAATTCCAACGACAATAGGTGATTTCAGCGCTGTCGTCACAGGTCTTCTTCTGGCCCTCAACTTGCCGGCGTCCGTACCTTGGTTTATTCCGGTGGTTGGCTCGATTTTTGCCATTGCCATAGCCAAGCAGGCTTTTGGCGGCCTGGGATTCAACTTTATGAACCCGGCGCTGGCAGCGCGCGCCTTTTTGATGGCAAGCTGGCCAACAGACATGACAACTTGGGCAGTCCCAAGAGCGGCAGACGGTGTCACAGGACCTACGGCTCTCGGCATTTTGAAGGAAGCGCTTCCTGATCAACTCCCATCTGCTATGGATGCACTCATCGGAAACATTGGCGGCTGTATAGGTGAAACTTCTGCGCTGCTGTTGATCCTTGGCGGGCTTTACCTCGTATGGCGCGGTGTTATTGATGTCAGAATTCCTGCAGTCTACATAGCGACGACTTTCGTACTGTTGTTCGCTTTTAACGGCTTCAATTTTCAAATCGCCTTCCTGCATGTATTGATTGGCGGCCTTATGCTTGGCGCGTTTTTCATGGCAACGGATTATTCCTCTACACCTGTCAACTTCCGCGGTCAGATGATTTTTGCGGTTGGCGCGGGATTACTGACGGCGTTAATCCGACAATTCGGGGGTTATCCTGAAGGCGTATCCTATTCGATTCTTTTGATGAACGTCGCAACGCCACTGATCGAGAAGTATTCGAAATCACGTGTATTCGGAGGTGGCAAGAAATGAAGGAGATAATAAAACTCGGCGCGATCCTGCTGGCGATCTGTCTTGTCGCGGCGGCAGCACTCGGTGTGACAAATGAAATGACCATCGGCAAAATTCTTGAGCAAAGAGAACTGACAAATCAGTTGGCGCGTCAGGCTGTTCTGCCGGAAGCGACAAGCTTTGAACCTGTTGAGGCAGACAAGCTGGCCAGCATTCAAGGTAATGAGCCAATAGTAATGGAAGTGTTCACCGGATTAAAGGATGGCAATCTCGTGGGTTTCGTTATTAAGACGACGCCGACTGGTTTTGGCGGTGCTGTTGAGGTAACCACAGGCATAAGTGCAGACGGTAAGGTCTCAGGTGTCAGAATAGGCACTCACGCGGAAACGCCAGGTCTTGGTGCGAATGCAACTCTTCCGTCCTTCTATGAACAATACAATGGTATGCCAGCTACGCAAGAACTCGGGGTGTCTAAAACCGCTAAAAGCGACACGGAGATTATGGCGATCACCGGTTCAACGATTACTTCGCGGGCAGTGACAGATGGCGTCAATACATCTATCCGTGCTGCACAGACGCTGGAACGGTAGAAGGGGGCGCATAAGATGAATCTTAAACATTTAACCAACGGGCTCATTAAAGAGAACCCCACATTTTATCAGCTTTTGGGCATGTGTCCTACACTTGCGGTCACAACCAGCGCACAGAACGGACTGGGCATGGGTCTTGCGACCACAGCCGTTTTGGTTGGCTCCAATGCTATGATCTCGATCCTCAGAAAGATTATTCCCAATAAAATCAGGATTCCTGCGTTTGTCGTCGTCATCGCAGCATTCGTAACCATAGTCGGTATGGTTATGGAAGGTTTCGTGCCTGCGCTCTATAAGTCGCTGGGACTCTTTATTCCGCTCATCGTTGTCAACTGTATCATTCTGGCGCGTGCGGAGTCCTTTGCCTTCAAAAATGGCGTCGGCCCGTCCATCCTGGATGGCGTGGGCATGGGTTTGGGTTTTACCTGGGCGCTTGTCCTGCTTGGCATGATCCGCGAGCTTTTGGGCACAGGTCAAATTTTTGGAATGACAGTTCTCGGAGCCGCCTACAAGCCTGCTATTGTTATGATTCTGCCACCGGGCGGCTTCCTGACACTGGGTCTCGTCCTCGCGGTTTATAATGTCATAAAAAACAAAAAAGCGGCCGCTGGCCAATAGGAGGTGAAACGACATGGAAAACGCTAGTTTGTTTGTCATTCTCGTCAGCTCGATTCTTGTCAACAACTTCGTCTTGTCCCGATTTTTGGGCATCTGTCCGTTCCTTGGCGTTTCAAAGCAAGTTGACACGGCCATCGGCATGGGTCTTGCCGTTACATTCGTTATGACCCTGGCTGGCATTATGACTTACTTCATTCAGTATTTCGTCTTGGTGCCATTACATCTGGAGTATCTCCAAACCATCGCGTTTATTCTCGTCATTGCATCATTGGTTCAGTTCGTAGAGATCGTGCTTCAAAAGACAAGCCCGACCCTCTACCAGGCGCTGGGTGTTTTTCTGCCATTGATTACAACGAACTGCGCGGTACTGGGTCTTGCACTGCTCAACATCCAATACAAACTGAACCTGATACAAACGGTTGTTCACTCCGTTGGTGCGGCGCTTGGTTTCTCTCTGGCGATCGTACTCTTTGCCGGTATTCGTGAAAAGCAGGTCATAGCAGACGTGCCGCTTCCTTTCAAAGGATTCCCGATCGCTCTGATCACCGCAAGTCTGATGTCAATTGCTTTCCTGGGCTTCACGGGACTGGTATAGAAAAGGGGTGTAGACTTTGAATGTAACCAACATTATTACTTCAGGCGCAACATTAGGAGTTATGGGTCTTGCCTTCGGGGCAGCACTCGCTTTTGCGTCACAAAAATTCGCTGTTGAAGTGGACCCGAAGACGCTCCTCATCCGGGAAGCGCTTCCTGGCGCGAACTGCGGCGGCTGCGGATTTCCGGGTTGTGATCAGTTTGCCAACGCGGTGGCTTCGGGCAACGCCCCGGTAAATGGCTGCCCCGTCGGTGGCGCAGATTGCGCTTCTGCTCTCGCTGAAATTATGGGTGTCAATGCTGAGGTCGGCGTTAAAAAAGTCGCTCATGTGATCTGCAAAGGCGGAGATGATAAGTGCAGAACAACCTTCAAATATGAGGGTATTACGGATTGCCGCGCTGCTGCAATGGTGGCCGGCGGCGGCAAATCCTGTGTTTTTGGCTGCTTGGGTTATGGTACTTGTGAGAGGGTTTGTCCGTTTGATGCCATTCATGTCACAAACGATGGCTTGGCCATTGTAGATCCTGAAAAGTGCACTGCCTGCGGCAAGTGTATTGAAGCATGTCCGAAGACGGTTATTACTTATGTGCCATATGGCCAGCAAGTTATTGTTAATTGCAACAACAAGGAAAAGGGACCACAAGTCAAAAAGAATTGTGATGTTTCATGCATCGCTTGCGGGATCTGTGAAAAGAATTGTCCGTTTGATGCAATCCATGTTGTGAATAATCTGGCTTCCATTGATTATGACAAGTGTACCAGTTGTATGATCTGTGTTGAGAAGTGCCCAACCAAGTGTATTTCCGGGGATCTCTCACAGCGCAAGAAGGCTCTGATCGAACCTGAAAAATGCATTGGGTGTACGCTGTGTAAGCGGGTATGTCCGACTGAAGCAATCTCAGGCGAACTCAAAGCGGTTCACATTGTGGATCCGGAAAAGTGCATTGGCTGCGCCGAATGTGTAAAGAAATGTCCTAAAGACGCTATTAAAATGGTATAAATTCATAATAGATAAAGCGTGTAGAATCCTGTTCTATGCGCTTTATTTTTTTGCCGGCCTGCTCAAACTCTGCGCTCCGGTCTGCTATTTCAATAGTTTCCTGAGAACTGAGCAAAGGGTCATATTATTTGTCACCTCCTGCGCCTTGAATGGCCGTGGATTAAATGCTAAACTGTAAAAAGCACGTATTGGTCAGTGCTATGCATTAAAGATGGTAAAATATGTAAAAATATGATAAGCTTTATTTGAGAGAATGTCGGAGGGAGTTACCTTGAAAAAAAATACACCCCTGCTCCTGATCTTTATACTCGTAGGCGTCATAGCGGGCGGGCTGATCGGAGACTTATTTGGCAGAAGCATACCTGTTCTTTCCTACGGCAGGTCTATTGGCTTTGAACCCTTTACGGTGGATTTGGCAATATTGAAATGGACTATGGGTTTGACGCTTCAACTTAATGTTGCGGGAATTCTGGGACTGCTGTTGGCAATGTTTTTATTCAAGAGGTTTTAATGATGAGAAGATTATTGCTGGCATCAGAATCACCAAGAAGACAGGAATTGATTGGCCTGCTTGGCAGAGAAGTGACCTGTGAAGGTGTGGCGCTTGCTGAACCCATGGGTGACTTTGAGACACCGGAAGAAATCGTTATGGCACTGTCCTTTGAAAAGGCTTGGAAAGCAGCGAAAGATCCAAAGTGGCAAGAGTATGTGATCATTGGATCAGACACAATTGTCTGCCTTGACGGGAAGAAGCTCGGAAAACCTGAAAATGAGGCAGAAGCACATAAGATGCTAATGCTGCTCAGTGGGAGAACCCATCAGGCCTTCACCGGCCTAAGTCTGATTTGTCCGGAACTGGGCTTTAAAATTGTCGATTATTCGGTGACAGAGGTTGAAATGGGACCATACAGTGCCAGTAAGGCATGGTCCTATGTCCATTCGGGCGAAGTCTTCGGAAAAGCCGGTGCCTACGCCATTCAAGGATTAGGTTCCACACTGGTCAAGGCCATACATGGAGATTTTTTCACGGTTGTTGGTTTGCCAGTTTATCTATTGGGGCAGCTTCTCGAACAGCATTCTCTCTAAATTTTGGGAGAGGAGCCGGTCTGCATGGTTATGAAGATTACCATGAAATCGATGCCCGAAGGTGAACGTCCAAGAGAAAAAATGATCAAATCAGGAACATCATCCCTATCGAATGCAGAGTTGATCGCGGCAGTCATAGGGAGCGGCAGCAGTCAGGAGTCCGCACTGACACTCGCACAGCGAATTCTGTCCTTGGATCCAAAAGGACTCAGCCATCTCGCAGGTGCCAATTTTGAAGAACTATGCAGTTTGCGCGGCATAGGCATGTCGAAGGCTGGCCAGATTATGGCTGCGGTTGAACTGGGAAAGAGAATTTATTCTGAGAAGATGGCTGCCAAAGTCAAAATTGCAGGTCCTGCTGAAATCGCTGAGAAAATGATGGTAGAAATGCGTCATCTGACTAAAGAAGTCTTTAAAGTGGTTCTGTTGGACACTAAGAATCAAATAGTCTCCGTTGAAGACATCTCCATAGGCAGTCTGAACGCTTCAATTGTTCATCCCAGGGAGGTATTCCAACCTGCGGTCAGAAAAAGCGCCAATGCCGTCGTTTTGATTCACAATCATCCCAGCGGTCATCCGGAGCCAAGCACCGAGGACAAACGGGTTACAGAACGTCTGGTCGAGGCAGGACAACTTATGGGCATCCAAGTATTGGATCACATCGTCATAGGCGATTTGAACTATTTTAGTTTTAAAGAGCATGATCTGATGTAGCATCTGGAAAAAACCACATCAGATTTAGGATACTAAAAACATAATGGCGTTAAAAACATCATACAGACGCCAAAATTAACTAACAGACAGGAGGAAGATCCGGGAAGACTAGTACCGTAATCCAGGCGGAGGTACCCGGATTCAAAGATTATGAAGTGGTTTGGTTTTATGACAAAAGATATTGGAATCGATTTAGGTACTGCCAATACTCTGGTTTATGTGAAGGGTAAGGGGATTGTCCTCAGAGAGCCCTCTGTTGTGGCTATTCATTTGGACACCGGTGAAGTTTTGAGCGTTGGCCTTGAAGCGAAACAGATGATCGGACGTACTCCAGGGAGAATTGTGGCTATTCGGCCATTGAGAGACGGTGTTATCGCTGATTTTGAAGTCACTCAAAAAATGATCCGTTACTTCATTCAGCAGGCTTATCCCAATAAGTCCATGTTGGCTGCGCCGCGTATAATCATAGGGGTGCCTTGTGATGTGACTGAAGTCGAAAAACGCGCGGTCATTGAAGCAGCACTTGCAGCAGGCGCAAAAGACGCATTGATTATTGAGGAACCCATGGCGGCTGCGATTGGCGCCGGAATGCCTGTTTCAGAGGCGACGGGAAGCCTGGTCGTGGATATTGGCGGCGGAACTACGGAAATTGCGGTCATTTCCCTGGGCGGAATTGTCACCAGCAGATCCATCAGAGTCGCTGGCGATGCTATGGACGAAGCGATTGCCCAATACATCAGAAAGCATTATTCGCTTATGATTGGTGAAAGAACCGCTGAAGAAATCAAGGTGGCCATTGGGTCGGTCGAGCCGGTGGATGAAGAGGCAGTCTTTGAAGTGACGGGCAGAAACCTGATGACCGGCCTGCCGCGCAGTATTTTTGTCAAAGGCGCTGAAATCAGAGAAGCCCTCAGGGAACCTGCGAACGCTATAATGGACGCCGTGAAGTCAACACTTGAGAAAACACCGCCTGAACTGTCATCAGACATAATGCTTCAAGGCATCATGGTCACCGGAGGCGGGGCGCTCCTCAAAGGCATGGCACAGAGAATCAGACGCGAAACAGGGATGCCGGTCCATATCGCTGAAGAACCCCTCGACTGCGTTGCCAAAGGTACAGGCATGGCTCTGGATCATTTTGACGAATTGAAATCTATCATGGTAAACGCAAAGAAATATCGTTGAATGGGTGACTCGGATGCATGCATATCCAAAATGGAAGAAAATAATTATCATAGCGGTCTCCATTCTGCTCCTGACCTTTATGGGCATATCTGCCGGCGGGCGTTCAAGCGTCTCAGTGGTCGAGAATATGGTGGCAGAGGTAATTTATCCTATTCAGAAGTTTTTTTATGGCATTAATCAGTCTATTGGTGAACGTATAGAGCCAATCGCTGAACTCTACGAGAATGCGCGTGAAAATGAAGCTTTGAAAGAAGAGGTCGAATCGCTTCGGGCACAAGTTGTCTCTTTAACACTGGACCAGAGAGAGTTGATCGAGCTGAGAGAGCTGAAAGACGCCTTGAAATACGTTGAGACGGAGTCTATACAGAACTTTGTATCCGCCTCAGTTTTATCAAAGGATCCGGGCAACTGGTACGAAAATTTTGTCATTGACGCAGGTTCTGAAGACGGCGTCACTAAAAACAGTGCCGTGATCAATGGGAGCGGTCTGGTGGGCATGGTTTACGACGTCGGAACAAACTGGGCCAAAGTCGTCACTCTGATTGACAAAAGAAGCACGATCAGCTTTTCCTCAGTGGGCATCATAGCGCCCTATGACGGTCAGATAATTGGGAGCGCAGACCACATCCTGAGAGGACAGATTTTTGATCCAACAGCGAAAATGTCGCCGGGAGACTTATTGGTCACCTCCGGTCTGGGGATCTTCCCAAAAGGGATCGTCATTGGAGAAATAAAAGAGCTGATTGACAACCGGGACGCCCTCTTGCCTGAAGTTGTCGTCGAACCCTTTGTTGACTTTCAATCTGTTAAAAAAGTAATGGTGATTCCGTCTGCATCTGTTGATTCGGGGGCTGAGAGCGAATGAAGGCTTTTTGGCTGGTCCTGTCCTCGCTCCTGGTTTATCTGATTCAAACGACTTTTATCCTCAACTTCAGGTTTTATGGCGTGACGGCAAATCTGCCTCTGATCTATGTGGTCATGGTTGCCCTCCTTTTTGGCAACCGTGCCGGTTTGGTCGCTGCCGCTTTGTCAGGTCTCTTTCTCGATGTTTTGTACGCCCATGCAGTCGGCGTCAATATCTTTATATTCTGTACCATTGCGATTCTGATCGATCTCTTCGACGAGGCGCTGTTCAAGGACAATTCCCTGACGCCGCTTATGTTGATCGTACTGGGAACCGTGGTTTATCATGTGCTTTTTTTGGCACACGCCTATTTTTTCAATTTGCCAATCCTGGTGGGCAAAATATTTGCCGTCATAGCGGTAGAATCGGTTCTTAATGCTCTGATAGGCCTCATGCTGTACAAATACGTTATTCGCCGATGGTTTGGCTACGAACTGAGATAAGGAGCTTTACATGATGAACAAACGTCTGGCAGACAGAAAAAATCACATAGGACTCTTCTTTCTGATCGTCTTTGGGCTGATGATCTTTAGGTTGGCGACCATTACAATCGTTGAAGGGGACAGTTATCTTGAGAAGTCGGTCAACAATCGGCTAAAGAAAATCCCTGTCTATGCCAAACGGGGAGAGATCTATGACAGAAACGGGGTCTTGCTGGCAGGCAACGTGCCTGCCTTTACCCTGGACATCATGGCGAGCAGCCTTGAAAAGACAGAGTTGAATCGCGTCAGCGTCGACTTGATGACTATGCTGGATTCCAGGGGGGAGAGCCATCTGGAGTTTCCTATTCGAATTGAACAGGGCAACTACACTTTTCGATATGATGATGACAGAGTCAAGTGGCTGCTGGATCATGGTTATCCAGACTATTTTACCGCAAAAGCGGTTTTGGATGACTACAGGGTCAAAGAACAGATCTCGGAGACGCTCAATGATCAAGAAGCTTACTCTATCATGATCCAAAAGGGCATTATCCTTCCAATCTCCATCAGCAAGATGAAATTTTGGAATGAAATTGAAAAAGAGAATTTTATGAAGATGTACGGCCTTGAGCAAGAAGTCACTGCAGAAGATGCGTTTAAGCTCATAAGGGCGCGCAGGGAATTCGGCATCGAGGAATCATACAGTGATGAAGAAGCTTACAAGATCCTGATCGTCAGTCACGCACTTAAGGAAAAAGGCTATCTGAAATATGAACCTATTAAGATCGCATCCAATATATCCAAAGCTTCAGCTATTCAAATCAGTGAGCGGGCCATGGACCTTCCAGGTGTGAACGTCGGTGTCGAACCGATCCGCTCGTATCCATACAAGAATGTCGCAGCCCATATCTTGGGTTACATTGGGAAAATCTCAAGTGAAGCTGAGATCTCAAAATATGTCAGCGAAAATGCCTATGACAAAAATCAATTGATTGGAAAAGTTGGCATCGAGGGCAGGTATGAGCTTGACCTTCATGGTCAGAACGGTTACAGATACATTGAAGTGGATGCTCTGGGTAAAATGGTGCGTGAACTGGATGACGGCTATTATGGTTTAAATGTAGAAAATTCAAGTGCCGGAAAGGATATTCGCCTGTCGACAGACATTGAACTTCAGCAAGTCCTTGAAGGTGCTTTAAAACATGGAATTGATCAAATCAAAATAGGGGGTACATTTACCAGTCAATATGGCAATTATAATTACAGCGAGGCATTTCCAAATGCCAAGACAGGGGCTGCCATAGCTGTGGATGTGACGAACGGCGAGGTTCTTGCCATGGCGAGTTATCCGGATTATGACCTCAATCTCTTTTCAACCGGAATCACCTACGACGACTGGGACCAACTCTCTCCCGAAAATCCAAATGACCCGCTCTCACCGAGACCTCTTTTTAATATTGCGACCATGACGGGAGTTCAGCCTGGATCCGTCTATAAGATGTCGACCGGCTTTGCCGCCATTGAATATGGTCTGAACCCCTATCAGAAGCTTTACAGCGACGGATATATTGAAATTGGCGGGACTAGTTTCGGCTGTTGGTATTGGAACGGGTATCGAGGGAAGCACGGCTTGACGGACTTCTTCAGAGGTCTCGAAACCTCCTGCAACTATTACTTCTATAATATATCCAGTGCTTATGACCACAGAAATCAAAGGCCTTTGAATTACACAATGTCGACCTCGGATTTTCTCGAGAAGTCCAAACTGCTCGGTTTTGATGACAAGACCGGTTTGGAAATTGAAGAGGTCAGCTATGGGATACCAAACCCGGAACAAAAGAGAATCAGTCTGGAACGAACTCTGAAATCAAGGCTGAGGATGCTGCTGCCGGAGTATTTTCCTGCTTCTCTGATCAATACGGAGGAAAAAGTTGAGGACGTTTTGACGACAATTATTGGATGGTCCCAGGAGAACCCGGGACGTGGCACCATTATCACCAGATTGAAGGAAATGGGCGTTGATGGCAGTCTGGGGTCCCCTGACCGCCTTGCAGACATTGTCAAGTTCGATTATTTCAATCAGATGAAGTGGCACCAAGGTGACACCTTCAACCTTTCTATTGGCCAGGGCGACCACAAGTACACAGTTGCTCAGCTGGCAAGGTATATCATGATCATTGCCAATGATGGCTATCCTTACGAATTGTCTCTGGTCCAAAGTGTTGGGGACGAGACGGTTGATAAAAATTCAGAGGTAGAGCGCATTGCCCTGAACAATCCAAAGACCTTTGAATATCTCAGAATGGCAATGCTGAAAGTCACTCAGGGTGAAAACGGGACAGCCAAATCAATTTTCAGAGGTTTCCCTGTTGGCGTTGGAGCCAAGACCGGAACGGCGCAAAACCAGGGTAAAATCCCGCCGGTTGACGAAGTCGCTTATTTCAAAACCTATCTCAAGAGGATTGATTCAGCTTTATCTCAGTCCAGAGTGGACGAGAAAACAGCCTCCATTTTGTCGGAGCGAAACGAAGAAGTCGCTCAGCTCAGAAAACAGATTACAGGTGCTTCAAAAGAGGATGCGCCTGGGCTTGAGAGCAAACTCAGCAACCTGATCAGTCAGGGATATCTGACTGAGGCCAGTGCTATGCGTGCAGCAATTAAAGCTCTGAGTTCACGTGGGCTTACAGATGCGAAAATCAATGAGTTCCGCCAGGATTATGACAACTTTGCCTGGTTTGTGTCTTTCGCCCCTTATGACGATCCCAAAATTGCTGTCGTCGTCATGGTGCCGCAGGGCGGACATGGTGGTTATGCAGGACCAATCGCCAGAGAAATTATAGGCGAGTATCTCAACATTGGACCTTTGAATGTTGGAACCGCTTCTTCAGGCGGTGCAGAGCTGAATTCAAACTGATGGTCAGTTGAAAAACGGATAATGGAAAGAAGGTGGTTCAGTGAAGAAAAAAGTCGAATTTAAAGGCACCAGAGAAGGGATCGTTCTCCAACTTGATTCTGAGTGCGATTTCGAAGAATTGTTGAATGGACTTAAAGAAAAGATTGAACTGGGAAAAAGTTTTTTTGCCGGCGCAACGGTCATTGGCGTCGAAGGCAGAACTTTAAACCGCAGAGAAAAAGAAGAAGCGGAAAAGGTCTTCAGCACCTCAGGGATTCAAGTAGCCCGTCTTGACTTTATTGAGCGATTGGGACATAATTCAAGTAGTGAAAAAGTCAAAGCAGTCAGGGAAAACACTGAAAAATCTGAGCGGGCTTCTGATGCTGCCAGGGGAAACAACGTCGAAAAAACAGAGGAAGCTTTTTCGCCGGCCGCCGCGACGGATGGAATGACTCAGAGGAGCGAGGACCAGGCAAAAATTGTCTTCGGAACTATGAGATCCGGCAGAAGTGTTATCTATCCGGGACATGTGATCGTGGTTGGTGATGTCAACCCGGGCGCTGAGATCGTGGCGGAAGGGCATATAGTCGTAATGGGAACGCTGCGCGGGGTCGCTCATGCAGGTTCCGCCGGAGACAATTCAGCGACTATTTCCGCTTTTAGACTTAACCCAACTCAGCTGAGAATCAGCACGCTGATCACCAGACCGCCTGAAGGCGGTCAGGTGCCGGAATTGCCAGAAATAGCCAGAATCAGAGACGGCTATATAATGATTGAGCCGTATCTTTAAAAATAGGGGGACTGTTGAGATGGGTGAATGCATCGTAATAACATCCGGCAAGGGCGGCGTCGGCAAAACGACGACCACTGCCAATATCGGCGCCGGATTGTCATTGAGAGGAAAGAAAGTCGCGGTCATTGACGCGGATATTGGACTTCGGAATCTCGACGTTGTTCTGGGACTTGAGAACCGGATCGTCTATGACCTGGTGGATGTCGTATCGGGCAATTGCAAGACGCGTCAGGCGCTGATCAAAGATAAGCGCTTTGAAAATCTCTATTTGTTGCCTGCGGCACAAACTAAAGACAAAGATGCAGTTTCTCAAGCTCAAATGAAAGTCCTTTGTGAAGAACTCAAGCTGGAATTTGACTATGTTCTGGTTGACTGTCCGGCGGGAATCGAACAAGGCTTTAAAAATGCCATTGCAGGTGCTGATCGCGCCGTAGTGGTAACCACACCTGAAGTTTCTGCCGTGAGAGATGCAGACCGGATCATTGGTCTGTTGGAAGCTGCTGAACTCAGAAATCCAAAGCTGATTGTCAACCGTGTCCGTCACGACATGGTGAAACGCGGAGATATGATGAATATTGAAGATATCACTGATATTTTGGCCATAGACATTATTGGTGTCGTACCGGATGATGAAAAAATCATCATCAGCACAAACCGGGGCGAGCCGGCTGTCGCAACTCAATCACTTTCCGGTCAGGCGTTCAGAAATATTTCAGCGCGCATTGACGGTGAAGACGTTGCTTTCATCAATTTTGACCAAAACAGCGGAATTTTCGACAAGTTGATCAAGTTGTTCAACTTCAGCAAGTAGAGGAGGGCTACTATGTTTGATCTTTTAAAATTCCTCAGTCGGCAGGAGTCGAGCAAAAATGTCGCAAAAGAGAGACTTAGACTTGTTTTGGTACATGACCGCGCAAATTGTTCGCCGGAACTGCTCGATTTGATCAAAGAGGATTTAATAACTGCGCTGTCAAAACACATTGAAATTGATCAGGACGGCTTTGATATTCAAATAACCAAGACGGACACCAGCACCAACGGATTGCCGGCGCTTGTGGCGAATATACCGATCAGGAGTATGAAACGAAGCTGATTGGCTATGTTGAACGGTACTGTTTTGTTCGTAAATTGAGAGGAACTTTGACGGGCTGTATCTAAGCTTAGGCTTAAGACTCAGCCTTTCTTTGCGAGGTGCGCCATGTTTAATCTAAAACTGTTTAAAAATATCGACTTTGGGCTAATCGCAGTGGTGCTCATGATTTTTGCGATTGGTCTGACCATGGTTGCCAGCGCTACGGATTTCCATTTGGATGGCATGAACCGTAATGTGCTGATTCAAAGTGCCGCCTTTTTCATTGGAATCATTTTGGCGGTCATTGTGATGATGGTGGATTATCGGATCATGGGAGATTTGCAGCGGGTGTTTTATGTGCTGTCCATCCTGATCATGCTCACTGTTTACATTCCGGGGCTGGGTGTCAGGCAATACGGCGCACTCAGCTGGATTGACCTCAAGATCATGTATTTTCAGCCGGCTGAAATTGCGAAGCTTGGGTTTATACTCTCCTTTGCAAAATTTCTCGAAAAAAAAGGCGGCAGGATTTCCAGCATCAAAGATATACTGGGGATCATTGCGTTCGTTCTGCCGTTTCTGGGCATCCTGCTGATTCAGCCTGATTTGGGTATGGCATTGGTGTTTGTTTTTATCACCATCGGCATGGTCTATGTCGCCGGAATAGATTTCAAACTGGTCCTCGCGGGTCTTGGCGCCATGATAGTTGGCGCGCCGCTGGCCTATCAGGTAATGAAACCGCATCAGCGCATTCGGATAGATGCCTATCTTCACCCTGAGGACCTGTCATTGCCCGGGAATTACCATGTCATGCAATCCAAGATTACGATCGGTTCAGGACAAATGTTTGGCAAAGGCCTGTTTGAAGGCGTATATCACCGCTCGGACTATCTGCCGGTCAAAGAATCCGACTTCATCTTCGCTGTGCTTGGGGAAGAGCTTGGCTTTGTAGGTGGTGGGATCGTCATTGGACTGTATTTTATTTTTTTGAACCGCCTCATGAAAATGGCCAAGAAATCCAAGGATTTTTATGGAGAACTGGTGATCGTTGGCATTACGTTTATGTTTGCGTTCCAGATTATCGAAAACATTGGCATGACCATTGGTCTGATGCCGGTAACGGGTATTACGCTCCCTTTCCTAAGCTATGGCGGAAGTTCT
Organism: uncultured Acidaminobacter sp.; assembly: GCA_964416305.1. Classification (GTDB taxonomy): domain Bacteria; phylum Bacillota; class Clostridia; order Peptostreptococcales; family Acidaminobacteraceae; genus Acidaminobacter. Next base: position 74,474 of record CAYQDM010000001.1, on the reverse strand, counting down.
GTTATGACTTCCATGATCGCGGTAGGCCTCGCTTTAAACGTCTACATGCGCAGAAAGCGCAGCAGCTTCAATCAATAATTGTCAGTCATTAACCATAAAGCATTAACCATTTGCTAATCGGAGGAAATATGATAAAAGAAAAACTTGACGCCATTCTGGATCTCGTGGAAAAACCCGCACGCTACATCGGCATGGAAATGCACAGCGTCAGCAAGCCAGACGATCAGGTAAGCGTGCGCTTTGCCTTCGCGTTCCCGGATACTTACGAGGTGGGGATGTCACATCTCGGTCTTCATATTCTGTATCAATTGATCAACAAAGAGGATGGCTTGCAGTGTGAGCGTGTCTTCGCGCCGTGGCCGGATATGGAAGCCGTCATGCGGGCAGCTGAAATTCCGCTATACACCCTTGAGAGTTACCGGCCTCTCTCTGAAATGGACATGGTGGGTTTTACCCTGCAATATGAATTGTCCTATACCAATATTCTCAATATGCTGGAACTTGGTGGCGTACCGGTTTTGAGCGCAGATCGGGGCAATCATGATCCTGTGGTGATTGCCGGAGGACCTTGCGCCTTCAATCCTGAGCCGCTGGCGGACATCATCGACTTGTTTGTTATTGGAGAAGGCGAGGAAGTCACCCTTGAACTGCTAAGACTTTATGAGTCCATGAAACCGGGTTTTGATCGCGCTGTCTTCCTGCGGCAGGCTGCTCAAATTGAGGGCATTTATGTGCCGTCTTTCTATAAGGTCAGTTATAACGAAGACGGTACTTTGGCGGCATTTGAGCCATTGGAACCTGGGGCCCCTTCAAAAATCAAAAAGCGTCTGATGAAGGATCTGAATCAGTCCTATTTTCCTGATAAATTTATTGTGCCATTTATTGATACCGTCCATGACAGGGCCATGGTAGAACTGTTTCGAGGGTGTACCCGCGGCTGCAGATTCTGTCAGGCGGGCATGATTTACAGACCTATTAGGGAGAGGTCCGCAGATGAGGTTGTGCGACTCTCTGAGACGCTGTTGTCGACGACAGGCTATGAGGAACTTTCTCTGACCTCACTCAGCACTCTCGACCACAGTGAGATTCGTCCGACAATAGAAGCGCTTTCCAAGTTGAACGAAGACGCTAAAATAGGCTTATCTCTCCCGTCTTTGAGATTGGATTCGTTTTCTGTAGAGGTCCTCAAAGAAATTCAAAAAGTTCGAAAAACAGGCCTGACCTTCGCACCGGAAGCCGGCTCGCAGCGTATGCGCGACATCATTAATAAAAATGTGGATGAACAGGATCTCACTGAGACCATGCGTCAGATTTTCGAATTAGGTTGGGATAAAGTCAAACTGTATTTTATGATTGGTCTTCCTTTCGAAACCATGGAGGATGTGGATGGCATAGCCGGACTGGGCGATCTCGTGACCTACGTTCACAAGCGCGTTTCCTCCGTCCATAAGAGCAAAGGCCTTTCAGTGACTGTATCTGCTTCATGTTTTGTACCCAAGCCATTCACACCTTTCCAGTGGGAACCGCAGGACAGCCTGGAGCAGTTTAAGGAGAAGCAGCGCTATCTGAAGCAGCGCATTACCAATAAGAAAATAAAGTTCAGTTACCACGACGCAGAGACATCCCGGGTTGAGGCTGTATTTGCAAGGGGTGACAGAAGAATTTCCAAAGGTTTGATCGAAGCTTGGAAAAACGGCGCGAGATTTGATGGCTGGAATGACTATTTCAGATATGAGCGCTGGGTAGAAGCCTTTGAAAAGACCGGCATAGATATGGACTTCTACGCCACCCGCAAACGAAGCTATTCTGAGCTGCTGCCTTGGGATCACATTGACGCCGGCGTTGATAAGCATTTTCTCGTTGCAGAGAATGAAAACGCGAAATCCGGAACGACCACACAGGATTGCCGTGAAGGCTGCATAGGCTGCGGCGTCAACGTCTGCTGGGGAGGGCTTTGCTAATGGCACTTTTGAGAATCGAATATACAAAAACGGGACTTCTCAGATACCTTGGACATCTGGATATGGTGCGCCTTTTTGAGCGCGGATTGAGACGTGGCAAGGTACCTCTCCTGTTTTCGCAGGGATTTAACCCTCATCCCAAAATTGCATTTGCAGCGCCGCTTTCTGTTGGCTACAGCAGTGAGGCCGAGCTTGTGGAAATTGAAGTTGAAGAGGGCTGGGATGATCAGCAGCTGCAAACTGTGTTCCAAACGTGTTTCCCTGCGGAGGTCGCTTACCGCAGACACCGGTTGGTCAAACAATCCAAGTCCCTTATGAGCTTGATGCGCGTATCGGATTATCAACTGACGTGGTCAGTACCCGAGGATTCTTGTCAAAGCGCAGTAGAAGCCATTGAAGGGCTGTCTGGCCTGACAAGCTTTACGGCTGTTAAAAAATCCAAGGGTAAGAAGGACAAAGAAATTGAGCTTAAGCCGATGGTTCACCAACTCAAACTCCTCGAAAAGGGGAATAGGACAGTCCGAAAATCTGTGTCCTCTACGGCTGCAGTGGAAGTATCAGTTTGTGAACTTCGTCTCTTTGCCACCTTGGATGCCGGTTCAGAGTCCAACCTCAAACCGGATCTGCTCATGAAGGCTATTGCCTCCAGTATAGGCATTGAAGGCGAAGCTGCGCTGCGCGTTCACAGAACCGCGCTTTATGGGGAAGGCGGCAAAGCGCTGTTTGAAATGGAATAGGCGGCAATGGGATGAGAGAGATTTATGTGGATTCTCATTTCTTGTTCAAGCGAACGGCTTTTGTAGAAGATGGCATCTTGCAGGCACTTGCGGTTGAGCCGCTGACCACAGAGCCACTTGAAGGTGCGATTTTTCTCGGGCGCATTACCGCCATAGTAGAATCTCTCGACGCCGCTTTCGTGGATCTTGGTCTGGCACAGGATGCATTTTTGCCGCTGCAGGATCTGCCGGAGCGACTGGACAGAAAGAACCTGAAAAACGGATCAGAGCTTTTGGTTCAGCTAAAAGCCGAGGGCGGGCGCTATAAGGGTCCAAAGATCACCGGGAAACTTGAGATTCAAGGTCGTTACTTGGTTTTGATGCCTGAATCCAAACAAAAATCCATCTCCAGAAAGCTGAGAGACGGCGTTAAACGAGAGGCACTTATGACACTTATAGATGCTGCAGTCGGCGAACTTGGCTACATTGTCCGAACAGAAGGGACACTGACTCAGCCTGAATGGGTTGCAGAAGAAGCATTGCGATTGCGTCAGCACTGGGATAGGCTGCAGAGGTCCTATGTCACTGTGCGAAGTCCACAATGCGTAGATCCAGGTCTCAGCGCATCTCAAAGACTGCTTTTAAAACACCTGTCCATTCCTGATACTGCACTGGTGCTTTCGAATCCTAAGGACGCGCCTGACTTGGATCTGTTCTTCAAGAATTACAACATACAGGTGGATCTCGCTGCCTCAATAAAGGGGAAGAAACGAAATCCCTTCCTGTTTGAGTCGTCCCATCAGCTTGAAAGACAGATCCAGGCTCTTCTGGACAAGAAAGTAGAGCTGGGCGGTGCGTATATGATCCTGGAGGCTACTGAAGCGTTTCACGCAGTGGATGTGAATGTGGGCAGCGCTGCCAGTGGGGCGCGGCAAACCATCGGCATAAAAAAGAAAATCAATCAGGCGGCTATAGTTGAATGTCTGAGGCAAATGGAGCTCAGAAACATAGGCGGCATGGTGTTGATGGATCTGATCGATGCCGAGAGTGAGGACGAGCGCCAATTTTACAATGCCTTCCTCAAAAAGACATTGCAGTCTGGTTTTTCAGGCATTTTCGCAGCGGAAGTGAACTCTCTTGGCGTGCTCAGCCTGACAAGGCGTAGAATGGGCAGTGCCTTGGCAGAGCTGGTGACAGCGCCCTGTGGCTGCTGCGGTCAGGGACGGGTTTTGTCTGCGACGGCTCAATTGGACCGGCTGCTGAAAGAAGCAGTAAGATCTGGTGAGCGCAGTCCGGCCTTTCGCGTCAGTTCATCTTTGGCAAAGTTGATTTTGGAGCTGGAGCCATTGATTTCTAAGGCGGGACAGGACTTCCGGTTTGCCCTTCGGTGGGAACCTGATGAGAGTCTGGATTATTTATCGATTCAGTACAAAAAAACCTTGTGAAATGAGTCGATGTCGTATATAATTAGAACGATGTTCAGGCATCTTAGTTTCGTTGCCTGAAAACCGCACGGGAAAGGCTTGGAAATGCACTGACTGAGTCTTCGGGAAAACTTTGGTGTTGACTCGAAAGCATGGTTGGGGCTGCCCGGTCCGGCGAGTTCTCTAAGAGGAGGTGCAAGTTCATGTACGCAATTATTGTAACTGGTGGCAAGCAATACAAAGTTCAGGAAGGTGATGTTTTCAACATCGAGAAACTGAACGTGGAAGCAGGCGAAACTGTTGAATTCAACGAAGTACTCGCGGTTTCCGGAGACGAAGGCGTTACAGTTGGCAACCCGGTTGTCGCTGGCGCGGTCGTTAAAGCGTCTGTCGTTGGAAATGGCAAAGGCAAGAAGATTACTATTTTCAAATACAAGCGCAAAAAAGACTACCGTAAAAAGCAAGGACATCGTCAGCCATATACGCGCGTTCTGATCGAAAAGATCAGTTTATAGGCCATAAGTATGGTCACCGCACGTGTAGTCTGGTCGGGCAGCAGACCGGTCTTGTTTGAGATCGAAGGGCATGCCGGACAGGCGGATTATGGACAGGACGTGGTTTGTGCTGCGGTTTCAGTTTTAGGTCAGACAGCGCTTGTCTCCCTGGATGAAATCGCCGGAATTCACGATCTGGATTTTACGGTGGATGAAGGGTATATGTTGTGCAGACTGCCGCATCATTTGTCTAAAATGCAGCTGAGTACAGCCCGAATTCTGATTGAAAGTATGGTTCTGGGGCTTCGCGGCGTCGCGGAAAGCGCCCCGGATTTCGTTAAGTTGTTCACTGAGGAGGTGGAATCTGATGCTTATTAAGTTTAATTTGCAATTGTTCGCGAGTAAAAAGGGTGTTGGTAGCTCTAAAAACGGTCGTGACAGTGCGTCCAAGAGACTCGGCGTCAAGAGAGCGGACGGCCAGACCGTAACGGCGGGCAGCATTCTCGTTCGTCAGCGCGGCACAAAAATTCATCCGGGCAACAATGTTGGCCGAGGTGGAGATGACACACTTTTCGCGAAAGTTGAAGGTGTCGTTAGATTCGAAAGAAAAGGCAAAGACAGAAAGCAAGTCAGCGTCTACGAGGCGTAATACATCAAGCGCATGTTCAATGTCCATCTCACTTTTGTAGATGGACATTTTTCATCTAAATGGTTCATTGTGAAAGCAGGGGTTTTAAATGTTTGTAGATAAGGCAGAAATATTCGTCAAAGCCGGAAAGGGCGGAGACGGCAGGGTAAGTTTCAGGAAAGAGAAGTACGTGCCTGCGGGTGGTCCAGACGGCGGAGACGGCGGTCGTGGGGGCAGTGTCGTCGCCATTGTGGATGAAGGCATGCGCACCTTGATGGACTTTCGCTATCAGAAAAAATATATCGCAGAAAACGGCGAGAACGGCATGAAAAAGAAGATGTTTGGCAAAGATGCCAAGGATCTCATTTTTAAAGTACCTCCGGGCACCGTCATTCGCGACGCTGAGACGGGCAGAGTCCTCGCAGACCTTCTCAAAGCAGGAGACAGTGCGGTCATTGCGCGTGCAGGACGCGGCGGGCGCGGCAATGTGCATTTTAAGACGGCAACGCGTCAGGCGCCAACCTTTGCAGAACAGGGGACCTACGGCGAAGAGCGCTCGGTGATCCTGGAGCTCAAAATGCTGGCGGATGTCGGTTTGGTTGGTTATCCCAACGTTGGAAAATCGACTTTTTTATCAGCGACTACCATGGCTAAGCCTAAAATTGCCAATTACCATTTTACGACTTTGACGCCAAACCTGGGCGTGGTTGAGGTTATAAAAGGCAAGAGTTTTGTTCTCGCTGATATTCCAGGCTTGATTGAAGGCGCCAGTGAAGGTGTGGGTCTGGGCCATGAATTTTTACGCCATGTAGAGCGAACACGTCTCATCATCCACGTAGTGGATGTTTCCGGTACAGAAGGCCGTGATCCGGTCGAAGACTTTGACAAGATCAATCTCGAGCTTGAGCGTTACAGCAAACTACTTACGGAGCGCATACAAGTGATTGCTGCCAACAAGATCGACCTTTTGTATGAACGAGAGGGACTGGATGAGTTTATAAAAGAAATGGCGGCACGTGGCTACAAGGTGTTCCCAATCTCTGCTGCGACAGGCGAAGGGATCGACCCTCTGATGCATTATGTAACAGAGCAGCTCGATACCATTGAGCCGCCGGTTATTCACGAAATGGTTGAAACACTTGAGGATGATGCGGAGCTTGATCAAACCATCAGATACAGAAGGCACAATGAGCTCTATGTGGTGGAAGGCCTGCCTATGGAAAGACTGGTCTATTCCACGGACTTCACTGATGTTGAATCGCTGAGAAGGTTCCGGGAAATACTCAGAAAATCCGGCGTTATTGATGAACTTAGAAAAATGGGTGTTCAGGATGGCGACACGGTTCGCATCCAAACCGTAGAATTCGAGTTCTACGACTAAGTCGGATGGGATCTGTCCGAAAAACCTAGTGAGAAATGGAAAAGAGGAATATCATGTTAAAACCAAAACAGCGCAGTTATCTTAAAAGTCTTGCGAATCCTTTGAAGCCGCTGGTGCACATTGGAAAGGAAGGACTTTCCGATAGTCTGCTTGCGCAGCTGGATGAGTGTCTGACCTCTCATGAACTCGTGAAGGTATCTGTACTTGAAAACAGCCAGCTCAGCGCCAAAGAAATCGCTTCGGAAGTCTGCGAAAAGACGCGTTCTGAATTTGTTCAGGCAATTGGAAACCGGTTTACACTATACAGAAAGAATCATGAAGAACCGAAAATCCAGTTGCCTAAATAAGGAGCTGTTGGCAATGGAGACGCTAGGCAAACGCATTGGTCTTATGGGCGGGAGCTTTGATCCAATTCACTTTGGGCATCTGGTACTTGCAGAAGAAATGAGAACCCGCTTATCACTGGATAAAGTGATGTTTATTCCCGTAGGCCGCGCGCCGCATAAGCATGCTGATAAAATGACAATGCCGAAGCAGCGCTATGAAATGGTGATGCTTGCAACTCTTGATCATCCCAATTTTGAAGTCTCTTCCATTGAGATTGACCGTGAAGGCGTCACCTACTCTTATGAAACGGTTTCACAAATTGTTGGGGAAAGTTCGCCGGAGGATCAATTCTTCTTTATTGCAGGTGCGGATACACTCATGGAGCTTGAGTCTTGGCGATCCGTCGAGACACTCTTGAAAATGGTGACGTTTGTAGGCGCAGCGAGGCCGGGTACGGATCAGGCTGAACTCCTTCTCAAAATAACGCAGCTTCAGCAAAAATACAACGCCAGCATCAAGATTGAAGAACTTCCTGAGCTCGACATTTCCTCCACGGATTTGAGAAGGCGCATAGCTCTGGGACGAAGTGTGAAATATCTGATGCCTGAAACTGTAGCGCTGTATATTGAAAAACACAAATTATATCTCGAGGAGTCTGCGTATGAGTCGCTGTCAGATTGAAAGCCTGAGTCTCAGGTTTCCGGAACTGAAAGAGGATTACACTCTGATCTGCAGTAAAATCAAGCAAAAGCGACTCGCTCACACCTTGGGCGTTTTGGAAACGGCCTGTGAATTGTCCCAGCTGTACGGTGGCAATTTATTGGCTGTTTCGAGAGCTGCAATCTATCATGACCTGTTCAAAGGGGTTCAAAAATCTGAGCTTTTGGAACTGGGGCGCAACCTGGGATATGTAGTGTCAGACAGTGTGGATGAACTTCCCGAAATCGCTCATGGACCTATTGCGGCACTTTGGCTGGAACGGGAAGGGCTTGTTTCTGACCCTGTCATTTTGAATGCAGTCCGCTATCATACGGTTGGACGGCGTGATATGAGTTTGGAAGAAAAAATTGTATATCTGGCAGATGCCATTGAGCCAGGTCGTGATTATCCGGGCGTGTCGGCACTCCGCATGCTTTCAAAGGAATCTTTGGATAAAGCGCTGCTTATGTCAGTCAGCCAGACTCTGGCATTTGTCCTTGAATCCGGAAGCCCTATGCATTTCCAAAGTGTGGAAATGAGAAACGCGTTATTGTTAACGCTGGAAAAGTGAGGTCATAGAATGGGATCCAATCTAAGCTTGGCGGAGGAAATTGGAAAGCTGATCGATGCCAAAAAAGGCGACGATATTGTAATTTTGGACCTTCGCGGCATCTCGTCAGTTGCAGATTACTTTGTAATCGCTTCAGGCAATTCTGATCGTCAAGTGGTTGCAATTGCTGACCACGTTGAGGACGAATTGGCAAAGAACGGGATCTACACAAAATATAAGGATGGCATGAAAACGGGACGCTGGGTCGTCATGGATTATCATGACATTCTGGTGCATATTTTTCACAAAGAAGAGAGAGATTATTACAATCTTGAACGTTTGTGGAATGATGCCAAAAAAATTGTATTGACGGTTGACAGCCAAGGGTCAATTCATTACAATTAATCGTAATAACATATTAGAAGCTGTCAAAATCAGTAAGCATAACCTCTATTTCAGAGAGCCGGTGGAAGGTGTGAACCGGTATGGAGCGCGCTGAACTCGTTTGACGTAAATTGCTTCAGGCTGATCTGCCAAATATGGATCAATGAGTGGACATGAATGTCAATTAGGGTGGTACCGCGGGCGATAGCCCGTCCCTAAAGATCAAAGCAATGTCCACTTTTTATTTTTTGTTGAGGGAGGGTTATTATTGAAGTATCAATTCGCTGAAATTGAAGAAAAATGGCAGCGCCAGTGGGATCAGGATGATGCATTCAAAGTGGTCAACAATCCGGAGGCCAAAAAGTACTATGCTCTCGAAATGTTTCCTTATCCGTCAGGCAAACTTCACATGGGGCACGTTCGCAACTATTCCATTGGTGATGTCGTCGCCAGATTCAAAAAAATGCAGGGGTATAATGTTCTGCATCCAATTGGGTGGGATGCTTTTGGACTACCGGCCGAAAACGCGGCAATCGCGAATCAGATTCACCCTGATATCTGGACCAAGAGCAACATAGCTGAAATGAAGAAGCAGCTCAAACGCCTGGGACTCAGCTACGACTGGGACCGTGAAGTGACTACTTGTATGGAGGACTATTACAAGTGGACACAATGGCTTTTCGTCAAGTTTTTTGAACAGGATCTTGTTTATAAGAAGAAGTCACCGGTTAACTGGTGTACTTCGTGTGAGACCGTCCTCGCAAACGAACAGGTCGTAGGCGGCTTCTGTGAGCGTTGTGACAGTCCCGTCGTCAAGAAAAATCTGTCACAGTGGTTCTATAGAATTACTAATTATGCAGACCGGCTTCTTGAGGACATCGAGACCCTTCACGGTTGGCCTGAAAAAGTTAAAACCATGCAAAAGAACTGGATTGGCAAGAGCACTGGCGCTGAAATTGATTTTGCAATTGATGGATTTGATAAAAAACTCAAAGTTTTCACAACCAGACCGGACACGCTCTATGGATGTACTTATATGGTTCTGGCGCCAGAGCATCCCTATGTCGCTGAATTAACTGCCGGCACTGAATATGAGACACCAATCCGTGAATTTGTCGATCGCCTTGCGCGCATCTCAGAAATTGAGAGAACTTCGACGGAAGCGGTCAAGGAAGGCCTGTTTACAGGCCGCTACGCGATTCATCCAATGACAGGTGCTCTGATTCCTGTATATGTTGCCAACTATGTTTTGGTGGAGTATGGCACAGGCGCTATCATGGCAGTTCCTGCCCATGATGAGCGGGATTACGACTTTGCAAAGAAGTATGGTCTCGAGATCATCGAGGTCATACGCCCGGCAGATGCTGAAGGTGACTACCAACAGACACTCTTTACCGGTAAAGGTGTCATGGTTAATTCCGGACCTTTTGATGGTCTGACAACAGAAGAGGGTACTCAAAAAATTGTCGAGCGCCTGGCAGCTGAAGGATCCGGAAATGCAACGACAAACTTTAGAATCAGGGACTGGCTCGTGTCCCGTCAGCGCTACTGGGGTTGTCCAATCCCTATGGTCAATTGCCCGACTTGCGGTATTGTTCCGGTTCCGGTTGAAGAACTTCCGGTCGTATTACCGAGAGATGTCAAGTTTTCCGGCAAAGGCGAATCTCCATTGCTGACAAGTGAAACCTTCATGAATGCCGCTTGTCCAAAATGCGGCGGTCATGCGGTTCGCGAGACGGATACCATGGATACGTTTGTCGACTCTTCTTGGTATTTCTTGAGATATACAGATCCTCATAATGAAACACTGCCTTTCTCCAAAGAAGCTGCCAGCTATTGGATGGAAGTTGACCAGTATATTGGCGGTGTAGAACATGCTATACTGCATTTACTCTATTCACGTTTCTTTACCAAGGTAATGTATGATCTCGGATTGTCGCCTGTCGGAGAACCGTTCAAGAATCTTCTGACTCAAGGTATGGTTCTGAAGGATGGCGCAAAGATGTCGAAATCCAAAGGGAACGTCGTCAGTCCGGATGAGATTATTGCAAAATATGGCGCAGATACAGCACGTCTCTTTATTTTGTTTGCTTCGCCGCCTGAAAAAGACCTTGAGTGGTCAGATGAGGGTGTGGACGGCGCACACCGCTTCTTGAACAGGGTGTTCAGAGCGGTAACAGATGAAGAGGCACTCAAGGGGAGCGGTGAAATCGTTCTGACCTATGAAGATGAAAAGGCGCTCAATTATGTCATGCATCGCACCATCAAAAAAGTCTCTGAGGACATTGAAGATCGATTTAATTTCAATACGGCCATCAGTGCCGTTATGGAGCTTGTCAATGAGATGTACCGTTACCGTGAAAGCGGTAAAGACCGCTGGAATGCACCTCTTTATGGAGTCGCTGCTGAAACTCTGATCAAACTAATGGCACCGTTTGCGCCACATTTGATGGAAGAACTTTGGCTGGTGCTTGGCAAAGAGGGAAGTGTTCACGAAGTGGCATGGCCAACTTATGACGCAAAAGCTCTGATTCTGGATGAAATTGAATTTGCCGTTCAAATCAATGGCAAAGTCAGAGAGCACTTGGTGGTTTCAAAAGACGCTACTCAAGAGGAAATTCAGAAGTCTGCCTTAGCTCTGGAAAAAATTTCTGATGCTTTAAATGGCAAACAAATTGTCAAAGTTGTAGTCGTCCCTAAGAAACTCGTCAATATCGTTGTGCGGTGATGAAAATGAGTACAAAATTTAATCCAATCATTCAGTCCTATATTCCACTGGTAAAAGGCATAGCCGCGACTTTTGGAAGCCGCTGCGAAGTGGTCCTGCATGACTTTACTGATCTGCAGCATTCCATAGTCGCCATCGAGAACGGCCATGTGACTGGCAGAAGCTCAGGAAGTCCAATGACGGAGGCGTCGCTTAAACTGGTTCAGAATGGTAAAGTTGATGAAGATATCATCAACTATACCGGAAAGAGCGCGGATGGGCGTGTTCTGAAGTCGACGACCGTGTTCATCAAAGACGAGCATCAAAAGGTGATTGGATGTTTCTGCATCAATTTTGACATCACTGAGCTCGTCGGAGCAAGATCTGTTTTAAATGACATCATGAAAATTTCTGAGGATTTTCAAGAGCGCCAAAATGATTCAAAGAACCTCAATGTAGTTAGTGTTGTCTTGACGGATCTGGTAAAGGAAACATTGGATGAAGTTGGAAAACCTATCATCTACCTTTCCAAAGATGACAAGGTTATGATGGTGGATAGACTGGATCAGAAGGGTGCATTTCTGATAAAAGGCGCAATTGATTATGTCGCCAATGTCTTGTGTGTTTCAAGATACACTATATATAATTACCTGGATGAAATCCGGGAAACAAAATAGGAGGCGTTATTGTGAGCACAGTTATGAAACCCAAAGTTATTTCAACAGATAAGGCGCCAGGCGCAGTTGGACCTTATTCCCAAGGTATGAATGCAGGCCCGTTCATTTATGTATCAGGTCAGCTTCCAATCAATCCGGCGACAGGTGAACATTACAAGGAGATCGAGCAGGCTGCGAGACAATCACTTGAAAATTGCAAAGCTATCGTTGAAGCAGGCGGCGGTTCCCTTGAAACAATTGTCAAAGTCGAGATTTTTATCCGTGACATTTCGCTGTTCGCAAGAATGAATGCGGTCTACGCAGAATTCTTTGGTGATCATAAACCGGCGAGAGCTGCAGTTGAAGTTTCCAAGCTGCCGCTGGACGCAGTAATTGAAATTCAAATGATCGCGTTTACAGGGACTCACGCATAAGATTTTGAGATAATTGAACGCGCAAAAAGGCAGTGTCCGTAAGAATGGACACTGCCTTTATTTGCGTTTAGATAAAAACTATTACCGAGGTCTAAAGGTCGAGTCAGGACGGCGAGCCCGTGTCGAATGGGCTGCAGCCGGATGAGTTGTTGCCTTCGAAGAGGGCCTGCGCCTGGTCTTCTTGTTTAATTTTGACATAATCAGACGCCATAGCATCAAAGAAAGAATCACCTTGATGCCCAAGAGAACCAGTGCTTTTGGTGATGTGTCGAATCTGAGCCAGCTGTGGTTAAAAAGCGTTGTTTCACCCAGCGCTGATTTGTCGGTGATCTCATTCAAAGTGATCAGCGGCGCTTCTGTCAGTAGTTTGCCATTCCCGAAGTAACGGATCGTGCCGATACGCTGACCTTCCTTGACTGGCAATTCAAAATCCGGCATCATTTCCGTTTCAAAGGTAATCTCTTCTGGGTCCAGTGAGTTCGGAATTAGAGCCTTTATATCGTCACCTGAATAGAGGGGAATTTTAACTTTTTTATTGCCGCTATATTCGAAGTAACTGATCAGCTCGTGCTTGCTCGCAAAAGTGTGCGCGTTGAAATTCTCAAACCCATAGTCGATCAAAGTTCTTGTGTCAAGATAAAGAAAATTGCCTTGTGCTTTAAGAATGACGGAGATTAAATTTTTGCCGTCTTTGGTGGCACTGCTTATGAAGCATTGTTGCGCAGCGTTGGTATAGCCAGTTTTTAATCCAGTGATGGCATCATATTTGATGTTGATGGTCTGACCGCGATAATCAATTTTATTGCCGGAACCTGTGCCATATAAAAATCTGTTGCTGTTGGCAAAGTGTCTGTTCTCAGGCTGTTTATTGGTAGGTGGGATATCATAACTGATTGTTTTTACGATCTCTCGAAGTTTTTCATGTTTTATGGCTTCCAGTGCGATTCTTGACAGGTCATAAGCTGTTGTAACATGTTCCGGATCCGGAAGTCCATGTGGATTGGTAAAGTGTGTATTCAGCGCGCCGAGTTCTGCTGCTCGCTGGTTCATTTTTTCGGCGAACGCTTCAATACTGCCTGAATCATAGATTGCGAGGGCTTCTGCGACATCATTCGCTGAAGCCAGGAGCAACGCGTGAAGCATTTGTTCGATGGTCAGGATCTCGCCTTCAATTATGTAAATACGACTGCCTGTAGCCATGGGGGATTTTGAATCTATAGTTACAGTCTCATTCAATTCGTGATTTTCCAGAATGAGCAGCGCAGTCATCAATTTTGTGGTGCTGGCCGGAAACATCAATTCATGACTGTTTTTCTCAAAGAGCATTTGATGGCTGTCACTGTCTATGAGGATTGCAGATTGCGCATTTATATCAGCCGGAGTCAAAGCAAATGCCACCGCACTGCTATAAAGCACAGACAAACTGCAAATTATGGTCAACGCTGCTGTTTTAAGTTTTTTGATTGTCACTTGAACACCATCCCTTGCGTTTTCTTAAAAAATATTATAACATGAATTTGCTTATAGAAAAATAACAATAAATAACAAATAAAGCAAATGGAGGATTTTATGAGATCGATTACGGGTTTATTTTTAATAGCTGTCATTGCAGTACCTGCAGCTGTTTATCAGATTTCGGAAATGACTTCCTTTAAACTGCATGCCATGGAGAGTGAAGCATCTGCTAAGATCGTGACGGAGACCACCAGCGAGGTTGTCATAGGGGACTCTTCAAAAAAAGAAGGCGAACCAATATCAAACAAAACAGCAGCTGTACGTCAGGAAATCGAGGATGAAAAGCAAACCCTCCACGATGAAAAAAAAGTTGAAAACTTTGAATCCGAAGAATCTGAAGACGAGAAAAGTGCGACTCTGACGCCACTGCAATTCATAAATCAAATGCCCTTGGATGCTTGGCTGGAAATTAGAGGAATTGGGCAAGTTACCGCTGAAAGGATCTTAAAATTCAGAAAAGAAAAAGGCGGATTTGCATCACTGGATACTCTGCTTGAAGTTAAAGGGATTGGCCCGGCCAAGCATGCAGCCATTATGGAATGGGTTGAACAGAACAATAAAAAGACGGATTAATGTCATTCAAAGAAGGAAGCCCCTACGTATTATGGCTTGGCAACTTGCATGCATTGAGAAATTGAATGTGTATTGTAGCCGTTAGTTTGATATAATTAACGGGATAATGCAATAATAGACTGGAGGTGGCTGCCATGGAAGCCAAACGTTTGACACAACTCAGCAACAGCTCTGGCTGAGCGGCCAAAATAGGGCCGGAAACCCTGGCACAAGTTTTGTGTCTTTTACCGAAATTCGAGAGCGACCGACTGCTTGTCGGTCTTGATACATCAGATGATGCGGCCGTTTATAAGTTGAATGAGGATACGGCATTAATCCAGACACTTGATTTCTTCACCCCTATAGTGGATGATCCTTATCAATTTGGTCAGATTGCTGCCGCGAATGCACTGAGTGATGTCTACGCAATGGGCGGTGTTCCTCTGATCGCCCTGAATATTGTAGCGTTCCCCAATTGTCTGCCCATAGAGGTACTTGGTGAGATCCTGCGGGGCGGCGCTGATAAAGTAAAGGAAGCAGGTGCTTTGCTGGTAGGCGGACACTCCATAGAGGACAATGAGCCTAAATACGGGCTGTCAGTGACGGGCACTGTTCATCCTGACAAGGTTCTTGCCAACTCTACGGCTAAACCTGGGGATGTTCTCATTTTAACGAAACCTGTTGGCTTGGGTATACTAAATACGTGCATTAAGGAGGAATTGCTGGATCAGTCCTTGGTGGATGAAGCCATCCATGTCATGGCGACGCTCAACAAAGTCGCTGCAGAATTAATGATAGAGACAGGCGCAAATGCCTGTACGGATATCACCGGGTTTGGATTGATAGGCCATGCGCTGGAAATGGCCGAGGGAAGCAATGTCAGCATTGAACTCGACAGTCACTTTGTCCCCGTCATGAGAGGCGCAATAGAAAATGCTTCAATGGGCTTGGTTCCGGCAGGCACCTACAAAAACAGAGATTATGCCGGTGAACGTGTCTGGATTGATCCTGCAATTTCGGAAGCTATGATTGACGTGCTTTATGACCCTCAGACCTCTGGGGGGCTTCTGATTTCACTTGAGCCTGAACGCGCTCAAATTTTGGAGGACCTGTACCGGGAAAAACTCCAGACGGCATTTGCGAGAGTGGGCAGGGTTACAGAACGTGGAGATATTGCACTGGTTGTTCGACCATAGTAATAAATAATATAGGCCTGTCAGGCCATTATTGAGGTGTCTGTTGTGAGAAAGAATTTACTGCGCGCTATTCCAAAAGTGGATGAACTTATTGCAAATGAGCAGGTTCAGGGACTTCTTGAATTTGCGCCCCGCAATCTGGTACTGGAAGTGATCCGGGAGGCTTTGTCAGAGCTCAGGCAACTGCTTGTCAGTGTCGAAGAAACTGCGCTGCCTGAAAGTCTGGATATGACAGCCCTGATCAAAACCATCTCAGATGAAGTGGAAAAGAGAAATGGCTATCATTTAAAACGCCTCATCAATGCCACAGGCGTTGTCATTCATACCAACCTCGGTAGATCCTTGCTTGCGCCTTCTATTGCGCAGCATTTATCAGAGGTGAGCTGCTATTACTCGACATTGGAATATGATTTGGAGACCGGAAAGCGCGGCACGCGCTATTCTCACGTTGAGTCACTTCTTTGCGAACTGACGGGCGCCGAGGCGGCACTCGTCGTCAATAACAACGCAGCGGCCGTAATGCTCGTGTTATCGACAATCTGTGCAGGAAAAGAAGTCGTAGTGTCCAGAGGACAGCTCGTCGAGATCGGCGGAGCGTTTAGAGTGCCGGATGTTATGAGGGCCAGCGGTGCTGAGCTGGTTGAAGTCGGAACGACCAACAAGACTCATCTGAGAGACTATGCGGCTGCCATTCGAGAGCAAACGGCAGCGGTATTAAAAGTGCATACCAGCAACTATAGAATTCTCGGCTTTACAAGTGAAGTGGAGATTGAGGCACTTTCAGGCCTTTGCCGCGAAAAAAACATCCCTCTTATCGAAGATTTGGGAAGCGGCTCATTGATAGATTTATCACAATATGGATTGATGAAAGAGCCTACTGTTATTGAAAGCATGAGAGCTGGTGCTGATGTGGTGACCTTCAGCGGTGACAAAATGTTGGGCGGGCCGCAGGCGGGCATCATTCTCGGCAGGAAGACCTGGATTGATGCTATGAAGAAAAACCAACTGACCAGAGCATTACGAGTGGATAAAATGACGCTGTGCGCATTGGAAGCGACGCTGAAGCTTTACAGAGATCCAGAAGCTGTCCGTCGGGAAATTCCTACAGTTCGCATGCTGACGGAACGTCAGGATGCAATTTTACCAAGGGCAATTGAATTGCAGGTGCAGATTGAAGCCCTGGGCTCTGCCTATGAGTCGTCCTTGTACGAAACCGCCAGTGAAGTGGGCGGCGGTTCATTGCCGCTTGAAAAACTGCCAACATGGGCTGTTTCTGTCAAGCATTCAGAGCAGTCCACCCAGCGGCTGACGGAGGCTCTCAGGGCCAGACGTCTGCCAATTGTAGCGCGTGTTGCTGAAGATCGGTTGATCTTCGACCTCAGAACCGTCCAAGACGGCGAAGCTGATGTCATTGTTCAGGCGCTTCGAGAGCTGATGTAAAGGGGAGTCACTATGGCACATGTCATCATAGGAACCGCCGGTCATATAGACCATGGAAAAACAAGTCTGATTCGAGCCTTGACAGGTATAGAAACGGATCGATTTGAAGAAGAAAAGAGAAGAGGCATCACCATAGACTTGGGCTTTGCTTATTTTGATCTGCCAAGCGGCCGACGCGCAGGCATTGTTGATGTTCCGGGCCATGAACGCTTTATTCGAAATATGCTTGCAGGTGCCAGCGGCGTGGACCTGGTTCTGCTGGTCATCTCAGCGGAAGAGGGGGTCATGCCTCAGACCCAGGAGCATTTAGACATTCTGTCATTATTGGATGTCAAAAAAGGCATAGTTGTTTTGACCAAATCAGATCTGGTGGATCCGGACTGGCTCGATATGGTTCGGGAAGAAATCAGAGAGAAATTGAAGGGGAGTTTTCTGGAAGAGGCGCCTATGATGAGCGTTTCATCTGTTACCCGTCAAGGGCTGCCTGAGTTGGTTGACTTGATAGATAAGATGCTTGAGCAGGTAGAACCAAAAAAAATTCAGGAAACCCTGAGGCTTCCTATTGATCGCGTGTTTACCATGACCGGATTTGGCACGGTGGTCACCGGGACTCTGGTAGAGGGCATTCTTAAAGAAGGCGATTCGGTTGAAATTTACCCTAACGGAAAAATGAGCCGTGTTCGAATGATTCAGGTCCATGGCGAGGCGGTCAAGGAGGCATTTACCGGCCAACGTGTTGCTGTTAATCTGGCAGGTCTGACCAAGTCAGAACTCCACAGGGGAGATGTGCTGGCAAAGCCGGGAAGCCTGAGAACGACGCATATAATTGACGCTACGATGAAATTGCTGGAATCAACAGAGCGTACTGTCCACCACTGGATGCGCGTTAGATTGTATCAAGGCACAAAGGAAGTCCTGTGCAGGGTGGCACTCCTCGACAGAGAAGTGCTTAATCCGGGAGAGTCCTGTTTTGTGCAGCTGCACCTTGAGGAAGAAGTCGCGTTTAAATATGGCGATCATGTGGTCATTCGGTTTTATTCGCCGCTTGAGACCATCGGCGGAGGTGTAATATTAGACCCGAATGCACACAGGCACAAGCGGTTCAAGGAAGAAGTCCTGGATCAGCTTGCACTGCGGAGTCTTGGAGACAGCCGGCAAATCATCTCGGATCTCATTTTCAGGGAAAGTGCTGTGTGTCCGGATACGTCAGGACTGACGGTCTCATCGGGGCTTCCGCCTGCTGAAGTGGCATCGTTAGTTGAAACACTTCTGAGTGAGGGTGAGATCATTCAAGTGGGGGATTCCAGACTTGTTCACGCTGCTTTTATAGAAGAGCGGGGAGAGACGCTGATTCGCTTGTTGAATGAATACCACCAGAAAAATCCGCTTAGAGCTGGGATTTCCAAAGAAGAGATCCGCAGCAAACTTTTTGCCGGTATGAAAGGCCGTTTGTTTGATGACGTCTTGAATCTCTACCTTCAAAAAGAGCTGATCAAAGTCAATGGGAGCACGGTTATGCTCTCGGGCTTTGAAATTGAACTTTCTGGCGCGCAGAAATCAAAGGCAGAAGCACTGCTCAAACTATATAAAGAAAGCGGCTATAATGTGCCCAATTTGCCGGATGCCCTTGCGACGTGTCAATTCAGCAATAAGGACAAGGATTTGCTGGAGCTGATTTTTGAACAAGGAAAATTAGTCAAAATTAATGATGCCATAGTGCTGGAACGCGAGCATTTTGATGAGGCTAAAAACCGCCTTGAGACGCATTTTAAAAGCAATGAAACTTTGAATTTGGGCGATTTCAGGGATTTACTCCAGACATCGAGAAAAGTCGCAGTACCGCTGCTTGAATACTTTGACGCAAACAGAATTACGGTTCGGGATGGCGGTGTGCGCCGGATGCGAAGGACGAATGCATAGAGACCTTGAAAACCATAACGGGGATGGTGTCAAATGGACGAAAAATTACTGGTCGTGGATGATGAACCAATATTGTTGAAAGGCTTGAAATTCAGTCTGGAGCAGGACGGTTACCAGGTGGAAGTGGCCATAGACGGAAATGAAGCGTATGATAAGATTTTGGAGAACGACTACGATCTGATCGTGCTCGATCTGATGCTGCCTGGCATGGATGGGCTCGAAGTCTGCAAACGCGTCAGGGAGACATCTATGGTGCCTATCATCATGTTGACTGCCAAAGGAGAAGATTCCAGCAAGGTTCTGGGACTGGAGTACGGTGCAGATGATTATCTGACGAAGCCTTTCAATATACTTGAGCTTAAGGCGAGAATCCGGGCGATCCTTCGCCGTGCCAGCTTTGCGGATCAAAATGTCACGACTAGCCAGTTGAATGTCGGGGATTTCAGCATCAACACCCTTGGGAGAAAGGTGGCTATTCAAGGAAGAGAAATCAATCTGACTGCCAAGGAATTTGACCTGCTCTTGCTGTTAATCCTTCAAAGGGATAAAATTTTCTCGAGAGAGGAACTTCTGGAAAAGATTTGGGGCTATGAGTACTTTGGAGATGTTCGAACGGTGGATGTCCATATTCGAAGACTCAGGGAGAAGATTGAGGACAACTCATCAGCACCGCGTTATATTATGACGAAATGGGGAGTCGGCTATTATTTTAACGAAGACTAGACGTTTTATCAGTATCCGGTGGAAACTCGTTTTTACCTACCTGATACTGATGTTCATTACTATGCTTCTGGCCATATCCTTCATTGGAAGCACACTTCGAACCACCTATATACGCGACAGGAACATAAGTTTGCTGACACAGGTCAATATCCTGTCAAACCAAATTACACCGAATTTTTATGGTATTCAAATGGAAAATACACGCACCTATCTGCAGGATCTGATCAAAGGTTACAGTCTGGATATCAATGCAAGGATTCTGCTCCTGGACAATACCGGGACGGTTCTGATAGATTCCTATGACGCCATGCTGGGTGAAAATTTTATTGCTTTGACAGAGGTTCAATCAGCGCTTGAAGGATACGACTCAAATCAAGTTTATAAGCTGCCAAACGGTGAAAATGTCATGTATGTCGGAGTGCCAATCTCCGAACGGAATGAAGTAATGGGGGTTGTTCTGGCATCATCGTCCATAGACGACTTGCTGCAAAATGTCAATCTGACACTCAGGCGCGTCGCGCTTTTGTCCGGGATTGGGCTCTTGTTTACGGGGATGGTGGCATTTCTCTTCGCTCAGGTCATTGCATCACCAATCGAAAAAATGATCCAGTTGGTACGGTCATTTTCCAGGGGGAATTTTGGCGTCTCAATCAAGATTGAAGCCAATGACGAGATTGGCCAATTGGCAGAATCGTTTAATGACATGGCGTCAAAAATTAATCAAGTGGATGAGCAGCGCAGGAAATTTGTTTCCAACGTCTCACATGAACTGCGTACACCGCTGACTTCCATGAAAATCATTTCTGAAACGCTTCTGCATCAACCCTCCTGGGATGAAAGCGTCTACAGGGAATTTATGCAGGATATTGATGGTGAGGTTTCCCGGCTCAATCGAATTGTGGACAGCTTGCTTTACCTGGTGGATCTGGAGCGTGATGAGCTCGTTCTGGAAACTCAGATCACCTATTTGAATTATGTGGTTCATAATGTGGTCAGAAATTTGAAACCTATAGCGGACCAAAAGCATATCCGCATTGAGATAGAGGAACGGGACCGACTGCAGTTTCATATGGATCAGGGAAAGATTCAGCAGTGTCTGATTAACCTCGTAAGCAATGCCATCAAGTATACACCGGAGAATGGGAAAATCAGGATTTCAGTGTTCAGAGAGATAAATGACGCTTGCGTTTCCATTTCTGATACCGGCATAGGCATCCCTGAACAAGATCTCAATCATATCTTTGACAGATTTTACAGGGTTGACAGAGCCAGAGCAAGAACGACTGGCGGAAGCGGTCTTGGTCTTTCCATTGCCAAGCAGATTGTAACTCTCCATGGCGGCGACATTCAAGTCTCAAGCGTCATCAATACCGGTTCTACCTTTACAGTTCGGCTTCCTATAAGGTATCCGGGGGTAGGCGCATGAAGAAAATTATGATTTTGACCCTGTTGGTCTTTGCCGGTTTGGTAGGGGTCTTCAGCTTGTACCAATTTTTTTCCAACTCGGCTATCACTCAGACAGAATTGCCGCCCGAACTCGCTATAGATCCGGAACCGTCGGACATGAAAGTCAGGGTAAACCTTTATTTTCCATTTGACAACAAACTGAGAATTGAGGAGCGCATTGTTACAGTCACACAGGAACGCCTTGAGGAAGCTATAGCAAACGAGCTGCAAAAGGGTCCCAAAAATCTGGCTTACACCAATCTATTCAGCGGTGAGGTTCGAATTCTTGATGTTCGCGTCAGCAATAATATTGCCTATGTCAATCTATCCGAAGCGTTTCTGGAACAAAGTTATGTTGGCAATGAGAAAAGCGAGCTTTTCGTCTGGTCCATAGTCAACTCGTTTTCTGATATTGATGAGGTTTATCGCGTTCAAATTCTAATAGAGGGAAGACGAAGGGACGTCCAGATTGGAAACTCAAACCTCTATCAGTTGCTGACCAGTAATACTTCATTTATTTATGAGGACCGCAGATATCCCTCCAATAGTGTCATTGAATTTATTGAAGCGGTTTCTGAGCGCCGCTATGATCTGGCATACACCTATTTGACCGAGGAAAGTCAGGAGGCATATGCCTACGAAGACTTCAAAGTGGTTGTAGAAAGCCATTTTGCTGCCTTCAATGGTTTTAGGCGGACAATCCATTTTACACAAGGATTTTCAGATTCCTGGATTGTCTACGTTAAGTACGACAGCGCGGACAGAACAGACGCGGAAATCACCACCAGCCGGTTCGATCTGTGGGAGGTCGTTCAAGTGGGCGAGGATTGGAAAATTATTTTTAATAAATAGGCTCGCCTACGGACAACTTCCCTTCGCAGCTTAAATAATGGTTTGTTATGTGAATAAAAAAAGAAGAGGAAGTCGGTGCGCAAGGGCTAAAGGCCATGCACCGACTTCCTCTTCTTTTGAAAATTTTGGCGGGAGTACGTGGGAATCGAACCCACCCGAGAAGCTCTGAACTCCTCACACTGGTTTTGAAGACCAGAGGACACACCAGCACCCATCTACTCCCAAGATAGGCACGAAATAAATTATACCACAAGGATCATACCTCGACAAGGTTGATTATGTTTTTTTCTTCTTGCTGGTCATCTTTGACTCTTCACCCTTCAGAAGCTTTCGGATATTGGAATGATGCCTGAAGATGACCAGAATTCCCATCAAGAGAGACGCGATTTGATACATTGGCGTAGGGTCAGTGAAATAGACCAGGATTGGGAATAAGACAGCCGAAATGATGGAAGCCAAGGACATATAACGCGTCAAAAAAAGAATAGTGAACTGCAGTATGATTAATAGGACGCCAATCAATGGCGCTGTGCCGAAAATCATGCCCGCTGAGGTTGCGACGCCTTTACCGCCCTTAAACTTGAGTGTCACTGGATAGCAGTGGCCAATGACGGCGAAAAGTGAAGCAACAGCAGCGGCTTCCTGCCCCGCAAGAGCATTTCCGATCAAGGCAGGAACAAGACCTTTCAAGAAATCGCCTAAAAAAGCGACGATGCCAGCTTTTTTTCCGAGGACGCGATAGACATTGGTAGCGCCGGTGTTGCCGCTGCCGTAGTTTCTAATGTCAATATGTCCCATCATTTTACTGGCTAGATAGGAACATGGGATGCAGCCGAACGCATACCCGAGTAATGCATACCCTATGAGTGATATTCCCGATAGGGTGAATAGGCTTTCTGTAGCCATAGGACACCTCCTGACTCCGTCAATTTTAACACATTCAGTCCTTGTACTCCAGATGAAAATGTGAAGGTTTGGCACTAAAATCCGCAAAATCTAAACCGGATCCAATTGATTATTGATCTGTATGTCAGTGGGTGAATGAGGCAGCTGAATCCGGGTATGAGTATTTTGCACGGCGACAAGATTATAATAAAGAAGGCGGGCGTGAAGATATGGAGTTCATCATGGAGCGAAAATTAAGAATTGGCATCAGTGCCTGTATGTATGGATCAAAAGTTAGATACAACAATAAAGGATGGGATATGCTGGAACCCCTGGGCAGAGAGCGCAGTGATTTCATTTGGCACCCTGTGTGTCCTGAAGTGCTGGCGGGACTGGGTGTGCCCAGAGATGCCATTCGCATCTCTGGTCCCAGCGGCAGTGACGTATGGACGCATCAAGCCAAAGTGGTTTCCTCCGGTGGGAAGGAAATCTGCAAATCGTTGATGAACAGCAGCGAATTTTGCATTAAGCTATTAAAAGACGCAAAGGTTGACGCATTTATTTACATGGAAGGCAGTCCTTCCTGCGGCGTATATCGGACCACCCTCAGGGACAAAAGGCTGGGTAAGCCGCCGGGAGTTTTTGGTCACAGACTTCTCGAAGAAGCCTTTTTCCTGATTCCTGCAGCAGATCTTCAGAGTCCCCTCAGGTGGTGGGACTGGCGCAGGCGGCTGTATGCGTTTGCTTGGTTGAAGGATGCAAAACTTGAGAACAAAGCGGATTTATATGCGATCTGGCACAGAATGAAATTTGTCTGCCAAGAGGTCGATCAGGTCAACGCGAGAGCATTTGGTCACCAAATAGCGAATTTGGAAGATCCAATAGCATTGGAGCGCTTGGAAGCGCTTCGCTTTGAAATTCTTATGATGCTTCGAAAACCTTCGACGCCGGCCAGAATTAAGAACATGCTGTGGAAAAATTATACCCATGTCCGAAAGAAGCTCGGTCACGATATTGAGGGGATTTTAAAACCGGAGGATGAGCGTGGGATAACCAAGCTGGCGGAGGAGTTGATCCTCATGGAGCGGATTGCGTTTGAAAATGATGTGCTCATGGGAACGACACCAATCAGCAATCGCGGTCGCAAAGGACGCTGATTGGATAACAGTGCCATACAGTGACTTGAGTCACGCAGTTTACGAGGAAAAGTGAAGGTGAAAGGGGGGAGGGCTGGTGCTGCTGTGAGCGCAAACTCATTGGGAGGTGCCGGCCTGACGCTTTGAGAGGATTACTTCTGCTTTATAGGGATTTTCGTTTGGAGGATCAGACCGCACTTTTTTGCGCATTGGAAGAAAATGATGAGCTGGGGATCCTGTGGATCTATGATGAAAAGGAAGAGGGGATCCCTTGGGCGTCGAGGGAGAGCTGTCATGGGCTCCGGACCAGACTGACGGCATTTCGGCAATTTAATGACTTGCTGATGAAAATTGGCCATGAAGCATCACTGATTGTGGGCAATTACAAAGAGGTGCTGATGACCCTGAGACAGCAGACCTATCCTTTTGACGCCGTCTATTTCAACCGTTTCTATGACCGTGCCGGAAGGGCGGTGGAAGCGGCGGCGGCTGAGACAGGCGCAATGGTGTGTCCCCACGAGGATGTGACGATTTTTCATCCTTCAGAAATTTTAAAAAAGGACGGAACCTCTTATCAAATGTTTACACCTTACTACAGACAGTGGCTGGACCGGTTTCTTCGGACTACGGTTTCATCAGGACGACAGGCGCTGAGGCCACGGGCAAAATCAGTGGCTTTGACGAGTGAATCTATGACACTGGTGAAGGGCAGGGCGATTGAGTCAGCACATCCGGTTCTGGAAGGCGGTTATGCTGCCATGATAACGCAGTGGCGCACTTTTCTTGAGGATCAGCTGGTGCATTATTCTGAGCGTCGTGATTTTCCGTCCCTACAGGCAACCTCTGGCATGTCGGTTTATTTGAATACGGGGATGCTTTCGCCGCGTCAATTCGTATCGGATCTCGTCCGTTATCCGGGTCACGAGCCGGTGTTGAGGCAATATGTTTGGCGAGAATTTTATTTGCAGCTTCTCAGACATTACCCTCATGTGCTGGAGACAGCTATGAGGCCGGAATACAAATCTGTGCGCTGGGAAAGAAATCCTGAATATTTTGAAGCGTGGTGTCAAGGAAGAACGGGAGTGCCTATTGTCGATGCGGCAATGAGATGTCTGAAACATGAAGGCAGGATGCATAACCGACTGAGAATGGTGGCGGCCAGTTATCTTGTGAAGGATCTTCACGTCAACTGGCAGCTCGGTGAACAGTACTTTATTGAACAACTTGCGGACTCTGAACCGGCTCTTAATAATGGCGGCTGGCAGTGGAGCGCTTCTACCGGGACTGACGCACAGCCCTATTTCAGGGTGTTCAACCCTTGGCAGCAGTCTCTTCGCTATGATGCGGCTGCGACGTTCATGAAATTATGGCTGCCTGAGGTGGGGAGCGCTCCGGCAGTGCTGTTTCATAAACCCGGAGGGCTTGGGAGCTATGGCTACCCGGAGGTGATCGTAGATCACGGTGCTGCGGTGAGAATGACTAAGGCACTCTATCAGGAAGCCAGGCAGGCTTACTTAAAAGAATTGAACAGGGAATAAACGGAAATGGAGACTGGAGACTTACGACTACTGGATCAAATACCAATAGACGTAGGTCTCTTTTGGTTCACGACTGTTGGCATCATTTTCCTCCATCTCCTGATTTTTTTAATCCTTCAACTCGAACGGTGTTCACAAATTGTTTACATTTCAGTAGTTGCAAGGCTTCTGAGGACAGGATATAATTCATCTGAGTGTTATCAATTAGAGGTGGATTATATGAACGCATTATGGATTGCGGGGCTCGACGTGGGATCAACGACCTGCAAGATGGTTGTGATGGATGAGCATCGTGAGATTCGATATCAAGAGTACAGACGCCACATGTCTGATATTAAAGGTACTGTAAAAACTATGATCACCGAGGTGTATGACATCTTTGGAGATCTGGAGTTAAAGTTCAAGGTCACAGGTTCAAGCGGATTGCTGATCAGTGACCTTCTTGGCATTCCTTTCGTTCAGGAAGTCATTGCCGGCACCAAAGCCATTGAGGTGCTGTATCCAAAGACAGACGTCGCAATTGAGCTCGGCGGAGAGGATGCCAAAATTACATATTTTGGAACATCTTTAGAGCAGCGCATGAACGGTGTATGTGCCGGCGGAACCGGTGCCTTTGTCGATCAGATGGCCTCGCTGCTGAGTACGGATGCGTCGGGACTCAATGACATGGCGAAGAAGTACAAGGTCATTTATCCTATCGCGTCACGCTGTGGTGTCTTTGCAAAAACAGACATTCAACCTCTTCTCAACGAAGGTACTCCCAAAGAGGATATTGCCGTTTCGGTGCTGCAGGCCGTGGTCAACCAAACGATCAGCGGTCTCGCCTGCGGAAAGCCCATCCGGGGAAATGTCGCATTTCTTGGCGGCCCGCTCTTCTTCCTCTCCGAGCTGAGACGCCGGTTTGTGGAAACTCTGGACCTTAAACCTCACGAAATCATCTTTCCGGATCACGCCCACTATATGGTGGCTATTGGCGCTGCTTTGGAGGCGGAAGCAGTTGACGGCACTCTCCGTATGGGCGCGCTGATTCAAAAATTGCCGGATTTCGAATTGAAGGACGAGGAGCAAATTCCTGAGCTTGAGCCGCTATTCAAAGACGCCGAGGACCTTGAGGCTTTTCGGGCCCGTCATAAACAGGCAACTGTAGAGAGAGCTGACCTAAGCGCTGCCAGAGGACCAATTTTCCTTGGCATAGACGCCGGCTCCACGACGACTAAAGTCGTCGCAATAGATGACGATCACAGGCTTCTTTTCACTCATTACGGCTCAAATGGCGGAAGCCCTCTTAAATCCACCATCAGCGCTCTTAAAACTCTTTACGGCAAAATGCCTGCTTCTGCTTTCATAGGCTCGGCCACTGTAACGGGCTATGGGGAGCACCTGATCCGCGAAGCGATCAGGGTAGACCATGGAGAGATCGAGACGGTAGCGCACTACAAGGCAGCGGATCATTTTTTGCCCGGGGTCCAGTTTGTTATTGACATAGGCGGGCAGGACATGAAAAGCATGCGGATTAAAGATGGCTTCATTGAGAGTATTATGCTGAACGAAGCTTGTTCTTCGGGATGCGGTTCGTTCATTGAAACATTCGCGGGTTCTTTGGGACATCCTATTACAGAGTTTTCTGTCGCCGGCATGCAGGCCTCCCACCCTGTGGATCTGGGGACACGCTGCACTGTTTTCATGAACTCCAGAGTCAAGCAGGCTCAAAAGGAAGGCGCCAGTGTCGGAGACATCTCGGCGGGAATCTCTTATTCTGTCGTCAAAAACGCACTGTATAAAGTGATCCGTCTCAGAAATCCGGAAGAAATGGGTGAAAAAGTCGTCGTTCAAGGCGGCACGTTCTATAACGAAGCGGTCCTTCGAGCCTTTGAAAGAATTGTAGGCCGGGATGTCGTTCGCCCGGACATCAGTGGGATGATGGGGGCATTTGGTGCGGCGCTGATCAGTGCGAGAAATTATATTCCTGAAACGGTCTCTACACTTCTGCCTCTTGAGAAATTGGAGAGTTTCACTTATAAAACTTCTACAGCACGCTGCCAGACGTGCGGCAATCATTGCCTTCTCACTATAAATCAGTTTGAGGGAGGCAACCGCTTTGTCTCTGGCAACCGCTGCGAGAGAGGTCTTGGAGAGCATAAGAAACTTCAGGCGCCGCCGAATATTTACCAGTACAAATACGACAGACTGTTTGACTACAAGTCGCTTCCGGCTGAGTCGGCGGTTAAGGGAACCATCGGCATACCAAGGGTTTTAAACCTGTATGAGGACTATCCGTTTTGGCATACCTTCTTTACGAACCTTGGATTCCGCGTGGTCATCTCCGGGCGTTCCTCCCACGACCTGTTCCAAAAGGGGATGGAGACGATCCCTTCTGAATCCGTGTGCTACCCTGCGAAGTTGGTTCACGGTCACATTGCGGACTTGATCGAGAAGGGCGTGGATCATATCTTTTATCCGTCGATCCCTTACGACATCAAGGAAGTGGATGCTGCGGAGAATCACTTTAACTGCCCAATTGTCACCTCGTATCCGGAAACTATTCGCGTTAACATGGATGAGGTGCGTCAAAACAAAATCCATTACATGAATCCGTTCCTGCCTTTAAATGATGAAACAAGGCTGAAAAAGATCCTGACGCCGCTTATGGCTAACCAGTTCTCTCTGAAGAGCGGGGAGGTCCATAGGGCGATCCGCGCGGCATATGAAGCGCTGGAGTCGTATAAAGCGGACGTACGCGCGAAAGGTGAGGAAATCCTGGCTTATCTTAAGTCAACGGGAACAAAAGGTGTCGTTCTGGCAGGGCGCCCCTATCACATTGATCCGGAAGTCAACCATGGCATTCCGAATGTTTTTGCCAACTATGGCCTGGCCGTTCTCTCCGAAGACGCCATTTCCCATCTCCACGAAGGCGATCGGACACTGCGTGTGCTGGATCAGTGGCGCTATCACAGCCGTCTCTACAATGCCGCTCACTTTGTGGCAGGACAGAAGAATCTTGAACTCGTGCAGCTCAACTCCTTTGGATGTGGTCTGGACGCGGTCACGACGGACCAGGTCCAGGAGATCTTGAAACGTCACGACAAGCTGTACACGCTCATCAAAATTGATGAAATCAACAATTTGGGTGCGGCGCGCATCCGGATCCGCTCACTTCTGGCGGTCATGAAGGAGCGGGACAAGGTCGACTACGAGCCGCAGCTGCTCTACGCGGCGGATGAAAAAATGCCGTTCACCAAAGCCATGAGGGCGACCCACACAATTTTAGCGCCTCAGATGTCGCCGATCCACTTTGACATGATGGAACACGCCTTTGCGCGGCATGGCTACAAGCTGGAGATTTTGCCATCGGTGGATACTGAAGCGATCAATGAAGGTCTGAAGTACGTCCACAATGATGCCTGTTATCCGTCCATACTCACCATTGGTCAGATTATGTCTGCACTGAAATCCGGACGTTATGACCTTGCAAGGACTGCAGTCATCATATCTCAAACCGGCGGCGGGTGCCGGGCTTCGAATTACATTGGATTTATCCGCAAAGCGCTGAAGGATGCGGACATGTCCCACATTCCTGTCATTTCCCTGAATTTTGGCGGCCTCGAGAAGTCTGAAGGCTTTAAGATGACCCTGCCGCTCATCAGACGCCTGATCCTGGGCATGCTGTACGGGGACGTGCTCAGCCGCGTGCTTTACAGAGTCCGGCCATACGAAAAGGTCAAGGGTTCTGCGAATGCCCTCTATCAGAAATGGTCCAAAATCTGCAGCCAAAATGTTGAGGATGGTCGGTTATCGACCTTTAAAAAGAATGTCACCCAACTGGTCCGGGAATTTGATACGCTGGAAATTATTGATACGCCTAAGCCGCGGGTCGGCATAGTCGGCGAAATTCTCGTCAAGTATCACCCGACTGCCAACAACAATATCATTGAGTTTCTGGAAACCGAAGGCGCGGAGGTTGTCGTGCCGGACCTTGCGGACTTCTTCCTCTACAGCAGCTACAACAACGTCATCAAGCACAATCTGCTGGCCGCCTCCTATTTCAAGAAAATGGCGGGCAATATTGCTGTCCAGTACATTGAGTCTTTCAGAGGTGTCATCAAGGATGCGCTGAATACAAGTAAGCGCTTTGAAGCGCCTAAGTCCATCATGCATAAGGCAAAAGGCGCCTCGCAAATTTTGTCTCTGGGCCATCAAACCGGAGAAGGCTGGTTCCTGACTGCGGAAATGGTGGAACTGCTCGAGTCCGACGTTTCGAATATAGCTTGTCTGCAGCCGTTCGCCTGCCTCCCGAATCACATTACCGGCAAGGGCATGATCCGGGAACTCAAGCTGAACTTCCCGAACGCGAATATCGCCGCAATCGACTATGACCCAGGCGCCAGTGAAGTCAACCAGATCAACCGCCTGAAGCTCATGCTGGCCAACGCGAAGAAGAATCTTGAAGCTGCCGCCAAGGCTGCCATTAAAGAGGAATAATGCAATTTGCCGATGGTTTCTTTCTCCAAACCCCAAACAAAGGTGCGTAGAGCCACAAGTTTACGGGTAGAAAGAGAAGGCGATTATAAGGCGTGAAACAGGAGGGTACAAGTTTCACTGGAGGTCGGCTTCCGACTCCCATGGATTCTGACGAACCCCTTCCAGATTTTAAAAGCCCGGACGGGGTAGCCTGTCCGGGCTTTTCAATACTGCTTTTCGAGTTGAATTATTCCAGATGTGGATTGGAGGGAATTTATGAGTTTCAGGACTTTGACAGAAAAAACGGGGATCTTTGAAAGCGCTGTCAGTATAGGGGTACTAAAACTGGAATCCGGCTTCGCCCTGATTGATTCCGGGGTGGAAGACAGTGCAGTCAAAAAAGCGCTGCAGGGTGTCGGTGATGGCTGGGGTACATTCAAGGCGATCCTCAACACCCACGCTCATGCGGATCACATTGGCGGCAATGCCTGGTCCATCCGAAACCGCGGGGTCAAGACCTATGCGCCTGATGGGGAAGCCCATTATATTGAACATCCGGATCTCGAACCCCACTTTCTCTTTGGGTGTGCGCCTATTCCTGAGCTGCTGAACAAATTTTATTGCGCCAAGGCTTCCGAGGTGCATCACCACTTAAGTCCCGGAAATTTTGAGATCGAAGACAGAAAGCTCACCCTGGTCGACCTGAAAGGTCACAGTCCAGGGATGCTGGGCGTGATCACGGAAGAAGGACTGTTTCACGTCGCGGACGCTATTATGCCCGAATCCCTCGTTACCAAGCATAAGCTTATGTTTGTCCACAACCTGAGAGACCATTTGGAGACACTGGAACGGGCAGCAGGCCTGGAGGCCAGCGGCTATCTGTTGTCTCACGGCGGGTATATGGAAAACGTGGATGCTCTTATTGACCTGAACCGCTCGGTTCTGCTGGAAGTCAACGACCTGATCCATACTCTTGCTGCAGAGGGCGCTGAGGACACGACGATTCACGCCGGATTGTGTCAGCGCCTGGGCATGGTGGAAAATCCGGGGCAGTATTACCTGAACCACACTGCGGTGCGGGCGCATCTGAAATACTTGAAGGATGAAGGTAAACTGGATCTGATCTGGGACCGGGGACGGCTCCTTTGGGTGCCGGTCAGTGCTTAAACTTCCAGATCAAGTCCTGATAATGCAGGGCTGAGGAAAGTATACCCTGCTAAACCTTCATAAGTCCGCGCTGCTGAGCCAGAGCGCTTGAGGCCGCTTCAAGGGCTTGTTCCAACAATTCGACTCTTGGACCACCGCCTTGAGCCACAGCGGCATTACCGCCGCCTCGTCCTTCCAGGAGCGCGATTGCGGGCTTAAAGACCTCGCGGATGTCCAGCTTAGGCAGGTTGTTGCCTCTGGCGCAGATCAGCTGTGCCTGAGACCCATCAGTGCCCGTGCTCGCCAGGATGACGACTGCGTCGGGCAGGGCTTTCAGCGCACCAGAGGATAAAACGCGAAGATCAGACATGTCTTTGCCCTGCAGAATCTTGATCAGCTGGTGTTCGTCAGAACGTTCAATTTCAGAGACGAGTTTCTCGGCTTCCAACTCCAGCAGCGCTGCTTTTGCCTGCCGGAGTTCTTTTTCAAGTTTTGACTGGTTGGTCAGCAGCTTTTCGACGCCTTTGACAATGTCGGAAACCGGTGTAGCCAAGCTTTGGCTCAGTTGAGTCAATGCCGCGTTTTTTCTCAGCATATCTCTGATCGCCCGTTCTCCTGCGACAAACTCGACGCGGGTGCCGGCTTTATAATTCTCAAACCGTGTGATCATCAGACAGCCAATAGCGGCTGTAGTGTCAGGGTGAGTACCGCCGCAAGGCGAATAGTCCAGATCTCCGATCCTGATCACGCGAATGTTCTCTTCTACTTTTGGTATTTTGCGCAGTGGCAGACTTTGCAGCGTCGCCTCATCCGGATAGAGCGCTTCAATTGGGAGTGCTGAACGGATCCCTTCGTTGGCCATGAGGACAGCGCGTTCCAGCGCGTCCTGATCGACCTTTTTGTCCAGGTCTATGGAAGTGTACAACTCACTCATGTGGAAGCCAATCGTTGCTGCTTCGCAGAGTTCCAGGAGACAGGCGGACAGGAGATGCTGCGCGGCGTGCTGCTGGGTATGGTCCGAGCGGCGTTCGACGTCGACGCTGGCCCTGGCTGGTCCGGGTGACAAAGCTTTGTCGACGATATGCAGAACCTCTTTGTCAGGGCTGGTTATGACATTGATGACGACCGCGTCGCCAATGCGGCCTGTGTCGCCAGGCTGACCGCCCCCCTCAGGGTAAAAGGGGGTTTGATCCAGAATTAAAGCAAACCCTTCAGGGTGTGGATCGCATTTCATGATCTGGACATCACATGCCAGGCAAGTTGGGTCTTCCAAATAGATGAGACGTGTCATTTAAACTGTCACTCCTTCGTTTATATTGAAAAAGTTGGGAAATATACTTTGAGGGGTTGGGCAAAGTCACCATCGGCTAAAGCACTGTCTTTGACTGAGGGCATAACATGGACAATTTTCCTGTTAAAGACTATAATATCATAGAATTCACCGTTTAAGGCAATCTGAAAGTGAGGGCAAAATAATGCAGACCAATTTAGCCGTGTGGCAGGACTGGCGCGAGGCGACAGAGGCACTCCTGTTTTTCAGTATGGAACCGCAATTTGCTGAAACCATTGTTCAGGCGGACAAAGCGTATCGCGGAGAGGATGATCAGGATTCACACGCTGATCAATTTGAGAGTTATCTTTTATACGATTATAGAGTCGACGGGTTGAGCTTTGCGGATCGATACGCTGAGGCGGACCGACCTTACTCGGAGTTTTTCAAGGCTGTTGTACACAACTATTTCAGTGGTTTTGAGGTCATGCGCCATGGTGCCCATGTTTTTCTCAAGGATGTTTTCACCAAGCGAGACTTTAAGCTGCTGAATCCTGAAGTTCTGGAAGGGGAGAGTTTCCTGGTCGGAAGGGCCATTGGTTTTGCCGATGGTTACATTCTAGCCCCCGATTTCGAACTTTACACCAAAGAAACCATGGAAGCCTTTAAAAGGGCAATTTTGGAACGTCACGCCGCTGAGCGTCAGAACGAAGCCCTCGAAAGCTTCATTGAACACAATGCACTGCTCATGATGCGTTATTTGGATATTCTTGAGACCATCATGGAAGCGGAGCAGTCTGAGGAAGAAACTTATCTGGTGCACCAGTCGACCTATCTGCATCAGAATTCCGCGAAAATAAGGGAAATACTGGAAGCCTCGCCAAAGTGTGAAATCGCCCTGGATGAACCCGAGGATCTCATTTTCAGGCTGATGCATGAAGGCGATATCATGGCGGAGATCGTCCTGATGAAGAACAAGGTGGTTTTGGAGTGCGTGGAGGAAACGGCTCTCAGTCAGTCCAGAAAGTGGTTTGAAGCGCAGCTGGGAGAACTGGTCGTTCACTTTGCGGATGAGGTGCTGACGCTGGATGATTTGCTCGAATCTTAGAGAAGACCATTTGAAGTTGAACTGGCGGATTGCAGGCGAAAGCAGGACTGGGATTTGACTGCTGCGCAGTGCAGCGTCATGATAGGGATTGTCTGAAGGCGACAGTCGACAGGTGACATTTGACAGGTGACTGGGGTGAACCGTTTGGAAAGAACATTAAAAGCCGTCTATGCGTCCATGGGTGGTCTCGATCAGGAGATGCACCAGCAGCACAGGGATCAAACCGGCAGCTTTTATACGCCTTTTGAGGTGGCGAGTGAAACTGTTCATATTGCGGCGGTTCGAAGGCTGTGTTATGTGTTTTGCGCTGATCCTGATAAGGTAAGGCGCTGTCTTGAGCAGCCGGGGTCAGACCCGCGGCAGGCAGAGCAGTATTTTGATGACATGCTGACCTGGTATGTGGTGGATCCCGCCGGTGGAGACGGCGTCTTTGCCATAGCCTGGCTGAGTCTTCTGGAGAATTTGTGCTTCGTCCTCGAAAAAGAGCCTCAGCTATTGATGAAAGCTGCTGAGAGGGTTCACCTTTTCGATCTCCAGGTGGAGCCCGTCGCCCATTACAAAGCCATGGTGGCCTCTTATTTCAATATGGATTCGGAAAGACTGGGGAGTTACACCGGCAACGTCCTGGATACGGCATCACTGTTTAAATGTTCGCCGGTGTCAGAAGTTTTGGCGCGTGGCGGCTATGATCTCGTCGTGGGCAATCCGCCCTATATTGGCGAAAAGAACCATAAAGACTTGTTTGATGAGGCGAAGCGATATCCCTTTGGGGCGGCGCATTATGAAAAGAATATGGATTTTTTCTATTACTTTATTCATTTGGGCATGGCGATCCTGGCTGAAGGCGGCGTCATGGGACTCATCACCACCGGGTATTTTTTTACTGCGGATGGGGCATCGGGTCTCAGAAAAGCAATGGCTCAAAATGGAAGTTTTGTGGATCTGGCCCGTTTTGAAGGCGGTTCACTCTTTAAAGACGCTGCAGGTCAGAGCAATGTGATCTTCCACTACAGACGTGGCGTTCAGGAACACTGTCGTTATGTGGAGGTTCCTGCCCAGCCAAAGACACTGGACGTCATTGAGCGCTGGAAGCAGTCTGCTTCTGTCATTTGGCTGAATCGGAATCAGATTGTCAGCCGCTTTGGAAACTTTTACTTCTCCATGCATCCCGGAGAAACCCTGGCCATTGAAGAAATGGAAGCGGCATGCGGGAAGACCTTTGGAGATGTCTTTCAGGTCCGCCAAGGCATTGTCAGTGGTTTCGACCGATCGTCGGATGAGGGTGTCTTTGTCCTGACGCCTGAAGAAGCTCTATCCCTGAGGATTGAAGATGTACTGCTGGTGCCCTTTTATAAGAATAGTCAAGTCAAACGCGGCAAGGTTGATTTGGAAGCCCGTTTTGTCCTGTTGTACATTCCACTTGAAGTTGAGGGTTTTGAAGCGCGGTACCCCAATGCTTACAGGCATTTAAGCCGGTTTAGGGACAAACTTTCAAAGCGGCGGGAAGTCGCAAACGGGGTCCGACCCTGGTATGCTCTGCAGTGGCCCAGGACAGCAGCGCTGTTTGAGGGACCTAAAATTGTGGCGCCCCACAGAACTCTCAATAATGCCTTCGCTTATACGGATCAGCCCTTTTACGGAAGCGCGGACCTTTATTATTTGACGCCTATAGTTGGTGTGGAAGAGGTTAAACCGGCCTTGGGGATGGCTGGAAGCCCAAGGGACGTTGACCGGGAGGGCACCGTGGAGGCAGATTCCGGCATAGAAACCGGACAATTGACCTTTTGGGAAAATGAAGGATTTCAACATCAAGCCATAGCTGACACTATGGAAAAACCCAATGAGCCGCCTGCATTAATAAGCAGGACTGGCTTGAACCAAGAGGATTTGCTTGCAGTGAGCCTCATTCTGATTACTGAGGTCTATGAATTCTGGCTCAGCGTCAGAGGCAAGCGTAAGGGGGATGTTCTTGAACTGTATGCAACCCCCCTCAGACAAATGCCGCTGCCGCCTCTTGAACAGCGCGACGCGTCCTATATTAAGCTGAAAACCATGGCGGTTGAACATTACCGGCGTTTTGGGCATCTCGATCATGATACCCTCAGAGCGGAGGCCAATGAATTGGTCTGCAGCTGGCTCGGTTTATCAGCGCATGCCAGGAACACCATAAAAGATTATTTTGAAGCGAAACGAAAGTAAACCAATGTTGAAACGGAGGAAACACTATGAATAGAGCGATAGGTATTTTTGCGCATCCGGATGATGAAGCAATTATTATAGGCGGGACCTTGATTCAGCTGGCTGAAATGGGTTGGGAAACCCATTTGATCTGCGCGACCAAAGGTGAGGCGAGTACGGCCTATGACCGAGATTATGTGAAAAAGGAGGAGCTGGGTCCTGTAAGAGAGCGGGAACTTCTCGAAGCAGCTGAGCTTATGGGGGTCAAGAAGGTCCATTTTCTAGATTATATTGACGCGACATTAGTGGACCAGGACGAAGCAGAAGCGGTTGAAAAACTTGCCGCGCATTTGAACACCCTGCAGCCTGAATTGATCTACACCTTTGAAGTCAACGGCATCTCACATCACCCAGATCACAAGACTGTGCACCGATGGATGATGAAACTTCTCCATGAAGGAAAGCTCAATTACGCCCCTGAGGCGGTTTATCTGGCCACGGTGGACAATAGGGCAGGACGCCTTAAAAACGGCTTGCTCATGGGGAGTCCCATTGAAGAAATTACTACCATCATTGATATAGAGCGGGTTGCGGATCAAAAGGCCAAAGCGATTCTCGCACACCGTACACAGCTGAAAATGCTGATCAACAATGGTTTGATTGTTGATGGCGCGTTACAGCGAAACCATAGGCATGAGTATTTCATCAAACTGGATGGGTCCGGGCAGCCGGTTCATCTGAAGGAGAAAGAGACTCAGCTTCCGGCAACACGCTGATTGTGAAATTGTGATCGATACAGTGTTAAAGCAGGCACCAGTGTTGCGATACAATTGTCGTTAAATTGTGTTGATCCTATAGGGATTGGAGTGTTATAATCCACCTTGTACCCTGCCGGAACAGTGATGAAAGGGTGGGGGACAGTCAACGTGAGGGAGGAACGACACTTGAAAAAATTATCTACTAAAACCGTGGTGCTCATAGGTCTCTTGGCAGCACTTGTAGCGATTGGTACCTTGCTGATCCAGATTCCAATTCCAAAAGGTTATATCCATATTGGAGACAGTCTTGTTTACCTGAGTGGCATTGTACTCGGTCCGGTGTATGGCGCGTTTGCCGCAGGCATTGGTTCCATGATTGCGGATTTCCTGAGCGGCTATACTATTTATGCGCCTGCGACGCTGGTGATTAAGGCGCTGGACGCATTTTTGGCGGGTTGGATCTTCAGGGCTTTTTATCATAAAGGACAGTCGCTGGCTCGCTTAACCGGTGCGTACATCGTCGCGTTTATTGCCGGAGGTGTGTGCATGATTGGCGGTTATCTGGTTTATGAATATTTTCTTTACGGCTTTGCCCAAGCGGTGGCCGGTGTGCCCTACAATATGACGCAGGCTATTGGCGGCGGCATTGTTGGATATCCCCTGCTGATCGCGTTTAAAAAGGCAAATCTTTTAAAGCCTTTAAACCTTGATGAAATTGACACTTTTTCGGATAAAGACAGAAAGTAAATTGTGCGAGATTTGAAGAGAAAGGGAGCTGGACCTGCGGGGTTCGGCTCTTTTTTTGTGCAATTGGGATTTGCGAGCCGATTTTTACAAATAGTTACCGTCCCCGTCCCAAACTTGAAGTTGGGGGCAATAGGCCACAAGCCGAGTGGACGGTAATGTTTGAATGTAAAATATGTAAAATATGTAAAATATGTAAAATATGTATTTGCTCCGTTGTAAAATTGACATTAAATAACAATATATGTAATAATAGTATTATTGGATGTCACTCATAAAAGGAGAAATGATTATGCGTCGTCCTGCAATCATCGCTTGGGTCGGACATGCGATTGGAATTACTGCGGCTTCAGGACGACTGGAAATTTGGCTTGCCGCTGTGATCGCGACGGGCTTTGCGTGGACCGCGTCAGAGCGCGGAAGATCAAAGGCACTGATTCTTATGTTCTTTATGTTTACGCTTGGTTATAGTCTCATGCTGCGTCATCAAACTACACCCAGGGTCGAGACACCGCTTCGCGTTGCAGCAGTCGGCTATGTCGACCGGTACAGCGCGCTTGGTGAAGAGAAGATGATCTTTAAAGCCACTCAGCATTCGTGGCGTGTCGAATCAGATCACGGTCAGAATGCCATCCGGCTTCCGGAAACCTTCAGTGTGGTGTTTAAGCCTGAAGATCAAATGAAGGTCGGCGGGTATTACCGACTGACTGTGACGCTGCAATCTGCGACGCTGCCCAGAAACCCGGGAATGTTCAATTACAGGCAGTTTCTGGATTCGAGAGGCATAGCGTATCAGGGTAAAGTTGAGGGGGTTGAGACTTTAAACCTTAGGCCTCACAAAGTCATTGAATTCAGAGAAAAGGTGCGGCATCGGATACTGGAAGTACTGCTGAAGCGGCTCGGCGCAGAGGAAGGGCAGTTGGCTGCAGCAATGATTCTGGGGGATACGGCGGATCTGGATCCGGAACTTCTGGAAATTTACAGGCAGACTGGGACAGCTCACATCCTCGCAGTGTCCGGACTGCATTTTGGAATTATGTTTACTGGTGCGCAGATGCTTCTGGACCGGATGAAACTGCCTTATTTTTTTAAGAATCTAAGCCTCATTGTGCTGCTATTGCTTTTTCTTGGACTTGTTGGACTTCGAAGTTCAGCCATGCGTGCGGCGGGTATGCTGATTCTGGCGAGCGGGCTTCAAACTTTTGGGAGGCAGTATGACCGATTAAGCGGGTTGGCGCTGGTGGGAACGGGTATTCTCATATTTCGGCCTGTATTGCTCTTCGATGTGGGGTACCAGATGTCCATGGCAGCGGTCTATGGCATTGCTGCATTGCTGCCGGTTCTGATCAAACCGGACCGGAAGGCAAAGCCTGCTTCAGGCTTCTTCAATGCGCTGGCACTGAGTTTCGCTGTGCTTGTCGCCACGGCACTGCCGGCGGCATGGCATTTCAATACTTTGTCGCTGATTTCCGTTCTTATTAATTTGCCGGTGGTTTTTCTCACCGGGTTGGCTTTGCCGCTGGCTTTTTTGACCCTCCCCTTGTCGCCGTTTCCGGTGCTTCCGGCGCTGACCGGGTGGCTGTCAAGCCGAGGCCTTTGGTTGATTGAGGCGTTAGTCCGTTTGGCAGAGGATCTGACGTCACATCCGTCAATTACGGCTGCGACGCCCGGTGTGTTTAAAGGTGTCGGGGTTGCCGGGATTCTGCTGGTATTCGCTCTCAGAAAGTCGCGCCGCGAGATCTTTGACTATGGCCGAATCAAAGTGCTGGTATCTTCAGGTTTATTAGCTCTGATTCTCTTCGGACTGCCGTTTGAAGCTTGGCTGCAGCCGGTCGACAGGATCCGATTCTTTGATGTTGGACAAGGGGACGCAGCGCTGCTGCAGACGCGGTCAGGTGAGGCCATTCTCTTTGATACAGGGGATGGCAGAGCTTTCAGGGAGATGGATCAGCTGCTGCTCAAATCAGGTGTCTCAAAATTATCTCTTTTGGTGCTGACGCATCCCCATATGGATCATATAGGCGGTGCAGAGACGGTGCTCGAACGCCTGAAAGTGGGCGGGCTTATCCTTTCGGGTGCTGCCAGGATGGAAGCGTATGGCAGTTTAATTGAAGCTGCGAAGCGACGAGGTGTCGAGGTCATCACCGTCAAAGCCGGAGACCGGATAGGGCTTAAGGCGGGTCATCTCGAGGTGTTGTCTCCGCCGAAAGATGCAATAGACATGGAAGCCAACGAAGCATCAATAGTGATGACCTATGTCACCGGTGAACTATCATTTCTGTTTACGGGAGATATCACAGCGCGTCAGGAGTATGCTATAATAAATAGGATTCCGGCGCTGAAAACCATATTAAAGGTGGCGCATCA
Organism: uncultured Acidaminobacter sp.; assembly: GCA_964416305.1. Lineage (GTDB taxonomy): Bacteria > Bacillota > Clostridia > Peptostreptococcales > Acidaminobacteraceae > Acidaminobacter. The sequence goes on along the minus strand of CAYQDM010000001.1, from coordinate 34,881 downwards.
CGGATCTAAGACCTCGAGCTCGGCGGCTTTTATTTCGACGCTGAAACCCGGAATAGCGGTGATCTCGGTGGGCAGGAACAGCTTTGGTCACCCGGGCGGGGTCACACTTGATACCCTGCGGGAAAACGGTTTTTTAACCTACAGGACAGACTTAAGTGGCTGCATTGAGGTAAAGACGGATGGTATTTCAGTTTGGCTGAAGCAGAAATTTTAAGAGTAATTTTGACAGGATGAGTCCGCGAAGCACAAACTGTGGCGGCCAACTGTTATTCAAGCAAATTTTGAGATGGCGTAAAGTGTGAGGTGTTAATTTGGCATACAAAGAGTTTTATGATGATTTGAAAAGCAACGCACTGAAGCCGTTGTATCTTTTTTGGGGACCTGAGACTTTTCTCATGGACAGCATGCTGACGCATGCGAAGAAAATACTTGTTGATCCGGCAACAGAGCCGTTTAACTTCCAAGTGGAGAATGCGGACCAGCTCAGCGCAGAGGAAATGGTTGAAAAAATGGAGACCCTGCCGTTTCTGTCAGATCGCCGACTGATAATTTTCAAAAATGCCGGTTTTTTTGCGAAGAAAGCGACTTTTACGGCTGCTGGTGAAGCGGCGTTGAAGACCTGTTTTGACAACCCTTCTTCTTCAACTGTGGCGATTTTTATTTGTGAACCTTCGCCGGATAAGCGGCTGAAGTGGAGCGAGCGACTGGGGAAATACGGCCGGGTGGTCTCCTTTGAAAGGCTGGATGAAACGGAGTTCAGAAAATGGATTGCGCAGCGTCTCAAAAAAGGCGGCATTGATGCAGATGACAGAACACGTCAATTTTTGGTTGAGAGGCTGGCCTATTTGGAGTACAGGGCGGAAATTTCGCTTCAGGAAATTGATCAGCATTTGGAAGTGTTGATTTCCTTGTGTGCAGAGAACGGGCAGCTGACCAGGGATGCTATTATTAAAGTAGTGCCGCAGAACTTGGAGGCCAGCAGCTTTAAACTTGTGGATGCTGCCGTTGCTCAGGATCTTCCGAGAGCCCTCGCTATGCTGGAATCTCTTAGGTCGGATGGCGAGTCGGAGATCATGCTGCTGGGGACCCTGTATAAAGCCCTGACACAAATGCATTTAATTCGTTTGATGTCGGACACAGGCTACAGTGAGGCGGACATAGCGAAGCGCATGTCACTCCATGCCTACCGAGCCAAAATCATGGCGAGACAGGCGAGAAGTTTTGAAACGACTTTACTCAGCGGGTATATTATTGAAGCGGCGCGGCTTGATCACTGGATCAAGACCGGCAGAATCAACGCATGGATTGCCTTTGAAGCACTGTTGACATCCATCTCGGTCCGTCGGCCGCTCAGACCTTTTGGGGCATAAAGTCGCAGCGCGCCGCTCAAAAGGGTGGGGCTCCGCTGCCTAAACGCCCATTCGCCGGAATTCCAAATCAACGGGGTCCGCAATCCATACGCGACAAAAAATAAAAAAGCGTATGATCTTATGATAAGATCATACGCTTATTTGACAAGTTGATTTCTCAACGGCTCAACTTATTTGAAAGTGAACACTTTCTTGGGGAACGTGACGGCGTTTAAGAAAGTTTATCCAGCGATCATGTCTTTGAGACGCTTATTGAGACGGGAAATCTTTCTTGAAGCCGCATTCTTATGAATGGTACCTTTAGCAGCAGCCTGGGAAAGCTTTTTCTCAACGAAAGTCAACTTTTCCTGAGCGAGTGCCTTGTTGCCAGCTGCGATTGCCTCGAGGAAACGCTTCTCTGCAGTCTTAAGAGCAGATTTGCGGGACTTGTTCAAAAGCGTCTTCTTTTTGATAACTGAAATTCTTTTCTCGGCAGATTTTATATTTGCCATTTACTTTCACCTCCCACTTAGATGTTCAACAAAAGTATTCTATCACGTCGATTTATAAAAAGCAACGATAATTACAAGCAATTTACAATAAGCTTATCACATTCTCGTTGTGAAGGGTTGGCCGCTGTGTTATAATTGACTGGAATTTTAAGGTTCAGCGACACTTTGAACAGCACTAAATAGGAGGAATACATTTCATGTCGAAACACTTGAATCGACAGGACAAAATAAGGAACTTCAGCATCATTGCGCACATTGACCACGGTAAGTCGACTCTGGCGGATCGCTTAATCCAGACGACGGGACTTCTGACTCAACGTGAAATGAAGGACCAAATCCTGGATACCATGGACCTGGAGCGGGAGCGCGGCATAACAATCAAGCTGCAAACCACGCGCCTCGTTTATAAAGCTAAAGACGGCGAAGAATACATTTTGAATCTGATTGACACCCCTGGCCACGTGGATTTTACTTATGAAGTCTCCAGAAGTCTTGCCGCCTGTGAAGGTGCAGTTCTGGTGGTCGACGCTTCACAGGGTGTTGAAGCCCAGACGCTTGCAAATGTTCATCTCGCGGACATGCAGGGCCTTGAAATTGTGCCGGTTCTGAACAAAATTGACTTGCCGAGCGCAAGACCGGATGAAATCAAGCATGAAATTGAGGAGGTCATAGGTATCCTCGCAGAGGACGCGCCGCTGATTTCCGCCAAAGACGGCCTGAATATTGAAGATGTCCTTGAGGCCGTGGTACATAAAGTGCCAGCGCCAGCAGGTGATGAGGAAGGGCCGCTGAAAGCCCTGATCTTTGACTCTTACTACGACTCCTACCGCGGCGCGGTGGCGATCGTTCGAATAAAAGAGGGTCAGGTCAAAAAAGGAACCAAAATTATGATGATGGCTGCGAAAAAGGTTTTCGAGGTCGTCGAAGTGGGCATCTTCATCCCCGGCGCTGCACCTGTTGGGGTTCTGAAGGCGGGAGATGTCGGGTATATAACGGCGAGCATCAAGAACGTCATAGATTGCCGTGTCGGCGACACCATTACGGAAGCGGACCGGCCTGCACCCGAGCCGCTCCCGGGATACAAAAAGGCCCAGCCTATGGTCTACTGCGGCATTTATCCTGCAGAAGGCGAAAGCTATGATGTGATTCGCGACGCCCTTGAAAAGCTTCAACTCAATGATGCTGCACTGACTTTCGAACCTGAAACCTCAGTAGCGCTCGGCTTTGGTTTCCGCTGCGGCTTTCTTGGACTGCTGCATCTTGAAATTATTCAGCAGAGGCTTGAACGGGAATTCGATCTGGATTTGATTGCGACGTCGCCAAGCGTTATATACAGGATCACCAAAACGGACGGTGAGGTGGTCATGGTCCAGAATCCGACAAACCTGCCGGATCGCCAGTCCATTTTGACTATGGAAGAACCAATTGTTGATGCGCATATTTTCTGCCCGACTGAATACGTGGGCAACATTATGGAGCTGTGCCAAAATCGACGGGGCGTTATGCTCTCCATGGATTATCTGGATGCAAAGCGCGTCAGACTTCATTACGAGCTCCCGCTGAACGAAGTTATTTACGATTTCTTTGATGCACTGAAGTCAAAGACACGCGGTTACGGATCGCTGGATTATGAATTTAAGGAATATCGCGAGTCGGACCTGGTCAAGCTGGATGTTCTTCTCAACAAGGATCTGATCGACGCTTTCTCTATGATCGTGCATGCCACCAAGGCAGTATCGAGAGGCCGCGTCATTTGCGAGAAACTTAAGGAAGTCATTCCGCGCCATCAGTTTGCGGTGCCAATTCAGGCTTCCATCGGCAGCAATATCATTGCCAGGGAGACCATCAGCGCGCTGAGAAAAGACGTTCTGGCCAAATGTTACGGCGGGGACATCTCGCGTAAGAAAAAGCTGCTGGAGAAGCAGAAGGAAGGCAAGAAGAAGATGCGTCAGCTGGGTTCCGTGGAAGTACCGCAGCAGGCATTCCTCGAGGTTCTCAAGTATGACGACAACAAATAATCATAATCAGCCATAACTTTTCTTATGCGGCTTTTCTCCGGGATGACCGGGGAAGAGCCGCGTTCGTCTTTTGGGAAAAACGGGGTGCTGGCGACTGCCAATCACTGAAACGGAGGAGTCAAATGAGTCTGGGATTATATGTTCACATTCCGTTCTGCCGGAGCAAATGCTACTACTGCGATTTTTGCTCCATGCCGGATTTGAGCCGGCGAGAGGATTATATGGATGCCCTTGAGAAGGAAGTGCGTCTTCATGCAGCCCGTTATGGCCTGTTAAAGCCAGAAACCATCTTTATTGGCGGTGGAACACCGACACTGCTGGAGACCAAGGATTGGCACAGACTCTCCAGGCTGATTGAACGCTATTTTGATTTATCTTCACTTTCTGAATGGAGTGTTGAAGGCAATCCGGAATCCGTCAATTTAACTTTAGCAAGGACGCTTAAAAGTATTGGCGTCAACCGCTTCAGTATGGGCGTCCAGAGTATGGACTACCGCCTGCTGAAGACCATTGGACGCATTCATTCACCGGAAGAGGTTGGGACAGCCTTTGGAGCTTTGCGCCAGACGGGTTTCGACAATATCAACCTGGATCTGATGACGGGACTGCCCGGACAGACATTGTCCGCCATAGACGAGACGCTGAGCTGGGTGAAACAATTTGATCCGGAACATGTGTCGGCATATGGTTTGAAAATTGAAGAGGGCACGCCTTTTGACAGAATGGAGCGTCAGGGGCTCCTGAAGCTGCCGGAGGAATCTTTGGAACGCGAGATGGACCACAGGATCCGCGAAGTTCTGAGAGAATGGGGATACCAACATTATGAAATTTCGAACTATGCCAAGCCGGGTAAAGAATGCCGGCATAATTTGAATTATTGGAACTGCGGTTCCTATGCGGCTATTGGGTTGTCTGCCCACGGATATCTGAATGGTGTGCGCTACGAAAACACTTCGGATCTCAACCGTTATATTCATGATTTGAACCATGAAATGCTGCCCGTTGTTTCAGAGGAAGCCATCAGCCCTGAGGAGGACGAAAAAGAGTGGATCATGCTGCGCCTCAGACTTTCTGAGGGGATCCCCTATTCGCTGTATCAGGCACGGTACGGAAAATCCTTCCCGGATGAAAAGAAAGGCGCCATTGAAAAACTCAAAGGGACAGGCTGGATTGACCTGCAGGGGGAGAGGCTGAGACTGACTGAGGCAGGACTGGATTTTGCCAACGCAGTTATTATAGAATTCTTTGAATGAATGTTACTGATGCCAATGTGTGCAGTGACACGGGCAGGCATTCTATTGGCCCATGACACCTCATTCGAATGATTTGGGCAAAATGGATGTTGAGGGGCCTGAGAACACTGCGGCTTTCCTTTAACATCCTTTTTTTATCCCTCACCCATAGTAAGATAGGTTTTCGTTTTCCTTTTTCTGCGTTTTTCAGAGAAACCCTTGACAGGTGAAGGAGGCGGTGGTATTCTAAATTTGATCGAGTTAGCACTCGTCAAACATGAGTGCTAACAACAAGGATGTGAAGGCATGCAAATCAACGATCGTAAGTTGCGAATACTGAAGCTGATAATTGATGATTTCATCGATACCGCTCAGCCCGTAGGCTCCAGAACAATAGCCAAGAAGTTCCCCGTTGGCATCAGTTCCGCGACCATAAGAAATGAAATGGCGGACCTTGAAGAACTGGGGTACCTGCTTCAACCTCATACATCGGCCGGACGCATTCCTTCTGAGGAAGGGTACCGGCTCTACGTCGACCGCTTGCTGACGGATGGCCCCATTGACAAGGATCAGATGGATCTCATCAAAGGGCTCCTTCACGGCAACCTGATCGAAGTTGAGGACGTCGTCAGACAGGCTGCTCAGTTGCTGAGTCAGTTAACCGGCATGGTTTCCGTCATTTCACTGCCTCAATTCAAGAAGAGCCGGCTGACAAACTTCAGGCTGGTCAAAATCATTCACTCAAAAGTGCTGATGATTCTTGTAGCGGATTCAGGGGTTTTTAAGTCGATCCCAATTGATTTCGTAGATGTCGAGCAAAATGAATTGGATACCCTTTCAGATCTTATCCGGGAACGTTTCAATGAGCGACATATTGAAGAGATCGACATCAGGAAAATGGGCGCTCTTATGGTGGAATATCCTGAGTACCGCCGTGTGCTCGAGTATCTCCTCCCCATTGTCAGAGAGACTTTCAGGGAATTCGACCGACTTGAGTATGTCATTGAAGGCAAAGACAGGATCTACGCCATGCAGGACTTTGAAGAGAGACAAAAAGCAAAATCCCTTTCAGAAGCCCTCGAACAAAACAAAATTGTGGAACGTCTGATTGGCGTTCTCGAGCATGAAGGCATTTCCGTCAGAATTGGTTCGGAAATTGGTCTTGAGGCATTTTCCAGCTGCAGCGTGGTTTCAACGCCTTACCGTGTTAATAATGCGGCGGCCGGCAAGATCGCACTTTTGGGACCGACCCGCATGGATTATGGCCACACCATGACCATGGTGAACTATATCAGGGAAACTTTATCCGAGCTTTTTTCCGGCATCCACTTATAAGACAGGCAGGTGTAAAGATTGAAAAAACAAACGCATAAGGAGCAGGAACCCGTACTTGAAGCGGATCCGTTCCAGTCAAAGGAAAATGAGGTGGCCGATGGTCTCCCGGAAACACCCGAGACACCGGTAAACGAAGCAGAAAAGGAAGTTCAGCGCCTGACACAAGAGTTGGCTGCCAAAAACGATGCCTTCCTGCGTCTGACCGCTGAATATCAAAACTACAGAAGACGCGTTGAAAAAGAAAAGCAGGAGCTGATCAAGTTCGGTAACGAAAAACTCGTCGTCGATCTTCTGAAAGTCCTCGACAATTTTGACAGAGCGTTAAGCGCAGTGGATTACGACTGCGAAGAGAACAAAAATCTCATCAGCGGCATAGAAATGATTCGAAAGAGCCTGAATGACCTTTTGAACGACTATGGCGTACAGTCCATTGAGGCAGTCGGTCAGATCTTCGATCCGGTCCTGCATCACGCGGTTATGACGGAGGCCGCTGAAGGCGTAGCACCTGAAACGATCCTCGATGAGTTCCAAAAAGGCTACACCTTAAACCAAAAGGTGATTCGTCCGTCCATGGTTAAAGTAGCCGCGCATTAATCCGCTTGTCTTGCAGTTTTGCTGAGTCTATCTCTCATCAATTATAAATCACAATTAATCTGACTTTATATTAGGAGGAAATCAGAATGGCAAAAGTTATAGGTATTGACCTTGGCACCACCAATTCCTGCGTCTCTGTTCTCGAGGGCGGAGAGCCGGTTGTAATTCCAAACGCTGAAGGCAACAGAACCACCCCTTCTGTAGTTGCTTTCACCAAGAGCGGTGAGCGACTCGTCGGAGAAACAGCTAAGCGTCAGGCAATTACAAATCCTGAGAGAACCATAGCTTCCATTAAGCGCAACATGGGTAAAGATTTCCATGTCGAAATTGACGGAAAGAATTATACGCCACAGGATATCTCCGCAATGATCCTTCAGAAGCTCAAAGCTGACGCTGAAGCTTACCTTGGCGAAAAAGTCACCGAAGCCGTCATCACTGTTCCGGCGTACTTCTCGGACGCTCAGCGTCAAGCGACTAAAGACGCTGGCAGAATTGCAGGTCTCGACGTCAAGCGGATCATCAACGAGCCAACGGCTGCGTCCCTTTCTTATGGCCTCGATAAAACTGACAAGCAGCAGAAGATTCTCGTTTTCGACCTTGGCGGCGGCACCTTTGACGTCTCCGTCCTGGAAATTGGAGACGGCGTGTTTGAAGTTCTCGCGACTAACGGCAACAACCACCTTGGCGGTGATGACTTTGACGAAGTAGTCGTCAACTTCCTTGCTGACAGCTTTAAGAAAGAGAATGGCATCGACCTTATAAAAGACAGAATGGCTCATCAGCGCTTGAAAGAAGCAGCTGAAAAAGCTAAGAAAGAGCTTTCGACTGTTCAAACTACGAATATCAATCTGCCGTTCATCACTGCGACAGCAGATGGTCCTCTTCACCTCAATATGGATTTGACACGCGCGAAATTCGACCAGTTGACAGAACATCTAGTGAATTTGACTATTGAGCCACTCAAGAAAGCCCTCGCTGACGCGAACCTCCAACCAGGAGAGCTCGATCAGGTCATCCTCGTAGGCGGATCTACAAGAACACCTGCAGTGCAGGCCGTAGTCAAGAAATACACCAACAAAGAGCCGCATAAAGGCATTAACCCGGATGAGTGTGTCGCCCTTGGCGCTGCCATTCAGGCAGGCGTTCTCTCCGGCGAAGTTCACGACGTTCTGCTCCTGGACGTCACGCCGCTTTCCCTTGGCATTGAGACCCTCGGCGGTGTCTTCACCAAGCTGATCGAGAGAAACACCACCATTCCTACCAAAAAGAGCCAGATTTTCTCCACTGCGGCGGACAACCAGACTGCGGTCGATATTCACGTTCTGCAGGGTGAGCGTCCAATGTCCAAGGACAACGTTACCCTTGGCCGATTCCAGCTCGACGGCATTCCTCCTGCAAGACGCGGCGTGCCTCAGATCGAAGTCACCTTTGACATTGACGCCAACGGCATCGTCCACGTCGGTGCCAAGGATCTTGGCACCGGTAAGACTCAGCACATCACCATAACAGCGACAACCAATCTGACCGAGGAAGAGATCCAGAAGAAAGTCAGAGAAGCAGAGATGTTTGCCGATGAAGATCTTAAAGTTAAGGAACTCGCTGAAGTCAGAAATAATGCTGACAATATGATTTATGAATCAGAAAAAGCCCTCGGCGAAATTGGCGATGCCGCGACTGAGTCAGAAAAAGCAGATCTCAAAGAGAAGATCGAAGCTGCGAAGAAAGCCCTGGAAGGCAGCGACGCAGAAGCTATTAAAGCTGCTGTTGAAGCACTGACCAACGCGTTCCATCCGATTGCGCAAAAAATGTATGAGAAAGCTTCACAAGAAGCTCAGGCCAATGCTGGCGCAAGTGACTCGACATCCCATCCAACAGGAGACGACACAGTCGTCGACGCCGATTACGAAGTCGTGGATTAATTAATTTTAAGAGATGCCTAGTGCCCAGTGAGCCCAAAATTTGGACCTTGCTGGGCACCTGCAAAACTAATCTGCATAGGCGTCTTTTCGATCCATCGAAAGAAAGGCGGTAGGGATTTTGGATAAAAGGGATTATTACGAGGTTCTAGGCGTCGCCAGAGGTGCCTCAGAGGATGAAATAAAAAAAGCGTTTAGAAAACTGGCGATGAAGTACCATCCCGACAAAAACCCGGATAATAAAGAATCTGAAGCTAAATTTAAAGAGATCAACGAGGCCTATGAAGTTCTCAGTGATACTGAAAAGCGAAATCTTTATGATCAGTTCGGGCATGCCGGCGTAAACCAGAATACGGGCGGATATGGCGGCGCTGGTGGCTTTGGCGATTTTGGCGGCTTTGAGGACATCCTGAATGAAATGTTCGGAGGTGGATTCGGCGGTTTCCGTTCAAGCGGACGCCGCGCAGGACCTACCAAAGGCGCGGATCTCAGGGTGGACTTGACACTGACCTTTGTCGAAGCTGCTTTTGGCGTCGAAAAAAAGATCGAGTTCTATCGCACTGAAGACTGCCACACTTGTGGCGGGACCGGCGCCGAGGAAGGCTCAAAGGTCAATACATGTGCACAGTGCGGCGGTGCAGGCGAAGTCAAATATGCCCAGCGCAGCCTCTTTGGCGAGACTATTTCAGTGCGGCCATGCCAAGCATGCGGCGGCACTGGAAAAACCATTGAGAAACCTTGCCACACCTGTAAGGGCAAAGGAAAAGTCAAGAAGAAACGCACAATTGATATCAAAATACCAGCAGGTGTCTCAACCGGCAATCAGATGACCCTCAGAGAAGAGGGCGATTTGGGCGCTAAAGGCGGACCAAGAGGGGATGTTTACGTCGTCCTCAAGGTGCTTGCCCACGACATCTTTAAGAGAGATGGCAACGATATCTTCTGTGACATAGAGATCTCCTACACTCAGGCAGTGCTTGGAGATGAGGTCACAGTGCCTACGCTTGACGGAAAAGTGTCCTATAAAATTCCGGAAGGTACCCCAAGTGGAAAAACCTTCCGACTTAAAGGAAAAGGCGTTCCTGTCCTGAATGGTTATGGCCGCGGTGATCAGTATGTTCGCGTTATAGTTAAGATTCCGACAAAACTCAGTGATAAGCAGAAAGAAGCCCTCAAAGCTTTTGCAGAGTCCATGGGTGAAAAGGTTGGCGCGGAAAAAACAGACCAGCCCAAAGGTGAAAAAAAGTTTTTTGAGAAAGTCAAAGAAGCCTTTAACAATTGAACCATGGTGATTTTGCTGTGCGCAGACCTGAAGCGGCATTCGTTCTCATGAAACGAATACCGCTTCAGGTCTGCTTTGCTGTAAATTCATAAGGAAGATGTGATATAATTTCAGCAGGATTCACGATAATTTGTATTAGACCGTATTGGAGGAGAAACCATGAACTGGTTTGAAGTTAAAGTCAAAACAACCTCAATGGCTGTTGACGCAGTCACAAATTTATTATATGAGCTGGGCGCTCAGGGTATTGTCGTCGAGGATCCCAATGACCCTATTTTCAATGATGGTTACGAAGGGGACTGGGATTATTTTGACCGAAGTGAAATAAAATTCGAGTTTGATGGTGCACTTGTCAAAGCCTACATGGAAACGGAGGCGCCGGAAGCACTCATTCCGGTGATACGTGGGCAAGTTGCTGACCTTTCGACCTTTGGACTAGATCCTGGTCTTGGAGAAGTTGAGATTAAAGAAGTCAGAGAGTCTGACTGGGCCAACGAATGGAAAAAATATTACCATCCCGTGCGCATTGGCAGACACTTGATAATCAAGCCGTCCTGGGAGGAAATCCTCGACGCTGAGCCTCTCGACTTGGTAATAGAGCTTGATCCGGGCGGCGCTTTCGGGTCCGGGACACATGAGACCACAACTATGTGTGCGGAATTTCTCGAAGAAAATCTTGTTCAGGGCACCAAAGTCTACGACATTGGCTGCGGCAGCGGTATTCTGGCCATTGTGGCTGCGAAACTAGGCGCCGGGGAAGTCGTGGCGGCGGATATTGATTCCGCAGCAGTGGAGGTCACGAGAGAAAATGTCGAGGCCAATCAAGTTTCTGATGTGGTACAGGTCTGTGAAGGTGATCTGATGCAGGTCGTAGATTCGCCAGCGGATCTCGTTGTGACCAATATCATAGCGGATGTTGTCGCATCCCTTGCGGTCAGCATGAAATCCTATTTGAATCCGGGGGCAGTTTGGATCAGTTCTGGAATTTTGGACAAAAAGCTGCCGCTTGTTCTTGATGCCATGTCTAAAAATGGATACGAGGTCCTGGAAGTTCGTGAGAGAGGAGAATGGCGAGCGCTTCTGGTGCGCGCCGGCGAACATGCATAGAATATTTGTCGACCAGGTCATTAAAGAATGCCCATGTACGGTTCGTGTTGAGTCCAGGGAGGAAGTGCACCACGCGCTGCGGGTCCTTCGGTTGAGTGAGGGCGACCACATTGAGCTGACGGATTCGGACGGCAGTGAATTTAAAGCTGAAATAAAGACGGCGCCTTTGAATCAGTCTGCAGATAGTGTGATGGAAGTTTTGTGTCTGGAGAAGATAGAAATCCGCAGGGAATCCCCTGTCGAGGTTACACTTTTTCAAGGGCTTCCAAAACACGACAAACTGGAGTTCATTATTCAGAAAGTTGTAGAGCTTGGGGCGGTCAAAATTGTACCTGTGGAATGTGAACGTTCCGTCGCCAGGATCAGGGATGCAAAAGATGCAGCCAAGAAAACGGAGCGCTGGAATCGGATTGCTCATGAGGCGGCAAAGCAGTCAAAGCGCGCTGTGGAGCCTGAGGTTTCAGAGCCCGTAAAGCTTAAAGGGATCCATGAACTTGTATCACAAAATGGACTCAAACTCCTGGCATATGAGGGGGCGGCGCTGAAACCGCTGATGGAACATTTGGAAGATGCGCGGCGAAGTGATGATCTGCCGCGTCGAGTGGCGATCATGATTGGGCCTGAAGGCGGTCTGACTGAAAAAGAAGTACATCAACTTAGTGAGATGGGGTTTATAACTATCGGCCTCGGTCCCAGAATTCTGAGGACAGAGACTGCAGGCCTGGCACTGCTGAGCATCATTCAGTACGTGCTGGGGGATATGGGAGGAAGTTAACACGTGTCAAGAACAGTAGCATTTTCAACACTGGGATGCAAAGTCAATCAATACGAATCGGACGCAATGGCGAAGCTGTTCAGAGATCGAGGCTACGACATTGTCCATGAGGATGACCCCGCGGATGTTTATGTCATCAATACCTGTACCGTCACCAATCTGGGCGACCGGAAATCCAGGTCCATAGCCAGGAGGGCAAGAAGGCAGAATCCCATGGCGGTCATTGCTGTGGTTGGCTGCTATGCGCAGGTGGCAGCGGATGAAGTCATGCGGATTGAAGGGGTTAACCTGGTGCTCGGCACCAATGAGCGGATGAAGATTGTGGATTTCATTGAGGATCTTGGACCATGGGACAAAGTCAGCGCTGTTGGCGACATCATGGAAGTTGCTGAATTTGAAGAACTTCAAATAGACGAGCATGGTGACCGGACAAGGGCGTTTATCAAGATTCAGGAAGGCTGCAACCAGTACTGCAGTTATTGCATTATTCCCTATGCCCGAGGCAGGATACGCAGCCGCCATATCGATCATATTGAATCTGAGGTCACAAGACTTGTCGGACATGGCTTCAGCGAGTTTGTCCTGACGGGAATTCATATCGCGTCCTATGGCAGGGAAGTTGAGAAATCTCAGGCGGAGGCAGAAGCGCTGAGTCTGATTGATGTCATCGAGCGCGTGGATGCAATAGAAGGCGTCAAGCGCCTCAGACTGGGTTCCATAGAACCTATGCTGATGACAGCAGAATTCGTTGAACGTCTAAGCCGGTTGAAATCAATATGCCCTCATTTCCACTTGTCCTTGCAAAGTGGATCGGATCCTGTCTTAAAACGCATGAACCGAAAATATACCGCCTCAGAATTTATGGAAGTCGTAGAGCGATTGAAAATCAAGTTTGACAGGCCGTCGCTAACCACAGACATCATAGTTGGTTTCCCGGGGGAAACCGAAGAGATGTTTCAGGACACTGTGACGCTCGCGTCGCAGGTCGGTTTTGCTAAGATTCACGTCTTTCAGTATTCTGCCAAAACGGGGACGCCCGCAGCGACCATGAAGGATCAAGTGGATCACGCTGTCCGTCATGAACGCAGCGAACGTCTGATCGCGCTTCAGGACCAGCTGGAGTCCGACTATAACAGACAATGGCTGGGCAGTGTCAAAGAAGTGTTGTTTGAAGGGGTTCCTGAACTGGGTATAAAAGAAATCGAAGGCCTGAGTCCGGATTATCTCAGGGTCAAGGTTGAAGCTGGCCCTGGCTGGATTGGAAAGATCGCCAAGGTTAAACTTTCAGCGCTGACGGAGCACGGGTTTATTGGTTCTTTGATAGATGAGGAGGTATAGTATGCAGGATTGTTTGTTTTGTAAAATCGCAGGTGGTGAAATCCCATCCCAAAAGGCGTATGAAGACGACCAGGTCATTGTGTTTCACGATATATCGCCTGTTGCGCCGGTGCACGTTTTGATCGTGCCAAAAAAACATTTGGCTTCAACGAATGAGCTCAGTGACGCAGAGTCCGGATTGATTGCCCATGTCTTTAAAGTGGCTGTCCAGGTCGCTTCGGAGTTGGGGCTTTCTGAAAATGGATACAGGATCGTCAACAATTGCGGACAAGATGGCGGACAGACTGTGGCCCACCTTCATTTCCATCTTTTAGGCGGTCGCTACCTGGACTGGCCTCCGGGTTGATAAAAAAGGTACAATGCGAAATACAGTTGCTTTTTGAATGCTCCTAATGTATAATGTCCTAGTATTCTGTTATTATTCCTCTGTAACGACAGCGGTGCTGTCACCAGAATGCAAGTTTGACACGGGGGGAGGGAATAGCTGTGGCAGGAATTAAAGTTGGAGCTACCGAAACAATAGATAGTGCACTTAGACGTTTTAAGAAAGAGACGTCAAAAGCTGGCGTCCTTGCGGAAGTCAAAAAGAGAAAACATTACGAAAAGCCAAGCGTACAACGCAAGAAGAAGTCCGAGGCTGCGAGAAGAAAGAGCAAGAGCAAATCTTTCTAGTCGCTCTCCTTGGAAGTCAGGGGTGAGTTGAATGAGCTTGAAAGATTTGTTGATGCAAGACCTCAAGACTGCCATGCAGGAAAAGGACGTTCTCAAGAAAACGACCGTCACCATGCTTCGCGCAGCAGTCAAACAGGTTGAAGTCGATCAACGCGTAGAACTTCTTGATCAGGATATTGTGGAAATCGTCGCCAAGCAAATCAAACAGAAACGAGCGGCCATCGAAGAATTCGCTAAAGGCGGCCGTCAGGATTTGGTGGATGAGGCTCTGGCAGAAATCCATATCTTAGAAGCCTACCTTCCGGAACAGCTTACAGAGGAGCAAATCAAAGCCATGGTTTTGGAGGCGATCGCTGAAACAGGCGCATCTTCTCCTAAAGACATGGGAAAAGTCATGGCCATCATGACACCCAAGACGAAAGGTCTGGCAGACGGGAAACTGGTTGCCACACTCGTCAAGGAACAATTAAATCAGTATTAACGAGGCCGCTGATTCAGCGGCCTTTTTTTTAATGTTGCAATGCTATTGCTGTCTGCATTACTTTTAGACGGATTTTTGCATCCTTTTAGCGCCTAAACCAATGGATTGTGTTAAAATCAAAGATAGGATGTTCTAACGTTTCAGAAAGGGTGGATCGATCGATTGGAGACACATGAACGAAGAATTAGTGTAGATAATTTGGAAGTGCTTTATAAATTATTTGGAAACCTGGATGAAAACCTGATGCGCATTGAGAATGCCTTTAAGGTCAAGCTTGCCTCCAGAGATGGCGAAGTCATCATCATTGGTGAAGATCAAACGGTTCATGTCGTGGAAAAACTGATTGAGGTTCTGATTGGCGCCATTAAAGCTGGCGAAGTGCTGGATGCACAGAAACTGGATTATTTCATGACCATGTTCAGGGAAGGTGAGGGCGACAAACTGCCCGGACTTTCGGATGCCATACTCGTGGTCACCTCTAAGGGAAAGTTCGTCAAACCCAAGACCCTGGGCCAGCAAAAATACGTCAAAGCTATTCAGAAACACGACGTTACCTTTGGCATTGGTCCGGCCGGTACAGGCAAGACTTATCTGGCGGTAGCTATGGCGGTCAAAGCTTTTAAGAATGACGAAGTCTCCAGGATTGTCATTACACGACCTGCTGTAGAGGCAGGGGAAAGCCTCGGATTTTTGCCGGGAGATCTGCAAATGAAAGTGGACCCCTATTTGAGGCCGCTGTATGACGCGCTTTATGATATTCTCGGGACAGAGACCTATCTGAAATACAAGGAACGCGGTTTGATTGAAGTCGCGCCGCTGGCCTATATGCGGGGCAGAACGCTTGACAACAGCTTTATCATCCTGGATGAAGCACAGAATACGACCATTGAACAAATGAAAATGTTTCTGACGCGCTTTGGATTTGGTTCAAAAGTGGTGGTCAATGGGGATATCACCCAGATCGATTTGCCATCCGGAAAAAAGTCGGGGTTGGTTCATGCCGCCGAAGTTCTTAAGTCTGTCGAAGAAATTTCCATGGTTGAGTTTACGGATCGCGACGTCGTCAGACATACACTGGTTCGGCGCATAATCCAGGAATATGACAAATATGAAAAACGGCTTCAGTATAAAGAAGAAGCAAAAAAGGAAGCCAAGCAGGAAGCCAAACAAACTGCAAGGTTTAAAAAGAATCGTGAAACGCAGGATGGGCGAAGCCAGGGAAGAGGATAAAATTCAGTTAGGGGGCAATGGAGATGGTGCATATCAATTTTCAGGACCGGCAGGATCGTAAATCCGTACCTGAATCACTGGTCGCCAAATTGACAGAGGTCATTGAAAAGGCGCTCGAATATGAAAATCTTGAAGACTATGAGTGCGAGGTCGATCTGACATTAGCAGACGACGCAGAGATCCATCAGCTCAACCTCGAGCACAGAGGGATCGACAAAGTCACGGATGTCCTCTCATTTCCTCAGTACGATGCCATAAAGGACATGGAAGACCTTCCTGATCCCATGTATTTGGGGGATATCGTCATTAGTGTCGAGAGAGCACTGGCACAAGCAAATGACTATAAGCACAGTTTTGAACGTGAAATGTGTTTTTTGACAGCCCACAGTATGCTGCACCTCTTTGGATATGATCACGAAACCGAGGAAGATCAAAAGCAGATGCGTGCATTGGAGGAGTCAATCCTCGAAGAACTAGGCATTACCCGTGAGGTGTAGTCATGTGGAGGGCCAGAGGGCGACTGAGAGACAATGTGCATCCGGAAGTTTTTTCGGAGAGAACAAAGAGGATCCGCAGACTGGTGACGTTACTCATCTTATTGTTGGTGATTGCTGCGCTGGTGGGCTGTACGACGGGGTCTTCCATAGCTGAGCCGGAACCGGAAGTTCAGGTGCCTGTTGAAGTTCCGGCTCCCGAGCCCGAGCCGGAACCTGTCGTCGAGCTGCCATCGGTAGACAGTCAGTTATGGACAGCTCGCTGGCTTGTGGACCGTCCTGTCTTTGTAATGATGGATAATCACTCGGGCGCCAGGCCGCAGTCGGGTTTAAAAGAGGCACTTTTCGTTTACGAGATGCTGGCTGAAGGCAATATTACGCGGTACATGGCGGTCTTTACCGGAACCGGCGACTATGAAGTCGGTCCCATCAGAAGTGCAAGGCCATATTTCATCAACAGGGCTCTTGAGTATGATGGACTGTATGTTCATGTAGGAGGATCGCCACAGGCATTCGCTGACTTATCCAAACTCAAAGTAGCGGACATTGACGGCTTATCTGCCGGGAAAAATATTTTCTGGAGAAGAAGCCACAAAAAAATTCCGCATAATATGTATTCAACTCTGAATGCAATTCGAAAAGACGCTGACAGGAAAAAATACCGGATAGAACCGGAGTTTGATGTCCCGCTGTATGCGAAGACAGCCGCACCTCCTTCTGAAGATCAGACAAGTTCTGTCAGGCTGGTATACAGACAGGGCAGCAGCGGTTATGCTTCAGGGTATCTCTATGATGACGAATTAAAAACCTACAGCCGTCAGGTCAATGGCGCGGCTCATGTGGATGAGCTGGACAAGACACCGCTCATGGTGACGAATGTCATAATCCAAACCGTCAGAACGAAGACGGTGGACAATGAAGGCCGGTTGATAATGGATGACGTTGGTTCAGGCCATGGCTGGTATATGAGTATGGGTGCACGGATTCCAATCCAGTGGGAAAAAGCGGACCGACGTGCTCAAACAATCTATAAAACCGAAGAGGGCACGCCATTACAACTGAATCCGGGAGTGACTTGGATTCAGGTTGTTCCCCAGTGGCTGGAGCCGGTATGGAATGAGGGGGCATAGTATGGAGATCACTTATGAAAAACTGATTGAGATGGCATACGAAGCATTGCGTTTTGCCTATACACCCTATTCGAAGTTCAATGTTGGTGCTGCGCTTCTTGCGAGCAGTGGTGATGTCTACACGGGCTGCAATATTGAAAGTGCCTCCTATGGGGCTACTAACTGCGCAGAGCGTACGGCGCTGTTTAAAGCGGTCTCAGAGGGGCATAGGTCCTTTAAGGCAATTGCGATTGTCAGCGAATCGAAGCTGCCAACCTATCCCTGTGGAATTTGCCGCCAAATGCTGATGGAATTCGGCGATCTTGATGTCATCCTGGACCGGGGGGGAACCCTTGTCATTCACAGGCTGTCTGAGCTGCTTCCACATTCTTTTACAAAGACAGATTTACTATTATAAAGAACTTTCACTTAAGTTTTACCATCTATGTCAGGAGGAAATTAGTTGCCATTCAAATCAGGATTTGTTTCAATCATAGGCAGACCCAATGTTGGAAAATCAACACTTCTTAACGCGATAACCGGCGAAAAAATCGCAATCATGTCAGATAAGCCGCAGACGACCCGCAATAGAATTCAGGCAATTTATACGACAAAGGACAGCCAGATCATTTTTGTGGACACCCCAGGTATGTCAAGAGCTAAAAATAAGCTGGGTGATTTCATGATCAAAACTGCGCTGGATACCTTGAAGGAAGTGGATGCCATCATTTTTATGGTGGATGACTCCCTGTCCCTCGGACCGTCTGACAAGTTTATACTCGAGCATCTCCAGAACGTCAAGACCCCTGTGATTCTCGCCATCAACAAAGTAGACAAGATCATGCCGGAGCAATATGCCATCATTACAAAACTTTACAGCGAGTACAGTTTCATAAAGGATATTGTCAGTCTGTCGGCACTCCAGGGTGCCAATGTCAATGTGGTGATCGACAAAGTGATTGGTTACCTTCCGGAAGGACCTATGTATTATCCGGGCGATATGATTACGGATCAGCCGGAGCGGGCAATAGTCGCAGAGATTATTCGCGAAAAACTGCTCCATTACCTGGACCAGGAAGTGCCCCATGGGGTTGCGGTAGAGATCGAAGCTATGAAAAATCGTGAAAACAGCGACATGGTGGATATTCGAGCGGTCATTGTCTGTGAGCGCGAAAGTCATAAAGGGATTATCATCGGTAAGGGCGGACGAAAGTTAAAGGGCGTGGGAAAAAGCGCCAGAGAGGAAATTGAGCGTCTTTTGGGATCCAAAGTGTTTCTTGAGCTCTGGGTCAAGGTACGTCCGGGTTGGCGGGACAATGATTTGATGTTGAAGAATTTTGGCTACAAAGAATAACCCCAAACAGATCTTGGTTTTATTATTGAATGCCTTTCAAAGAAACAAGGCTCGGGGGTGACGTATGGCAAATCTTCAGGAGATCGAACAAGAGGAATTGATAAAACAGTTGGTAGAGCTCCTCGAGCTTGGGGCTTATGAAGCTGTACGAACATTGGATGAAAAGCTGCACTATGCCGACCGGGCTGAAATTCTCGAGGAACTCAGCGAGGAACACAGGCAGGCTTATTTTGAATTGCTGGACTTTGAGGACGCCTCTGAGGTTCTTGAGGAAGTTGGTTCCGAACTATTCTCTGAATTGATCGAGGGTATGGATGAAGATAAGAGGTCTCGTGTCATAGATAATATGGCCCAGGACGACATAGTCGACAAACTTTCGGGACTGACTGAGGAAAAGCAGGAAGAACTGCTGTCCTATATGGATGAGGAGATTGCCTCCGAGGTTGAGACTCTTTTGGAATATGATGAGGACTCCGCCGGCGGCAGAATGACGAAGGACTACGTCACTCTTACCACCGAAATGACCATTGACGAAGCGATCACCTACCTCAGGCATCATGCACCCGGCGCTGAAACCATTTATTATGTCTTTGTGACAAATGAGGAGGGCGTCCTGACGGGGGTCATATCCCTGCGTCAGCTCATTGTGGCGCCGCCGGACACGAAGATCAGCGAAATCATGAATGACAATGTCATCTCTGTTTATGATGATGAGGACCAGGAAGAGGTTGCCAGACTCTTTTCCAAATATGACTTCATGGTAATGCCGGTCGTAGACAAAGAAGAGAAACTCAAGGGCATCATAACCGTCGACGACATTCTCGACGTTATAGAGGAAGAAGCCACTGAGGATATCTATAAGTTCGCGGGCTCTTCAGACCTTGAGATCTACGAGGAAGACGACGCATCCTGGCTGCGGGTTGTACGCTCTGTGCGCTCCCGGCTGCCCTGGCTGGTCATTACGATCTTTGGCGGGCTGTTGTCCGCGAACGTGGTGGCGCGTTATCAGGGCACACTGGACGCCCATTCTGCCCTGGCTATGTTTATGCCGTTATTGGCAGGCATGGGTGGCAACGTTGGAACCCAATCCTCAACCATAACGGTCAGAAGCATCGCCATAGGCTATGTGGAAGGGAAAGAGGCCGTGCGGACCTTTCTGCTGGAAGTAGCAACGGGTTTTATTGTGGGCCTTGTCTGCAGTTTAATTGTTGGGGTCGCAGCGGCTGTGACAAACGGAAGTCTGATGATCAGCTTGATCGTCGGTATTGCAATGTTCTCAAACATTCTGACTGCTGCCGCCATAGGAACGCTTGTGCCAATGGTGTTCAAAAAGCTCGGCGTCGATCCTGCTGTTGCCTCCGCACCATTTATTTCGACAACCGTAGATATTACGGGCCTCACCATATATTTTTCCCTCGCGACAGTACTTATTGGAAAGTGGATGGTCTGATATGCTGTTAACGACAAAAGCTATAGTTTTGTCCAAACGCAAGCTGGAGGACAATGACGCGCTGGTCACCCTGATGACAGAGCGATCCGGAAAGCTGAAGGCCATTGCAAAGGGTGCAAAGTCATCAAGGTCTATGATCGCTGCGACGACACAGCCATTTACGCTGGGGGAATTTGTTCTGGATGTCGGAGCATCCTGGAACCGTGTCAGAAGCGTGGAGATACTCGAATCTTTTCGTCATATTCAAGAGGATTTGATGTTGATGGGGTATGGTGCTTATTTTCTCGAAACGGCCTCGCAGCTGCTTCAGGAAGGTGAAGAAAACAAAAGGCTGTTTCAATTGCTTTCTGAGGTTTTGACAGGGTTGAATGCCTATGACCATCGGCAAAAGGAAAAAAAAGAAGCGGAAGACGTGGAAACTGAGCGCTCAAGCGGGGCAACGTCAGAGCAGAGATTGCAGCTGGATTTGGAATGGGTGAAAATAGTCTATGAACTAAAGCTTCTCGCGACAATGGGCTTTGAAATCGAACTCAAACGCTGTGTCCGCTGCGGCGCCGAGGGGGCACATGTCGACTTCAGCGTTCCTGAGGGTGGCGCAGTTTGCAGCAACTGTCTGGTGGATGGTGATGACCGGATCGGACGCATGCTGTTTAACATAATGGATTATGTCAGCAAGCAAAGCGTTGACGTCTTGATGGGAACAAAAATAAATCGTTTATACATCAGCAAATTGGATATCTTATGTATGAGATTTATGAAGCAGCATTTGGGGTATCAAGACTACAAGAGCTTGGAATTCCTGAAAGCTATACGAAAAGTTTGAGGAGAGTGATCAAATGAGCACAGTTACAATTGAAATGGTCGACGAGGTCCGCAACAGAACGGACGCGGATTACAAACTTGCCAAAGAAGCCTTGGAAATATGCAATGGAGACGTCCTTGAAGCTGTGATCTATATTGAATCACTGAAGTCTACGGGCGAAAAGCAGCGCAGCGAGTTTATCAATCGCGGCACGGACTTGATCGAGAAGTTGAGAGAACTCGTCAGCAAAGGTGTCATCACTCGAATTCTCGTGGTTAAAAACGAAAATCAAGTCATGAATATACCGGTACTTGCTGGCGGCGTGGCCGCTCTGGTATTTACTACAGCTACAATTGCGGGTATTCTCGCGGCAGTTGCTACAGGTTGCCACATTAAAGTTGTCAAGGAAAACGGTGAAGTACTCGACCTCAATGACATGACGGAGGAATCTTTCAAGAATTTTGTTGATGCGACTGAGAAAACGGTTCAGAACGTAAAGGATAAACTGAAGAAATCCGGTGACTCTGAGGCTGGGGTTGATCCGGGGGATGAGTTTGCCCATGATCCTGACGGGGTTACCATTGTGGTGGATGAAGAGGATATTAAGTCCTACGAGAAAGTGGACGACCACTACTATGGTGAAGGACATTTTATGGAAGACGGTGCAGTTGAAGAAGATCATAAGGGCCATAAAAACGCCCACCATAAGTAGTGTCATCTTTAGAAGCGACTTCATACAGAGATCTCAAGACGAGATTTTTGAATTTGTCCCTTCATAGTCAGCTTTAAACATTGTTTTGAAAAACATCATTGTGTGGATTTTCCGGCTGGACAAGCTTGGGAAGCCTGTGGTACAATCCATTTAAATTCAAATGGGTGCAGAGAAGAAGAATAGTAAAAGGTGAGGACATTCAAGAGAGCCGGCGTCAGGTGCGAGTCCGGTATGAAATCCCTTTGAAGGCGCTTTGGAGCATCATCTCAAAGTGGGCATTTTGCCAACTAGGGTGGAACCGCGGAAGATAGACTCTTTCGTCCCTAACCGGGATGAAAGGGTCTTTTTTTGATAGGATGAAAAGTCCGGCGGTGAGGGGCGGATCTGAACTTCATAGCACCGACATTTTTAAGGTTTCTGAAAAGTGATCATTCATTACAGTACAGGAGGGTTTCTGATGTCAAAAGTCACTATGGAAAAAATTGTTTCATTATCCAAAACCCGCGGCTTTGTCTTTCCGGGCTCTGAAATTTATGGTGGTCTGGCTAATACGTGGGATTATGGTCCCTTGGGTGTCGAACTCAAGAATAATGTTAAAAAGGCCTGGTGGAAGAAGTTTGTTCAAGAGTCCAAGTATAATGTTGGTCTGGATGCGGCAATTTTGATGAATCCGGCTGCATGGGTGGCTTCTGGCCACGTGGGCGGCTTCGCTGATCCGTTGATGGACTGTAAGGCATGTAAAGCTCGGTTCAGGGCGGATAAACTTATAGAAGATCATTTCATGGAAATAGGCCAGGAAGGCGTCGTAGACGGTTGGCCGAAAGAGCAAATGGAGGCATATATTCAGGAACATGGCATTAAATGCCCGGAGTGCGGAAAAAAGGACTTTACAGGGATTCGTCAGTTTAACCTCATGTTTAAAACATTTCAGGGCGTTACCGAAGATTCCAGCACCCAGATCTACCTGCGGCCCGAAACAGCTCAGGGGATTTTTGTTAACTTCAAGAACGTTCAACGATCTTCAAGAAAGAAAGTGCCCTTTGGCATTGCCCAGGTCGGCAAGTCCTTCCGAAACGAAATCACACCGGGCAACTTTACGTTCAGGACGCGGGAATTTGAGCAAATGGAACTCGAATTTTTCTGCGCCCCTGGGGAGGATCTCGAATGGTTCAATTATTGGAAGCAATTTTGTCTGGATTGGCTGAAGAACCTCAATATGAAGGAGACTTCCATTCGTTCCAGAGACCATGCCAAAGAGGAGCTTTCCCACTATTCCAACGCCACTACGGACATTGAATTCCTGTTTCCGTTTGGATGGGGAGAGCTTTGGGGGATCGCTGACAGAACGGACTTTGACCTTAAAGCACATATGACCCATTCCGGAGAAGACCTTCGTTATATCGACCCAATGACTAATGAGAAATACGTGCCATATTGCATAGAGCCATCACTAGGCGCGGATCGTGTCACGCTGGCATTCTTAGTTGATGCTTACGAAGAGGAGACGCTTGAGGATGGTTCTGAGCGTGTGGTTATGAGATTCCATCCTGCGCTTGCACCAATTAAAGCAGCGATTTTTCCGCTTGCCAAGAAGTTGAATGATGATGCGGTTAAAGTCTTTGAACTGCTTTCCAAACACTTTATGGTGGATTATGATGATTCTGGCAGCATAGGAAAGCGTTATCGCAGGCATGATGAGATTGGAACGCCGTTTTGCATTACCTTTGATTTCGACTCACTTGAAGATGGCCAAGTCACTGTCAGAGACAGAGATACAATGACGCAAAAAAGAGTGCCAATCGATGAATTGGTGGAACTGATCCGTCAGAGCCAGGAATTCTAAGACATTTGTCAGGATAAAATCAAAAGAGGAAATTAACGTTTGCACTAAGTTGGTTCATGACTTTTTGCTGCGCTGATTTCCTCTTTCCTTTTTGAGGCTTTCATTTATGTCAATGTATGGGAAAAAAAACAAAAATATTATGAAAAATACGATGCAAACCCTTATAAAGTGTAGTAGAATAGTCTCAATGTGTTAAATAGTGCATCACATTAAAGTGAAAGCGGGTGATTAATATAGAACTTAAAAATCGTCACTATGAAATACTTGAAATAGTTAAGACGCAAGGGCCTATCACCAGTGAACACATTGCGAGTCTTCTAAACGTCACGCGATCCGCGATTCGCGCGGACTTGAATCTGCTGACCATGTCAGGCATGCTGGAAGCCAAACCAAAGGTGGGGTATATGTATGTCGGCAGTGTTGAACGGCAGAAAATTGCGGACTACCTGAATGCAGTCCGGGTAGGAGATTTGAAATCAAGGCCTGTGGCTATCACAGATACCACCTCTGTGTATGATGCTGTGGTCACAATGTTTCTTGAGGATGTAGGCTCAATTTTTATCACCAATGAAGCGCGTTATCTGTCCGGCGTAATTTCCAGGAAAGATTTACTTAAAGCTGCTATTGGCGGAAGTGATATTCATCAGATCCCTGTGGGTATCATCATGACTAGAATGCCAAATATCGTGACGGTAGCACCAACGGATCCTGTCGTCGAGGCAGCGAGAAAAATCATGGAACATGAGATTGACGCACTGCCGGTTGTTGAAGAAATTTTTAAAGATGGTCAGATTTTATACAGAATTGTCGGAAGGTTCTCGAAAACCAACATAACAAAGCTCTTCGTTGATATTGGCAACAAACTTGGGGGGGGATTGGATTGAGTAAGAAATATCATGTCTATGTCATCTCTGACTCACTCGGCGAAACCGGCGAAATGATGGCGCGCGCTGCAGCTGAGCAGTTTGGTGGAAATGAGTATGAGATCAAACGGTATCCCTTTATCTCTAACGAGGAACAGATCATGGAGATCGTCGAAGAGGCTTCAGCTCACCGTTCAGTCATCCTGATAACAACTGTTCTCGAATATCTCAGAGACAAGCTGGCAGAGGAATGCAAAAAACTCGATATTCCAACTGTGGATCTGCTGCTTCCACTCGTGGGTGTTTTCTCAAATTTTCTCGGAGTGAAGCCAGCCGGTGAGCCGGGACTCGTTCATAGGCTGGATGAGCGCTATTTCAAGAAAGTTGAAGCCGTCGAATTTGCGGTTAAATATGACGACGGGAAAGATCCAAGAGGTGTTAAAAAAGCGGATCTTGTGTTGATAGGAATCAGCAGAACGTCGAAAACGCCTCTGAGCATGTATCTGGCACATAAAAACATCAAGGTTGCCAATATCCCTCTGGTGCCCGAGGTACCTGTACCAGACGAACTTTATGAAGTCCCTTCCAATCGAATCATTGGATTGACCACGAATCCGTATAAGTTGAATGAAATCCGCCAGGAACGATTAAAAGCACTTGGCCTCGACAGCCACGCCTCTTACGCGGACTTGGGCCGTATCCTTGAGGAACTGGAGTATTCGGACAAATTGATGAAAAAGCTTGGCTGTCCGGTGATCGACGTTTCAACCAAAGCGGTAGAGGAAACTGCGAATATCATTGTAGAGATCATGAAAAAAAATATGCTGATATGAGGTGAGTAAAATGAAAAAATGGGTTTATTTTTTTGAGGAAGGCAACGCGGATATGAAGTCACTCTTAGGTGGAAAAGGCGCCAATTTGGCCGAAATGAAACGCATTGGACTCCCGGTGCCAAATGGTTTTACGATCACGACAGAGGCATGCAACGCCTATTATGAAACCGGAAAATCTTTGGGCGAAGACGTCAACGCGCAGATCTTTGAATACCTTAAGAAACTTGAAGCCATAACCGCAAAGTCTTTAGGCAATGCAGAAAATCCTCTGTTGGTGTCTGTTCGCTCCGGTTCTGTCTTCTCCATGCCAGGCATGATGGATACTATTCTGAACTTGGGACTGAATGATGAGACAGTCGAGGGATTGGCTGCGTTGACAGGGAATCCAAGATTCGCTTACGACAGTTATCGAAGATTTATTCAAATGTTCAGCGACGTTGTTTTAAAGGTCGCCAAATACAATTTTGAGCATGCTTTAGACGCAGCCAAACGCAGCAATGGACTTACTTATGATACAGAGTTGACAGTGGAGCACTTGAAAGCCTTAGTCAAGACATATAAGGACATTGTTCAAAAAGAAACCAGAAAGCCGTTTCCGCAGGATCCGGCAGTTCAGTTGATCATGGCGGTCAACAGCGTCTTCGAATCCTGGGACAATCCTCGCGCAAATATTTATAGAAATTTGAACGACATCCCGCATAATCTTGGAACCGCTGTCAATATTCAAGAAATGGTTTTTGGAAACATGGGTGAGACCTCCGGAACGGGCGTCGCTTTCACGCGCAATCCCTCAACAGGTGATCCGGCCTTCTTTGGTGAATTTTTGCTTAACGCTCAGGGAGAGGATGTCGTCGCTGGCATTCGAACACCCAGACCAATTTCTGAACTTAAGGTCATCATGCCTGAGGTATATAAGCAATTCAGAGAGATTTCCACTAAACTGGAACAGCATTATAAAGATATGCAGGACATTGAGTTTACAATAGAGCGCGGCACTCTGTTCATGCTGCAGACAAGAAATGGCAAGCGGACGGCACCTGCAGCTGTCAACATTGCAGTTGATTTCGTTGAAGAGGGACTTATTGACGAGGAGACTGCAATCATGAGACTGCAGCCAGAACAAATTGATCAGTTGCTCCATCCAACTTTTGATGACGTAGATCTCGCAAATGCAAGGGAAATCGCCAAAGGCTTGCCGGCCTCTCCGGGTGCAGCCTGTGGTCAAGTATTCTTCAGTGCTGAGGATGTCGTTGCGGCACAAGCTAAAGGAATTCCTGCAGTTTTGGTGAGACAGGAAACCTCACCTGAGGACATTGAAGGTATGGTCAGCTGTGTTGGAATTCTGACTTCCCGTGGGGGTATGACCTCTCACGCTGCTGTCGTGGCCCGCGGCATGGGCAAATGTTGTGTCGCCGGATGCGGTGAGATTAAAGTGGAAGAATATGCAAAGCAATTCCATGTGAATGGGCTGATTGTCAAAGAAGGCGAATACATCTCGCTGGATGGCAATAATGGCCGAGTCTTTCTTGGAAAGATCAAGACAAAGGAAGTCGAGTTGACCGGGAACTTTGGCAAACTTATGGGTTGGGCGGACAAACACAGAGTTCTTAAAGTGAGAACAAATGCTGATAATCCCAGAGATTCAAAAGTCGCGGTTAAATTCGGTGCGGAAGGGATTGGCCTTTGCAGGACGGAGCATATGTTCTTCGAAGAAGAGCGCATTCCGGTCGTTCGCCGCATGATCGTTTCGAAGACTTATGAAGAACGCAAGGAAGCGCTGAATCATCTGCTGCCATTTCAGAAGAGTGACTTTATAGGCATCTTTGAAGCAATGGGCGAGCGGCCGGTCACGATCCGCCTTCTGGATCCTCCACTGCATGAATTCCTGCCTCATGAAGACAAGGACATTGAAGCGTTGGCTAAGGATATGAAAATATCAGCTGCTGAGCTGAAATCTGTTGTCAATGATTTGAAAGAGTTTAACCCTATGCTGGGTCATCGCGGCTGCCGTTTGGCTATCACCTATCCTGAGATCTATGAAATGCAGGTCAGGGCAATGTTCGAAGCTGTGGCAGATGTAGTCAAGCGTCTGGGATTGAAAGTCAAACCGGAGGTCATGATTCCGCTGGTTGGGTTTGAAAAAGAACTGGAGATTCTGGACTTGCTTGTAAGAACGACTGCTGATAAGGTTTTAGCTGAACAAGGCGTTGAGGTTGACTATAAAGTCGGCACCATGATCGAAGTGCCTCGGGCTGCGCTGTTGGCGGATGATATTGCCAAGCATGCTGAATTCTTCTCCTTTGGCACCAATGACTTGACACAAATGACTCTTGGCTTTTCAAGAGATGACGCCGGAAAATTCTTGTCGGAATATCGTCATAAGGAGATCTTTGAAAAAGATCCATTCCAAACTATCGATCAGAAAGGCGTTGGAAAACTTATGAAGATGGCGATAGAGCTCGGTCGTCAAACTCGGCCGGAGATTAAGCTCGGTATTTGCGGTGAACATGGCGGAGAGCCAAAATCCGTTGAATTCTGCCACGAGATTGGCCTTGAATATGTGTCATGCTCGCCTTATCGCGTACCAATCGCCAAGCTGGCTGCTGCCCAGGCGGCCATTAAAGCTAAAAAAGGCGAAAGTAAAACAGGCATTAATTTGTAGTGAAGAGAGGGTCTTAGTTTTTGAGACCATCGGCAACAATTTAAACCTATAGTCAGAGAGGGAGAAGGTGCCTTGAGAAGTCTGGTTTGACTTCATAGAAAGGGGCACTTCTCCCTCTCTTTTCAGTCGTCCCTAAAGAAATACTGAAAAAAGATTTTGGAAATAAAGGATTCTTGGACTTCTTCAGCGAATTATTAGCGAGCGTTATAAATGGAGGTGCGGTTCATGACCATTAGAGAGCGGACAGAAGCGATTGAACGGTTGGTGCTGTCTGAGCACGCCATGCGCGCTTCAGACTCCCATGGTAGGCAAATTCAAGAGGATCAGTGCGCTTTAAGAACCGTATTTCAACGGGACCGCGACAGGATCCTGCATTCAAAAGCTTTCAGACGCCTGAAACATAAGACACAAGTTTTTCTTTCACCAGAGGGAGATCATTATAGAACGCGGCTGACCCATACGCTGGATGTGTCGCAAATCGCACGAACCATAGCCAGAACACTTCGCCTTAATGAAGACCTTACTGAAGCAATTGCCCTTGGCCATGACTTAGGACATACGCCCTTTGGGCATTGCGGGGAAATGGAGCTTGATCAAATCCATCCGGGCGGATTCGACCACAACGCTCAGAGCCTGCGGGTTGTGGATTTGCTTGAAATCAGATCGGATGGAAGGCGGGGCTTGAATCTTACCCATGAAGTGCGGGACGGGATTCTCAGTCACAGCGGCGGAAAAAAACCACAGACCCTCGAAGGGCAGGCGGTGTCTTTCAGCGACAGGATTGCCTACATCAATCATGACATTGATGATGCGCTGCGGGCTGGGGTTATAGAGTTGTCGGAACTGCCTGAGGTGTACCTGAAAACATTAGGGACATCTCATAGCCAAAGAATTAATACTTTGATCGTAGATGTCGTGAATCAGAGCAGAGGTTCGGACCGGCTTTCATTCAGTCCTGAAATTAATGAAGCTTTTATTGGGCTCAGGCAGTTCATGTTTGACCATGTGTATCTCAATTTGGATGCCAAAAAAGAAGAAAAGAAAGCGCGTGTAGTGCTCAGAATGTTGTATGAGTATTATCGCGACCATCCTTCAGAGATGCCTCAGGAATACTTCGAACTTTTTCAGGGATCGGAAGGCATAGAAGCAGTGAAAGATTATGTTTCTGGCATGACGGATCGCTATGCGGTTCAGCAATATCAAAATCTTTTTGTTCCGGACTTTTGGACTTGAACATGCATCATTGAAATTATCAAATCGTGTATACGGGAAAGGTTGGACGTTGACAGTGACGTCAACTGCTCAGATCCGGAAAAACATTTTTTAAAACTCAAAAAAATTGAAGGAAATTACCTTTACACGTTGAATTCTTATTATCGTGAAAGCCAAACATACTATTAGACCAGAGACTTAAGGCTGCGTGTCCTGCAGCTGGGTAAAGAAACATCCAGTACATTATAAATATTCACAACAGGTCCTTACTCGGGATTTTTTCATTAGAAAAGTGGGTACAATATGTCTAAGTATACAAATGAAGTTGCGGAAGCACTGCTGGAGCGCGTGGATATAGTCGACCTTGTGGGCCGTTACGTTGAGCTGAAAAGGACCGGCAAAAATCATAAGGGGCTATGTCCGTTTCACAATGAAAAAACACCAAGCTTTGTCGTTACTGAGGAAAAGCACCGGTACCATTGTTTTGGCTGTGGCGCAGGCGGGGATGCCATTGCCTTCTATATGGCCATGGAAAACCTGGATTTTATTGATGCAGTTGAAGCCTTGGCCGAGCGCTATGGTTTGGATCTGGATCGCTATAAAGTTCAGAATTCTGCTCAAGAGCAGGAGACAGCAACACTGAAAAAAACCTTATATCAGATCAACAGGGAAGCTGCCATTTTTTATTTGAGAAAGCTGAAGGAAGATCTTGCTGCTCAGGCTTATTTGAATAAGCGGGGCATTGAACCACTGACCGCCAGACGGTTTGGTCTGGGTTTCGCACCGGATGCGTGGCAAGCTTTGACAGATTACATGGAGCCTCAGCAGCACCCCTATTTATTGCAAGTGGGTTTGGTGGACCGGCGTAAAAACGGCAGCGGTTATTACGACAAATTCCGGAATCGACTGATTTTTCCTATCCTGGATCAGCGTCAAAATATTATTGGTTTTGGCGGACGGGCTATTGGAGAGGATATGCCCAAGTATCTCAACTCACCTGAGTCGGTCATTTTTAGCAAGGGTACCGCTTTTTACGGGATCCTGCAGGCTAAGGAAGCCTTGGGCAAACTGCGCAGTGTCATTGTGGTAGAAGGCTACATGGATGTGATCATGCTTCATCAGGCCGGGATCACCAATGCCGTCGCCACCCTGGGGACTGCTTTGACGGAAGCTCATGCCCGCGTCCTCGACCGCTATGTGGATGAGGTGACGCTGTGTTTTGATGGGGATGAAGCCGGAAGAAAAGCCGCTCTGAGAGGTGTCGGTATCTTGAAGGCGTTGAAGGCCAAGTTAAGGGTGCTGACGCTTCCGGTTGGGCAGGATCCGGATGATTATGTCAGAAAAAACGGTGCCCAGGCTTTTCTGAAGCTGGTTCATGAAGCTGACCCTGCGACGACATTCCTAATTCAGGCTGCCAAACACAAATACAACCTGAATTCACCGAGTGAAAAGCTTGAGTATTTAAAAAATGTGGCAATGATCATAAGGGGTCTCGACAGCGAGGTCGAAAAAAGTTATTATATAGATTACGTGGCAAAAGATCAGTCGTATGACTCAAACGCCATTTATAGGGAAGTTTACGGCTTTTCCAAAGCTCGACCGCAATACGAGGCCAAGAAGCAGATAGAGAAAGTCTCCATTGATCCCACACAATATAATGCTATTCTTGAGCTTGAGAAAAAAATATTGGAAATTGCTCTAAGAAGTAAGTCCGCATTTGATCTCATCTGTACGGATCTGGATTCGGATCAGCTTGAGAATTCGGACATAAAGGATCTCATCAAAAGGCTGGAGTTGTATTACAGGGTTTATGACACTGTAGGACATGATGAGATCGTAGAGATGTTTGATTTGGAAACGGCCATACGACTGGACCAGGTGGCAAGAAACAGCATTGTGAGTGAAAATCTCGCGCGTGAAGCCATGGTGACCAGGATCCATTATAAATTGGCAAAATTGGATGCTCAAATAGCAGAGCTCAGAGCTGAGAGAGAGAAGCTTGAACAACCATCGGCAACCGCGCTCAGCGAGTCGGAGGTCTCACATCTCAAACTCGTTTTGATCAGAAAGGAAATGGAATTGAAAAAGATGAAAACAGAAGCGGTCAAGGAAAGAGATTCCTTGAGAGGAGGGACGTCGATTGGCTAAGATAGATCCGCAGCATCTTGATACCGTCAAAGAGCTGGCGAATAAGGGGAAAGTGAAAGGCAATCTTACCTATTCGGAAATCGAAGACGGCTTATCGGAACTCGACATCGACAAGGATCAGATTGAAGATATTTATGACTCGTTGGCTTCCATGGGCATTGAGGTCATTGGCGAAAAGGATTTGCTGGATGATGAGCCTCTGATTGAAGAGGACGAAAACGCGGAAGAGGTGGAGGTTGACGTTGAGGACCTGTCGCTTCCAAAAGGAATCAGCATTGACGATCCTGTGCGGATGTATCTCAAAGAGATTGGAAAAGTGCCGCTCCTGTCAGGTGACGAAGAGATTGAACTGGCAAAGCGCATGGAGGAAGGCGACGAAGAGGCAAAGAAAAAGCTCTGCGAGGCGAACCTCAGACTGGTCGTCAGCATTGCCAAGCGTTATGTTGGGCGAGGCATGCTGTTCCTCGATCTGATCCAGGAAGGCAATCTGGGACTGATTAAAGCAGTTGAGAAGTTTGACTGGAGAAAAGGTTACAAGTTCTCAACCTATGCCACCTGGTGGATTCGTCAGGCCATCACCCGTGCTATTGCGGATCAGGCCAGAACCATCCGGATACCGGTGCATATGGTGGAGACCATCAATAAGTTAATCAGAGTGTCCAGGCAGCTCCTTCAGGATCTCGGACGGGATCCTAAGCCGGAGGAAATCGCGGCAGAAATGGACATGAGTGTTGAAAAGGTCAGAGAGATTTTGAAGATCGCTCAAGAGCCCGTGTCTCTGGAGACTCCAATCGGTGAAGAGGAAGACAGCCATTTGGGGGACTTCATACCGGACAATGATGCGCCTGCACCGGCTGATGCAGCAGCATTTTCCATGCTTAAGGAACAGCTCATGGAGGTTCTTGAGACGCTGACACCAAGGGAGCAAAAGGTCCTGAAACTTAGATTCGGACTTGAGGACGGCCGCGCCCGTACCCTGGAGGAAGTGGGTAAGCAGTTCGACGTGACCCGTGAACGGATTCGTCAGATAGAAGCCAAGGCGCTGAGAAAGCTGAAGCACCCTAGCCGCAGCAAAAAGCTCAAGGATTATTTGGAGTAAATCATAAGCGGCAGGCGTCAGAGGGTCTGATAGCGTTGTTATGAATTTGAAAAGCCGGGAGAGCCCCGGCTCTGTGAAAGGAAATTGGTGCAGCAAAAGCCGAACACTGGCTTATTTGTGACGCCAATTTCCTTTCGTCGATTAAAGGAGGCAAGACTGTGAAACCAAGATTGACCCCAAGACTGCGAACAGTTGCCGCAATGGTCCCCACAGGGGCTCGAGTGGCGGATATTGGAAGCGACCATGCGTATGTTCCGGTAGAGCTTATTAGATCGGGTCGTGCCAGCATGGTCATAGCCAGTGATGTTCACGCAGGACCGGTTGAGAATGCAAAGAGTGTTGTCGCTGCGGCCGGTCTGGAGGATCTGATCGAAGTCCGACTGGGTTCCGGCTTTGACGTCTATCAAATAGGAGAGGTCGATTCAGCGGTTTTGGCAGGGATGGGCGGATTTTTGATCCGCGACTTGATTCTGGAAGCTCTCCCTTTGGTGCAATCGCTTAAATGTTTAGTGCTGCAGCCCATGGTGGCAATTCGCGAGCTGAGGGTGTGGCTGCTCCAAAATGGATTCGAGATCCTGGAAGAGCAAGTCGCTCAGGAAGGTCAGAAATTTTACGAGATTTTTTCAGTCCACTATACAGGAAAGCGTCTTGAATCTATCGAGCAAAAAATCGCGGAACTGGGTGTGACTATGTTTAGGCCGGAGGATGAGATTTCAATGAACTATCTGGCGCACAGAATCCAAAAGACAGAAAATGTCATCCGTGCTCTGGCGCAGGCTAAGGATGCTGAGACGACCGAGCTTCATGCCTTTGAAGCGCGCTTGAAACTATTGAAGGAGGCACAGGCATGCTTGTCAACTCAAAGAAAATAGTCAAGCTTATCGAAGAGCGGTATCCGCTTTCACTGGCAGCGGATTGGGATAATGTAGGCTTCCAGGTTGGCAATCCTAACAGCGCTGTCAATAAAATTCTGGTTGCGCTGGAAGTTACACCTGCAGTGGTTCAGGAAGCTATAGATGTCAACGCAGACCTGATCTTATGTCATCATCCGCTAATTTTTGAACCGTTAAAGAGGCTGACAGAGAGCAGCCCTGTGGAGGCCATGATTAGAAAGCTCACAGCGGCCAGAATTGGTGTTTACGTCGCCCATACAAACGCTGACGCAGCGCCGGGCGGTTCAGTGGATGCGCTCCTGGAGGCACTTGAGCTGGAACGCGTTGATACTATGGGTGACGTCTTTAGCGAGCCACTATTCAAACTGTCGGTATATGTGCCGGCGGCAGATGCTGAAAGTGTTTCAAAGGCATTGTTTGAGAGCGGTGCAGGTCGTCTGGGTACTTATGCGGAGTGCAGTTTCAGTTATCAAGGTGTAGGGACATTTTTACCTCTGGAAGGTGCGCGGCCGGCCGTTGGTTCGGTGGGCATCCGCGAAAGTGTCGAAGAGACCAAGATTGAGGTTTTGGTATCCCAGGGCCGCGTCAGAGAGACCATCAAAGCCATGCTGGACGCTCATCCCTATGAAGTTCCGGCTTATGATCTTTGGCCATTAAAGTCACCGGAGAAAGTTTTTGGTTTTGGGGCTGTGGCAGTGGCTGCATCTGATGCCGTTCAGAATCTTAAACTGGCGCAGTGGGCGTCTAAAGTCAAAGCCGCGTTAAAAGCACCGGGGACGCGAATGATCGGGCCGCCGGAAGCGCTGGTTCACCGAATCGCAGTAGTGCCTGGCGCAGGAGCTTCTTTTTACAAAGAGGCTGCAGCGGCAGGCTGTGATCTGCTCATAACGGGAGATGTAAAATATCACGATGCCCAAGCGGCGCTAGCCCTCGGCGTTCATCTGATTGATGCAGGACATTGCGAGACAGAGCTTCCATTTGTAAGCCGCATGGCAGCCCAACTTATGGAGGACATGGAACAGAAGGGGTACGAAGCCAGGGTTGTGATCTCTGAAACACAGATTAATCCTTTTTCCATTGCTTTTTAGTATAATACAGCCTATAATAGACAAGTGAGTAAACCAGACAATCGCGTGCGAAAGTACGAGGAAAGTCCGAGCTCCATAGAGCAGGGTGCTGGGTAATCCCCAGTGGAGGCGACTCCAAGGAAAGTGCAATAGAAAGATACCGCCTCAGCAGGCTGGCTTCGGCCACTGCTGCGGTAAGGGTGGAATGGTGAGGTAAGAGCTCACCAGCGTTCAGGTGACTGGACGGCTCTGTAAACCCCACCTGGAGCAAGACCAAGTACGGGATGAGAAGGGAGTTGCTCGCTCCCCCCGGTTGGTAGGTCGCTTGAGCCCTCCGGCAACGATGGGCCTAGATAGATGATTGTCAAATACAGAACTCGGCTTACAGGTTTACTCACACAACTTAATAAATTAAAGCCCGTTACCATAAAATGGCAACGGGCTTTTTTTGGTGCGCCCGGCATGGGCGATAACTTGGTGGTGCAAGTCCACTACGCGC